>CABRNM010000001.1 GCA_902472315.1 uncultured Collinsella sp.
GGATGCGACACTGAATGTGTCCATCCTCGCAGTATCCGGTTCTCAAGGTGCACGCCCCGCGGCTGATCCGGTTCGACCGGGCCGCGCGGCAAGGAGATATATTGCCAGACCGGAGGGGCGCCGTGGGCGGGAATCCGGCACTCCATATTTTGTTCACAAATGAATAGGTTCCTCAGTCGCATCACTGAGGTTAAAACTGAAGCATTGGCTTCTGATATTGGCGATGACCAGCTGTTTTATGAGTATTGAGACATCGGTCATCTCTGGAGCGCTACTTTACTCCAAAGGCATCAGCTATTTGTTTCCCATCGGTAAAAGGCGGGTTTTGTTCGCCAAGCGTTCTTATATATAGATAGATACGGGTTCGAACCCATGAAAGGGCGACAAAAAAAGACAGCCAACCGAAGTTGACCGCTTTCTATTCTATGCTGGAGCATCCAGAGGGTGCTTCCGAACTCGTTTTCTCGCTGCCATTCATGCTTTCGAAGCATCTTTCGACCTTCGCAGTCTCATGTTTTGAGGATCTGCCGTGTTTATCACTGTTATCAATGAGTGTGTGGAAGTGATCCTCATACAGATTCATGCGATCCGCCAGAGAACTGAGAAGCATCTTTCTGCAGCCCTCGTTGTCTATCCTCGCATCTCTCAGGTCTTCCGGAAATTCACAAGCAGTCTTAGGGTCAATTTGTTTCTGCTTTCAGAGACTTGTTTGAGAGTTTTTAAAGACAGTTCAAAACAATAAGCGAGACACCATAAAGCAGAGCAAGATGTGCCGGATAGAAAATGTAGAAGAAATATTTCAGCTTCAGCCCTCGCTTGCCATTATAAAGATTGATAAGCAACAACGAAATTATCGCGGCAGCAACATCAGGATTAAAAATATTAGCTGTAGTGAACTCAAATCCGCCGCCAATTATATGGCATGACGAAAGGAGCACTGCACATACTGCAGCAAAGAACATCTTAGCTTTGCTGTCGTGGAATAAATAGAATGCAGCCACAAGCAGAATGCCATACGCACCGCCATCCAGCTTAGTGTATTCAGCTGCCAGTGCTGTCAAAACAATCAGAGCAATTTCTGCAATGTGCCTCTTCCATTTTGAAAGACTTTGTATCTTTTCCAGAATAATCAAAAAGACCAAGGAAAGCAGGAGCTCATACATAACATTCTGTTGCCGAAGGTCAAATAGCTGCCCGGTTTGAACGAAATCGTATATGGGCTCCGCAATGATTGCGAAGACAAGCATATTTCGCAGGTACTTCTTTATGTCATGAGTATGCAAAAATCCCTCAACTATCAAAAAGCAAAATAAGGGAAATGCAATTCTGCCAAGAACATGAAGCACATCCGAAGCCTCGCTTAGAATCGCCCACTGCTCGTCTGATATCTGATTGTACGATGCGTGAGTCATGATTCCATTGGTCAGGACGATCCTGCTTACATGATCGAGAACCATCGAAATGGCCGCTATTATCTTTAATGTGCTGCCGCTAATTCCGTATCTGTCTGTTTTCATTTCGTTTTCCTTTCTTTGGGTGGGCCGTCGGGGGTTCAGCCTGCTCCGCAGGCGGCCGCTGCGGCGCTCCGCGCCCCGACGGGTTCGAACCCGTGCACCGGCAACAAAAAAAGCGACCAACCGGAGTCGATCGCTTTCTATTCTATGGTGGGCCGTCAGGGGTTCGAACCCTGGACCTTGGGATTAAAAGTCCCCTGCTCTGCCAGCTGAGCTAACGGCCCGCGGGTGGCATTGTACCACGGTCTGGGACTATTCCCAACTCCATTGGCCGTTCTGGAAAATCACAACTTCACGTCCATCAGGCGTAATGCCCGTAATATCGATGTCGTCCGTGCCGATCATAAAATCGACGTGCGTGCTCGAGACGTTAACGCCATGCTCCAGGAGCTCCTCCTTGGACATGTCATACCCACCCTCGATGCATTCGGGGAAACCGACACCTAGCGCGAGATGGCAGCTAGCGTTCTCGTCATAGAGCGTATCGTAGAACAGAACACCACTTTCGCGGATCGGCGTGTTCTTGGAAATGAGCGCGACCTCTCCCAGGTGAGCAGCGCCCTCGTCAGTATCGATGATACTTGCGAGCGTTGCCTTGCCCACGCGGGCGTCGTAGTCCACCACGCGGCCGCCCTCGAACTTAATCCAAAAATCTTCGACCTTATTGCCGTGATGGATGAGCGGCATGGCCGAGTACACGATACCGTCGGCGCGCATGCGATCGGGCGAAGTGAAGACTTCCTCGGTGGGAATGTTGGGGAAGAAGGGGTGCCCATCGGGCGTCTTGCCCTTGCCGCCGGCCCACTCG
This sequence comes from uncultured Collinsella sp., assembly GCA_902472315.1. GTDB lineage: Bacteria > Actinomycetota > Coriobacteriia > Coriobacteriales > Coriobacteriaceae > Collinsella. The sequence continues at coordinate 2,323 of CABRNM010000001.1, forward strand.
TGACCTTTCGTCATGCCAATCGTCAGATCGGTTCCATTTGCCGCGTTGTAATGCAGGTAGTCGAAACGATTGTCGTTCAGGAAACGCAGGTTCTTTTCGAATGCGGCGTCATGGAGTTCCCAGTCGCTCTCTGGGTCCTGGCCATCGGCGCGCGCGGTGTGCAGAATCGCATTCCACAGCTTATAGATTGCAACCTCATCGGCGTCTCCCGGGAACACCTCGTGCGCCCATGCCACGACCGGAGCGCCGGCGATGCACCACGGATTGATGTTGTAATCCAGTCCACGGCGGAAAACTTTGCACTGCGTATTCCTCGCCTTGGATGCCGCGGCCGGCTTGGCTGGATCGATGCCCTTGAGGGCTGCAGGATCCGCACCCTCGATAAAGACAAAGCAGGCACCATCCTGGGCCAAGGAATCCAGCTGTATGCGCTTCCACTCGGGCGTCTGCTCAAAATAGCTTTTCTCGACATGCTCGTACGTGAGCCTCGTCACGGCATCATCGGCCCAAATGACCGTCACGTGGCCGGCGCCGGCAGCATAGGCCTCCGCGACCACCACGCGCGCAAACGGCGCGCACTCGACCGGAGACTGAACGACGACCTCCTGGCCGGGCTTGACGTTTACGCCCTTGCGGACGACCAGGCGCGCGTAGTTTTTAATCTTGGGCTCCAGGGCCTTCATGCCCTCCAGAGCCTCTTCGACCGTCAGGGCAGCTCGAATCATGTGCCACTCCATCTATCTATAGAACAGTAAAAAGGCGCGCCGCAAAAACGACGCGCCTTATATCTTAGCGATAAGTATGTATGCAAACGCTACTTCTTCTTGGAGTCCTTCTTGTCCTCCTCGGCAGCCGCGCGCTCAATAAGAGCGTTGAGCTTGTTCTCGGACATGCCCTCGGCCTGCGCGCGGTACATGTTGCGCAAGGGACGAATACGAGCGAAGTCATAGATAAAGTCGCCCAAAATGATGACGTAGGACAAAACAATGCCGACCATCTGGACAGGGCTGGACACCATGCCAGCGGGAGCGAAGTACAGCGAGGCCCAAATTGCCACGACGAGCACCATGCCAATGGCGAGCACAATCCACCAGATGCGACGGCGCCTGGTGTAGTCCTCGTCCTGCTTGAGGAGGATATTCGACACCGTATAGATGCGGTCCTCCTTGGCGCGCTGCTTAGCCTTGCGGGCGCGCTTCTCCTCTTTAGAGAGGCCCTCGAGGTTCTCGCCCTTCTCGAGCTCTTTGCGGCGTGCCTTAGACGAAGCCGGCACGACGCGAACGGAGCTCGCTGCTTGGCGGGCGGGCTTAGCAGATGCGGCAGACTTGCGCGCAACCCCGGTAACTTCGTGGGATTGCGTGCGCTTGTTCGTGGCGCTACGGGTACTCACTTATGCGTTCTCCTTCATGCTTGTGAACTGGGAGCCCGTGATGATCTGGAAGGCCTCGCGATAGCGCTCGGACGTGCCATCGATGACCTCGGCGGGCAGGTGCGGGGTCTCCCCCGTCATATCCCAGTTGGCCTTGAGCCAATTGCGGACGAATTGCTTGTCGTAGCTAGGCTGGATCTTGCCCTCCTCGTAGCTGGCAGCAGGCCAGAAACGGCTGGAGTCGGGCGTGAGGCACTCGTCGATCAGCGTGACCTTGCCATCAATAACACCAAACTCGAACTTGGTGTCGGCAATGATGATGCCACGGGTCGCGGCGTACTCGGCAGCGGCCTTGTAGATCTTGAGGGAAAGGTCACGAATCTGCGTGGCGATGTCCTCGCCCACGATCTCGCAGCAACGCTCGAACGAGATGTTCTCGTCGTGGTCACCGATCTCGGCCTTCGTGGACGGCGTGAACAGCGGCTCAGGAAGCTTGGAAGCCTCGGTCAGGCCCTCAGGCAGCTGGATGCCGCAGACGGTGCCGTTCTCGTCGTAGGTCTTCTTGCCCGAACCGGTCAGATAGCCGCGGACGATGCACTCGATAGGAATCGTCTGGGCCTTCTTAACCAGCATGGCGCGGCCAGCGAGGTAGTCACGATACTCAGCAAACTCCTCGGGGAAATCCGCCGGGTCGATGGAAACGAGATGGTTGGGGACGATGTCGGCAAACTTATCGAACCAGAATGCCGAGATGCGATTGAGTACCTCTCCCTTAAACGGAATCTCGTCGGGAAGAATGAAGTCGAACGCAGAAATGCGGTCGGTGGCGACCATCAGCAGGTTTTCACCGGCATCGTAAATATCACGAACCTTGCCACGGGAATCCGGACGACGCTCCATCGTTGTCACGTGAGTCACTCCTTACCTAAATACGACAGAAATGCGGGTTCTTTCCCGCATGTTTTCGCAAACTCGGAGCGGCAGGGACGCGGCCCCTCCTTCACCGAATAGCGAAAAGCTAGTGCTCCATTGTAGTAGATGCCGCGTCTGCCGTGTGCTCGCGGGGCAGATGAATTGTAAAAGTCGTACCCTTTCCAAGCTCCGACTCCACGGATATGTAGCCATGGTGACGCTCGACGATCTGCTTGGTCACGGCGAGGCCAACGCCCAGGCCGCCAGCTTCGCGGGCGCGGCTGGCATCGGCGCGCCAAAACCGCCCGAAGATGCGCGACAGATCGTCCTTGGCAATACCGATGCCGGTATCAGAAACGGCAATGCTGACGTGCTTGCGGTCACTGAGCACCGACACCACGACCCAACCGCCCTCGGGGGTGTAGCGCATGGCGTTGCTCATGAGGTTGATGACGCACTGCGTGATCATGTCGGGATCGGCCTCGACGACATCGTCGTGACCTTGGGTCTCGTCAGCAAAGCGCAAGCGCAGATCGCGGTCGACAAACAGGCGCTCCTGGGCATTGACGATGGAACGCACGAAAGGAACCATGTCCACCGGCTCAAGGTTGAGCGGGGCCGTGCTGTTTTCCATACGCGATAGGTCGAGCATCTGCTGCACCAAACGAGCCAGGCGGCGCGTCTCGGAAGCGACCGTCTCCAGATGCTCATCGTCGGTGGGATACACGCCGTCCTGCATGGCCTCGACCGTTGCAAGCATGGCCATGAGCGGCGTGCGAAGCTCGTGTGCGACATCCGAGGTCAGGCGCTTTTCGTGCTTCATATCTTTCTCGAGCGAGGTGGCCATCTCGTCAAAGGTCTCACCCAACTGATCGATTTCATCGTCGCCGCGCAAACCGGTACGAGCGGACAAATCGCCGTCGCGAATTTGCTTGGCTGTGCTGGTTATACGATGAATCGGTCTGGTAAGCATGCGCGACACGAACGATCCGATAACAACTGAGATGCAGACCGCAACAACCGCGGCAAGGGCCATGGCGTTAAAAGTCTTTTCCCTAAACGCAGAATCCGCCTTGGTGAGCAGGGCATCGGAGCCGATAGCCCATAGCTTCACCTGTCCGACATGCTCGCCAGAAGACGTTATGATTTCGACGTTGGCAACGCTATCGGAGTCGGTGGGCGCCGACGAGACCGGGCTATGCGAGGCCTTTTTACCGCTCGAGCTGCTCGACGCCGATTCGCTCTCGCGCACATCGGCGGTCGCACTTGCCGAAGGCCATGAGTCGTCATAGACGACAACGCCCTTTTTGTTGACAACCTGCATACTCAGGTCGTCGGACACCAAGCTCGATGTCGCGACCGTGCGTAGCTCGCCCGCAGTCCAGTTGCCGTTTTCCTCGTACGACGTCGCAAGCTTTTCGGCGGCAGAATTGGCAATCTCGACGATATTGGAGCGCGTGTAATCCGAAAAGACGGTACCCCACACAACGGAGACAACGCCCACCAGCACCAATACCGTCATGAGCGACGTCAGGGCAAAAGCCAAGGCCATGCGCGAGGGATAGCTCATCGCTGGCCGTGAATCGGAACGAGGCGTGTTCCAACTTGCCTTGGAACCCGCCTCGTTCTCCTGCTTATGCTTTTGCCCAATTTCAAAGCGCGCAGGTGTCATATGTGATTTCCCTATTTCTCGTCCGACTTATCGGTCTTGGCCGGAGCCTCGAAGCGATAACCGACGCCGTGAACGGTGTAGAGCCACTTAGGCTTCTTGGGGTCGTCGCCCAGCTTGGCGCGAAGGTTCTTGACGTGACTGTCGATGGTGCGCTCGTAGCCCTCAAAGTCATAGCCGAGCACCTTCTCGACCAGCTCCATACGGTTATAGACGCGACCGGGATGGCGAGCAAGCGTGGTGAGCAGCTTAAACTCGGAAGCAGTCAGGTCTACTTCCTTGTCCTCGACCAAGATCTTGTGGCCCGAGATATCGATGACCAGATCGCCAAAGTCGAGCACCTCAACGGCGGGCTCGTCTGCCTGGTGAGCACGACGGAACAGGGCGCGGACGCGGGCGACGAGCTCACGCGGCGAGAACGGCTTAATCAGGTAGTCGTCGGCACCAAGCTCAAGGCCGATGATGCGATCCTCGATCTCGCCCTTGGCCGTCAGCATAATGATGGGGACATCCGAGGTGTCGCGAATGGTGCGGCAAACGCGCTCGCCGGGAATCTTGGGGAGCATAAGGTCGAGCACAACCAGGTCGAACTGGTGCTTCTCGAACTCCTCGATCGCAGACTGGCCGTCCCCGACGCCAACAACCCAGTAGCCCTCGCGCTCGAGATAGGCAGCGACAGCGTCACGGATTGCCTTCTCGTCCTCGACCAGCAGAATCTTTTTTGCATCTGAAGCCATAACACGGCCCCCCTGTCTCAATTAGCTAAGAACAAGCCCATTTTAACGCACCTATGCCCGCCGAGCACCGCTACAGTGCGGCGGCTCGGCGGGCGGCACTCACAATTACAACGCGTTTATTCCCCCGTTGGCGCCCTTTTAACCCCTCGGCGCTAAAGAGAGAACAGGCGGGCGGTAACCGTCTCGGGAATTCCTTGGCTATTACGCACCGTGGCATAGGTTAAAAACGTATTCGATTTACCCGCCGTAGCTGGATAATCGCCATATTCGAGAGCGCGGTCGGGCGACAGCAGCGAACCATAGGTTTTGGCGGAGGTATCGATCAGAAAATGCGATGCCTGAACCTTAACCAGATATTTGCCTTTTCTGCCGGCAGCACACGCAAGCGGCTCGCGCGACAGGAATAGGAACGTCCCATTCTCGTTACCGATATAGGTGCCCATGTTGCCTAGGCTCCCCACGCCGCTATAGGTGGCCTCGATGGAGAACACAAACGTGTCGCCCATATATACGGCCTCGAAGGGAGACACCGATGAGGGAAGGACCAGCTGAGCCCTCTTGGTATTGTTGCCGTCCGTCAGGTCGATCGCCGTCATGCCGTAGTAGACGCCCTCGTCGTTGCGCACACGCGGGGAAATGGTCAAGATGCCGTCACTCACACGCGGGGCGGATGCAAAGCGGCCCGTTGACTTCCAAATGGCCTCGGCCTTTGCCTCGTCGAGCGAGCGGCGGTAGCAATACGAGTCGTGACTCGTCTTATTGCCGCCTGCAGCAGGCATCTTGTACCAAATGACGGACGATTCGAACGCCGTAAACAGCGGCGGGTCGTAGTCCTTGCCGCCTCGGTCGAGCTCGACCACATCGCCGACAAGCGACGCACCTGCCGTATTTTGCGCATAGAGTTTCCATGATGCATTCGCAAAGTTCATCTCGACCCAAGCAAATACGCCATCGCCGGCGCGGACATCGTAAAACGAATACCCCGCACCTTCCACGGGATCCTCGACGAGCGTCGTGAGTGAGCCGTCGCCCAGGTTGAGCATGCCGAGCGTATTGGCATGCAGTGCCGATGCGGGCACCATCATCGCCGCGGCGTAATCGCCGTCGCAGTAGTACAGCAGCGTACCCAGAGGCAGCGTCCATGACGCCGCCGGCTCAAGATCGATGTCGACTGCCTCGTACTCATCCGTAATCGAGATGATTTTGGAATCATCCTTGATAACCTGCGGCTCGCCGGCGGCATCATCGCTGGTGCCCGTTTTTTTCGAGCATCCGGCAAGCACCGTGGCAGCGCCCGCGGCAGCCCCACCGAGTACAAAGCCGCGACGCGATATTCCGTTCTTGATGTGATCGGCGATACCCATTAGGCGATCTCGGTGCGAGCGGCCTCGATAGCGCGTGTAAGCTGGTCGGCGCAGGAGGTCTTTTTCATACCGCAGGTATTACCGGCGAGAACCTCGATTACGCGATCGGCAGGAGCGCCCTCGACCAGTTTGGAGATAGCCTTGAGATTGCCGTCGCAGCCGCCGGTAAACTCAACGCCCAGCACTTTGCTGCCGTCATCGGAAAGATTGAGGTGGATATTGCGAGAGCATACACCCTGAGGCTTGTAGTCAAAACTAATCATTGAGATCCCCTCTCAGAAAGAAATTTCAGACGTCTATTATCCCCGCCTGGCCCGACTTATTATCGTAAGCACCGATTCAACATCCTACGATGCATAGATTAGTGGGGGCAAGATTAGCAGCCCGTACCCCGTGCGTGGACTGTGCGCTTCTCCCGATACATATTGTGGTCGGCGACACGATATACATCGGCCAGCGTATTTCCAGCCGTCTCGACGGTCGCCACGCCAATCGATGCGCTGACCGTCAGTGCCTCATCGCTTACCGCGGCAAGACCGAGACGAAGATCCTGTTCCAGCCCGAGCGCAGACTCGTTGTCAGTATGGGGGCAAACCAGCAAAAACTCGTCGCCGCCAACGCGCATCGGCAGGTAATCCGCACCAGCCACCCGCCGCAGCACGGACGCCGTCCGTCGCAGCAGTTCATCCCCCACCTCGTGACCATAAATGTCGTTGGTCCGCTTGAGATAATTACAGTCCACCATAATCACGCTCACTGGCAAGTCCTCGTTTACCAGGCTATCTCCACGCGATTCCAGATAGTTGCGGTTGCGAAGCCCCGTCAGTTTATCTTGGTATGACAGCTCCTCGGCATGCTTGACCATCGATATGTTGTGCGTCGCCACGACGACCGAATCCAGGCGGCCTTGCTCATCGCGATGCTGGGGGACAACCTGTAGCGAGTACCAAGTGCCTCGACAATCTCGCACCTCGGCAGCCAAGTACGGTACGCCCTCCATGCGTTCACGAAGCGTACTTATATCTACGAGCCCCACAACCGCTTCGCGGCTTTCGGGGCTCACGATATCCCGGCAGACCGTGTCCATAAAGTCATATGCCTCGCTATGCTCGGCAAACATCTTCGCTATCGCCGGCGACATATTGATTCCCTCGATCTCGAGGGTGTCGAGATGCAAAAGGAAGGTCGAATCGTAGATGGCGCTTATGGCATTGATAATGCCGAGCTGTTTATCCTTTTCGACCAAATTGCGGTGGTCAACGATATTTCGAGCCAACAGTACCACGACCCAAAACGCAAGGCACACCAAGACGTCAGCGGCGACAAATGTGATCCTGCCAGACATGACCTCAGATTTGGGATATAGCGCAAACAGGCGGTAGTCCTTATATGCCGCACGCACGGCGTACCATTTGTCTCCTCGATATTCGATGGGCGTCAGGCCGTCGTCTTTCCACTCAACCCCTGCGCTGGTGAGGAGTCGGGCGAGCGACACGTCAGCATCGGCACTGTTGGATGAGACAATCTCCGCATCCTCCATAACAAGCACCGTGGGGCCCTGGTGGAAGGTGCTGTTCGAAAGCACGTCGGCTATGGCATATGAATAGTCGTCCACCGCATCGGAAACAAGTGAGCGGTATGCCAGGGCAACGCCGTCGCCATACGGGACAGCACAGACGGCAAAAACGACACCACGGCGCTCAACGACAGTTGAGTAGGTCACTTTGGAACCTTGATACATCGATGCGACCGGCGAACAGGCCAGCTCCTCTCGCCACAACATGAGCGGATCGCGACCATCGATGTCGTAGTGGGCAGCCATATGGCCATCGGAGTCCATGACCATCAACCCCGAAAGGTTCTCGGCATGGACAAATTGCTCGATAAGGTCGTTGTTAACCTCAACGCGATCAGAGGACAGGAACGTCGCAAACGATTCGACCGCGGCGAGCAAATCGTGCGTCTCCTCGGCTTTTCTCCCCTGTTCGTAGCGGTCATATTTTTCGCAAGCGTTTTCCAAAAACACCATGGTTTCTTGGCCAAACCCAAGCGTTTTTTCGAGGCAGCAATGGGTTCCAACCGTATACAACAAGCCTAACAAGACAGCGCTGACAATAACGCCGATAGCTATGACGGTCAGAGTCTTTCGACGCAAGCGGTGCTCATCATTTGTCATGATTTGCTCCTTGCCCGCCTGTCGTCGCTCCTGTCTTGTAATTGCCCACAATACGGTCAATCGTGCCATCTCGATCCATGGCAAACAATGCAGTATTGAGATCCTTTACGATCGGTCCTTCATAGCTGTCATCAAACGCGACGCCCAGATCGACCGTCATAATGTTGTCGGCGAACACGCGGTAAAGGCCGGGATACTGGGCGACAAGTCGGTCAAGCGGCTGAACGTCCGCCATCCAACAGTCGACATACCCTTTGGCAAGGGCGGCTTTGCAGAGCTCGGCAGAACCATACGATTTGATTTGCACGTCCGGCGAGATTTCCAGATCCCCTGCGAGCAATCGGCGTTCGCTCAACGAGCCCGCAATCACCGCGATGGTCTTGCTTCCATCGAGATGCGCCAAGGACTTGATGCCACTCGTTTTCTTGGCGGCAACCGAGACCGTCACGGTTAGATACGGCTCGGTCCAGTAATACTTATCCTCACGATAACAAGGAGAATAATCACACCACAGGCAATCGATATCACCGTTTTTGAGCAGCCGGTCGCGATCGTTCCAGTCAATATCGACAAACTGTGGCTTAATCCCCGCACGCTTGCAGGCCTCGCGGGCGATGTCGATATCGATACCGGCGTAATCGCCCGTGGTATCGACATACACATAGGGGTCGTTATCCGTAACGCCGATTTTGAGTACCGGGAGATTTTTGTCGGCTTCATTCGAGGAGGAAGAACTGCTTCGAACGGTATACGTCAGGACGGCCACACAGGCGGCAACAAGGAGCATGAGCGTAAACGAGACGATGGCGGCTCGCTTGGTGCGTCCGGGCACGCGCCTCCCTTCATCGAAACAGCAGTCGGATTTCATTGTATACCCGGGGCTGATGTGGCAATAAAAAAGCGCCTCACCCAAAATGGGCAAGGCGCCAAAGATTGAAATGCATCCGCAAGCGGTCGAATTAGGTTAACCCTACTCGAAGTTCAGCTGCTCCAGGCGGTCGAAGACCGTATCGATGCGGGTGAGGAAGTCCCACGGATCAAAGATCTCATCGAGCTTCTCCTGGCTGACGGTGCAGCGCGGATCGGCCTCGAGACGCTCCTTGAAGGTGGGGCCAGAAACACAATCCTGCACCTCATGCCAGGTGGCCATGGCGTTTTCCTGCACGATAGCGTAGGCGTCCTCGCGGGTGATGCCCGTATCGACGAGGGCCAGCAGGACCTTGGAGGAGAAGATGAGGCCACGGGTCTTGTTGAGATTGGCCATCATGCGGGCCGGATACAGCTGCAGGCCGTCGATGACACGGATGAGGCACTGGAACATGTGGTCGAGTGCGATGAAGCTATCGGCCTGGGCGACGCGCTCGGCGGAGGAGTGCGAAATATCGCGCTCGTGCCACAGGGCGACGTTGTCGAAGGCGACCTGGGCGTTGGACTTCACGACGCGCGACAGGCCGCAGACCTTCTCCATGGTGATGGGATTGCGCTTGTGCGGCATGGCGGAGCTGCCCTTTTGTCCCTTGCGGAAGGGCTCTTCGGCCTCGAGCGTATCGGTCTTCTGCAGGTTGCGGACCTCGGTCGCGATGCGCTCGCAGGTGGCCGCTGTAGTGGCAAGCACGCCGGCAAGATAGGCGTGGTGATCGCGGCTGATAACCTGCGTGGACAGCGGATCGTGGACCAGGCCCAAGTGCTCGCAGACGTACTCCTCGACGAACGGCTCGATGGAGCTGTAAGTGCCGACGGCACCGGAGATGGCACCGAAGGCAACGTTCTTGCGAGCGTCCTCAAGACGATCGAGATCGCGCTTGAGCTCCCAGGCCCAAGAGCCAAACTTCATGCCGAAGGTCATCGGCTCGGCGTGGATGCCGTGGGTGCGGCCGGCGCAGAGTGTGTTGCGCTCCTCGAAGGCACGACGCTTGCAGATCTCGCCGAGCTTCTTGACGTCCTCGATGATCAGGTCACAGGCCTGGGTGAGCTGATAGCACAGAGCCGTATCACCCAGGTCGGAGCTGGTCATACCATAGTGAACCCAGCGGCTAGGCTTGGGCTCGCCCTCGGGAACGTCGGCGTCGATATATTCCTTCATGTTGGTCAGGAAGGCGATGACATCGTGGCGCGTGACCTCCTCGATCTCATCGACCTTTGCCTTCTCAAAGTTGGCATGGTCGCGGATCCACTGGGCTTCGTCTTTAGAAATGCCGATCTTGCCGAGCTCCGCCTGGGCCTCGCAGGCCAAGACCTCGATTTCCTGCCAAATGGCGTACTTGTTCTCGAGGGAGAAGATGTGTCCCATCTCCGGGCGGGTATAGCGATCGATCATAGCGGCTCCTTTTTGGTTATTGGCACGTTGGTCGTAACTTAACCATTGTACCGTGCGTAGGTGCAAGTATGGGCAGCAGGCATTAACCTAACATTTTGCCGCAAGAGCGGCCATGGGGACGTCCGCGTATTTGCTTCGCAAATCCGCACCGGCTTCAGGCGAGCCCCTCGGCCTCATGAAGCCTCGGGGGAAGACTTTGTTGAGTTGCCGTCCCCGCGTCTCCCGTGCTCGGTGGAGCGGGCAACGGGACGTCTGCGTATTTGCTTCGCAAATCCGCACCGGCTGCGGTCGCCTATCGGCGACCTTGCCTGCTCGCTATAAACGCTTCGCGTTTATTTAAAGCTCGCACCCTGGCGGGTTCGAGTCCCGGCACTTAGTAGTAAAAAGCACGGCAACGTAGCGTTACCGTGCTTGTGCATTTTTCTGGAGCGGGCAACGGGACTCGAACCCGCGAGTGTCAGCTTGGGAAGCTGATGCCTTACCACTTGGCGATGCCCGCATATGTGGGGGATAGTATAACGCGGTTGTCTTGTTCGATACAAGGGTGACGATGCTTGTTTTGACTGTGGAGAATCGTCCTAAAAACAGGCCAATTGTGGAGATAGGGACCTGTACGTTCCTCTATTTACCGTTGTCTACCTGCAGATTTATTCCATTGTCTTTCGTAGGCACCATTTGTCAGATTTTGGGCAAGCATTTGGTCAGGTTCCGGTACTTACCCGCATGAACCTTGGGGATAGCCTCATCCTACGCGCCGCGGCCTCCCCGTGCGGCGCACGAGGGATAAGGAGCAGCCATGTCCAACGCACCCACGCACTCTGTCCACAGCGCAATCACAGCAGGATCGCTGCTCCTAGTCCTCTTTTTACTTTTAGGCTGCATGACACCGAATGCCGCGCTCGCCGTCGACGGTTACGAATCGCTCGGATTCCGCACCATCAGCAATGAATGCGGTCCTTTTGGAGTTGGCAAATACGAGGCACAGGACTCTTCGACTGCCTATTGTGTGAACCAGGACCGATTTGGCCCCAGCACACCGGGCGGACCCTGGCTCACCTACAATCAGGGCTGGGTATGGCTCGAAGACGAATTCGCGGCCATCATCTGCCATGGCTACCCCACCGCCACATCCTTTGGCGGGCATAACCTATCCCCCGATCGAGCGCGCGCCGCAACCCAACTTGCCGTCTGGATGCTCAACGGCACCACCCATACCGACGGATCATTCTCATATACAACCGCCCAGGGCGTCACAAAGAGCGGAAACTTTTCCGGCGACAATGAGGTCGTTGCCGCCGCGCGCTGGCTCCACGACAGCGCCAAGTCGGGAAGCATTAAAGCCGCACCGCATCGCGCGCGGCGCTATTTGGGAGCTGTGTCGGGCGGCAGCAAGCGTCAAGACATGCTCTACGTGCTCCCGGCCGTCTCCGCATCCTTCCAAAAACAGTCAGCCAACGCCGCCATCACGAGCGAAAACGATACCTACAGGCTCGACGGAGCGAGGTTCGACATCTATGAGAGCGCCGGCGACAAGCGTGTCGGCAGCATCCAGATGGACAGCAGCGGTCGCGCACAGGCGACACTTTTGCCCAACACGGCATATTATCTGGTCGAAACCGAAGCTCCGGCGGGTTATATCCCCAGGAGTGACCGCATCGCCTTTTCCACCGGCAATGACGGCGGAAATGTCGTCATCGATGAGCAGCCCGGTACCATTACCCTGCGCATCGCAAAGGTCGATGCCGCCACTGGGGCAGGTCCTCAAGTCGGCGCGTCACTTGCCGGCGCTGAGTTCACCTGCGTCTCACAGTCTACCCCGGGCTGGACGCGCACCCTCACGACGGATGAGGACGGCCGGGCAACACTTACCGACATCCCCCTGGGCACCTTTACCATCTATGAGTCGAGAGCTCCCGAGGGCTATCTTCCCTCCGATGAAACCTGGAGCTACACCATCGGTGCCGACCAGCCCGGAGACGCGGGCGTCGTTGAGCTCGAGCGTCGCATCCCCAACATCCCCATCGCTTTTGACCTCGAGATTTCAAAGTTCAAGGACTACGGCAATAGCGATGGGTCTGGTATAGAGCAGCCGGCGGAGGGCGTGGCCTTTGAAGTGATAAGCAACACTTCGCAGCAGGTTGTTGGTACACTGACCACCAATATCTACGGCTTCGCATCGACCAAAGACCAGGCTGGAGCATGGTTTGGCGCAGGAGAGCGCCCCGATGGCGTCAGTGGAACCATACCGTATGACCGTGCCGGCTACACCATTCGTGAGGTTGTCGACACTGTGCCCGACGGCTTTAAGCAGGCAGGGGAATGGACTATCACGGCAGAGCAGATCACTGACGGCGCAGAGCTTCAGTACATCGTAGACAACCACGCCCTGTCGACACATCTTCAAATCGTGAAGCGCGATGCTCAGACCGGCAGCGCCGTACCATGCGTCGGGTTCACCTTTCAGCTGCTCAATGGCAACCGTGAGCCCATCTCGCAAACATCTTGGCATCCCGCCCATACCGTTATGAATACCTTTACGACCGATGAAACCGGCGCCGTCACCCTGCCCGAATCGCTTAACCCGGGCACGTATTACATACGAGAGACTTCCGCCAAGGAACCGTATCTTGTTGGAGAAGATCTGGAGATAACGATTCCCACCGACATGAACTTAACGCCCATCGCGGTCGCCTCGTTTTACGACGACGCGGCAACAGGAAGCATCGAGATCGTTAAGAACGATACCGTAGACGGACACGCCCTTGCCGGCGCTGTTTTTGATATCCGCGCCGCGGGCGATATCGTGCGCCCCGACGGCAGCATTGTTGCCCTGGACGGTGAAACCGTCACCACCATCACGACCGACGAGCGGGGATTTGCGTGCGCGAATCATCTTTCGCTGGGGTGCGGAACTGCCATCTATGAGGTAATCGAGGTACAGGCACCCGAAGGATACCTGCTCGACCAAAGCGCCCACACCGTCGAGCTGTCGTATGCCGACCAGGAAACACACACGGTCAAAGCGCACCTCGATATCTCTAACGACTACACCAAAATCGACATCTCCAAAGTCGATCTGACCGGCAAACAAGAAGTGGATGGCGCTCGGCTCTCCCTCCACGGTGCCGACGGAACCGAAATTGACGCTTGGACCTCCTCCGACAAACCGCATCGCATCGAGCATCTTTTGCCCGGCACCTACACCCTGCGCGAAGCGATGTCCCCGCGCACTTACGACCTTGCTCAAGACATGACGTTTGAAATTAAGGCCACAGGAGAAGTGCAGACGGTAACCATGAAGGACACACCCATCGAGATTGAGGGCAGAGTCGACAAGCGGCAAGAGATCGCCCGCCCTATCGGTAAGGGCCTCGTCGCTAACGGCGATGGCAAAAACCGGGCCGTGGCACAATCTGATACGAACGGTTCCTTCTCCTATACGCTCGATGCTAAAAATGAGTCGAATACCTGGGTTGATGAATTCACCATCACCGACGATCTCGAATGCGCCAAAGACGGCACTGCCAGGCTCATCGCCATCGAAACCCCTGTCGCGGCTGGGGACGTCGACAGTCTTTGCAACGTGTGGTATCGAACGTCTCCAGTGGGAAGTATCGATACGGGCGAACAGGCCAATGCAACGCTCAGCGACGGGCATGACAACCCCTGGCTCAAAACGGACGAGGTCAAAAAGCTCCTAGGTGACGATTTGCGCATGGTCGATTACGACGATTGGCATCTTTGGAAAGCAAATATTCCAACAACGGAATCAGTCACCCTCGAGGCAAAAGAGCTCGCTCTTTTGGACGACACCGGCATCACGGGCATTCGTCTTGAGTATGGGGCCGTATCGGCCGACTTCACGACAAGAGGCGCTGCAGAATCTTGGACCCGCGAGGACCTCAAAGACGAACATGACGACCTTGATGATGTGAGCGCCGCCCTTGACTCGGATATTCACGGTGCCGTCATCCATATGCAGGCCGCGTCGTCTTACACGCCTCAGACCGCACTCGCCAACAGTGCTCGCGTTGACCTCTGTCGCAATGGCGGCGGTAGCAACCTTGAATCACATGACGAGGATCGCGTCATCCAGCGATGCACCATGCCGCAAGATTTACCAGCAACGGGCTCTCTTCCCATCGCCGCCTGCCTCACTGCCTTCATGACCTCCGGCGCCGCGGCAATCTGGTTTGCCCATCTAAAGCTGGCATCGAAACGTCACTAACGTAATAAAAAAGAGGCGAGCCCGTCTCCCGGCTCGCCTCTTTTTCGTTCGTGGCGAAATGGCTATTCCCCAGATGCAGACCCACCGTCGATGAGCGCTTGATCGGACTCGGAGATGCCATCGGCTCCCAAACTCTGCTCGTGCTCCACTTCTTCGCTAATCGTGGACTCAGGCGTTGAGCCTTTAACGCCCACGATATACGCGGCCCCAAAACCAAGGGCAATGGCGATCAGGACCAAGATGAGATAGACGGGCCAGTGGCGCTTGATGTACGAAAACACGCAGACTCCTTATAGGTCAACCTACGAACGACGAATGACCTCGGTCACGACCTCGGACACCGTGGCGATATTTGTCGGATTGACGTTGTACGGCAGATCGTCCTCGGTGTGAGCGCACGCCAAACGTGGACCGTCGACGCCGGCAATGGTAAGGGCGCGTCGGCTTGCCTCGAGCGCAGCATAGGCATCGGTCTTGGCATAGGGCATCTCAAATGCACCGCAATCGACATGGAACGACTTGCACACCTTGTTGACCAAGTTCATGATGCGTCGGTCACCCTTGAGCAACTGCTGCTCGCCCTCGACCGTCACGACCGAAAGCCTACCGGCACCAATGGACTCAAGGTTGATAAAGAACACGCCGCGGAGCTTGTCGCGATGCGCGGCCAGGAACTCCTTCATGCCGGCGCCGTCACAATCGGAAGCGCCTGTAGCCACAAACCAGATGTCGTGGCCAAGCAGCTCATCATCACCCATGGAGGCAACGGCAGCGAGCATATCCTCGGCGGAAGCTCCATCGGAAGACGTGGCGCCACCCTTCCAGCCGTCGTCATCCTCGAAGTTATCCCACGAGCCGATACCGCGACCAGACTTCTTGGCGTCGTAATCATCCTCGACGCCAAGCCAATCGCTCATGCTGTCCTGCTCGTTTTTCTTTTTGCGACCGAACAGACCGCCCAAGCCGCGCTTTTGCGGTTTGGCGGCGGGGGCGGCAGGAGCCGAGATAGTCTCAAGCGGCTGAACATCCGAGGTGACCGGCATGGGGGGAACAACCGGAGCCGATGTGGGCTCGGGACCCTGTGCCGTCGCGAAGGGATCGTTGACCTGAGCCGCAGGGTCGGGAAGGTCGAACAGCGAGGTGCGCGAGGCGACATTGGCCTGCTGCATCGAAGGCATCGAGGGATCGGGGACCGAGGCCAGCGGAGACGCAGAGGGCATGGGAGCCGGCGCGGATGCCGGGTCGGGAACATTCATGTTCGGGCGCGGCGACGCCTGAGACGAGATCTGAGCCATCAGAGCATCGACCGTCTCGGCCTGCGACGGAGCAGCATTGGCAACCGTGGCGCCGGGATCACTCGGCGCGGGCATGGTGAAGATCTGCGTAGAGTAGGGCCTCGACTCATCCGCCTGCGGAGCTTCGGGGGCCACGGGCTCAGGCTCTTGCTCGGAGCTGTCCGCAGCGACCTGTTCCGCCGCAGATTGATCCTCGACCGTATCGGGCGCAGCGGGCTCGTCCTCGACAGGAGCGGAAAGGGGCTCGGCGATAGCGGTGCCCTGCTTCTCAAACGTCATCGTGGCATCAAACGACACAGTGCTGTCGACCGGCTGTTGGGTTTCGAAAGTCGCCGTCTCCCCGGCAACATCCGCAGGCGAAGGCTGCGGCGTCTCGAAAGACGTCGTGGCGTCGGCAACATCGACGGATACCGGCTGCTCGGCGTCGTTTTGCTCAAATTCCTGTGCCGCGCGCTCACGCTCGGCCTCGGCCGCCTGTTGCTGGGCTGCAGCCTCGCGCTCGGCCGCCTCGCGGGCAGCAGTACGCTTTTCCTCAAAGTCGTCAACGAGTTTCTTGCCCTTTTCGAATGCCCCCTTAAAGAAATGGGAGGCGCTGGCACCGATCGAAGAAAACGCGGAAGCGATATCGGCATGGGGCGTCGTCACCGGAAGCTCGGCAGAAAAATCGGTGTCGTTCTCGTAGGACACACGCTGCGGATACGCATCGTAGTCGTCCTCGGTATTATCGAGCTCCTCGGGCGCCGGGGCAGGCGCCATGACGTCCAGACCGGCTGCGGGATCGATAGCAGTCTCCGCATCGGCTTCCGTCTCGATGGCATTGGCCTCATCGGGCTGCGCGGCCACGACCGGATCGGGCTGGGGCGCGGGCTCGAACGTCGGCTCCTCGCCCTCTTCGTAATCGAGCGTACAGGACTCGGGAAGCATTCCCAGGGCACGGATGGCACCCGAGCCAAACCGGATGTTGCCGGCGGCATTGCGATAAAGCTTGGGCTCGGGCTCGGCCTGCTCGGCCGCGGCAGGCTCCTCTGCCGACTCGGCAGTGGACTCGTCTGCAACGGGCTCCTCGGCCGGAATATCTTGGACCTGGGACTCGGGTGCGATGACGCCAATCAGGGTCTCGTCGGCAGAAGCACCTTCGAATCCATCGATTTGCTCATCAAAAGCCTCGCCCTGGTCACCCTCGGGAGCGACCGACTGGCCATACTCATCCTCGGTATAGGCAGGCTCTTCGTACTCGATGGTATTGCCGTAATCATTTTGCTGCTGGGCCGCGGCGTACTCGGCTGCCGCGCGCGCCATCTCCTCGGCGCGACGCTTCTGCTCGCCAAAATACGTGTCAAACGGAATATCGTCGGGGAACTCGTTCTCACCCTGATAAGGGGCGACGTTATCCATGACACCCAGCATGGCGGCAACAGAGGACTTGTTGCAAACCGAGCCGGACGTGTAGGGAAGGACAAAACGATTGGAAATGATATTGGCGGCATTGGCGAGCGCCACAAGAGAGGCAAGAATCGCGACAATCCACAGCAAGACCTTCAGCACACCGGGAAGAGGCAAGATGCGCAGGATGGCAATAGCCGCGGGAGCAATCGTGGCAACCGGGAGCAACTTGGCGATCAGCGCTCGATACGGCGCATAGGGCTCGCGAGCGAGCAGTTCGGCGCGCGGGGAGTCATAGTGCGCGACGACGACAACCGGGCGATTGCGCGGAGAGGCAAGCGGGCCCGACGCCTTGTGGTAGGCGATGACGTTTTGGCTCACGCCCGTCTTGCCCAGGCGCGAGATCACGGGGCGCCCGGTTCGCTCGAGCACATAGAGCACGGCTCCGACAATGGCCAACAGGGTGCCGACTAAGCCGATACCGCCACCGATGCCCATAAGCAGGGCACCGGCAAATGCCAGAATGCCCGTAACGGCAAACGCCATCCTGCTCGGCGCGGGAGCATTAAACTCCTGCACCTCGGGATCAAAGCCGTGGTTGCGGAAAATTTGAGCGATATCTTCGGCAGCCAAGCGCTCTTCTTCGCTGCACGCCGGCGTGATGCCAGTGTTCTGCAACAGGTGGTTAATATAGTTCTGGGTGTTCGCCATATGCGCTCCACATCCATAATCCGACAAATAGGCCCAATGTATGCACATTAGAACCGTATATAGTCGAAAGTATACCCCGAGCGGGCGCAAACGGCCGAATTCTGGGCATCTTAACGCCCCAAGCGGACAAGGATATAGCCTAATCTCCATATCGGACTAAAATCATGGCATCAGACACCTTCCCATGCGAGGATTCTATGACGGCAAGCGATACAACCGTAACGAATAAAAAGGGGGCGCCGGGGCCCGGTTTCGACAAGACCGCCCAGCGCATCCTCAATCTGTTCTTTGTCCTCAACAGCTCTCCCGAGCCATTGACCACGGAGCAAATTGTCCTGGATTCCGATCTTGGCTATGGGTCGGGCAATATCGACTCGGACAAGCGCAAGTTTCGCCGCGATCGCGAAAAACTCCTCGAACGCGGAATCACGATCAAGGAAGTCCGCGCAGCAGGCGCCCAAGAAACCGAAGAAAGCGCATGGACCATCGATCGCGAGCACACGTTTGCGGCCGGTGGCCTCATCACCGCAGACGACGCGGACATCTTGCTCGACGCTATCGACCAGACCCTTGCGACCGGTTCGGCCGCGTTTGCCACGCCGCTTGCAGACATACGCTCCAAGATCGCCTACCTCACCGGCGCATCGACCGCAGAAGAGCCTCCCGCCCGTCGCTCACCCGCCGTCGATGCGGTGTGGAGCGCTTTCGCCGAACGCTGCGCACTGCGCTTTTTGTATCAAAACGGGCACGGAGAGCAAAAAGAGCGCACCGTTTGCGTATACGGCATGTTCGAGCACGAGGGCGTGGCGTATTTTTGCGGACTCGACAACGCCACCGATGAAATCAGGACGTTTCGCTGCGACCGCATCGTTCGCGCATGGCGCCCCTCGAAGGCCTACTCCATCCCCGCCGACTTTAACCTGAACGATCGCCTGTTCTTTGAGTTTGATTTTGCCGATTGCAAGCCCGTTATGGCGACCTTTTCGTTTGCCCCGCAAGCCCAGGCCGACATGGTCAGCGGCCTAACGCGCGGTCGCGGGGAGCTCACACACACCGAAGAAGGTTGGACCTGGACCGTCGGCGTGCGCGACCTTAATGCCGCTGCCTCGTTTTGTATGGAGCACGCCATGGACGGCATGAGACCCGTTGCCCCCGATGCACTTAAACTGGCGTGGAACCACCTCATCGAAAGGACGGTGCACGAGCATGCCCGCGCGTAAACTCACCAGCGAGCAAAGGCTCTCGCGTGCAATTGACATCATGGAAGCCCTCTACGCTGCCGGCGAGACCGGTATGACACGAGGGGATATCTGCAACCGTTTTGATATCACGGGTGCGGCGCTCGACGAAATTATCGATATCGTCTCGACCCTCGCTGACCGTGAGTCGGGAGCACGCATCATCTGCGAACGCCACGGCGAGTGCATCATCCTGACAGGCGATGCGGGGCGTGTGCTGCCCTTGCGCCTAAGTGCCGCCGAAGGTGTCGTGCTCAACCACGAACTCGAATCGATGGGAATCGACTCTCGGGCAGCAGAGCGTATCCGACACGCCCTCCTACCCGAGAAACTCGGCTACAACCAGCGCGTTGTCGATACCGTTGCCCGAGGATCACACTGGCAACAGCTGAACTGCGCGATTCAAGACGGCGTTCGATGCCGCATCATCTACCGTTCGATAGACGACACACGACCGCGTGAGCGTCTCATCGACCCCCTGCGCATCGCGACGCATGGCGACCAAACATATCTGATTGCCTGGGATGTCGAAGTCGATGAGCAGCGCTCCTACCGCATGGACAAAATCGAAGGCCTTACCCTTACCGACGATTCTGTGGAGCGCCACGCGCCCGCGTCCGCATCCCTCCACGAATCCCTTTCCCAAGCGGAGCAGAGCGCAAAACTCCTCATGCCGCTCGACATGGCAGAGCGCCTAGACTGGGCCGGCATCATGTCGATTGAGCCAAACGGGGCAGACATGGCAACGGTGACCGTGCGTTATGGGTCAGAGCACTGGCTGTTCTGCCAGGTAATCGCAGCGGGCGGAGCCATCCGCATACTGGATGACCCCGCCTCGGCAAAGCGTCTATGCGATATGGCGAAAAGCCTGACCTGCCTGTTTTAACGGCGTCGCTCGTGGCGTGCACGCCACAGCTGCAAATAATGACCGATCTGTGCCGACTCGATACGCTGGTAGGAAGTCGTGGGCAGCGACGTCAAGAACTTCTTGCCGTAGCCCTTTGTCACCAAGCGCGGATCTGCCAAGATGAGCACGCCGCAATCGGTCGACGAGCGAATGAGACGGCCGGCGGCTTGCTTGACTTCGAGCACCGCCTCGGGCAGCGAGTAGCGCGCCCAGGCGCGGTCTTCGCGCAGGTTGCGCTCGCACGAAAGAGGATCCGTGGGACTCGAAAACGGCAACTTGGGGATAATGACGCAGCGCAGCGTCTCGCCGCTGGCGTCAAAGCCCTCCCAAAAGGCCTTGAGCGCAAAGAGCGATGAGGTCGGCTCGTTGATAAACCGATCGCGCAGGCGACGCGGGGACGAGTTGCGCTGTTGGCAATTGAGCTCCAGGCCCGCTCGCGCCAATTTGGGCTCGACGCGGGCATACAGGTCCTCCATATCGCGCCTGTTAGTGAAGAGCGTGAGCACCGATCCACCCATGGCGAGATGGGCATCGACCAGCACACGCTCGAGCGCTGACAGATAGCGCTCGCGATCGCGCGGATCGGGAATGTCCCCCGCCACGACCACAGCCATATTCGAGTCAAAGTCATAGCTCGAATCCAGGTGCAGCGATGAGGATGTCGACGCACCGATGCGATCGAGGCCGACGGCATGGTTGAAATGCTCAAAGCTCTTGGACACCGTCATGGTCGCCGAAGCGAAGATTGCCGTGTGCACCTCGGGCAGCCACTCGTTCGCCAGGGCCTCGCCGATATCGATGCGCTCGGCGGTCATAGACTCCCCGCCCGCGCGCAGCCGACGGTTCACCTGCAGCGAGTACACGTAGTGCTCATCCGTACCCTCAATGATGAGTTTGAGGTTCTCGGCCAGCTCGTGCAGGCGGCGCGAGATATCGCCCAAGTCGACAACAACCTCGGGCTTGTCGGCGGCGACGGCTTGCACCAGCGCGTCGACGCTCTTGTCAGCTCGTTCCAATGCATCGATGGCAGCGTAGGCCGACGGTAAGAAATCATGCCAGTCGTCAGATTCGCGCAGCTCGGGGCCAATCCATAGATTGGCATTGTCATAACCCCCACGGGCACGGCGGCCGAGCTCGCGAACGCCATCGAACACATCGGCGATTGCCATGCTCGCGCGCGCAACCGTCGACGTCGCCTTGGCAGTAAGGCCCAGATAGAGCGTAGAGCCCTCGGAGGTTGCCAAATCACGGGAAACCTGGCTTAGCGCACCGGTGCTCGAGCCACCCAGGCGCTCAAACAGAACGCGTGATTCGTCCGCCGACACCACGCGCGCCCACTGACGGCGCGCCTCGCGCTCGATAGAATGGGCCTCGTCGACCACCCAGTGACGAATCGGAGGCAAAATCCTGCCCTCGGCCGCAACATTGCGGAACAGCAGGGAATGGTTGGTGACCACCACATCGGCATGCGCCGCACGACGGCGAGCGCCGTGGACCAAACATTTATCAGGGAAAAACGGGCAGAGGCGGCGAGCACACTCGCGCGAGGCCGTCGTAAAGTCGGGGCGGTTGACGCTGCGCCACCGAATGCCAAGCGAGTCGAGGTCGCCATCGGCTGATTGGCAAACGTACGCCATAATGACCGCGACCGCCGTGAGCGTGTCCGCCGGATCGCGCTTGGTGGTAATCTCGACCTGGCCGCGGCTCATGCGCTCAAGCTTGCGCAGGCACGGATAGTGGTCATACCCCTTGAGAGCGCAAAATGACAGACCACCTTCCAGTTGCTCGGCAAGTTTTGGCAGCTCATGGTACATGAGCTGGTCGGCAAGATTGTTCGATTTGGTCGCAATACCAACCGTGATGTTGTTACGGCGTGCTGCCTCGGCAAAAGGCACCAGATAGGCCATCGATTTGCCGACGCCTGTGCCCGCCTCAATTACACGATGAGTGCCCGTGACCAGCGCATCGCGGACCTCGAGCGCCATCGCGATCTGCTCATCACGCGGCTCGTAAGTGGGATATATGCGATTGACCAGGCCACCCGGCGCATAGTCTGCCTCAATCTCCTCACGACTCGGCATCTTGAGGACCGGTAGCTCGTCGGCGTCCACCCGATCGTCGGCGCGATCGGCCTTGAGAACGTCAGCACGAGCGGCGCTGAGAGAGAAGATGGAACCGGGGTTCTGCCCTGCCAAGAATGAGAAGATAGGACGATAGGACCAAGGCACATCCGGATGCATGTCGGCTAGGCGCGCCATGAGGCCCTGGGGCAAGTCGGTGAGCGCCACGAGCAACACGCGCCATACGCCACACAGGGCGTCGACGTCGGCATTGGCACGGTGTGATACCGAGTCACAGCCAAACAGATCGGCCATAAAAGACAGCTTGTGCGAGGCCAGGCGCGGAAGCGCGATTCGCGACAGCGCCAGCGAATCGATCCAAATATCGCTCACGTTGACGCCGCCTTTGACCGACTCGATAAACGAGCGGTCGAACGTGGCGTTATGTGCGATCACCGGGCAACCACCGACAAAATCGGCGAGAGCGGCGACGGCCTCAACGGCCGACGGGGCATCTGCCACATCGGCATTTGTAATGCTCGTGAGCTCGGTAATCTCGGCGGGAATCAGCTGCTTGGGATGCACGAAGGTATCGAAACGGTCGACGATCTCGCGGCCCGAAAGACGGGCCGCCGAGATCTCGATCAGCTCATTGTCCTGCACCGAAAGACCTGTGGTCTCGGTATCGAGGACAATCACATCTTCCTCGATAAGGCCGAAGGACTGCGTTTTGGCGCGTTCGGCTAGCGTGGCATAGGAGTCGATGACAAACTGCGGCGTTCCTGACGAAACCGCGTCCTCGATTAGCATGCAATGCCCGCTCGACGAAGGCCCATACGGATTAGGCTGTCACAGACCTGCGGGAACGTTATGTCGTCGGTGTGGCGGATCTCATCCGGATACAGCGACGTATCGGTCATGCCGGGAATGGTATTGGTCTCGAGGATGACGGGGCCGTCCTCACTCACGATAAAGTCGCTGCGCGAGATACCCAGGCAACCGAGCGCCTTGTGAGCGGCACAGGCAAGCTCCTGGGCACGAGCGTAATTCTCGGGCGAAATCTGCGCCGGAATGCGATGGATGTCTGTAGGGTCGACATACTTCACGTCCAGATCGTAGAACTCGCAGTCCTTGGGCTTACGAATCTCGACAATCGGCAGAGCGCGCACGTCGTCCTCGCCGTATACGCCGACGGTGATCTCGGTACCCTCGATACACTTCTCGACCAGCACTTTGTCGCCGTACTCAAACGCCTTGGCGATTGCCGCGGGCAGCTCGGAGGGCTCATGGACCAGGGAAATGCCATAGCTGGAACCGTTGACGGCCGGCTTCACAAAGCAGCGCTCGCCACAAACCTCGACGATATGATCGATATCGACTTCATCGCCCACCTCGAGCGCGAGGCCGGGGGCAATAGGAATGCCCGCCTTGGCGTACAGGAGCTTAGAGACCTCCTTGTCGGCACCGCAGGCGCTGGCAAGCACGCCCGAGGCCGTGTAGGGGATACCAAGGGTCTCCATGGCACCCTGCATGGCGCCATCCTCACCGCCGGCGCCGTGCATGGCGATAAACGCCACATCGAAACCGCCACTCGCCATGGTTACCATAAAGTCATCAGCGGCCGTGTCGAGCAGCTCCACCGAGGTGTAGCCGGCCTCCTTCAGTGCCGCCACAACGTTCTTTCCCGAACTGAGCGAGATCTCGCGCTCAGCGGAATGACCGCCCGCCAAGACCGCTACGTGCATGTTCTCTAGGCTTTTACCCGGCATGGGCAGACTCCTCCTCTATAATTTCTGCAGCTGATACCATATTGTAGCGATACCCTCTACGTTTCCCCAAAATCGAAAGGCTTCCATGAATCCCAGGACTAAATCTCAGGACATTCGCGACTTGAGCCAAAACGATATTCGCGAGCTCGTGGCCGAACTTGGCCAGCCCGCGTTCCGCGCGAAGCAGCTCATCGAATGGGTCTTTGAGAAGAACGTTTGTTCGTTTGACGATATGACCAACCTTCCCAAGGCTTTCCGCGAGCAGCTTAAAGAGGCTTTTGCCTTCGACACGCCGACTGAACTAACCAAGCAAGTTTCCAAAGATGGCTCACGCAAGTATCTGCTCGAGTACCACGACGGCGTTTCCGTCGAGACCGTCGGCATGCCCCGTCGTAACAAGCTTTCCGTCTGCGTTTCCACTCAGGCAGGCTGCGGCATGGGCTGTGCCTTTTGCGCCACCGGTCTCAACGGCCTCAAGCGCTCTCTGACCGCTCAAGAGATCGTCGACCAGGTACTTCATGTATCCAACGACTTTGGCGAGCGCGCCACGAGCGTTGTCTTCATGGGCCAGGGCGAGCCGTTTGCCAACTACGACGAGGTTCTCAAGGCGCTGCGAATCCTCAACGACCCCGATGGCATCGGTATCGGCGCTCGTCACCTCACTGTCTCTACCAGTGGCGTTATTCCCGGTATTCGCAAATTTGCCGACATCCCTGAGCAGTTCACGCTTGCCGTTTCCTTGCATTCCGCCATCCAGTCGACGCGCAATAAGCTCATGCCCGGTGTTAAGAAGTACACGCTGCTTCGCCTTCACGAGGCGCTTCAACTCTACACCGAGAAGACTGGCCGCCGCCCGACCTATGAGTATGCCATGATCGAAGGCGTCAACGATACGAATCCCGAGATGCAGGCGCTCTGTGACTTCTGCGAGGGAACGTTGTGCCACGTTAACCTGATTCAGCTTAACGACATCGAGGGCAGCCCGCTCAAGCCGTCGCCGATTCATAAGGTTGAGGATCTTCAGCGTCGTCTTGAGTCCCGTGGCATCGAGACCACGATTCGTAACTCCCGTGGTAACGATATTGACGCCGCTTGCGGACAGCTGAAGCAGCGCTTCAAAGTTCAGAAGAACGCATAGGGTAGTCGCACCCCAAAACGTTTCATGTGAAACATCGAACGGCCACGGCTGCAGGATATGCAACCGTGGCCGTTTCATTTATTGACCTTAATTTTGAATCAGCTGCTACTGGTCCCATTTTTACGGCCAAAATAAGGGGTCCTTGTCTCGTGAATCAGACAAGGACCCATCAAAATATGCTAAGTAATTGTTAGGTACCTAATAGCCTACATTTTCCCATTGGTTGCTTACCCAACCTTGATTAATCTTGGGATTCTTCGTTACCTGAGCAGTACGCATGGCAACATCTTCCGTCATAACATCCATTTTCTTTTTGGAAGTATCGACGATATCTTGCGCGCCACGAAGCAAACGACCTCGAAGTTCATCGTCTGTCGCGATCTTATAGCCAGCAAAGGCACCAGCCGCGACAGTCGTCACCAATGCAATCGCTGTTAAAATCTTATTCCTCATCTTGGTCTCCTTGATCAAACTGAATCATTTCGCCAAGAATACGAGAGAGCTCTTCCTCGTCTTTAAACTCAATCTCAATCTTATTCTTTCCACGCGAGCTCTTCACACGCACGTTGGTATTAAATACCTGACGAAGCACACGGGCAGCCTTTTTAAAGGACTGAGGCGTTGCAGGCCTTGGCGTCTTAGGTGTCTCTCCGGCAGAAAACAACGGAGCAAGATTTTCTGTCGCTCTTACGGAAAGGCCCTCTGTAACAACTTTCTCTGCTAGTCGAATACGCGCGTCCTCATAGGGAACTGCAAGAATCGCACGTGCATGACCAGCAGTAAGTTTGCCCTCAAAAATCATCTGCTGAACTACTTCGGGGAGATCGAGAAGACGCAGCGAGTTTGTAATTGCAGAGCGTGACTTGCTTACTGCCTTCGACAATGCCTCCTGGGTCATCCCGGTGGCATCAATGAGTTGGCGATAGCCCTTAGCCTCTTCGACGGGATTCAGATCAGAACGCTGAAGGTTTTCGATAAGAGCAAGAGCCAGCATCTCTTCATCATTTACCTCTTTAATGATGACTGGCAATTCTTCAAGGCCAGCAAGCTTTGACGCCTGGTAACGACGCTCACCAGCGATGATCTCATAGCCGTTTCCATGCTTGCGAACCAAAAGCGGCTGCAAAACGCCATGTTCTTGGATTGACTCGCTCAACTCGCGAAGTTCAGTTTCGTTAAAGTGAATTCGTGGCTGATTAGGGTTGGGAACGATATCCTCAATAGGTAGTTTTGTTTCAGATGCGGCATTTGAAGCCGATGCAGCCGAACCGCCGGTCTCATACTCGGCCTCTGAGACCAAAGCATTGAGTCCACGTCCCAATCCGCCACGTTTCTTTACACTAGGCACGCTTGATCACCTCTTTTGCAAGGTTCATATATGCTTTTGCACCCTTATTTTGAGGTGCATAGGTAATTACCGGTTCTCCAAAAGACGGAGCTTCGGAGATTTTAACCGTACGGGGGATTAGCGTCTTAAACGCCTTATCACCAAAGTACGATTGAACCTCCTCAACAACCTGATTCGATAGTGAAGTACGCGAGTCATACATGGTCATAAGCACACCAAAGGTGTCTAAGCCCTTGTTCAGCCGTGATTTGACCATCTTCATTGACTCAAGCAGCTTCGTAACGCCCTCGAGTGCGTAATATTCGCACTGGATCGGAATCAAAACGCTGTCTGCTGCGGTCAAAGCGTTGATAGTAAGCAGGCCGAGCGAAGGAGGACAGTCAATGAAAATAAAGTCAAACTCGTCCTGAATCGGCTCAAGCAAATCTTTGAGACGGGTTTCACGAGCAATTGCGCTTACGAGCTCAATTTCCGCGCCTGCAAGTTGAATTGTAGCCGGAATAACGAATACCTTTTTACAATTTGTATCAAGAACAAGCGATTCTGCCGGCTCATCATTCAACAATGCATCATAGATGCAGTGATCAAGGTCTTCTTTTTCAATTCCGAATCCACTGGTGCTGTTTCCCTGCGGATCAAAATCGACAATCAGTGTCTTACGACCCTGCTCACCCAGTGCTGCTGCAAGGTTTACAGCCGTCGTTGACTTACCGACGCCGCCTTTTTGATTGATGATTGCAATGATACGCGTGTCTTTTGCGCTCTTAGAACGCTTAACGTCGCGAAATCCCACGGTCCCTCCTGGTGTGTATTAAAGCTGTCAAACGGAGGATGTTTCACGTGAAACATTCCGAATCGATATCAACCGCCATGTTTCACGTGAAACACTGCAAGTTGTTAGTATCCATTATGTTTCACGTGAAACATCTAGGCAAGCGGATTCTTCTTTGCCACGCCATTTGCACGAGGCAATGAGACGAATGCAGGATGACTCTTCTTAAGAACAATGAACTCCCTGTGACCCAAGCCTTCAGGCAAATCAATTGCGTCATTCAGAAGCAAAGTGAAGCCGCAAATCTTAGCTGCTGACATGCCGGAAGCAAGCTCCTCATCCGAAGGATTGCCCTTGGTTATAACAAATAGCCCTCCATCCTTCAGATACGGAGCCGCATACTCAACAAGAATCGGTAGAGGGGCCAGTGCGCGGGCGGTTACAACAGAGAACTGCTTCTTATGGCTTCGAGCATATTCTTCAAGACGATCATGAACCGCATGAGCATGTTTCAATCCAAGAGCATGGACAAAGGAATTAACCGCATCAACCTTCTTGCCAACAGAGTCAATATAAGTAGCTTTACGATGCGTGGTTATGATTAATGGAATACCAGGGAAGCCCGCACCTGTTCCCATATCGAGCAAAGCTCCCTCAGGAGCCTTATTGATATAAGGGAGCAAAACAAGTGAGTCGAGGATATGAAGTACTGCAGCATCTTCTACGTTAAGAATACGGGTGAGATTGGTTGTCTTATTTGTTTCTAGAACCAAATCCAAATGCTGAATACATTTCCTCAGCTCAACATCAGTTACGCTCAAGGAATACTCTTTGCAATAGGAAGTTAGACAACTCAACATCTCGTCAGCCTGCTGATCAGTAAGTACTAACAACGAAAGCTCCTTTCTGACAAAAATCAGTGTATCGAGAACTTTTGACAAAAAAAGGGGACGTGGAAACCACGCCCCCTTAGCATAAGCTCGAGAAGATTATCGAGCAACAATCACCACATGGCGATCAGGGTCAGAACCCTCAGAATGAGTATCGACGGCATCATTGCCACGAAGTGCAATGTGAACCAGTCGACGCTCGTAGGCATTCATGGGCGGAAGCGAAACACTCTTATGAGTGCGGATGGCACGCTCGGCAGCAGACTGAGCCATGGAAGCAACCTTGTCCTGACGGCGACTCTTGTATCCCTCTACGTCCACTACAACCGGATACCTAAAGCCAAGTTTGCGGCTCACCAGCAAAGAGAACATAACCTGAAGGGCATCAAGGGTGCGACCATGACGGCCAATGAGAACAGCAAGGTCGGGAGCCGTTACATCCAAAATCAGCTCACCCTCGTCGCCCTCATACTCATCGATAGGAGAGTTGGCAGCATCGAAGTGCGAAAGGATGGAACGCAGGATGGAAATCGCAACATCGGCAATGGTGTCGAGCTCCTCATCGGTCAGCTCTTCACCAGCCTTGTAGCGCTGTGCAATCTCGGGATAATCGCCCGCGACCTGCGGGGCAACCTCCTCAAGCATATCCTCGATGATCTCTTCAGACATAACGTACTCCAAAAGTTAGGTACCTAAATAAGATTGATATCCCACTACTTCTTCTTGTGCGGGCGCGGCTTCTTCTCTCGACGAGTGACCTCAACCTGCAGCGGAGCGTTCTTAAGACGCTCCTCCTCATCGGCCTTCGCCTTGTCGATGACCTTCTGCGTCACAAAAATCTGCTGGATAACCTGCCAAGCAGACGAGACGTCGTAGTACAGCAGAACGCCAACGGGAAGGCTCCAGCCCATCCAAAGCATCATGACCGTCATGACAACGGCCATCATACGCATGCTCTGAGCCTGCTGGCCGGTCTGGTTGCGCGACATATAGAGCTGCGGAATCAGGGTCAGGACGGCGAACAGGATCAGACAGACCAGCGCAGGCAGTGCAACCATAAAGCCATCGGCAAAGGAAGCGCTCGGCGTGGTGGTCAGGTCGGGCAGGATGTTGAAGAACGAGAACGTGCCGTCGTTAAAGTACTGCGGCAGGTTGCGCAGCAATGTAAACAGGGCGAACAGGATAGGCATCTGAATCAGCAGCGGCAGACAGCCAGCCATGGGGTTGAACTTGTTCTCGCTGTAGAACTTCTGCATCTCCTCGGCCTGACGCTGGGGATCGTCGGCATAGCGCTCCTGGATCTCGAGCATCTTGGGCTGCAGCACCTGCATGCGAGCCGTCGACTTGGTCGACTTGAGCATGAGCGGCGTCAGCAGCAGACGGATGATGACCACCAGGATGATGATGGACAGGCCCCAGTCGACCGCAAAGGTCTGGATGAGCTTGAGCAGCTCGAAAAGGATGTTAACGATCCAATCCCACATGTAAGTTTTCCTCCGATAGCGAGTGCCCGCTAGGGCACAGGGTCATAACCGCCGACGTGCAGGGGATTGCAGCGAGCGATGCGCCTCACGGCAAGCCAGCAGCCTCTCAAAACACCGTGCTTCTCAATCGCCTGGACGGCGTATTGCGAGCACGTTGGGTAATAAATGCAGGCGTCAGGCAATAAGGGCGAAATAACCTGTTGATATATGCGAATAGGAGCGATGGCAACACGTCGCAAAACGTGATTGCTCATCGCTCCTCCCCGGCAACGCCGGCGCGCTTCATAAGCGAACGCAATGCCTTGTCCATCTCCTGCGGCGAGGAGATCCTCGTCTTGGGAGTCGCGAACAAGATGATGTCATAACCCGCAACGGGAAATCCGCAGCTGCGGGCGGCCTCGCGCATCACACGCTTAGAACGGTTGCGCACAACTGCACAACCGAGCCGTTTAGCACCAACGAAGGCGACCCTTCCGGAGTCGCCTTCGCCAACCGATTCACATATGGTCATTCGAATCAGAGGGTGATTGAAACGACGCCCCTGACTGAACACATGCTCGAAATCTTGCCGAGACTTAATTGTCTTCATGCGAGATGTGTGTATCGCTGCTAGACAGTGAGACGCTTGCGGCCCTTGGCGCGGCGACGGGCGAGCACGGCACGACCACCCTTGGTGGCCATACGGGCACGGAAGCCATGGGTCTTGGCACGCTTACGCTTATTAGGCTGATACGTACGCTTCATCTTAAGTTCCTCCTGCTGCATTTCGAGTGTCCGCGGGAGCGCGGACGCAGATATAGACACGTGAGCTTGAAGATTGTAGGGAAATCAATGTTCAAATGTCAAGAAATCAAAGGTAAAAGGTCGCGCAGTTCACACGGTTCCCCCATAAGCCCAACTGAAATTTGCGGGGTACGACAACTTTTCACGATATTTCACCGAGTTTTCAACAGGTCATGTTGGCAATGTTGAGAACTTTTCGCCCGTTTTCCAAAGTTTTCAACAGGTTTTGAAAAGTTGTCGAAAGATGAGAAACATTGCACGGTGAGCTACTATTTGTTCGAAACCTTTTGAAAGATTGCGAGCGGCATGTCTGACGACTTTTACACCATGGTCGATTCCGGAGACCCGGCACCCGACAACGAGCACATCACCGGCGTGCGCGAAGAGCATGCGGAAGGCGAGCAGACGACCACGCAGGCGCCAAAAGCCATGTACGCCGCGCGCATCGCCGTCTATGACGACATGCTGTCGACACCGCGTGTGATCGTCATTGATCCGCAAGATGTCCGCACGTATTTAGAAGAGACGACCAACACCGTCTACCAGTGCATGAAAGAACAAGGTGGCCATATCTCGCTCATGGTCATCCGCGAGATTGTCGAAAACTTTATCCACGCGCACTTTGCCGAGCCCATCATCTCGATTCTGGACGGCGGAGACACCATCCGCTTTGCTGATCAAGGACCCGGCATCGACGACAAGGAGCGCGCTTTCGACTTTGGCGTTACCAGTGCAAACAGCAAGATGAAGCGCTATATCCGTGGAACCGGAGCAGGGTTTCCCATGGTGCAGGAGTATTTGGAAAACGCCGGCGGTGCCGTATCCATCGAGGACAACATGGGTAGCGGTACCGTGGTGACGGTAAGCCTGGACCCTAAACGCGTACAGGAAATCGAGCGCGCCGGTGGACGCGGTGCTGCCGTGCGGCCCGAGACGGAGCAGCCCACATATCCCCTGCCGGGAGCTTTTGCACAGCAGCCCATGGCAACGCAGCAGATGCAGCCCCCCGTGAGGCAGATGCAGCAGCCCGGAATGCTTCCCACACAAGAGCCCCAGGCGACATCGATGTCGATGCCGCCAAACATGCCAGAGGCCGTGCCGCTGGCGGATCAGGATGCAGCAGCAATGCAGCAGGCGACGGGGGCACCGGGTGGCCAGCAAATGGGCTATCAGCCGTACCAACAGGGATATCCATATCAGCAGATGCCGCCACTGGGGTACGGCCAACCGTTCCCGCAGCAGTACCAGCAGGGATATCAGCAGCCGTACCAGCAGATGCCGCAGCAGCAGTACAACCCCTGGGCCCAGCAGATGCCTCCACAGCCTTACCAACAGTGGCCTCAAAGTTTTCAACAGCAAATGCCGCCGATGCAGAGTTCTCAACAACCAGCAGCTCAAATGATGTATCCTAATGCAGCAAATCAGTATGCGCAGCCACAACCGGACGTGTTCGTAAGCGATCGCGGCAACGCCGCGCTGGGCTATCTGACGCAAAATCAAGCGTGCGGTGCAACCGATCTGGCGAGGGCGTTTGGAAACTCGGCCCCCACTTGGTCACGCACGCTCAATGACTTGGCGCAGGCCGGCTTGGTCATCAAGCATGGCCAGAAATACCATCTGACCGAACTCGGCGCCGCTCGCGTGCGAGCTCAGAGCTAAAGAACGGGAGAGACAGTGGACGAGGAAGCAAGCATCATCCTGGGGGATGCCATCGCCTTTTGCCAGCGCGACGGCCAAGATGCACGCCTCATCAACATGCTGGGGCAATCGCGCGCCATAAGCCTGACCGAAGATACGCTCACGATCGAGGCTCCCTCGCGCTTTGCCATCGCGCAGCTCAAAAAGCATCAGCCGACTATTGAGGCCTATCTGGAAGAAATCGCCTTTGCACCGATTGCGCTCGACATCGTGGCACCGCAAGGCGCCGCGACGGAATCCGCTGCCGCGACGGCGCCCGCCACGGCTCCCGCTGCTTCCCCGGCGGTGCCGGCCTCCGCAGGCGACGTGCCGACAATCGAGCACCAGCACAGCAATGTTTCCCGTGAAACCATGTTACCGGTGCCGACCGCGGCAGCGACGTCAACGAATGCACCCGTCACGCACATGCCCATCGCTCACGACGCAGCGGCGGGCGCGGATTCGGGCATTGCAATCAAGAACACGCTCTCGGCCGACGATTTTCGTCGCATGATGAACCAGATGAAGGGCGGAGCGCCGACTAAATCCACGCAAGCTGCGGCCCCCGCTTCACCCATGCCAGCACCGACCGTGCCGGCCGAGCAGAATACGGATGGAGCCCCGCTCGCCGCGAACTCAAAATTTACCTTTGAGAACTTTGTCTACGGCCCCGAGAACAGCCATGCCTATCGCTCGGCACTCAAGTTTGCCGCCCTCGCGGACGAGCGCGGCACATGCACATCACTGTTCATCTACGGCAAATCGGGCCTGGGCAAGACGCACCTGCTGCTTGCCATCAAAAACGAGCTCGCCGAGAAGTCGCCCGAGATCAAGGTCAAGTATGCAAACTCCCAGGCATATCTGGACGACCTGATGACCGAGTTCGACCGTCAAAAGAAGAGCAACGCCCCCATCATGCAGGCATACCACGGCGTGGACGTGCTCATCATCGATGACATCCAAAACATCATCGGCAAGCGCGCGAGCGTGGACTACTTTTTCCAGCTCATGGACGAGTTCATCCGCAACAACAAGAAGGTCGTCATCGCGGCAGACCGCGCCCCCAAGGACCTAAGCATGGACGAGCGTCTGACCAGCCGCTTCAACGCCGGAATGCTCTGCCTGGTCGCAGAGCCCAGCTACGAGATGAAATACAAGATCTTGCAGCGCTATTACGAGAACACCATCGTCGCCGCTCCCGAGGCGGGCGACGACTCACTGCTGGCGGCCTATGGGGGCGACGGCGGGCACCTGACCGACGAGCACTTTAAACACATGGCCGAGGTCTCGGGCACCAACATCCGCGAACTCGAGAGCTTTTGCGAGCGCTGCGCCGGCGAGGCGGGCGACCGCGAGCGCGAGGGCGGAGAGCTCACCTTTGACGATATCGACGCCATCGCCAGCCAGTACTTCGACACATCGGCCAAAAAGATCAACGTCCAGACGGTTCAGTCCGTCATCGAAGAGCAGTACGGCGTGACACACGAGGAGCTCATCGGCCCGCGTCGCAACGCCAATATCGCCAAAGCACGCCATATCGCTATCTACCTGGCCATCGAGATGTGCGAAATGACGACCACGGCGGTGGGCGCCGAATTTGGCAACCGCAACCACTCGACCGTCAGCACGAGCTACAAAAAGGTCCAGAAGATGATCCAGGAAGACCGCACCGTCACCGAAGACCTCAAGTCGCTGCGCGATAAAATTACACTGCGCTCGTAGGGAAATAGAGACACCTGTTGAAAACTTGTCGAAACCACGGGCATAAGGTGTCTAAAACCCAACCCGCGGTGATGAAAAGTTTTGCGCAGGTTTTGAACGTGGAAAACCACCCCTGTTGCACACAGGTTGCTGTCGATTCTCTTTCTGGGTCTGACCTGCGTCTTTGGGAGTAATCAACAGTTTCGTCAGTGCTATTACTATTATTAAGATATTTATATCTATAGAAAGGTATTAAAAGATGAAGTTCACCGTCAGCCAGAGCTCGCTTACACAAGCCATCGGCGTCGTAATGAAGGGTGTCGCTTCGGCATCCACCCTTCCCATCCTGTCGGGCGTGCTCGTTAAGGCGCAAGACGGCATCTTGGAATTCCAGACCTCTAACTACACCATCTCGATCCGTCATCGCATCGCGGCGCATGTCGAAGAAGAGGGCGAGATGGTTATCCCCTGTAAGATGCTCTCCAATATCACCAAGACCCTCCCCGATGCCCCGGTCACCTTTGAGCTGTCCGAGCGCCAAGTGCTGATCAGTTGCGAGAAGAGCTCTTTTAGGCTGAACACGCTCGATGCCAATGACTTCCCCGAGTTTCCGGCCTATGCCATCGAGAGCGCCGTGGAGCTGCCGACCGATATCTTGTCCGAAATGGTCGGTCGCGTGTGGCGCGTCACCTCGACCGACAAGGCCCGCCCCATCCTGGGCGGCGTGCACATGAAGGTCGAGAACAATACCGTGCGCCTGGTGGCGACCGATTCCTTCCGCTTGGCCGTGTGCGATACGCAGGTCGAGACCTCGACCCTCGAGGGCTCCTTTGAGCTCGACGTTCCGGCTGACGCCTTTAACGACGCGCTGAACATCATGGCCAGCCAGGCGACCATCATGATCGGGGCTACCGACACCCAGGTCGTCTTTGAGGCCGGCAACACCACCTACGTGTCGCGCCGCATCGAGGGCATGTATCCCAACTACAAGCAGCTCATCCCCGATTCGTGCGTGACGAGTGTCAAGATCGATGTGGCCGCCTTCAATGCCGCCCTCAAACGCGTGGCCGTTATCGCGAGCGCCAACCCCGCCGTCAAGTTCGAGATCGACGTCGAGAACGGCCAGATGGGCCTGTCTTCCATCTCCAACGACCAGGATCTGGCGCAGGAGACGATCGATGTCGAGGCCGAGGGCGAGTCGGGTACCATCGCCTTCAACTACCACTACATCTTCGGCTGCCTCAATGCCCTGTCCAAGGAGAAGGAGATCACGCTGGAGCTCAAGAGCTACTCGCAGGCGGGCATCTTCAAGTCCTACGACAAGATCAACTACCTGTACCTGGTCATGCCGGTCCGCATCTAGCGCTGCGCCATGACCATGTTCGCCCGCGATCTTTCCGTCGCGCACTACCGCAGTTTCGAGAGCTATCGCCTTGCCCTGGACGAGGGCGTGACGATACTTGCGGGACCCAACGCGGCGGGAAAGACCAATCTCATAGAGGCGCTGCAGCTGCTGACGAGCGGCGCCTCGTTTAGGCATCCGACCGCAGTCGAGCTCGTCCATGATGGCGTGGGCTCGTGCAAGATCGAGCTGAGGCTCGAGGGCGACGGCCGCGTACTTGATATGGGATTGAGCGCGGAGGACGGTAAACGCTCGTTTAGCCGCAACGGCAAGAGATGCTCTGCCGCCGGTGTGCGCGGGGTTCTGCCGAGCGTGCTGTTTTGCCCCGACCATCTGGACATGGTTAAGCGAGGCGCCAGTGTGCGCCGCGCCGCCCTCGACGACTTTGGCATGCAACTGAGCGCACGCTATGCCGATCTTGCGAGCACCTATGGTCGCTGCGTGACCCAGCGTAACGCCTTGCTCAAGGAGGCCTGGTGCTGCCGCGAGATGCTCGGCGCGTGGAACGATTCGATTGCCCGCGCGGGCGCGGCCCTGCTCGTGCACCGGTTGGCCCTGCTCGACCGGCTGGCGGGCCATGTGCGTACTGCCTACGGGCAAGTGGCGTCCGGTGAAGCCGCCAACGTGTCCTATGCGTCCACGCTGGGGGATTTGCCCCAGGTCGATGATCGCGAAGAGCTGAAGGGCTGGGCGTACGAGCGCATGCTGGCTGCCCTTGATGAGCACGCCGACGAGGAAATTCGCCGCGGCGTGACGTTGGTGGGACCGCATCGCGACGAGATTGAGTTTGCTGTGGCGGGTCGCTCCGCCCGTTCATTTGCCAGCCAAGGTCAGCAGCGAACGTTGGTTTTGGCCTGGAAGGTGGCGGAGGTGGCCGTGGCTCGCGATGTCCTGGGCACCGCCCCACTGCTGCTTTTGGACGACGTGATGAGCGAACTCGACGGCGAACGCCGCGGTGCTTTCCTGCGGCTGATCGGCGATGATATCCAGACGGTCATAACCACGACCAACCTGGGGTACTTTACCGATGACCTGCTTGATCGAGCCAAGGTGGTGAGCATGGGTGAGACGTGCTAATTACGAGCGCGAGAGCGAAACGGTCGCCTTCAGTGGCTTTTTGAACGCAGAGCGCCAGCGCATCCTGGCGGCTGCGACCCCTGAGCGCCGTGCGCAGATGGAGGCCGCCGAGGAGTCGCGCGCGGTCTATCGCGCGTGGAACGCGGTGTGCTCGGGCACGCGCGAGGGGCGGCATGTGACGGGCCTGCGCTACCTGCCCGAGTCCAATGAGCTGCTGGTATATCTCGACTCGCCCTCGTGGACGCAGGAAATGACGTTGTTGCGCGAGATCATCCGCGCGCGCATGGAGCGCGCCGGTGCGCATGTGGATGGCCTGGTGTTCAAAACCACCGCGCCCGGTCACACGCCGCCCGCCGCCAAGGAGCGCCTTCGCCCAGCGGCGACCGAGCGCCCGCCGGCCCCACACGCCGACCTCAGCGATGCCGAGCGCACCGAGATTGAGCGCCAAGTGGCGCCCATCGAAGACCAAAAACTGCGCGAGGCCCTCGAGAACGCCATGAGAGCCAGTGCCGAGTGGGCCAAGGGCGTGCAAAGCAAAAAAGAGCCTTAAATCGCATCTGGTGGCCTTGTAGAGCCAAATACCCTCGTTCCCGAGGGTATTTTTTTACGATAGACTAGTAAGGCTGTACACATTTTCTTGACTGAAGGAGGACGTGTGGCAAACGAAAACGATTACGATGGCGGCGAGATTAAGATTCTCGAAGGTCTCGAGGCCGTTCGTAAGCGCCCGGGCATGTATATCGGCTCGACGAGCGCCAGCGGTCTGCATCACCTGGTGTGGGAGATCGTTGACAACTCCGTCGACGAGGCCATGGCCGGTTTCTGCACCGAGATCCAGGTGACGGTCCACGCCGACAACTCCATCACGGTCGTCGACAACGGGCGCGGTATCCCCGTCGACGAGCACCCTGTTAAAAAGATCCCGACGCTCGAGGTCGTCATGACGATTTTGCACGCCGGCGGTAAGTTCGATAATTCGGCCTATAAGGTCTCGGGCGGCCTGCACGGCGTTGGCATCTCCGTCGTCAACGCACTGTCCAAGCGCGTGGTCGTTCAGGTTCGTCGCGACGGCAACACCTACGAGATGGAGTTCTCGCGCGGCAAGACCGTCAAGAAGATGGAGGTCGTGGGCACCTCGGATTCGACGGGCACCACCGTCACCTTCTGGCCCGACGACGAGATCTTCGAGACCTGCATTTACGATTTCGATACGCTGCACAACCGTCTGCAGGAGACGGCGTTCCTCAATAAGAACCTCAAAATCGTGCTGACTGACGAGCGCGAGTCTACTCCCCACGTGGAGGAGTTTTGCTACGAGGGCGGCATCATCGACTTCGTCAAGTTCCTTAACGAGGGCAAGGACGTCCCCGAGGCCTTTAAGGAGCCTATCTACATCGAGGGCAAATCGGACCCGGACGCACCTGTGGCCAAGATGGGCGAGGTCGAGGTTTCCCTGCAGTGGAATAGCGGCTACGGCGAGAACGTCATGTCGTTTGCCAACGACATCTACACCCCCGAAGGCGGCATGCACCTTGAGGGCTTCCGTACCGCGCTCACCCGCGTGATCAACGATTACGCGCGCAAGCAGAACCTGCTCAAGGAAAAAGACGCCAACCTGACCGGCGACGATGTGCGCGAGGGCCTTTCGGCCGTTATCTCGGTCAAGCTGCCCGATCCGCAGTTTGAGGGCCAGACCAAGGCAAAGCTCGGCAGCTCCTATATGCGAGCGCTCACGCTCAAGATTGTGACCGACGGCCTTGTCGATTACCTCGAGGAGCATCCCAAGCCCGCTCGCGAGATCGTCAAGAAGGCGCAACAGGCCTGCAAGGCGCGCAATGCCGCCCGCAAGGCGCGCGAGGCGACCCGCCGCAAGAGCCTGCTCGAGACGGCGTCCCTGCCCGGTAAGCTCGCTGACTGCTCGGTGCGCGATGCCGAGCTGACCGAGCTCTTCATCGTAGAGGGCGACTCGGCAGGCGGTTCGGCCAAGGACGGCCGTCGCCGAGACATCCAGGCGATTCTGCCCCTGCGCGGCAAGATTTTGAACGTCGAACGCGTTGGTGACCATCGCGCGTTCTCGAGTGACACCATCCAGTCGCTGATTACCGCGATCGGCTGCGGCGTCACGACGAGTGCCGGCGACGGCGGCGACTTTGATATCACCAAGGCGCGCTACCACAAGATCATCATCATGACCGATGCAGACGTCGACGGTGCGCATATCCGCATCCTGCTGCTGACGTTCTTCTACAAGTACATGCGTCCGCTGATCGATGCCGGCTACGTCTATGTTGCCTGCCCGCCCATCTTTGGCATTAAGGTGCGCAACAAGATCCACTACGTGTATCCCAACGGCCGCCAGCCCGAAGACGAGATCCTGCGTGACACCATCCAGAGCCTGGGCCTGAACCCCGACGATAACGACGAGGACGGCAAGGCCAAGGACGGCAAGATCACCAAAAAGCGCAAGGGCTATACCGTCCAGCGCTACAAGGGCCTGGGCGAGATGGACCCCAAACAGCTTGCCTCGACGACGATGGACCCAAAGACCCGCATTCTGCAGCGTGTGTCGATCGAGGACGCCGTGGTGGCGGACCGCGCCGTGCGCGAGCTGATGGGTTCCGAGGTCGGCTATCGCCGCGAGTACATCGAGAAGCATGCGCATGACGCGCGTTTCCTTGACGCTTAAGAGGAGGTAACGTGGCAGACGATATCAACAATAACGAGGATATGGACGAGGCCGGCGATGCCGGTATGCCCGATGATCTGAAGCGCCTGCTTGCCCGTGCTGAGCAGGGCGAGGACGGCGACCCGGACGCCTATAACCCCGATGCCGATGATGATGAGGAAGAAGACGACGCCGAGCTCGAGGAGAGCTTTGGTGAAGTCGACCGTGGTGCCTCGGCCGGTGAGGATATCAACGGCGGCCAGCTCCAGATTTCGGAGTTCGGTCGCGAGATGAAGCAGTCGTTCATCGAGTATTCGATGTCGGTTATCACGGCGCGCGCCCTACCGGACGTGCGCGACGGCTTAAAGCCGGTTCACCGCCGCATCCTGTACGCGATGAACGAGAGCGGCATCTACCCCAACCGACCGCACAAGAAGTCGGCCTGGACGGTCGGCGAAGTTATCGGTAAGTACCACCCGCACGGCGACTCCGCGGTCTATGAGGCCATGGTCCGCCTGGCGCAGTGGTTCTCCATGCGCACGCCGCTCATCGACGGTCACGGCAACTTCGGTAACATCGACGGCGACGGCGCGGCAGCCATGCGTTACACCGAGAGCCGTCTGGCCAAGCCCGCCATGGAACTGCTGCGTGACTTGCAGAAGGATACCGTCGACTGGCAGCCCAACTACGACGAATCGCTCGCCGAGCCCGTGGCGCTGCCTGCGCGCTTCCCCAACCTGCTGGTTAACGGCAGCCAGGGCATCGCCGTCGGCATGGCCACCAACATCGCCCCGCATAACCTCACCGAGGCGATCGAGGCCACCTGCTACCTGATCGACAACCCCGACGCCACCGTCGACGAGCTCATGCAGATCATGCCCGGTCCGGACTTCCCCACCGGTGCCATCATCATGGGCAGCGCCGGCATTAAGCAGAGCTACGAGACCGGTCGCGGCTCCATTACCGTGCGTGCCAAGGCACACGTGGAGTCCACCAAGACCGGCCGCAGCCGCTTGGTCTTTACCGAGATTCCCTACATGGTCAACAAGGGCACCCTGCAGGAGAAGATCGCCCAGCTCGTCAACGACAAGCGCATCGAGGGCATCTCGGATATGCGCGATGAGTCCAACCAGAAGGGCATCCGTCTGGTCATCGAGCTCAAGAAGGGCGTCATTCCGCAGGTCGTGCTCAACAACCTGTATAAGTACACCTCGCTGCAGACGACCTTTGGCGCCAACAACCTGGCACTCGTCAACGGCGTTCCCAAATGCCTGAGCCTGCGTGAGATGCTGCAGCACTACATCGACCACCAGGTCGACGTCGTCACCCGCCGCACCCGCTTCGACCTTAAGAAGGCCCAGGCCCGCGCGCATATCCTCGAGGGCTACCTGATGGCCCTTGACCATATCGACGAGGTCATCAGCATCATCCGCTCCTCGCAGACCGACTCCGAGGCCAGCAGCCGACTGATCGAACGCTTTGGCTTTACGCCCGAGCAGACCACGGCCATCCTCGAGATGAAGCTGCGCCGCCTGACCGGCCTGGAGCGCGACAAGATCCAAGAAGAGTTGGACGGCCTGCGCCGCGCCATCGCCTACTACGAGGACCTGCTGGCGCACGAGGAGAAGATTCTGGGCGTCATCAAGGAAGAGATGCGCGAGATCTCCAAGAAGTTTGGCGACAAGCGCCGTACCGAAATCAGCCAGGTTGAGAAGGACCTGGATGTCGAGGACCTCATCGCCGACGAGGATATGGTCGTGACCATCACCCACACCGGCTACGTTAAGCGTATCCCAGTGGCTGCCTACCGTGCCCAGAAGCGCGGTGGCAAGGGCGTGTCGGGCGTCAACCTCAAAGAGGACGACGTTATCGATGAGATGTTCATCGCGTCCACGCACGAGTACGTGCTGTTCTTCTCGAGCAAGGGCAAGGTCTATCGCCTGAAGGTGCACGAGCTGCCGGTGGGTACGCGCCAGGCGCGCGGTACCGCGATCGTCAACCTGCTGCCCTTCGAGGAAGGCGAGAAGATCGCGAGCGTCATCAGCTGCCGCGAGTTCCCGGCCGACGAGTACCTGATGTTTGCCACCAAGAGCGGCATGGTCAAAAAGACCGTGATGAGCGCATATGACCGCAGCCGTCGCGACGGCCTGATCGCTATCAACCTGCGTGACGACGACGCGCTGCTGAACGTGCGCCGCGTGCGCGACGGCGACAAGATTATCCTGGCCACCACCGCGGGCAAGGCGATTATGTTCTCCGAGGAGCAGGTGCGCGCCACCGGCCGCGATACCAGCGGCGTTCGCGGTATCGGTCTGAAGGACGGCGTGAGCGTTCTGGGCATGGAAGTCACTAACGGCAACGGCGATCTATTCGTCATCACCGAGCGCGGCTACGGCAAGCGCACGCCGGTCGCGGACTACCCGGAGCAGAATCGCGGCGGCCAGGGCGTCTACACCATTCAAATGACCGAACGTAAGGGTAACCTCGCGGCCATGAAGACGGTGGGCCCGCAGCACGAGCTGTTCATCGTGACGGAGGGCGCGACGGTCATTCGCGTCAAGACCGACGAGATCAGCCAGACCGGCCGCGCCACCCAGGGCGTCAAGATGATGACCGTCGACGACAACGACCGCATCTGCGCCGTGGCCCGCATGACGGCCGCCAAAGAGAGGCCCGAAGGCGAAGCCACAGAAAACGGCTCCGCCCCCGAAGAAACCCCTGTCGATCTAGGCGACGGCAACGACATGCCAGAAGATCTCCTAGACGAGTAAGAGGCCCTAGCTGGTAGAAAATATCAGACACCATATATCGGCGGTCGGCGCACTGCGCGCCGACCGCTTTTTTGAAAACCTTGGGACTCGTGTTCGCCCCGGTCGCACGGCGGCATGTGAAGTCGATCGCGAGTTCCGCACGAGCCAGAGAGCACTTAATGTGCTCTCTGTGCGAGTCAGGACTGTCCGAGCAGGCGACTTCACATGCCGCCGTGCGACCGGGGCGAACACCTTTCAAAGATTTTCAAAAAAGTTGTTGACGCGCGCGTAACGACTCGTCTAATATATCCCTTGCGCGATGGACCTGTAGCTCAGTTGGTTAGAGCGTCCGGCTGATAACCGGGAGGTCACAAGTTCGAATCTTGTCAGGTCCACCACTTTCTTTCGCAATAAACACCCCAGCGAGAGCCGAGTCGCCGCTGGGGTGTTTATTACTGTCTCCGTGGGGGTTTAGCTCAGCTGGGAGAGCGCGGGCTTTGCAAGCCTGAGGTCAGGGGTTCGATCCCCCTAACCTCCACCATGATGGACCTGTAGCTCAGTTGGTTAGAGCGTCCGGCTGATAACCGGGAGGTCACAAGTTCGAATCTTGTCAGGTCCACCATCAAAACTGTGAAGAGCCCTGGGGCGTTGCCTCGGGGCTTTTTTCTTGTCTGCGATAAATCTCATTTTGGTTTTGTGTGCTGTGCGAAAGATTGGGTAGTATAGCTATTCAATGCGGCGACCTTGCCGCGTGTTAACCGCTACGTACCGGAGGTGTTCCATGGTTCGTGTCGACATAGAGACCATCGTCATGGCCGCCGGTCCCGTGCCATCGCTTATCGTGCTTCGCGAGCGCTGCAGCAAATCGGACTCGCCCGCGCCACTGCGTTCCCTTTCCATTCAAACTGGTTCGTTTGAAGCCGCTGCCATCAGCCGCGGCATCGATAGCGGCCGCGCCGAGCGCCCGATTACCCATGACCTGTTGCTCGATACTGTTGGCGCCCTGGGTGCCAAGCTCGAACGCATCGAAATCGTTCGCGCCGAGCCGCCCGTGTTTTACGCGACGGTTGTCGTGTTGGCCAATGGCAACGAGCATAAGATCGATGCGCGTCCCAGTGATGCCATTGCCCTTGCCGTGCGCAGCAATGCTCCCATGTTTGTGGAGGACGACATCATGAATCGCCTGGGCACCGTTTCTGCCCATGCCGAGGAAGTTGACGACGAGCGGGAGTTCGAGAAGTTCGACGAGTTCGTCCATACGCTCTCCCCCGATGACTTCTAAATGTGGGGCGGCCAGGCTGCGGAGCGTTCGCTGATGGCCGGCGGTATGTCGGCTGAGGCGGCGGCCATTGCGCGCGAGGCCCAGATGCGCTCGGAGGCTTCTGAGGCGGCTCGCATTGCCTATGTGACGCAGGCCCGCACGCTTCGCGAACGCCGCGGCTCGTTTATCAAGATGGTTGTCGTCTCCGCCCTTGTCGCGGCAATCTGCTCGCGCCTTCGTGGTACAGTTGGTGCGCTTGGGTTTTCGATCTCTACGGGCCTCGTGATCTGGGGTGTGGTCGATGCGGTCATGCTGACCAGTCAGATCAAGGTGCTCGACAAGCGCGCGATGGATATGATGCGCACCCGCGACGCTGCCGCTAAGATCGCCGCCGAGGCACAAGAACTGTAATGACGCCAGACTCGATGGGAAGGTCTAAAGATGGCACAGGATATGCAGGACGCCGGTAACGTCTCCGCCGAGCTCGACGCCATGGTGTGTGACCTGATTGGTGCGTTCTTGGACGACCTTGCCGCCGGCGAGAATCCGGGCGTAGTTGTGGCGATTGAGGACGCTGCTTCCAACCGATATCTGGCGGCGCTCGACGAGGACGGCGAAGAGGCGTGCCTGGAGGCGGCCACCAACTTTATTTCCGAGCACAAGATGGGTCTTAAGGACGAGGGCCTGGGCCGTATCGCCCGCTATGCCATCGGCTACACCGGCTGCGTCGAGATTGACGGCGGCTATCACGATGCTCTGCTCGTGAGCTTCTTCGAAACCACGCTCGAGAGTGGTTTTTCGGCATATGTGCTGTATGAGGGCATGGGCGCCGGCGATGGTTTTATGTGGAGCGACCCTGAACCTGCAGGTGAGGAAACCCCTCTCATCTAAAATCGCTAAAATAAACGAGTTTTCGGTAAAAGGCTCAATATTCCCGCTGAGCGTTGCATCGCTGGGCGGGTCGCATACGCGTGCCGTTTGTATATGGATAGAAGATAGGGGAACTACATGCGCGTAGACAATCTGAGGAACATCGCCATCATCGCCCACGTCGACCACGGCAAGACGACGATGGTCGATAAGCTCCTGCGTGCCACGGACGCCTTCCGTGCCAACCAGCAGGTCGAGGACCGCGTCCTGGATTCCAACGACCAGGAGCGCGAGCGCGGCATTACGATTCTCGCCAAGAACATCTCTATCGAGTACAAGGACGTTAAGATCAACGTCATCGACACCCCGGGCCACGCCGACTTTGGCGGCGAGGTCGAGCGCGTGCTGCGTATGGCCGACGGCGCCCTGCTGCTGGTCGACGCCTTTGAGGGCCCCATGCCCCAGACCCGCTTCGTGCTGCGTCACGCTATCGACACCGGCCTTAAGATTATGATCGTCATCAACAAGATCGACCGTCCGGGTGCCAACCCCGAGAAGGCCTACAACGACTGCCTCGACCTTATGGCCGACCTGGGCGCTACCGACGACCAGCTTGAGTTCGCCATGGAGCACGTGGTCTACGCCAGCGCCATGAATGGCTTTGCCCGCCTTGACCCCAACGACGGCAACATGGACATGTACCCGCTGCTCGATATGATTATCGACGACATGCCCGCGCCCGAGGTTGACGAGAACGCCCCGCTGGCCATGCAGTGCGTGACCATCGACCACTC
The DNA here is from genome assembly GCA_902472315.1 of uncultured Collinsella sp. GTDB lineage: Bacteria > Actinomycetota > Coriobacteriia > Coriobacteriales > Coriobacteriaceae > Collinsella. The sequence continues at coordinate 47,070 of CABRNM010000001.1, forward strand.
CAACTTCGTCGGCCGCATCGGTATCGGCCGCGTGTACTCTGGCGCCATCCACCAGGGCGACCAGATCCTGGTTGTCAAGAACGACGGCTCCAGCGCTACCGCCACCGTCAAGCAGCTCTTTACCTTCGACTACCTGGGCCGTACCGAGTGCCAGGAAGTCGGCGCCGGCGACATCGCCGCTGTCGTGGGTATCGACCGCACCGATATCGGCGATGTCTACACCGATCCCGAGAACCCTGTCGAGCTCGAGCCCATCGAGATCGACCCGCCGACCCTGTCCATCGTCTTTGAGGCTTCGACCTCCCCGCTTGTCGGCCGCGACGGCGACATCGTGGGCGCCCGTCAGCTCAAGGAGCGCCTGTTCAACGAGGCCGAGAACAACGTGACCATGAAGATCGAGGAACTCGAGGACAAGAGCGGCGTCGAGGTCTCGGGCCGCGGCATTCTGCACCTGTCCGTTCTGATGGAGTCCATGCGCCGCGAGGGCTTTGAGTTCCAGGTCGGCCGTCCCCGCGTTCTGTTTAAGAAGGACGAGAACGGCAACAAGATGGAGCCCGTCGAGCAGGCCGTCGTCGAGTGCCCGGACGAGTACTCGGGCAAGGTCGTTGAGGTCTTCGGCACCTCCGGCGGCATCATGACGAGCATGGATACCTCGGGCATCGTGACGCACCTCGAGTTTAAGATTCCGACCCGCGGCATCATGGGTCTTAAGAACCGCATCATGAACGTCACCCACGGCGAGGGCGTGTTCTACCACACCTTCCTGGAGTACGGCCCCTATGCCGGCGAGATCGGCAACCGCCAGAACGGCGCAATGATCTCTATGACCACCGAGAAGGCCGTTGCCTATGCCCTGGGTACGCTGCAGGAGCGCGGTCAGCTGTTTGTTGAGCCAGGCACCGAGTGCTACGAGGGCATGATCGTGGGCGAGCGCAGCAAGGCTGGCGACATGGTCGTCAATATCGCCCGTACCAAGAACCTGGGCAACCAGCGCTCCTCGACCTCCGATATCTCCGTTCAGCTGGTGCCACCCCGCACCTTCTCGCTGGAGGAGGCGCTGGAGTACATCGCCGACGACGAGCTGGTCGAGATCACTCCCAAGAACATCCGCCTGCGCAAGCGTCTGCTCAACGCCACCGACCGCAAGAAGGCTGCCGTTCGCGCCGGCCAGGTCAACAAATAAGCGCTGGGCTTTATAGCGACTAACAAGAAAGGGCGTCGACCATCGCGGTCGGCGCCCTTTTTGTGCAGTGGACAGGTTCGTTTGCACCACAGCTGGGGCGGTTATCCCTCCGAGCGGCTTTTCGGTCAAAGTTAAGTTGTTTAAACATATACATAATTCTACAGAATATAACTGCTTTAATGCAAACCCGTTAACAGGTAAATACCAACTGGTATTAAATTAAAAGACCTCTTTACCTGCGGTTTACATGACTGGTATCTATATTATATTTTATGCATTGTGGCATAGACGAACCGTCTTAGAAGTTGCTCCCCAATGGGTTCTTGCAATGCGCTAGGCAGGTTCATGTTGATGTTGGGGTTTGTGTTCGATCCGACGATTCGCCGTATTCCACACTGTGTTGTAGGAATTAGGGGACAACTATGGACGCACACCGCTCGCGGTCGCTGGGTATGGCGGCCCTGGTCTTCATTTTGATTAGCCTCACCGCCGCTGTTTTTCACGGTGCAGCCCCAGTGCGCGCCGAGGACGTGACGACGCCGACGCCGATTGTGATCAACGGCGATACGGCGGACGTTACGGTTGGGCTGTATGCCGATAAGGGTCGTCAGCAGCCTCTCGGTAAAGAGGGCTCACCCTCGATTACGACAGCCGATACTATCTACGGTTTTATGGAAGCTCGTTTTCATGAGAATTGTGGGCCTACACCTGAAAGGCTTGAGACGATTTATACCTTTCCCGACTCGATTGTTGTGAACGAGAACGAGGGCGGTATCTTAAGGACGGATGATACCGAGAATGCACAAAGGATGGGAACTTGGTACATAAAGGATAACAAGGTCGTTTTTAATTACGATGCCAGCTATCTCAGCGGTCATCCCTCTTCGCTCTATGTGCGCGTCAATTTCGAGTTTGAGCTTAAAGACAAAGATGTAGATGACGGCGAAAAAGTCGAACTGAAATTTCCAGGCGTTGGCGAAACTGTGCCGATCGAGATTCAAGATGGCGCAGTTGATGGAAACAAATCAGGTGTCTTTTCCCAAGATAGCAGTACCGGAAATGCCAAGATAACTTGGACTATTAATCTGAGTGTTACGTCGCACGCAACGGATGTAAAACTGGTCGATACGCTCGGTGACTACCTGGACTTTGAGCAAAGCAGCTTCAAGCTCGATGGAAATCCTCTTGGTTCGTCCGTGAGCATCGAAGAGCGAACTGCAACGTTGCCGCTAGGTAACCTTTCTCAGGGCGACCATACCGTTACCTACGAAACGACAGTTAGCAAGAACTTGTCTCTTTCTAATGGCACACCTACGCAAGGTAGGAATAGTGTGCAAACAACCTGGGGAAAAGCAAATCACCAACAATCTCTTACGATTAAAGGGGCGTCGGAACCGTTTCAATACGACATGATTCAAAAAGAGGCTGGCTCCGGAACATCGTCTGTCATCACTTGGAAGGTTGTGCTCAACAGGGGATCTCTCAAGGCCGATATGTCTGGCTACACCTTTACCGACAAGCTCGATGGCAAGCAGGATTATATTGGCAGCTATACGGTCTACAAGGGCGAGACCGCCGATGAAAAACAAAAGATCGATGAGGAAATGCTGAGCGAGTCAGGGGATTCATTTAGCTATACGTTTAATCCAAAAGAGGGCGATCGGTATGCGACCTACTGCATCGTCTATCAAACTAAGCTGAAAGATGAGAATTCCTACGAAAAAGTTAGTAACACGGCAAGTGTGAAAAAAGAAGACTCCGGTCTGCCCTCTGGTGAAAGCACCGCATACTACATCTGTCCTTGGACGGGCAAAACCATTAGCAAAACGCTGCTTAATCCGGATGAGGCATCTCGGACCGGAAAAGCAACTTGGCAATTACGCGTAGAGCTCCGTGATTACGTAAATGCGAAAAACCCAACATCCATTCTTATCAAAGATACCATGCTGGCGGCTTGGAAGCAGACTATGGGGCCGGATACCTCCGATGGCCCTTCACATGTAATTACCATTGGGGGTACCAAACTGGACCAAGGTACCGATTGGACGTTTGCGGGTGGTGAAAATCCGTCGCAGAACAGCAACCAACACAACTGCAATATCCAAATAACCATTACGGATAAAGTCAAAGAAGCGCTTGATAAGTCCCCCGAGGTGGTTATTACGTATAAAACGGTGACCGATGCACTTCCTGGTTGGTACTCCAACTTCGCCTCTGTCGACGGGTTTAGCGGCTATTCTGATTTTGTCTTTTACTATGTTGAGGGCGAAGCGGAGCCTTCGGTTGAGAAGAGTGTAAAAATAAATGAAGACGGCTCGCAAGCACGGTGGGATGAGACGTTTGACTGGAAATCAGTGGATGGCTCGAACGACAAAGGTGCGTGGATTGTCGACTGGACTGTCTATGCCAATCGAGCTAAGACGCCTGCCGGTGAGTATTATGGCGCTGGCAGGCTCAATGGCAAGGATGTCGTTGTCAAAGATGAGCTTCCTGAGGGAATGAGTTATATTCCCGGCTCGGCTAAATATTCTTTGTATTCAAATCCCTACGAGACGGCGGTGCCCGGCCGCGAATGGGAACATGAGAGAGAAAAAACCGAGGTTTCGGATGTCTTGCTGACGCCTGCTGTCGATCGCCAGATGGTTGCGTTTTCAATTCCAACGGAAAAGCTGGGCAATAATACAGGGTACGCAAAGCTGACGTATTCGACTGCTGTTAAAAGGTCGGTAGTCGATACGTCAAAGAATCTCGGCGAGCTCACGAACTCGGCGAGCGCAAGCTCAGATGGTAAAGAATTTAAGGCGGACTCTGATACCGTACAGATCAAGAACGACGTATTGTCAAAGACCGGTTCGTCGGTAAGTAATAGCAAGCGAATTCAATGCACGATTTTCGTTAATGAATCGGCACTAGACTTAAAGGTCGGAACCGACTACCTCGATCTGTTCGATGTGATGGATTCTAAGTGTACGTTTATCCCCTCGTCGCTTAGCGTATCTGAGTGCGATAACGGCGATTGGCGTGTGCTGACAAAAGAAAAATACAGAGCGACTCTTGACTCGATTGGCGAGGGCGCTGGAAAGCAGCAGCGATTGACGTTGAGGCTTCCCGATGAGAAATACCTGAAAGTCGAATATGAAGTTCTGTCCGGTGAGTCTGGTACAGTTTCCCTTTCCAACGAGGCGCAGCTTGAAGGTGTTGCAGGCGGGTATGTGAAACACGAGCGTGAATATGACATAGATGCCGGCGCATCGGGAGGCGGAACGGGGCACGGCATTGTGGTCCACAAAGTGGATGAAAAGGACGTTGCCGCGCCGTTGGCTGACGCTACGTTCACACTCTATGCGATTGACATGGATAAGGCGCAGGGCAGTGCCGGCGTTGAGGGCGCAAAGACGTTTTTTTCTGACGGAACGACCGGCCCTGACGGAAGTGTGACTTTTGGAACGAGTTCGGAAACGAGTTCGGACGCCATGGCTTCCTGCAAGCTTTACTGCCTCGAGGAGACGACGGCGCCTCCTGGATATCGCGTCGCCCAACCAACATGGATTCTGCTCAAGGGCAATGCGCCCGAAGAGCAATACGAGCAAGCCATGAACAAGGCGAAATCTTTGCTTGATGCCGATACGGAGATAACGTCAGATGCAGAGATTTGGGTGTATGACGCGCCCCTTGAAGGCAAAGCGACGATAAAAGCAAATAAAGTGCTTAAAGGCGGAACCTTCAGGGAAGGTCAGTTCTCGTTCGCGCTTAAGGACGCCGAGGGCAAAGTGCTCCAGACGGTGACCAATAATGACAAGGGAAATGTCTCCTTTGACGTCAAGTACAACAAGGCGGGAATCTATACCTACACCATCTCCGAGGTCGAGCCCGAGGGTGCCATCGACCATGTTAAAGATCACATCACCTATGACACGACCCCGCGCAAAGTCACGGTTGAGGTAACTAATGGCACGGACCAACTCAACGCCGTAGTTGCCTATGGCGATGGCTCTCAGGATCCGCCGACCTTTACCAACAAGTATTCGACTACGCTACCTGAGGCGGGCGGGGCTGGTTTGACTATGACGTATTTAGCTGGTGCTTCGATGCTGTGTTTTGCCGCGACGTGGATGCATGCTCGCCGCCATCGTGATCTTGATCGGAGTGGTCGTCGTGAGTAAAGTGCTCCGTCATATGTTGGCCGTCGTGGTGATGTCCATGGCCGTCGTCTTCGCTTTTGCGATCGCCCCTGGAACGGCCCGTGCTGCCGACACCGGAGCCATTACGGTGGACGGTACAGTCGCGACACGTTACGACGCGTACCAGCTCTTTTCGGCGACCGTTGTCGACGATGCCGATGCCGACCAAAAGGTCGCAACTGATGTAGCGTGGGCGAATGACGCGGTTCGCCAAGCTGCCCTTCCCGTGCTTCATGATGCAGGGCTTGATAACTCGGCATCGACGGCGCAAGAGGCTGCCGAATGGATGAATGCCGACGGGCACATGACGACCACGCTAGCGGCAAAGCTTGCCCGTGCGATTTACAATGCCGGTGCGCCTTCCGTGGCCCTTAACGCGGGCACGACGGCCGAGCTGCCCTGCGGCTACTGGCTCATCGTCGCCGACGATGACGCCATTTCCCAGGGCGAGGCCGGCACCGCGCCGATCATGGCCCTGGTGGGCGGCAGCGCCGTCACCGTCAAGCCCAAGGCCGCGACGCCCAAGGTCGCCAAGCACGTGCTGGAGGACGGCACCGCCGCCTGGCAGAAGGCCGCCGACGCCACGGTCGCCGACGACCTGTACTGGCGCCTCTCTGCCACGGTCCCGGCGGGTCTTACCGCCTACGACACCTATACGGTGCGGTTCGTCGACACCATGAGCGCGGGGCTCGACCCCTCCAAGGTCGCCGCGAGCATGCGCGTGTACGTGGCGGCGGGCGCGGACGGCGGCTTCGACGCGGTCCAGACCGACAAGGACGGCCGCGCCGGCACCGAGCCCGCGAAGGGCTGGACCGACATCACGGCCCAGTGCGCCACCAAGGTGGCGGTCGACGGTAAGACCTTCACCGTGCGCACCGGCGACCTCATCGCCGCGCTCGGCGGGGCCGACGCCTTCACCGCGGGCGCCCGCGTGGTTGCTGTCTACGATGCGCCGTTGGGGGCCAGCTGCAATAGGGGCGCTACCAAGGGCAGCCCCAACGAGGTCTGCCTGCGCTACCCGCGCTCTCCTCTCGCCGACCAGTCCGGCGACGCCGGCTTCACCCGCACGCCGAGCGATGACGCGTGCGCCTACACCTGGGGACTCAGTCTGATCAAGCGCTCAAGCTCGGACGATAAACCGCTCGCGGGCGCCAAGCTGCGCATCATCGATGACCGCGGGCGCATCTTAACGACCGACGGCTCGTGGTCGACGGATGCCGCCGCGTGCGTCACCACGGGCGCGGACGGCCATGTGGAATTGAGCGGTGTGGACGCGGGTGTCTACACCGTCGAAGAGGTCGCGGCTCCCAAGGGATACACCGCCTTTGAGGGCAAGCGAACGGTAACGGTTACGTCCGAGGGATTGGACGTTAAACAGGTTGCAGCCGCGAAGCCCAAGGTGACCGTGTCGGCCGAAAGCCCTCTGCGGGTTGATACCGCTGATGCCGGGACGGGTTCGATTGAACTGTCGGTGCTCAACACTCCAAGCAAAGAAGCAAGTCGAGGCTTTATGCCCTCGACGGGAGATAGAACGTTGGTGCTGGTGGCGGCTTTGGCTGCCATCGGAGTGGCGGCTATTGTTGTCGCGCTCGTCATCAAGCGGGGAGGCGGTCGTCGTGAAAAATAATTGCCCCCCTGCTTAATGGCGTGCTGCCTCCGTAGCGAGTGACGCACAGGCCTACCGACCTGATGATCATTGGTTTTGAAAAAGTTACTAGAGAACCCTCCAAGAAAAGCGGGGCACCCGGTCGACATGACCGAGTGCCCCGCTTCGTTTGTTGGTGCAAAGTAACCTGGCACCTTTGTGGTGGTTGGTGGCTAAGCGGTGGGGAGTCCTGGCATGTTAGCCGGCTGCTGCGGCTTGAGGTGGGCGTTGCGCCAGATGATCTGGATAACGTAGCCGAGCATAAAGACAAAGGCTACGCCGCTGATGAAGTCACCTACGAGGGGAAGCCCCGTGAGGGCGCCTGCGATTACGCCGCCCACGGCTGCCATGGCGTAGCGGTTTTGGTTGTGTCCGACCATGCGGGAGATCGCGCACCCCGCAAAGGCACTCGACACCAACGCGATGCCGATAACGCCGCACAAGAGGGCTCCGGCAAGCGACAGACCAGCGATAGAGATAATTAGCAGTAGGACGGCGGGGACGATAGCAATCGTGCCCAGAAGACCGCTCACCCACAGGGGTATGGGGCGCTGGTGGAGCATGCCGGCGGCGCTGGCGGTCGCGCGCGGAAAGACGAGCTCGAGCAGCAGAGCGACAAAGCAGGTCGAGAGTGCCGCGGCGACGATACCGCCGATGACATCGTTAACGGTGGAAGTATCCTCGTTCTCGGTGCGGTCGATCTTGAGCGCGCCTACCTCGGCTCCTGCGGCACGCTCGGGGTCCTCGGAGACGTGCGCGTTCACGGTGCCGGTGATGTGGGCGTTCTTGCCCAGGATGAGCTTGTCGGCCCAAACCTCGACATCGCCCTCGACGGTGCCATCGATGGTCACTGTGTCGCCCGCAAGCGCTGCCGACTTGGTAGAGCCGCGCAGGGCAACCGTCTCGCCTATCGCGTAAAAACAGTTGGCGGTGCTGTCGGAATTGAGCACAACGTGCTGACCGACGACCGTGACGCTGCCATCAACCGTGGTCTTGGCGATATCGATAGTGCGTGCCGCCAAGCGGACGGCGCCGCCCACCGTGCAGTCGCGGATGGAGAGGGTGTCGCCCGCGGCGATGATATCGCGGTCAATGGACGCATCGTCCAAGTTGAGGGCCTGGCCGGCCCAGTACAGGTCACCCTCGACGCCAGACGGATCGACGTCATTGTCGGTCGCAAGGACATTGCCTGCTGTGTCCGTGCCAGCAAATGACGCCGTGGGAAGAGCGGTGAGCGCGAGCGCGATGAGCGCGAATGCCATAAGCAGGCAGCGACGTATCTTGTGTGACGGCGCCGTCGCGGTTTGATTGAAAGCCATGGTTGATCCTTTTGTTAGGTGTTCGGCATATACCTAACAGGGTACCCAACGCGTGGGCGCTCTAAAAGAACCTCTCGGTTGCATTTCGAAGGGTCGTGCCGTGCTGTCTACTTTTTACGGTGCAAGAAGCGCGCGATATCTTCTTCGGTGGGGCTTTTGATGTCAAAGCGCAGCGAGAGCCAGCGCAGACCCATGGTCACGACAACGCATACGACCAGCGCGGCGACATTGCTCATGATGCCGCTCATAACGAGACACACATAGCTTGTCGACCCGGCGATGGCGGCGATGGCATAAAAGTTAGTACGTTGGAAAATGCCCGGAACCACGCCCATAAAGCCGTCGCGCAACATGCCGCCGCCCACCGCGGTGAAAAAGCCCATCATGATGCACACCGCCGGCGCAAAGCCGTAGACAAGCGCCTTGTCCGCTCCGGTGGCGGCGTAGATGCCGACCGAGATGATATCGAGCAGGGGAATGAGTTTTTCGGGCTTGTCGACGATTGCCGGGAAAATATAGATGATGGCTGCCGTGGCAATGGAAAGCGGGAGCGCCATCGGCTGGTTGAGGATGTAGACGTTGCCGACCTGGAGCGTCATATCGCGCAAAAGACCGCCGCCCAGACCGCAGACCACCGCGAGCGCGACCGCGCCCACCAGGTCGAGCTTGTGCTCGCGCGCAACCAGCACACCCGAGATCGATGCAGCGACAACGGCGAACATCTCGAGCCAAAAGGGGATGGCGACCATGGCATCCGAGGCGTGTGTGGTAACGGTCATAGCGGCGACGACGGGCAAGATGGGGTCCTTTGGATTACGGATTTGGACAATGCCCGTACATAGTACATGTTCGGCGCCGATTGCGACCCTATTGCTCGGTAAACGGTTGGGACTGGGTAGGGGCGTAGGCACCATGTTTGGGGATCTGGGTTGATGCTGAACGCGATGGGGCGCGTTTTCTTTACGCTCCGCGCCCTGGCGGGTTCGAATCCCTCCTCCGCCGTATTTGCTTGTAAGGGACTCAAAAGAAAAAAGCTCCCATTCTCGGGAGCTCTCTCAATCTAAATGGCGGAGGAGGAGGGATTCGAACCCTCGTGACCTTATACAGGCCAAACGGTTTTCGAGACCGCCGCATTCAACCACTCTGCCACCCCTCCGCGTGGGGTAAAAACAAAGCAGGCTCAAAGGCCTGCTTTGGAATTAACTGGCGGAGAGTCAGGGATTTGAACCCTGGAGACGCTTTTGACGCCTACACGATTTCCAATCGTGCTCCTTCGGCCACTCGGACAACTCTCCGTTAAATGCGAAAGTCAGTATACACGAGGAATCGCAAAGTGCAAACAGAAAAGTTGGCATTTTTTAAAACGCTCGGCCGCGCTTGGCGTTGCAGTGGGGTTTGAGGTGCCAAAAAACGGCTTCCGACCAGCGTGGTTGATCAACTCAATTGTTCAAAAGGGGTATTCATAAGCGACTTGACAATGAATTTAAAAATCTTTGGGTGGTGCTGTGGACCACTGGTATGCATTTCGCGACCACAGCCTTGTGCCCGTTGACCTGCGACTTGGCTCAGCTTGTCCCCGCGGCACCGTATCTTGTCCACAGATCTGTCAAGCTCTTGGTCTGCATTTGGTTGGAATGCGCATGAAACGTGGTGTGAGTATGGGCATATGTGGAGGTCATGAGGTTGTAGCTGCATATTCTTGCAGCCTAGGAGGTTGAAAGATATTATTACCAAGTCTTTTCCTGCTTCAGGCGCACCTTCACGACCTGAAGCCACATTTGCCCAGAGGAGGTGACAATATGAAGGCTTATGAACTGCTGTTCTTTGTTGACCCGTCGCTCGACCCCGAGACTCGTCTCGCTGTTATGAAGCGTATCGATACTACGATCGCTGAGGGCGCTGGCAAGGTCGACTCCGTTGACGAGTGGGGCAAGCGCAAGCTCGCCTACGAGATCAACGATCTCACCGATGGTGACTACACCCTCATCAACTTCCACGCAGATCCTACCCAGATCGCCGAGCTTGATCGCGTCCTGCGCATCACCGACGCTGTGGTTCGCCACATGATCGTCCGTCGCGACGACCAGGAGTAAGACTGTCGTTTTGGACTGGGCTTGTGCCCCAAGAGGAAGTAGTGAGTTATGAGCATCAATCGAGTGAACATCACCGGTAACCTCACCCGCGATCCCGAGCTGCGCGCCACCGCCGGCGGAACCCAGGTTCTGTCCTTTGGCGTCGCCGTGAACGATCGTCGCCGCAACGCGCAGACTGGCGAGTGGGAGGACTATCCCAACTTTGTCGACTGCACCATGTTCGGCACCCGCGCCGAGGCCGTGAGCCGTTTCCTGGCAAAGGGAAACAAGGTCGCGATCGAGGGCAAGCTGCGCTACAGCTCTTGGGAGCGCGACGGACAGCGCCGGAGCAAGCTTGAGGTCATCGTCGATGAGATCGAGTTTATGAGCTCCCGTGGTGGCCAGGGTGGCTACGATCAGGGCGGTTACGCCCCCGCAGCTCCCGCGCCCGCAGCACGTCCTGCCGCACCGGTGGCTACGCCGCCCGCGGTCGACGTCTACGATGAGGACATCCCGTTCTAAGGGTTGTTCACCTATTTTTGAGTGAGAGGCGGCTTCGGTTCGCCGAAGTTGCCAAATGAAAGGTATTTTGACATGGCTAATGATTTTTCTGCACGTCAGCCGCGTCGTAAGTACTGCCAGTTCTGCAAGGAGAACACTGAGTTCATCGACTATAAGGACACTCAGCTTCTCCGTAAGTACATGACCGACCGTGGCAAGATCAAGCCCCGTCGCGTCACTGGCGCTTGCACGCAGCATCAGCATGACATCGCCAACGCCATCAAGCGCGCCCGCGAGATGGCTCTCCTGCCGTACACCGTCCCCGTGGTTTCCTCTCGTGGCAACCGCGACCGCGGCTAAGAAGGGAGACGCATCATGAAGGTTATTCTTCTCGATGAGATCAAGGGCAAGGGCGGCGAGGGTGACGTCGTAGAGGTCGCTCAGGGTTACGCTGAGAACTTCCTGTTCCCCAAGAAGCTCGCTGTTGCCGCCACCAAGGGCAACCTCAAGCAGCTTGACGAGCGTCGCAACAACATCGCCAAGCGTGAGGCCGTCCGTCTGGCTACCGCCAACGAGACCAAGGCTGCCTTCGAGGGCAAGACGGTCACCGTTGACGTCAAGGTCGGCGACGAGGGCATCCTCTTTGGCTCCGTTACCGCCGCTATGATCGCTGATGCCATCAAGGCTCAGCTCGGTATGGACATCGACCGCAAGCGCGTCGAGCTCGGTAAGCCCATCAAGGTTGCCGGTGCCCACACCGTTGCCATCTCGCTGTACCGCGAGATCAAGGCCGAGGTTGTCGTTCTCGTCGGCGTTACCGCCGAAGAGCTCGCTGCCGAGGCTGAGGTCGAGGAGGCCGCTGAGGTCGCCGAGGCCGAGACCGCCGAGGTCGAGACTGAGGCTGCTGCCGAGTAGCATTTGCTGCAACGCAACAATCTTGTTCTAAGAAGGGCGCTCTGGGAAACCAGGGCGCCCTTTTGTTTTTTGCGCTGAGTGAGTGTCATGGTGAACGTTGCGTCGAAGCCTTATATACAGAACCGTTCATCCGTTTGGTTCGGTGATGATTGGCGGCGCGCGGCGCGTTTTGGGACCGTGGCTGATACTATGGATGCTCGCAAGCGATATGAATGAGGATGCTCATGGCATATGACGATAGGGAGACCGGGCTGACGGTTGAGGACCGCGGCTCCAAGTTGGGTCTTCCCCAAAACCAAGATGCAGAGGCCAATGTACTGGCCGCTATGCTGCTATCGCCCGAGGTGGTCGAAGAGGCCCAGGTCGAGCTGCAGCCCGATGACTTCTACCGGCCAATTCATAAGACCATCTATACCGCGATGGTCGATATGTACAACAGCCGCATTCCCATCGACTCCATCTCGCTGATCGATTACCTGCGAAGCATCAACAAACTCGATGCCGTGGGCGGCGAAGCGTACATTTTGGAGTTGATGGGTCAGACCCTGTCGCTCGTCAACTGGCAGCACCATGCCGCCATCGTGCGTCGCGACTCGATGCTGCGCGAGCTGATCGGCGCCACCAACGAGATCAACGCGCTGGCTTATAACGCCCCCACCGACACCAAAGAGGTTGTCGAGCTGGCCGAGAGCAAGCTACTCAAGGTCACGGCACGCGAGGTCAAGTCGAGCTACAAGACGCTGACCGAGTTTATGGTCGAGGCCTATAACGAGGCCGAGGAAGTGTGCCAGGCCGGTGGCCAGGCTGCGGGCGTGCCCACGGGCTTCCCGTCGCTCGACCGCATGCTCATGGGCTTCCGCGAGGGCCAGCTCATCATCATCGGCGCCCGTCCTGCTGTAGGTAAGACGTCGTTCGCCCTGAATCTGGCGCTCAACGCTGCCGCTGCTGGTTATACCGTCGGCTTCTTCTCGCTGGAGATGTCGGGCAAGGAAATTGCCCAGCGTCTGATTTGCGCCTACGCCATGATCTCGATCAGTGACTTCCGCATGGGCCGCATTAGCCCCGAGCAGTGGGCCAATATCAACGAGGCCACGCAGACCTTGTCCAAGCTGGATATTCTGATTGACGATACGCCCGGCACCACAGTGACCGAGATTCGCGCCAAGAGCCGCCGCATGCTCCATAACAAGGAGAAGGCAATCATCATCCTGGACTACCTGCAGCTGGTGAGTCCTCCGCCGGGACGCCGCTCCGAGAGCCGTACCGTCGAAGTCTCGGAGATGTCGCGTGGTCTGAAGATCATGGCCAAGGAGCTCAAGATCCCGCTCATCGCGCTGTCGCAGCTCTCGCGTCAGGTTGAATCCCGTACCGGCAAGCGCCCGCAGCTTTCCGACCTTCGTGAATCGGGCTCCATCGAGCAGGACGCCGATATCGTTATGTTCTTGGACCGCTCCGCCGACGAGGCCGAGGCCTCGCGCGACGATCGACCCGACGAGGGCGTCACGCGTATCGTCGTGGCCAAGAACCGTTCGGGCCCGATCGGCGACGTCGACCTGATGTTCCTGCCGGCATCTACCAAGTTTTATGAGCTTGATGGGGCACATGCCGAGGAGTAGGACAGGCGCCCGTTGCACGGGTATACTGGGAATGTTTTGTGCTTCTGCGTGCCGGCGTGGCGCGTAGACAGTCCATGAATGTAAGGAGTAAACATGCCGTCAACCGTTTTGGTCGGTGCCCAGTGGGGCGATGAGGGCAAGGGTAAGATTTGCGACCTGGTCGCCGGCGACTTCGATGCCGTCGTGCGCTACTCGGGCGGCAACAACGCCGGTCACACCATCGTCGTCAATGGCAAGAAGTACGGCCTGCACCAGGTGCCCTCCGGCATCATGTATTCCGACCACGTGTCGGTGATCGGTAACGGCTGCGTCGTCAACCCCAAGGTTGTCCTTGAGGAGATCGACATGTTCGAGGCCGACGGCATCACCACCAAGAATCTCAAGATTAGCGGCAACGCGCATGTCATCATGCCGTACCACATCGATCTGGATGGCGCCTTTGAGCAGAAGCTCGGCAAGAAGAACATCGGTACCACCAAGCGCGGCATCGGCCCGTGCTATCAGGACAAGATGGCCCGCATTGGCCTGCGCATGCAGGACATGCTGGATGAGGCGCTGTTCCGCGACAAGCTGGAGACCGCTCTCGCCCGCGTGAACCCCGAGCTCGAGCTCATCTACAACCTGCCCACCTACACCGTGGATCAGATTTGTGACGAGTACCTGCCGATGGCCGAGCGCCTGCGTCCCTACATCACCGAGACGAGCCTGCTGCTCAACAACATGATCGACGAGGGCAAGGACCTGCTGTTTGAGGGCGCCCAGGCGACGCTGCTCGACATCGACCACGGCACCTATCCGTACGTGACGTCTTCCAACTGCACCGCCGGCGGCGCCATTACCGGTTCCGGCGTCGGCATGAAGAACGTCGACCGCGTGCTGGGCGTCATGAAGGCCTATATCACCCGCGTCGGTTCGGGCCCCATGCCCACCGAGCTTTCCTATGAGTCCGAGGCCGGTCACACGCTGACCGAGGAGGGCTGTGAGTACGGCGTGACCACCGGTCGCCGTCGTCGCTGCGGCTGGTTCGACGGCCCCATCGCCAACTACGCCTCGCGCGTCAACGGCCTCACCGACATCGCCATGACCAAGCTCGACGTGCTTTCGGCCTTCGACACCATTAAGGTGTGCGTGGCCTACGACGTCGATGGCGAGCGTTACACGAGCGTGCCCGAGCACCAGGTGCGCTTTGAGCATGCCAAGCCCATCTACGAGGAGCTTCCTGGCTGGAAGTGCGACATCACCGGTTGCCGCAGCTTTGACGAGCTGCCGCAGGAGGCTCAGGACTACGTGGCGTTTATCGAGGATCTGGCACACACCCGCGTGACGTTCATTGGCGTTGGCGCTGGTCGCGAGCAGATCATCAACCGATTCTGGAAGTAATCGGGACTATTTGGTTATTGCGATATACCCCTTTGCAGCCCGGACGGGCGGCCGAGGGGTATATTTGCTTGCAAAGGGCTCGCGCGGAGCGGGCCGTTAATCCATAGAGGAGGCACCCTTGAAGGCGGACACTCAAACCATCGACATCCTGTTGTTGGGCAGCGGCGGCCGTGAGCATGCTTTGGCAGCTAAGCTCGCGGCATCACCGCGCGCCGGCAAGCTCTACATCGCGCCGGGTAACGGCGGCACCGCGAGCTGCGGCGAGAACGTTGTTCTCGACGACTGCGATCCTGCGGCCGTGGCGGCGTTTGCGCAGAGCCACGGATGCGGACTCGTGGTAATTGGCCCCGAGGCTCCGCTCGTGGCGGGCGTGGCCGACGCCGTGCGCGCGGCGGGTATTCCCTGCTTTGGCCCGGGTGCCGAGGGCGCCCAGATGGAGGGCTCCAAGCTGTTCTCCAAGCAGCTCATGGAGCGTGCGGGCATTCCGACGGCAGCCTATGGTTCGTTTACCGACGAGGCTTCGGCTCTTGCCTACGTGCGCGAGCAGGGCGCCCCGCTGGTCGTGAAGGCCGACGGCCTTGCCGCGGGCAAGGGCGTTATCGTGGCGACCGAACTTGAGCAGGCCGAGGAGGCCGTGCGCGAGTGCTTTGGCGGCACCTTTGGCGATGCCGGCAACACCGTGGTTATCGAGGAGATGCTCGTTGGTCCCGAGTGCTCGTTGTTGGCCTTTACCGACGGCAAGACTGTGCGCCCCATGGCCACCTCGCAGGACCACAAGCGCGCGCTCGAGGGCGACAGGGGCCCCAACACCGGCGGCATGGGCGTCTACAGCCCAGTGCCCATCGTGACCGATGAGGAGCACGCCACCATGGTGAAGGTCATGGAGCAGACCGTGGCCGAGCTCGCTGCCGAGGGCATCGACTACCGCGGCTGCCTGTACGGCGGCTTTATGCTCACGCCTGCCGGCCCCAAGGTGCTGGAGTTCAATGCCCGTTTTGGTGATCCCGAGACTCAGGTCGTGCTCCCGCGCCTTAAGAACGACCTGGTCGAGGTCATGTTGGCTTGTGCCAACTGCGAGCTCGATCAGATTGAACTCGACTGGCGTGACGAGTGGGCCGTGGCCGTTGTCCTGACGAGCGCGGGCTATCCCGGCAGCTACGAGAAGGGCAAGGTCATCACCGGTATTGAGGATGCCGAGGCCATGGAGAACGTGACCGTGTACCACGCGGGCACTGCCGTGGTGGACGGCCAACTCGTGACCAATGGTGGCCGCGTGCTTGCCGTGACCGCGCTGGGCGACACGTTCGAGAACGCTCGCAACCTTGCCTACGAGGCCTGCGAGAAGATTGATTTTGAGGGCAAGACCCTGCGTCACGACATCGGCCTGCGCGCGCTGCGCGGCCGAGACGCCTGGGATGCCTAAAGTCCGAGAGGAATGAGACGGATGGACGAGAAGAACGAAGAACTCGTAGATGCGCAGATCGTCGAGGAGGACAGCCGCGTGTATGGGCACGCCGAGGGCGAGCCTGGTGGCGAGGTCGCTGACGAGCCGGCGCTGGTGCTGGGCGATGACGACCCGCACGATGCCGAGCTGCACGAGAAGATTCTTTCGGAGGAGTGCGCCTGGAAGGGCAAGATCCTCGACGTCCACCGTCTTGAGGTTGAGCTGCCCAACGGTCACCGCAGCGCTCGCGATATCGTTCGCCATCCGGGTGCGGCGGCCGTTGTGGCACTGACCGAGAGCGGCAAGATCGTACTGGTGCGTCAGTACCGCACCGCCATCGACCGCGTGACGGTCGAGATTCCCGCCGGCAAGCTCGATCCAGGCGAGGACCCGCTCGATTGCGCCAAGCGCGAACTGCATGAGGAGACGGGCTTTAGGGCTGGTCGTATTCGCTTTTTGACGTCGATTGTCACGTCCTGCGGTTTTTGCGATGAGATCATCCACATCTACTTGGCTACCAAGCTCGAGTTTGATGCGCCCAACCCCGATGATGACGAGTTTGTCAACGTGGACCTGGTGCCGCTGCACGAGCTGATCGACGCCGTACTCGACGGCAAGATCGAAGACGCCAAGACCGTTGTGGGTGCCTTGGCTTGCGACAGCATTGCTCATCGTTTGGGTGGAGCGGAACTTTAACGAGCGGGGATGATCCCGCAGGTTTGTGTAAGTCAGCGAAAGTGCTCCATTTGAGACAAGGTGGCCTAAAAGAGAAGGGAAGCGTATGGATATACGCGACCGACGATTGAAGGCCAGATTGTCCAAATGGAGCACTTGCAGCGTCGAGACGAAACGCGGTTTGGTAAAACCGCGTAAGGTGACTATGTTTAAGAGGTTTCTTTCGTATTACAAGCCCCAGATGGGGCTTTTTGTTGCTGATACTCTTTGTGCTCTGGTGCTTGCCGCCATTGACCTGGCGTTCCCCATTATCTTGCGCAATCTGACCGGCGGGCTCTTTACTCAGGGTCAGGCTGCTATTATGCAGGCGCTCGGTATGATCGCGGTGGGACTGGTGCTGATGTATGTCATCCGCTGCGCCTGCCGCTATTTTGTGAGCTATTGGGGTCATGTGATGGGCGCGCGCATGGAGTCCAAAATGCGCGAGGACCTGTTCGATCAGTACGAACGGTTTAGCTTTGCGTACTTTGATCGCAACAGCTCGGGCGACATGATGAGCCGCGTGGTCAATGACCTGTTCGATATCTGCGAGGCGGCGCATCACGTACCCGAATGGATCATTATCTGCGGTATCGAGATCATCGGCTCGTTTGTGATTCTGTTTACCATCGCGCCGGTGCTCGCACTCGCCATGGCTGTGGTGACGGTGGTGTTCGCGGTCATTATGTTTTGGCAGAATATGCGCATGCGCGAGGTCTTTAGCGATAACCGCAAAAAGATTAGCGGCATCAACGCGCAGCTGCAGGATTCGCTGGCGGGCATGCGTGTGGTCAAGAGCTTTGCCAATGAGCAGACCGAGCGCTCTAAGTTTCGCGCCTCGAACAATCGCTACCTTTCGTCCAAGGAGAACATGTATCACGCCATGGGCGTCTATACCGCGACGTATGGCCTGCTCTCGGGAGTGCTTTATGTGATCGTGGTGCTGCTGGGCGGTTGGCTCGTTGCCCAGGGTCAGCTGCAGGCGGTCGATATGGCAACCTTCGCACTCTACATTTCGCTGTTCTGCACGCCGCTCGAGACGCTCGTCAATTCGGCTGAGACGTATCAGAAAGCCATCGCCGGCTTTAAGCGCATGGATGAGGTGCTCTCGACTGTCCCCGATATTCAGGATAAGCCGGGTGCTGCGGATCTGCAGGTGACGGCTGGTGCTGTGGAGTACCGCGACGTGTGCTTTAGCTACGAGGATGTTGAATTGGCCGAGCGCGGCGCCGACGGACGCCCTGTTATCGACCACATGGACCTGTCCATCAAGCCCGGTCAGACCATCGCTTTGGTCGGCCCCTCGGGCGGCGGCAAATCGACGACTTGTTCGCTGTTGCCGCGCTTTTACGACGTTGCCGCCGGCTCCATTAGCATCGACGGCCAGGATGTGCGCGACGTGACGCAGCATAGTCTGCGCCGTGCCATCGGCCTGGTGCAGCAAGATGTGTACCTGTTTGATGGAACGATCGGCGAGAACATCGCCTACGGCAAGCCGGGCGCCACGGCAGAAGAGATCGCCGAAGCGGCCCGCCGCGCCAATATTGATACCTTTATCGAATCGCTTCCGCAAGGCTACGACACCGTGGTGGGCGAGCGCGGCAGCCGTCTTTCGGGTGGTCAAAAGCAGCGCGTCGCCATCGCGCGCGTTTTTCTCAAGAATCCCAAGATCCTTATTTTGGATGAGGCGACGAGTGCCCTGGATAACGAGAGCGAGGAAGCGGTGCAGGAGTCGCTCGAAGAGCTGGCACGCGGCCGTACCACGATCATCATCGCCCACCGTCTCTCGACTATTAAGCATGCTGACGAGATTGCGACCGTTGAGCATGGTCGCGTTGTGGAACGTGGCACGCACGAGGAGCTTCTCGCCCGTGGCGGCACCTATGCCCGTTACTATCGAATGCAGTTCGAAGGTGCGCGTGCGCACGAGCTCGACTGATTGATATGACAGGAAGATCATGGCTGATAAGAACCCTTTGACTCCGGAAGAAGTGACGGAGTTATTCTCCGAAATCGATGCATCCGGCGTCTTGGATCCTACGCTCGCCAAAAAGCGCACCGAGCGCATGCGCGAGAAAGAGGCTGCCGTCAAGCGCGGTGACAAGGCGACGCTGGCGCGGCTGCGCAGCGAGGATCGCGCGAGCCAGGCAAAACATATCGACCCGCTGTCCGAGGACGACCCTTCGGGCTCGCAGGTGAGCCATACCATTACGAAGACCGCCATGGCCGTGGTTATCGGCATTTTGGTGCTGATTGTGGGCATGCAGATTGGCTACGGCGTGATGCGACGTCTGAATACCGCGAACCTTTCCGAAAGTGTTTCGGTGGATACCGTTTCGACCGCGCTCAAGGGTGGACTTGAATGGGGCAATGGCTTTACGCAGTTCCCGCTCGATTTTACCGTCGACGAGGCAGATGAGCGCACGGGCACGGTAGAGGTGACGGTGTTGGACACGTCGTCTGCCAACGAGCTCGAGCTGCTGTCCAACGGGCAGATTCAGGCTGCGGCGCTTGCGACCAACGCGTTGCTCAACGATAAGATTGACCGCGTGGTGTACAACGTGCACGCCTATATCGATGAGGACAGCAATATCCAGCATGATTCCTTCTTTGGCATGTTCCCCGCGAGGGGTCATCAGAGCGCCATTCTGACGTTCGTGTGGACCAAGAGCTCATCGACCGCTACGAACATCGACTGGAAGATGCATATCGTGAGTATGGACGACACGATTTCCGAGCGCATTCAAAAGCAGGTGAACTCGGTGTCGTCGCTGATTGAGGACCCGTCGGTGAGCCAGACCAAGATTGACGAGGAAAAGGCCGAACGTGACCTGGAGCATCGCCTGCACGGTCGCGAGATCTTCCGCGGTGGCAAGCCCGATCGCACACCGTCCGATCTGCTGGAGCAGGATAAATAAGACGCCATCATCCCGCGTGAGCTAAATGCCCACGCGGGATGATTTTTAATCCCCGTCCTAGAAAAATCATTATGCATAGAAAGTCATAATTATCATTTCGTAAACATTTCGATGAAATTAACGCCATGGCGCATACTTGCGGTTAAAATACCGCAAGGCCTAACTACCAACCTTTAAGCCGGTCCGGAGAGACCGGGAAGGAGAATTATGGCGAACAACCATACTGCGGGCACTACTGTCCGCACCTTCGCGCCCAGCGAGCTTTGCCAGCGCATGCTGGCCAAAACCAGCAAGGGCACCTGCGGTCCCTGCATCCTGTACCTTGAGGATGGGACCATTTTTTATGGCCGTGCATGCGGTGCCGAGGGTACTGCGACCGGCGAGGTCTGCTTCAACACCTCGCTTGAGGGCTACTTTGAGGTCATGACCGACCCGAGCTATGCCGGCCAAATCGTAA
The DNA here is from genome assembly GCA_902472315.1 of uncultured Collinsella sp. Taxonomy (GTDB): domain Bacteria; phylum Actinomycetota; class Coriobacteriia; order Coriobacteriales; family Coriobacteriaceae; genus Collinsella. Next base: position 67,415 of record CABRNM010000001.1, read on the forward strand.
CCATGACCTATCCGCAGATCGGCAACTACGGTATCGACGAGACCGACGTCCAGTCGGCCTTCCCCGGTGATACCGCCCGCCCCGCGAGCGCTCCCGCCATGCGTGGCATGATCGTCCGCGACATGTGCGCCACGCCTTCCAACTGGCGCTCGGCCGTCAGCGTGCCGGAGTACCTGCGTGCCCACGGCATCGTCGCTATCGAGGGCGTCGACACCCGCGCTCTTGTGCGCCACCTGCGCGACAACGGCTCCAAGATGGGCATTATCTCGACGGAAATCTTTGACGTCGCCGAGCTTGCCGAGCGTCTGGCCGCAGCGCCGACGCTGGTGGGCGAGAACCTGGTCAAGACCGTGAGCTGCCCTGAGCCCCACGAGTTTGCAGCTGCCGACCTGCCCGCTACGCATGACTTTGCGCTTGCCCCTGCCGCTCCTTCCCGCCACAAAGTGGTCGCCTACGATTGTGGCGTCAAACGCGGCATCCTGGAGGGTCTGGTCCGTGCCGGCTGCGGCCTTACTGTCGTGCCGTGGGATACGCCCGCGAGTGAGGTGCTCGACATGAATCCCGACGGCGTCTTTTTATCCAACGGCCCCGGCGACCCCGATGCCGTGGTGGAGACCTACGAGCAGGTGCAGCAGCTGATCGGCAAGGTGCCGGTCTTTGGCATTTGCCTCGGTCACCAGATGATCAGCTTGGCGTGTGGCGCCCAAATGGAAAAGCTTAAATTCGGTCACCGTGGCGGTAACCAGCCGGTTATGAACCTGGTGAGCCGTCGCGTGGAGATTACCGCGCAAAACCACGGCTTTGGCCTGCTGTTCCCCAGTCTGGGCAAACTGATCCCGGAACTTTCCGGCGGCGAGACCGAGCATGCGGCCGACGGCGACCTGCGCGCCTGGGTGCGTCGCGGCATCGCGCCGGTCGTGATGAACGAGCGCTTCGGCCGCATTCGCCTGACGCACGTGAACCTCAACGACGGCACCGCCGAGGGCATCCAGCTGCTCGACGCCCCGTGCTTCTCGGTCCAGTACCACCCCGAGGCCTCGCCCGGCCCCACCGATGCTCACTATCTCTTTACCGCCTTTACGCGACTCATGGACGGCGAGGAGAACTACCTGGACATCGACACCGCGAAGGACCGCCTTGCCGGCTGGAATTTTGCCGAGACCGCCGCGACCGAGACCGAGGAGAACTAACATGCCGAAACGTACTGACATCAAGCGCATCCTCGTCATTGGCTCGGGCCCCATCGTCATTGGCCAGGCCTGCGAGTTCGATTACTCCGGCGCCCAGGCCTGCAAGGTGCTCAAGGAGGATGGCTTTGAGGTCATCCTGGTCAACTCCAACCCGGCGACCATCATGACCGACCCGGGCTTGGCCGACCGCACCTATGTCGAGCCCATCACCGCCGAATTTATCGAGCGCGTGATCAAGAAGGAGCGCCCGGATGCGCTGCTGCCCACGCTGGGCGGCCAGACCGGTCTGAATGCCGCCGTCGAGCTGGCAAAGGACGGCACACTCGACAAGTACGGCGTCGAGATGATCGGCTGTGACCTTGCCGCCATCGAGCGCGGTGAGGACCGCAAGCTCTTTAACGAGGCCATGGCCGAGATCGGCCTGGAGGTCGCGCGCTCGGGCTATGCCTACAGCGTGGCTGACGCCGAGGCCATCGCCGAGCGTGTGGGCTATCCCTGCGTGCTGCGTCCGAGCTTTACCTTGGGCGGCGCCGGTGGTGGCATCGCGCATACTCACGAGGAACTCGTCTCCATCGTGAGCCAGGGCCTTGAACTCTCGCCTGCCCATGAGGTGCTGGTCGAGGAATCCATCGAGGGTTGGAAAGAGTACGAGATGGAGGTTATGCGCGACCACGCCGGCAACGGCATCATCGTGTGCTCCATCGAGAACCTCGACCCCATGGGCGTGCATACCGGTGACTCCATCACCGTGGCGCCGGCGCAGACCCTCTCCGACCTTGAGTATCAGCGCATGCGTGTCGCCTCGCTCGCTATCTTGGAGAAGATCGGCGTCGAGACCGGTGGCTCTAACGTGCAGTTTGCCGTGAACCCCCAGACCGGCCGCCTGATTGTCATCGAGATGAACCCGCGCGTGAGTCGTTCGTCCGCGCTGGCTTCCAAGGCCACGGGCTTCCCCATCGCCAAGGCCGCCGCTCGCCTGGCCGTGGGCTATACGCTCGACGAGATCGTCAACGACATCACCAAGGCCACGCCCGCCTGCTTTGAGCCCACGATCGACTACTGCGTGGTCAAGGTGCCGCGCTTTGCCTTTGAGAAATTCAAGGGCACCGACCCCACGCTCACCACGCGCATGAAGGCCGTGGGCGAGATCATGGCGATCGGCCGCACCTTTGAGGAGGCCTTTGGCAAGGCCATGCGCTCGCTGGAGGACGGGCACCAGGGTATTTGCGCCGGTGGCAAGGAGGGCGCCGATAAGCTGAGCGACGATGAACTCGCCCAGGCCGTGGGCACCCCGACTGAGCACCGCATCTTCTTTGTGGTCGAGGCCCTGCGCCGTGGCTGGGATGTTGCGCGCATCCACGCCATCTGCGGTATCGATCCGTGGTATCTCAACCGCATCAACGATATGGTGCAGGTCCAGGAGAGCATCCGCGGCCTGCGCGTGGAGGACATTGACGCCGACGCGATGCGCCTGCTCAAGCAGTATGGCACGAGCGATGCCGAGATTGCCGCGCTGACCGGCTCGGATGAGCGTTTTGTTCGCGCTTACCGTAAGGGTCTGGGCGTGGTTCCCAGCATGAAGACGGTCGACACCTGCGCCGCCGAGTTCTCGAGTGCCACGGAATACCACTATAAGACCTACGAGAACATTTACCGCACGAGCCCGATCGCCAAGAAGTGCGTTGCCCCCGACGAGACCACGCCGGCGGACAAGCCCAAGGCGATGATTCTGGGTGCCGGTCCCAACCGTATCGGCCAGGGTATTGAGTTCGACTACTGCTGCGTGCATGCGAGCTATGCGCTGGCGGCCCGCGGCTTTGAGACCATCATGGTCAACTGCAACCCAGAGACCGTCTCGACCGACTACGACACGTCAGACCGCCTGTACTTTGAGCCGCTCACCTACGAGGACGTCATGGACGTTATCGACGTTGAGCGTCCCGACGGCGTCGTGGTGACGCTCGGCGGCCAGACCCCGCTTAAGCTGGCACGCATGCTCGAGGAGAGCGGCGTGAACATTATGGGCACCAAGCCCGATGCCATCGACTTTGCCGAGGACCGCGAGCGTTTTGCCGCCTTGCTCGACAAACTGGGCATTATGTACCCGCCGGCGGGCCAGGCCACCTCGTTTGAGGAGGCCGAGGCCGTTGCAGCGCACATTGGCTACCCGCTGCTGGTGCGTCCGAGCTATGTGCTGGGCGGTCGCGGCATGATGATCGCCTACGATGCCGAGCATCTGCGCGATTACATGGCCGAGGCTGCGCGCATTAGCCCCGACTACCCGGTGTATCTCGATCGCTTCCTGGAGGGTGCAATCGAGTCCGACGTCGACGCCCTGTGCGACGGCGAGGAGGTCTACATCGGCGGCATCCTGGAGCATATCGAGGAGGCCGGTATCCACTCCGGTGACTCTGCGACCTGCATTCCGCCGTTCAGCTTTAGCGAGAGCCTGCAGGCGAAGCTTCGCGAGACCACGCGCCGCATCGCGATGGCGCTGGGAGTCCGCGGTCTGGTCAACGTGCAGTATGCCATCAAGGGCGAGACCGTCTACGTGATCGAGGCCAACCCGCGTGCCAGCCGTACCGTGCCGTTCATCTCCAAGGCCACCGGCGTGCCGCTGGCCAAGTGCGCGGCACGTATCATGGCGGGCGATTCCATCGCGAGCCTGGGCCTGCCGAGCGATGAGCGTCAGCTGGACTGGTTCTGCATGAAGGAAGCTGTCATGCCCTGGGGCCGTTTCCCGGGAGCCGACGTTATCCTGGGGCCCGAGATGAAGTCGACGGGCGAGGTCATGGGTATCGCCAAGAGCTATCCCGAGGCATACGCCAAGACGCAGCTGGCGATTGACTACAAGCTGCCCGATCCGAGCTGCGGCAAGGTATTCATTAGCGTGTGCGATCGTGATAAGCGCCATATCCTTTCGGTCGCCCGCATCCTGCGCTATCTGGGCTTTGACATCTGCTCTACCGAGGGTACGGCGCGCGTGCTGCGCGGAGGCAACGTGACGTGCGAGGTCGTGGAAAAGATCAGCGGCCCGCATGACGGCGAGTGCCCCAACATCGGCGACCTCATCGCCGATGGCAAGATCGCAGTGATCATCAACACGCCGTACGGCCCGGGCTCGCGTGGCGACGGCTATTTGTTGCGCACCGAGGCGGTGCGCCGCGGCGTGACCTGCGTGACCGCGATGTCTGCCGCCAACACCTACGTGAGTGCCATCGAGGCGGTGCGCGAGGACCAGCAGGGTCACGGCAGCGCCAACGACATGGGCATGGACGTCATCGCCCTGCAGGACCTGCCACAGCACACGGTGTAGGTCGAGCTGTCCGGCCGGGGCGGGAGCCGGACACTTTCTCTCGGAAACTGGGCTTCGCGAAGTTTTCCGAGAGAAAGGACCGCCTCCCGCCCCGGCCTGCGGTGACTTGGCTGCACCGTGTGCTGCCGAAGGGGCTTTGTGCGATGACTAGGGCTGAATAAAAAGTGAGTGTGGGCTCCGCCGTTCGTTCGAACGGCGGAGCCCACGTTAATATTTCAGCCAACGTACGTCATGGCAATCCCCGGTAGGTCCCCGGGTGCCCCGCGGCGGGCTGGGTTATTTAGCTGAGCGACTTTGCGAAGCAACCGGAGCGAAGATAAAAACCCAGCCCGCCGCGGGGCACCCGGGGACCGCAGGGACGGGAGCAGCTATACTACTCTCAGTAGTTAAGGGTCGCGGATCCGCCGCGTCGCCGCTCTCAACAGGAGGTCTTTGTTTATGGCAGATCAAAAGCCGGTTGTCGGGATCATCATGGGCTCCAAGTCCGATCTGGGCGTTATGGAAGGTTGCACCGCCGAGCTCGAGGCGCTTGGTGTGCCCTATGAGCTCGTCATTGCGAGCGCACACCGCACGCCGGCAAAGGTCCACGAGTGGGCCTCGACTGCTGCCGATCGCGGTATCAAAGTAATTATCGCCGCCGCCGGCAAGGCCGCTCACCTGGGTGGTGTCGTGGCCGCCTTTACGCCGCTGCCGGTTATCGGCGTGCCCATGAAGACGAGCGACCTGGGCGGTATGGATTCGCTGCTGTCGATGGTGCAGATGCCTTCGGGCGTGCCCGTGGCCTGCGTTGCCATCAACGGCGCCAAGAACGCCGCCATCTATGCCACGCAGATTCTGGGTGCTTGCGACCCCGAGTACCGCAAGGTTATCGAGAAAATGAAGCAGGAGATGGCCGACGCCTAAGCGGCTTGCCATTCCGCTGCAATCATAGGGAGAGTCATGTCCGACTATCAGGGAAAACGTTTCTCGGCTTCTCAGATCCCCGATCCATCCAAGTCGGGATCGGCCCGCTCCATGCAGCAGGGTCGGGCATCCTCTCCTCAACAGGCTCGTGCGCCGCGCCCCGTAACGCCGACGTCCCATCGCCGTCAGGATACGCCGGCTGCGTATCGCCCCTCGTTATATGGCACGGCAAAGAAGCGGACCCGGACGACGAGGCAACCGAGCGGCGCTCCGTCCAGCTACACCGAGCCGCCGCGCAAGAAACGCCGCTCCATCATCCCCATTCTGCTCATCATCGTGGGCATCGGTCTGATTGTCGCCGCCGCCGCCATCTTTATCAATGCTCAGATTGGCTATAAGCAGGCGAGCGATTCATACCAGAAAATCGAGAAGCAATATGTAAGCGATAAGGACGCCAGCGGCGTGCCGATTATCGACTTCGATGCGCTTGCTCAGACAAACCCCGAGATTGTGGGTTGGATTTACGTGCCGGGAACCAACATCAACTATCCCGTGGTGCAGACCAACAACAACTCCAAATACCTCAACACGCTGTTCGACGGTACGGCCAATGCGTCCGGGGCCATTTTCCTGGATAGCGATGACACCGCGCCGGGAATGGTTGACCAGCAGACCACGATCTACGGCCACCACATGAATGACGGGTCGATGTTCAACGTGATTTCGGACACCACCGACCAAGCGACATTCGATAGCATCGAGTACGTGTATTACATCACGCGCGATGCAACGTATAAGCTGCGACCGCTGGCGACCAAGGTGGTCGAGGACACATATGCCAAGGCGCGCACGCCCAACTTTGAGGGCGATGACGGACTGAAGAATTACTTGTCCGAGATGCTCGACGGTGCCTCGGCCGTGGCGAGCGATGCCACCGATCGTGCCGCTTCGGCAACCAAGGTCGTAACGCTTGTGACTTGCCGTTCGCTGTCATTTAGCAATACGCGCGCAGTCATGGTGCTCACGCCGGTCGAGGAATAAGTTGTTCGAGAGTAGCTAAAAGAGCCCCGTCCCAAATGAGCTACTCGACGACAGTAAAAAGGAGAAATGATGCTTGAGAATGGCAAATCGATGCCTTCGGTTGATGCTTGGCTGCGCGAAGCCAAGGTCGATGTTTCGGCGGCTGATTGCGGGATGTACCTGACACACAACGGCGTGGTGCGTGCGACGCCTAAGTCCGAGGTGCGTGGGGTCGAGACAAATGGTGTGGCGCCTGGACATAAGGTGGGCGGCATGGTGTTCGGCTTCGATGCCGAAAAGGTGCAGGCCGCCATCGAGGCAACGCGCGCGATGCCGGGTATCGGCTATGTGCGCGTGTGGCTGGCGAGCGGCGAGCTTGCCGTGGGCGACGACATCATGCTTGTGCTCATTGGCGGGGACATTCGCCCGCATGTGGTCGACGCGCTGCAGAAGCTTGTCGGCACCATCAAAAATGAGTGTGTGAGCGAGGTCGAGCGCGAGGCGTAGGGGCTTGCGTCGATAGAAGGGTCGTTTATAAAAATACCCGCCGGTACGTGTGATACCGGCGGGCATTTTACGTTTTGGGCGCGGTGGGCGCTACACGCGCGTCGCATCCTTGGGGCTCATGGTCATGCTCTGGAAGCGGTTCTCCATGTAGTCGTTATCGAAATACTTGCCGTAGAACTGCGCGACGGGAATATCCGGCTCCGTGCCGTTGACGCGCTGGTACCAGTAGTCGAGCGACTGTAGCGTCATGACGCCGTCGACCAGCATAATGACGGTAAAGATGACGGTAGCCGAGTAGCGACTCCTCCACGGAATCATGTTGATGAGCTTGAGCAGCCTCGGCAGCAGCAGCTTGATCCAGATAAGGCCACCCAGGCCCCACAGGCAGGCAAAGCCCGTACAGGTGCGTCCGCCCGTAAGGACGGCGAGTGGGTCGGGCATGCCGAACAGTTTCATGTGCGAGTAGCTCCACGAGACCACGCCAAATGAGGTCTGCATAAACCAGCCCACGAACACCTCAAAGCTCGCGCCGAGCACAGCGCTTACCAGGAAAATGATGATGGGGTTCTTTTCATAGAAGCGGTTGAGCACCATGGTCATGAGTACGGCGCCAAAGCCATAGATGGGGCTGAAGGGACCAAACAGCATGCCGGCGCGGTCCTGGTAGACGCCTGGGTCGTCGACCGTCATATGCCAGATGTCCTCGGCGATCAGGCCGAGCACGCAGCAGACGAGGAATACCCAGAACAGGTTGAAGTAGTTGAGCTTGATGTAGCCCTCGCCGGTTTCATCGCGGCCGAGCATGCCCTCGGCGGCGGCGTCGCGGTCGAGCATCTCCTGCAGGCGGCGCTGCAGTTCGCGCTCCTGGCGAAGCGTAGGATCGACGGTGGCTGAAAGCGCGATGAGGATACCGAGCTGAATAGCGGGACGAAGCAAGAAGAGCCCGATACCCTGGAGCATCACGTCGACCAAAAGCTCGACGACGGTGAATGCGATAAGGATATAGGACAGGCGGGCGGCGTTGCGGCGCTGGTTTTTGATAAGGTCCAGGCCAAAGATAATCAGGATGACGGCACTTGCCGCAGAGAGCATGATGCCGGCGACGATGAGTCCAACCGCGACGAGCGTGTTGTCGCCGAGCTTCGCGGCGGCGTTGCCGTTAATGAGCGCGGTGATGACCTGCCACATAAAGGTGCCGACCGAAGGGAGCGTGCACACGCCGGACAGGATGCACAGGACGGCGTACACCTTAATGATGAGCGGGATCTTCTTGACCTCCGTGGCGCTGGGGACGCTGGGGTCGAGTTCGTTTCGATCCATACAGAACCTTTCTCGCTTTGTTGTAGGTTATAAGGATACGCCGCCGACCTGCCAAAAGACAGGACGAACGTCCCAATTGCAACTTTGTAATCCCCAACGGTGGACGCGGCGGCCATCTGGGAGCGCGGGCGCTGGCACTGGACAGACCGATAAAATGTTTGGCCGCAAAACGGATTATTAGCTCGGTGGGCTTTTAAAAAGCGCTGCTCATGCGCTGGGGAGCGCGTCGCGCCGTGCGTATAATAAGGCGAGTAACGCCAAAATACGAGGCTCTGAGGGGATGCCATGTCTCAAGAAACCATCCGCGCGGCCGAGCGTGCCGCGGGACAGGTGAACACCATGTCGACGTATGATCCGGACTCCGACCAGCTGCATGAGGAATGCGGCGTTTTTGGTGTCTGGGCGCCCGATCGCGACGTGGCTCGACTGACGTACTTTGGCCTGCGTGCACTGCAGCACCGTGGCCAAGAATCGGCGGGAATCGCCGTGGGCGACGGCGGTACGGTTATGGTCCGCAAGGATCTGGGCCTGCTCGACCGCGTGTTCTCCAATGCCGACTTGTCGACGCTCTCCGGTCAGCTGGCCGTGGGTCACGTGCGCTACGGCACCGCCGGCGCCAAGAGCTGGGAAGCCTCTCAGCCGCACCTCTCTACCATCAATAGCGTCATTATCGCGCTTGCGCACAACGGCACTCTCGTCAACACCGATGAGCTGCGCCGCCAGCTGATCGAGCTGGGCGTGCCGTTCCTCTCCAACTCGGATTCCGAGGTCGCGACCAAACTCATCGGCTACTTTACTCAGCGTACAGGCCACCTGCGCGAGGGCATTCGCAAGACCATGGAGCTCGTGCGCGGCGGCTACGCCATGACGCTCATCAACGAGCAGGCGCTCTACGCATTCCGCGATCCGCACGGCATTCGCCCGCTCGTGCTGGGCAAGCTGGTGGACGAGGGCCTGGACCAGGCCGATGCCGCATCCGTTTCGCAGCTGCCGTCGCAGGACGGCGCCGCGACGGTCGACGCCACCAACCATGTCACCCGCGCCGGCGGCTGGGTCGTCGCCTCCGAGACTTGTGCGCTCGACATTGTGGGCGCCGAGTACGTCCGCGACGTCCGTCCCGGTGAGATTTTGCGCATCAGCGCCGAGGGCCTTGTGTCCGAGCAGGGCGTGCCTGCCGCCGAAGAGCCTGCTAACTGCATCTTTGAGCAGGTCTACTTCGCTCGCCCCGATTCCATCATGAACGGCAAGAGCGTCTACGCCTGCCGCTATGACATGGGTCGTCAGCTGGCACATGAGGAGCCCGTCGAGGCCGACCTGGTCATCGGCGTGCCCGACTCCGGCCTGCCGCCCGCGGAGGGGTATTCGCACGAGAGCGGTATTCCCTTTGGCGAGGGCCTTATCAAGAACCGCTACGTGGGCCGTACGTTTATCGAGCCTACGCAGGAGTTGCGCGCCATGGGCGTGCGTATGAAGCTCAACCCGCTGCGCGACAACATCGAGGGCAAGCGCCTGGTCGTCATTGACGACTCCATCGTCCGCGGCACCACCATGGTGCAGCTCGTCAAGATGCTGCGCAACGCCGGCGCCAAGGAGATTCACATTCGCATCAACTCGCCCGAGGTCATCTGGCCGTGCTTCTACGGTATCGATACCGACGTGCAGTCGCAGCTTATCAGCGCCAACAAGACGGTCGACGAGATTTGCGAGTATATCGGCGCCGATTCGCTGGCCTTCCTTTCGGTCGAGGGCCTGCTGAAGGTCATGCCCAAGGGCGGTTACTGCGATGCGTGCTTTACCGGACGCTACCCCGTGGCGATTCCCGAGAGCTTTGGCCGCGACAAGTTTATGGAGGGCTTTAAGCCCCGCAACCTGGACAAGCCGCTGCACTTTGACGACGACGCCGTGGTCGAGAAATACGACGACCGCAGCTGGGAAGAGGAGCACGGCGAGGCCTAAAACCTGCCATTTAGGGACAGGTTTATTTTGGTAGGTTTTACCTGCTGTTTTGTTGATTGAGCGGCGCTCGTTGCTATGACGCGCGCCGAATCGAGGGCAACTATGAGCACCGTTTGGCGCCCGGGCGGCGGACGGTAGTGGGAGAGGAAGGCTCAGATGAGCGACAGCAAGCATGTGACGTATGAGGATGCCGGCGTCGATACCGCCGAGGGCGGCCGCGCCGTCGACGCGATTAAGCAAATGGTTAAGGACACCAACCGCCCCGAGGTCATCGGCGGTATCGGTGGCTTTGGTGGCCTGTTCTCGGCCGCCGCGCTTAAGGATATGGAAGACCCGATCCTGATCAGCGGTACCGACGGCGTGGGCACCAAGCTCGTGCTCGCCCAGATCATGGACCGTCACGAGACGGTGGGTCAGGACCTGGTCGCCATGTGCGTCAACGACATTTTGGCCTCGGGCGCCGAGCCGCTGTTCTTCCTGGACTACGTTGCCATCGGCCACATTGAGGCCGAGCACATGGCAAAGATCATTAAGGGCGTGGCCGATGGCTGCAAGCTCGCGGGCTGCGCGCTCGTGGGCGGCGAGATGGCCGAGCACCCCGGCGTCATGGCTCCTGCCGACTACGACCTCGCCGGCTTTACCGTGGGTGTCGTCGATCGTCCCAAGATGCTCGACCCCGCGAACGTCCGCCCCGGCGACGTGATTCTGGGTCTGCCTTCCACCGGCGTGCACTCCAACGGCTACTCGCTCGTGCGTAAGGTCATCGGTGTTGACGGCATCAAGCCGGGCACGCCCGAGGCCGCCGCTAAGGCCGAGGAGCTGAGCCGCCCGCTCGAGGAGCTCGGCGGTGCATCGCTGGCCGACGCTCTGCTGGCTCCCACGCGCATCTACGTCAAGCCGGTTCTTGAGCTGCTGCGCGGCGGCGCTCCGGTGCACGCTATCGCCCACATCACCGGCGGCGGTATCACCGAGAACCTCAACCGCGCGCTTGCCGACGACGTCGACGCCGTGGTCACCCGTAACGGTGCCGAGATGGGCTGGGACGTTCCGCCCGTCATCACCTATGTGTCGCGCCAGGCCGAGCTCGCGCCCAACGAGGCGTGCAAGACCTTCAACATGGGCGTTGGCCTGTGCCTGATCGTTGCCCCCGAGGACGAGGCCGCGGTGACCGAGGCCCTGGTCGCGCTGGGCGAGAAGCCGTTCCGCGTGGGCGAGTGCGTCGAGGGTTCCGGTAAGGTCGTGTACTCCGATGAGCGCTAACGAGCAGATGGCTGCCGCCGAGGGCCTGGACTTTGTACCCTATACCCGTCCGACCGGTACCGATACGGCTGAGCCGCTCAAGATCGGTGTGCTCATCAGCGGTTCCGGCACCAACCTGCAGGCGCTGATCGACCTGATCGCCGCGGATAAGCTCAATGCCTCGATTGAGCTCGTGGTGTCGAGCCGTCCTTCGGCCAAGGGTCTGCAGCGTGCCGAGCGTGCGGGTATCCAGACGTTGACCCTTTCCAAGGATGTCTATGCCGACCCCATCGCGGCCGACGAGATCATCGCGCATGAGCTGCTTGAGCGCGGCTGCGAGTACGTGGTGATGGCTGGTTACATGCGCATGGTGCATACGCCGCTGCTGGCGGCGTTTCCCAACCGCGTGGTCAACTTGCATCCGGCGCTGCTGCCGAGCTTTACCGGCGCGCATGCGATCGACGATGCCTTTGCGCGCGGCGTCAAGGTAACCGGTGTGACCGTGCATTTTGCCAACGAGATCTACGACAACGGCCCCATCATCGCCCAGCGCGCGCTGGCTGTCGAGGAGGGCTGGGATGTTGACACGCTCGAGGAGCACATTCACGCGATTGAGCACGTGCTGTATCCCGAGGTAGTTCAGATGCTCGCCGACGGCCGCGTCCACGTGCTGGAGAGCGGCAAAGTGGCAATTGATGCACCCCGCGGCTAGCGGTGCACAGTACAATTTAGTTGAGTGGTCAGGGTGGTCATTGGCGCCAAGGTGCGTGTGACCACCTTTTGTTTTTGGTAGTCACCTGCGACGTTCTTGAATGCCAAGTCGTTTAAGAACGTCGCAGGTGACTAGGTGAGAGAGGTGAGCGCATGGCGGATAGCGAAGCACTGTTTACGCCTGAGCTGGTGTTTTTTGATTGGGAGTGCGCGACGCCGGATGAGGTGTTTGCGCGGCTCGAGGGCGAGCTTGCACCGCGTGGCTACATTTCGTCCGGTTGGCTTGACGCCGTTCGCGCACGCGAGGACGCCTATCCCACGGGTCTTGCCATGCCAGCGGCCAACATCGCTATCCCACACACCGACCCGGGGTTTGTGGCTAAGCCCTATATCGCGGTGGTAAAAGCTGCTGCGCCCGTGACATTCAATGCTATGGCGGGCATGGGCGCTCCCGTGCCGGCACAGATCATCATCAATCTGGGCATTGCCGAGCCGGGCGGCCAGGTCGAGGCCCTGCAAGCGCTCATGAATATCTTTATGGACGCCGACGCCGCAGCTGACGTGCTCGGCCAGACCACGTGCCAAGGCATGGTCGATGCCATCCGCCGTCACTTTTAGGGCCGGCACTTGGGGCTATCCCTAACTGCCGGCAGAAAAGGAATGTCCCTAATTGCCAACAGCCAGAACAGCCCCCTTTGCACCAAAATGGTGCAGATTAACCTGTCCCCCATGCACCAGGTGTGTCGCGGGGGCCGCGTTGTGACACAATGGCGTTTGTTCGATTCGTGATGCGAAAGGCCAACTATGGCAAACAAGAAAAAGAACTCCGAGGCCGCGCCGACGCCCGAGCAGCAGGCTCGCGCTGCCTCCAGCTCTCGCAAGAAGCAGCGCAAGACGTACGTGTCTAAGACCGTCAAGATCGTCCTGGTGGTTATCGGCGTGCTGGCAATGCTGCTTTCCGTCTCGGCCATGGCATGCTCCGGCCTGATGTCGCAGACCGAAAGCACCAACTCGGGCTATAAGCTCACCGGCGGTGTGGCTGCCACTATCAACGGCACCAACCTCACTGAGGACACCGTGACCAAGCAGATCATGAGCATGCGCACGTCCTACGGCTACACCAAGGACAAGGACTGGGCACAGTACCTGGTCGACAACGACCTCACACCCAAGAAGTACCGCAAGCAGCTCATCGACTCCTACACGCAGCAGATTCTGCTTCAGCAGGCGCAGAAGGAAAACGGCGTGACGGTGTCGGACGAGGAGGTCGAGAAGGCATGGAAGGACGCGTGCAAGAGCGCGGGCGGTGCCAAGACCTTTAAGAAGACCCTTAAGACCTACGGCTACACCGAGGACACCTACAAGGATTCGCTCAAGGAGAGCCTGGCGCAGCAGAAGCTCAAGGATGCCGTGGCGCCCACCAGCAAGCCCAAGGGCAGCGAGATCGTCGATTACATCAACGAGAACCTGTCTAACTACAACGATGCCCGCCGCTCGTCGAACATCCTGATTAAGGTTGATTCCGACGCATCCGACGAGGACAAGGCCGCCGCCAAGGCCAAGGCACAGGAGTGCCTGGACAAGATTAACTCCGGCGAGCTGAGCTTTGAGGACGCCGTGGAGCAGTACTCCGACGATACCGGCTCCAAGGAGAAGAAGGGCGATGTGGGCTGGGATAAGCTCACTACCTTCGTCGACAGCTACCAGGCGGCGCTCGAGGGGCTCAACAAGGGCGACGTGAGCGACGTCGTCGAGTCGACCTATGGTTATCACATCATCAAGTGCACCGACTACTTCCATGTCGATAACCAGGTCGATGACATTAAGCAGGTGCCCAAGGACATTAAGAAGTACGTCTCCAACGTGGTGAAGACGCAGGCGGCAAGCACCGCGTACAGCGAGTGGCTGGAGCAGTACAAGAAGGACGCCGACATCACCGTTAACCCCATGCCCAAAGACGTGCCGTACAACGTCAGCCTGAAGGGCGTCACCAAGAGTTCGACCGACGATTCGTCGACGACTGAGTAATCATGGGGCGGCGCTCGCTCGAGTGTCGCCCACACTATTGAGGAGGATTTGCAGATGACCAACGAAGAGCTGCAGCAGGAAATGATCGCCGCCATGAAGGCCAAGGATAAGGTTCGCCTGTCCATCATTCGCCAGGTCAAGGCCGAGGTGAAGAATATCGAGGTCAACGAGCGTCGCGATGTGACCGAGGAAGACGTCAACAACATGATCAAGCGTCTGATTAAGCAGACGAGCGAGACGCTGGAGATGTCCATTAAGGCCGGTACCGACCAGGAGCGTACCGACAACCTGACCGAGCAGGTCAAGATTCTGGAGAGCCTGCTGCCCGCGCAGGTTTCAGGCGAGGAGCTCGAGGCTCTGATCGAGCAGGTCATTGCCGAGCTGGGCGCCACGTCCAAGAAGCAGATGGGCCAGGTCATGGGCGCACTCGGCAAGGCTACCGGCGGCAACTTCGATAAGCCGGCCGCAGCAAAGATCGTCGGCGCCAAACTTGCGTAATTTGTTACGCGGTTTTACCAAACCGCGTAACGGCTCGACGCTGCAAACCCGTACACGCGGCAATCTGACGTTCAATTTCAAGGGCGCGACCATAAGGTCTGCGCCCTTTCATTTCACGTCACCTTGCTCGCGTGTACGGGTTTTCGCTGACTTATGCTCAACAAAGGCGGTTGTATTATTTTCGGGTCTTGAGGGGCGTGGCCGTCATGGTCGCGCCCCTTTTTGCTGGGCTGGGTACTCATTGGGGACAGGCTTAAATGAGTGCCCAATGAGTAGGTACTCATTTAAGCCTGTCCCCAATGAGTGGGTTAAAGGTTGCGGGTTCTTTACGGGAATGTAGTGTGGGCTGCGGAAACGTGGTTCTTTCCGTACAATAGTTCAAATCGTGTAAACGCAGGGAAGGGACATTCATGGCAGACATGATCGAGATCAAGCATCTCAACAAGTACTTTGGCGACCTGCATGTGCTCAAAGATATCAATCTCACCGTCAAGCGCGGCGAGAAGCTCGTAATGATCGGGCCTTCCGGCTCGGGTAAGTCGACGCTCATCCGTTGCGTCGATTATCTGGAGGAGCCCACGTCGGGCGAGGTCGTCATCGACGGTACGCCGCTCACCAAAAAGAACCACCTGGAGATGGCTCGCAAGTATAGTTCCATGGTGTTCCAGCAGTTCAACCTGTATCCCAACATGACAGTGCTCGGCAACCTGACGCTCGCGCCCATCAAGCTGCAAAAGAAGAGCAAGGAGGAGGCGACCGAGATCGCCATCGCTGCGCTCAAGCGCGTCGGCATGGCTCATAAGGCCGGCGAGTATCCGCAGAACCTCTCGGGCGGTCAGCAGCAGCGCATCGCCATCGCCCGTGCCCTGTGCACCAAGCAGCCCATCATCCTGTTTGACGAACCGACCTCGGCGCTCGACCCCGAGATGGTCCAGGAAGTCCTGGACGTTATGATTGAGCTCGCGCAGGAGGACATCACCATGATCTGCGTGACGCACGAGATGGGCTTTGCGCGCCAGGTGGCCGACCGCGTCATCTTTATGGAGGACGGCCGCATCCTGGAGGAGGGCACGCCCGAGCACTTTTTCGATAACCCCGAGAACCCGCGCTGCCGCGAGTTCCTGTCCAAGATTCTGCACTAGGCGCGGTGATGGACATGACGGATATGACGAGGGCGGCCGTGTCGCGCCGTCACTTTTTGCAGCTGGCTGGCGCCGGCATGCTTGCGCTGACGGGGACCGCGCTTACCGGTTGCGGCAACTCCACCAGCGGCGAGGGCTCCGACAAGGGGTCTAAGCTTGCGGCCATCAAGTCGCGTGGCCATCTGAATGCAGGCGTTAAGAAGGACGTTCCCGGCTATGGCTATTACGACACCGCCAAGGGCCGCTTTGAGGGCATGGAAGTCGATTTGTGCTACCAGATCGCCGCTGCGGTCTTTGGCGTAAGCTACAAGGAGGCCCGCGCCCAGGAGCTTGTCGAGTTTACCGACGTAACGCCCAAGACGCGCGGCCCGCTGATCGATAACGGCCAACTTGACGTGGTCGCGGCGACCTACACCATCACCGACGAGCGCAAGAAGAGCTGGGATTTCTCGACGCCGTACCGCACCGACTACGTGGGACTCATGGTCAAGAAGCGTTCGGGCTTTACCTCGATTGAGGACCTGGACGGCAAGGTCATCGGCGTGAGCCAGGGCGCCACCACGCAGGGTCTGATCGAGCAGATGATCAAGGACAACGGCTTTAGCTGCAAGCCCGAGTTTAGGGCCTTTAGCGGCTACCCCATCATCAAGAGTTCGCTCGACGCCGGCAACATCGACGTCTTTGCCATGGACCGCTCCACGTTGGCCGGTTACATGAACGAGACCGTTGAGCTACTGCAGCCCGAGGTCAAGTTTGGCGAGCAGGGCTACGGCGTGGCGACCAAGAAGGGCTGCGACCTTTCGGCCGTGGTCGATCAGGTGGTTTGCGATCGCCTGGCCGATGGCTGGCTCGACCAAGAAGTCAAGACCTGGGGTCTTGTATAGGCGCATCGTCCAAGGAAGGAATCAAATGCTCGAAGGATTGTTTGACGCCGACCGTTGGTCGACGACATTTCAAAACATGGGGCCCTTCTGGGAGGGCTTTGGCGTGACGCTACAGGTGGTCGTTGCCGGTCTGCTGCTGTCGCTGGTACTGGGCACGCTGCTGGGCGTGTTCTCTACCACCCGTTCGCGTGTGCTGCGTGCTATAAGCCGCGTGTACGTGGAGTTTTACCAGAACACCCCGTTGCCCGTACAGGTGCTCTTTATGTACATGGCCGGTCCGCAGTTTTTGCAGGCCATAACCGGCGCCGACCAGCCGGTGCGCATCGCGCCGTTCGTGCTGGGCTTCTTGGGTGTGGGCCTGTATCACGCGGCCTACATTTCGGAGGTCATCCGCACTGGTATCGAGGCGGTTCCGCGCGGTCAGATGGAGGCGGCCCAGAGCCAGGGCTTCACTCGCGCGCAGGCATACTGGTACATCGTGCTGCCCCAGACGTTCAAGATCATTTTGCCGCCGCTGTGTAACCAGGCGCTCAACCTGGTCAAGAACACGTCGGTGCTGGCGCTCGTGGCCGGCGGCGACCTTATGTACCGTTCCGACAACTTTGTGAGTCTGTACGGGTACCTGCAGGGATACATCGTCTGCTGCCTTATGTACTTCATCATCTGCTTTCCGCTCGCCATGCTGGTGCAGTGGCTCGAGCGCCGCTCAAAGGAGCGTCCGCGCGGTGTGAGCCTGGCCGAGCTGGGGCTCGACAACGTAGAGGAGGCCTAGCGCATGGAAATCTTCAACGCGACCAACCTGCTCTACATTTGGGGCGGTTTTGTTAAGACAATCGAGATCTCGGCGCTGTCGATCTTTTTCTCGCTCATCTTTGGCACGGTGCTGGCGCTCGTTAAAAGCTATGCGCCCCGCCCGTTCCGTATTTTGGTGAGCGCCTATATCGAGCTGTTCCGTTGCACGCCAAACCTGCTGTGGATCCTGTTTATCTACTTTACGGTGCAGGGTTTGGACATTGTGATTTCGACCATCGCCTTTACGCTGTTTACCAGCGCTGTTATGGCCGAGATTGTGCGCGGCGGCCTCAACTCGATTCCGCGCGGCCAGTTTGAGGCAGCGCAGAGCCAGGGCTTCGGTTTCTTTGCCACCATGCGCTACATCATTCTGCCGCAGACGTTTAAGACGATCATTCCGGCGCTGTTTAGCCAGTGCACGACTGTCATCAAGGACAGCTCGTATCTTTCGGGCATTAATGTGGCCGAGCTCATGTACACGGCAAACGTCGTGATGGCCCACGCGATCGACCTGTCGCAGGTGCTTATGCTCTACGGCCTGGTGTTTGCGATGTACTTTGTGCTCAACTTTGGTATCTCGCTGCTGGTGAGGGCTTATCAACGCCGTATCGTAGCAGCGTAGTCCTGCTTCCCCAAGCACGGCACCTTGCCCCTCAATCGTCGCTTGCGTACATTTAGTACGCGGCGCTCCTCTTTCGGGGCAATCTGCCGCACTTGGGAAACCAGGACGGTCGTAAGTGACAAAATGGGAATCAAGAATCGCCCATTTCTCATTTGTTAGAAAGGAATCGCGATGAGCGATCTGGTGAACAAGAAGAGTCCTGTGGTCATTACCATCGCGCGCGACTTTGGTGCCGAGGGCCACGAGATTGGCCGTATCCTCGCCAATGAGCTGGGGATTCCGCTGTATGACAACGAGCTGCTGGTGCGCGCGTCGCTGCGTGCGGGCGAGTCGCTCGATAAGATGGCCGCCTACGACGAGCGTCTGGCCGTGGAGAACATGGCGTTTCTGCCCGACCGCTACGATGCGCGTTCGTACTCGGACAAGTTGTTCCAAAAGATGAGCCAGGTGATTTTGGATCTGGGCGAGACCGAGAGCTGCATTATCGAAGGCCGTCTGTCCGATTATCTGCTGCGCAACAACCCCAACCACATCGCCGTGCTGGTGACTGCGCCATTTGAGGACCGCGTCGAGATCGTGCGCAAGAAGCGCGGCCTCAACAAAAAGAAGGGCGCCAAGCTGGTCAAGCAGCAGCAGAAGGCGCGCGAGGCGTTCTATAAGCGCTACAGTGCCGGAAAGTGGAAGATGACGAGCGGCAAGGACATCGTCGTCAACCGCGCCAAGCTGGGCCGCGAGGGTTGTAAAGACGTTATCGCCGCTGCCTACCGCTACAAGGTGGCTCAGCTCGAAGGCTAACCGACCAAAACCACCACAAAGGGGACAGGCACCTTTGTGGTGGTTTTTGTTTTAAGCTGAGGGGAAGATTTTGGTGAGACCGGCGCGCGTCTGCGTGTCGGTCTTTTGGTAGATAGAGCTCAGGTGGCGCTGTACCATGCGCATCGAGATGCCGAGCTCCTCGGCGATCTGCTTGAGCGGGCGTTCATCCTGGGTCACGGCTATGAGCACGTCGACTTCGCGCGGGGTGAGAGCGTGGTTGGCGATGAAGGCCTGGCGTTGCTCCTCGATGGTGGGGGCGGCGAGCGCTTCTTCTGCCAGCTGCTCGCGCTCGCGCTCCTGCTCGGTTTGGGGCAGGCGGAACAGGCCGGCTGCCACGAATGCCGCGCAGGCGGCGACGAGCAAAACGAGCGCACCGATCATGATGAGAGCAACATTGTCCGAGGTCACGAGCGCCAGCGAGATACCCGATGTGGTGAACGCGCATACGTTGTTGGCCGCGCGACCCATGCCGGCCCATAAGGCGGGCGCATGCATGTGCGGTGCCAGCTGCGTAAAGGTGGCGGTAAAGAACGTGACAAAAAAGCCCGAGCTCAGGTAAAAGACGACAAGGCCCAGGTTGGGATCGGCGCCGGCCTCCACGGCCAGGATGGAAATGGTCGAGAGCACGGCGATGCCGAGCATGACAAGTCCCATGTAGCGGCGCTCGGCAAGGTCAAAGATAAGACCGGCGGCAAGGCCGCTTGCCGCCAAAAAGAGGCGCGGCCAGGTCTGCACGGCAATGGTGCCGCGGGCGTTGGAGAGTGTGACCACGTTGTCGAGGGTAGAGAACAAACAGGCAAGAACCATGACGAGCGCGATGCTCCAGCATGCCTGTTTGGCGAGGGCATGAGAAGGCTCAACAAAGGGATTGATGGCGGGGCTGGAGCTCTCGGCAGCCTTTTGGGGAACGACGCTGAGGGCGGAGATGGCGATCGTCGCTGTGCCAAGGACGATGAGCTCTGCGATACCGCCGCAATTGAGCAGGTTGACGGCGAACTGCATCAGGATGCCCGCGGCATAGGCCGCTCCCGCACCGGTGGCGAGCTTGGGATCATCCTGGAATGCCAACGAAAAGGCGTGGTGAGTGGCGGCGCCCAGCAGGCCGAGTCCAAAGAACCCCACGCAGCCCAGAATTTCGAGCACAAGCGGGGCCGTAGGGAACTGAATTTGGGTCAGGCCCACGATGACGATAGGGACGGCGGCGGCGTTGACGGCTGCCAGCGAGTGGCCTTTGCGCTGTGCGAGCCCGAGCAGCGGCGCATATCCGATAAAGCCGATCACGCTGGCGCCGAGGATGAAGCCCTGCGCAATCACAACACGCTCGGCACCGGTGAGCAGCCCGACATTAATGTCGAATCGAAACTCGGCGGCAAGAAAGACAAAGGTAAAGAGCGCAAGTGCCAAAAGCGCGTTGATTTTAGGCTTACTCAGATTCAAGGACAGTCCTTTGGGTGGACGGAATAGTTGTGTTCTCGATTGTAGCGTCCCTGGGACGCGTGTGACGACAACGAAATCATATTGAATTAAACCGCAGGTAGAGGCCTAGGTTCGCATCTACGAACCTAGGCATATGGAGTCGTTTGGCACATCTTGGTGGTACAGGACCACCACAAAGGGGACAGGCACCTTTGTGGCGGTATGTCCCTACGACCAAGGAGGCCGTTATGAACGCAAGTCACTTCGATAAGCAAACTCAACGTGAGTCCACCTGCTCGCTGGTTCACGGTACCTGGCGTTGTGTGGGTGCCAAAATCGCTTGCGCTGGAGCGTGTGCGCTTATGGTCGGCCAGCTGCTGCTGCCGAGCGTGGCGCTGGCGACGGAATGTGCCGATCCTGTCGCTGCGGCGGACGAGGTTGCCGCAGCTCCGGTGACGCCGACGGTTGCGGAGGATACGGCCGCAACGACCGCACCAGCCGCTTCGACCGCGCCTGCAACCGATGCTGCTCCGGCGGCGCAAGCCACCGCTGAGCCTCAGCAGACGGCCCCGACTGGCGCCACCGATGAATCCAACGATGCGGCACCCGCTGAACAAAATACTCCCAGCGACAACGCCGCCACGCCGGCGAATGACGCCATCATGCCCTGCGGTGTGACCGATGTTGTTGGCGGCAGCGACGTTAGGGTCAATATTACGGTGCGGAACAATTACACCGACATCAAGAAAGAAGAAACGATTGAATATGTGAAGGGGATTGCCCTTGTAGATGGAGACCAGTCTGCTCTCGATGGTAGCGCTTTGACTTTTATCGGCCTGGGGGACTTGATCGTCCATGCGGCGTATGACAGTGCGAGCAATAAAACAACGCTTACCCTGGATATCAGCAAGATTCAGAGACAGAAGGAGGAGCAGAAGTACTTTACGGAGTACAAGGAGAATAAGTCCAAGATGACGACCACCTATGATGGATCCAAGCTTACGTATACGGGTACAGAGCCCGGGAATATCATCATCGGTGATCCGGACGACGCCTTTAAAGGAGATACCGAGGCGACCGGGAAACCCACTATTAACGAGATCCGGGATGACTACTACACCCGTACCCATGTCTACGAGAGGGCGTGCCTTGTTATCCCGGCAGCGGAATCAGAATCGGAATCCATCTCCTTTGCCAATGTTCAGAATACGAACTTCAATTGGCAGCTGGATACTGGTCCGCAGGCGACGGCAGGTGTCCCTAACTACGATGCAGATAAATACGAAATTACTTATGAATGCTGGCAGGAATTTGAAAACAACGAACCCGTTGCTGCCTGGTATTCCGATAACGGCTCACATGGTTCCCTGCCGACTATTACAAAGTTTAAAAGCGGGAAAGAGTACGTGTATTCTCTTATGCTGAAGCCAAAAGACGGATATTCCTTCAGCGATGAAACCGTTGTTACCGTAAACGGGGAAACCGTAAAGTCGAGTCTAAGCGGAGAATTCCTGTATGTCCCTGCTATTAAAACAATTACGATGCCTGCTTCGTCGGAAAACGAAGCTCTTGAGAATCTAAACGTCAACGATGTGAAAACCGACTATGCGCCCGGCGAGGCGCCGCGTGCGACCGCGACGATTCTTGCCGCCGATGCCGATAAGTATGAGATCGCCTATGAGTGCTGGGAAGAGATGGATGGCAGCGACCCTGCGGAGCTCAAGCCCGTTGCCTTCTGGTATTCCGACCCCGCAAAGTACACGCCGGGCATGAAGAAGATTGACCACTTCGAGGAGGGCAAGTTCTACATGTACTCCGTTGAGCTGAGGCTCAAGGGCGACAATACCGTGGCCGATGACTGCAATATGAACGTCAACGGTCATTGGGCGCACCACATCAAGACCGACAACGGCGTCTTCGCGCCAAACGCTGACAATATGCTGTGCGAGCAGCCGATCGACGAATGGCGGGCCATCGACGTTATCGAGATCAACGGCGCCACGACCACCTTCAAGGCAGGCGATAAGCCGGTCTTTACGGCGGGCACTCCGGCGAGTTCCGACTCTATTCTCCAGTGCGAGTTCTGGACGGGTAGCGACGGCAGCGAAGTAAATTCCGTTGAGTTCTGGGACCAGAACATCACCAACCACATCGACGCCTTTAAGCCTGGTGTGACCTATCGTTACGGCCTGTACTTTAAGCCGGCGCGTGGTTTCTATTTTACGCCCAATACCAAGCTGAAGATTAATGGGGTTGAGTGTGGCTATCAGGTGGGTGAGGCAAGTGAGGTTGATCCCGAGAGCGGCTGTATCTTCACCCTATGGCTGAACACCAATCTGACGTTTACGCCTGAGGCTACGCCTACTCCCGATCCGCAGCCCACGCCGGATCCCAGCCCGACGCCGCAGCCCGAGGTGAAGCCCGAGACCAAGCCCGCCACGACAACCGCCACGACCAAGACGGTTGAGAAAGCCGCGCCGACCAAGAAGGGCGATGCTGTCCTGGCTACCACGGGAGATACCACCGCGATGACAGTCGCCGCCCTGGGCATCGCCGGTGCAACCGTCGCCGCTGCCGGTCTCGCCGCAACCAAGCGCCGCAAGCGCTAGGTTTTGGTGGCAGCGCCCATCCTCGGCTTTAGCAAAATCTCAATCTGTAACACCAAACTGTCCAAAACGGCTCTAACTGTTACAGATTGAGATGAACTGTTCGGCTGCCAACCTAACATCTCAATCTGTAACACCAAGCGGGATATTTGGTTTCTAACTGTTACAGATTGAGACAAAACGGAGGCGGTTGGAGCAATATCTCGATCTGTAACAACTACAAGGCTCAACGGGCTCCAGGTGTTACAGATTGAGACAAACTGGCCGGTCAGGCCCCAAACCACCACAAAGGTGCCTGTCCCCATCGTGGTGGTGGGGCGGCCGACATAGAAAAAAGTCCCCGCCGGGCATGTGCTCGACGGGGACTTTGCCGTTTGATGGCTAGCGCTGTGGGTGATTACTCGCCCAGCAGGCTCTTGGTGATGGAGGCAGCGGCCTTCTTGCCGGCGCCCATCGCCAGAATGACCGTAGCGGCACCGGTGACGATGTCGCCGCCGGCCCAGATGCGGGGATCGGTGGTCTGGCCGGTCTCCTCGTCGGCAACGATGTAGCCCCACTTGTTGAGCTCCATCTTGCCGCCGATCTTCTTTGCGAAGGGGTTGGCGTTGGTACCGATGGCCGAGATCGCGACGTCGCAGGGGATCTCCTCGATGGCGCCCTCGATGGGCACCGGGCGACGGCGGCCGGACTCGTCAGGCTCGCCGAGCTCCATCTTCTGGACCTTGACGGCGCACACGGAGCCGTCCTCGCCAGCGACAAACTCGAGCGGGGAGACGAGCGGCAGAACCTCGACGCCCTCGGCCTTGGCATGGTGCAGCTCGGCGCGACGGCAGGGCATCTCGTCCTCGGTACGACGATAGGCGATGATGGCGTGCTCGGCGCCCAGACGCTTGGCGGTACGGACGGCGTCCATAGCCACGTTGCCGCCACCAAAGACAACGACGTTCTTGCCGTGCTTGGTGGGGGTGTCGTACTCGGGGAACTTGTTGGCCTTCATCAGGTTCACGCGGGTGAGGTACTCGTTCGCGAAGAAGACGTTGGGCAGGTTCTCGCCGGGGACGTTGAGGAACTTGGGCAGGCCAGCGCCGGTCGCCACGTAGATGGCGTCGAAGCCCTGCTCGAACAGCTCCTCGGCCGTGGCCATGTTGCCCACGACGGAGTTGTACTCAAACTTGACGCCCATGTCCTCCAGGCCGTCAATCTCGCGCTTGACGACCGCCTTGGGCAGACGGAACTCGGGGATGCCGTAGACCAGCACGCCGCCGCCGGTGAAGAAGGCCTCAAAGACGGTAACGTCAAAGCCGTTACGGGCGAGCTCGCCGGCGCAGGTGATGCCGGACGGGCCGGAGCCGACGACGGCGACCTTCTTGCCGTTCTTGGGGGCCATCTTGGGCGTGGAGGCGAGCTCGGGGCGGTCACCCAGGAAGCGCTCGAGCTGGCCGATGGCCACGGGCTCGGACTTCTTACCACGGATGCACTTGCCCTCGCACTGATTCTCCTGCGGGCAGACGCGGCCGCAGATGGCGGGAAGCATGGAGTCCTCGCGGATGGTATCGAGAGCGCCGCCGAAGTCCTTCTCGCGGATCTGCTCGATAAAGCGGGGGATGTTGATGTTGACGGGGCAGCCCTCAACACAGAACGGCTTCTTGCAGTTGAGGCAGCGCTCGGCCTCGGCCAGCGCCATCTCCTCGGTGAAGCCCTTGTCGACGGGGCGGAAGTCGCAGGCGCGCTCGGCAGCCGGCTCCTCGTTATCGGGAGTGCGGGGCGACTTCATATCGGCAACGAAACGACCGTTAACTAGTGGCATGCGCAGCTCTTTTCCTCATAGGCCTTGAGGGACTCGCCCTCTTCGGAACGGTAAGCGGCCTGGCGGGCACGAAGGTCATCCCAGTCGACCAGGGTGGCATCGAAGTCGGGGCCGTCGACGCAAGCGAACTTGGTCACGCCGCCCACCTCGACGCGGCAGCAGCCGCACATGCCGGTGCCGTCAACCATGATGGGGTTGAGGGACGCGGTGATGGGGGTGTCGTACTTCTGGGCGGTGAGGGTCGAGAACTTCATCATCGGAACGGGGCCGACGCAGAAGACCTGGCTCACGGCCTTGTCCTGCAGCAGGCGCTCCAGCGGAGCGGTGACAACGCCCTGCTCGCCGTAGGAACCGTCGTCAGTGGTGATGTGGATGTGATCCTCGTCGAGGAGCTCGCGGAACTGGTCCTCCATGAGCAGGAGGTCCTTGGTGCGGGCGCCCATGATGGCGTGAACCTCGTGGCCGGTCTCGACCAGGTGCTTAGCGACCGGGAAGGCAATTGCCAGGCCGACGCCGCCGCCAATGACGGCGCAGGGGCCCTCGGCCATCTCGGTGGGAACGCCCAGCGGGCCCACGACGTCGCGCAACGACTCGCCGGCCTCGTAGGTGGACAGCATCTCGGTGGTCTTGCCGATCACCATGAAGATGAACTCGACCCAGCCCTCGTCACCGTTCCAGCCAGCTAGGGTAAACGGGACGCGCTCGCCCGTCTCGTTGGCGCGAACCATGAGGAACTGTCCAGCGTGCGCATGCTTGGCGATTGCAGGCGCCTCGATGCGGAACTTGAACACCTTCTCCGAGAACTGCGTCTTCTCCAGGATCTTATACATAGAACCCCTCTCTTGTTAGGGCTGCCGAACCGTGCCTCCACGGAAATGGACGGTAGCCCGAATAAAACCGTACGCGCACAGGCGTTGTGCAGACATACGGTGCAAATTATACCCTCATGGACATGTCACTTACGTGTGTCTTCGGCGGTTGGGAACAGGGTTTATCCACTTTGGCCTACCAAATAGGGACAGGTTTATTTTGGTCGGTTTTATCAGGCAAAACGGCAAAGGGGGCCGGCCTCAGGTTGTGATGAGGCCGGCCCCCTTTGGGGCGCTGTATATGTATGGCGGCACAGGATTTATTACGGCGCGGCTGCCGCGGCGTTTCCGCAGGTAAAACCTGCCAAAATAAACATCCCTAAATGGTAGGTTTTAGTGCTTGCCGTTGGCGGAAGCGGCGCCGTTTACGTGATCGCGAGCGTAGATTACGCCGTGCACGATCGCCAGGCCGGCGGCGTCGGCCGCGCGAGCGCAGGTGTCCCGGAAGTCCTCGGCCTCGCGGGCGCGCAGCTGCTTGAGCACGTAGTCGGCGACAGCCATCTTGCCGGGAGGGTTGCCGATACCGGTGCGGATGCGGCTGAAGTCGCGGCTGCCCATCTTGTCGATGATGGAGCGCAGGCCGTTGTGGCCGGCGTGACCGCCACCCACCTTGACTCGTACGTCGCCGGCGGGAATGTCGAGCTCATCGTGGATCACGAGCAGCTCCTCGGCCTTGATCTTGTACTCGCGGCAGAGCTTGGAGATGGGGCCACCCGAGGTATTCATATACGACTGCGGCTTGACCAGCACAATCTGGCGCTTGCCGCCCTCTTCCTCGGGATCGTTGATGTTGATGAGCGCGACCTCGGCACCGGCCTGGTTTTTCCAGTACGTGACGCCGGCCTGACGGGCCAGCTCGTCGATTGCCTTAAAGCCGGCGTTGTGGCGGGTCTCGGCATATTCCTCGCCCGGGTTGCCAAGCCCGGCAACCATGCGAATCTTGAGCGGCTGTGCAGCTGCCATGTTTGTCCTTTCGTTGATTTGTCGCCTGCTATGGTGAGCGACCCTGTTGCCGCTGTCAAATGGAGGGTAATTGAGGGCGTTTAGGGGCGTTTGGACAGCCGTCGAAATCCAAGGTGGACAGTTAGTTCAGATACGTATAAGTTCCGAGGACTCGAAGTGCTCAATTCAATACTGAAACGTTGTTTTGGAGCTTTAGTTAGTCCATATGGCGCTGTTTTTGAAGTCTATCCTGCCTTCAAATAGGGCGAATGGTATAGAGATAACTGCAAAACAGCCTAATTCAATGTGTCCATTTATACGTATTTGAACTAACTGTCCAGCCCTGTTCGACGGCGCGCGGGTGATTCGCCGTTTAGACCGGCGCAAGGCCGATTCCGGCCCGCAGGGCGTTGAGCCAAGCGGCCTGACGCTTGCGATAGCCCTTGATGCGATATCGGAATCGGACTCCCGCGAGTCGATGCATCGTTTGGGCGAAGGCTTCGAGTGCAACAAGGTCTTTCATTTGGTCGCGATTGATAACCAGGACGTGGATGCCCATTGCCTTGAGGCCATTATTTCGATTGCCATCGTGGATGCGAGCGTTTTGAAGCTCATGCCCAATTCCGTTGTATTCGTTGTCGACTCCGGCTGCTGGGCAATATAGGTCGCAGATGGCATAGGGGATGCCCGAGGACATATTGACCGCAAGGGTGTCGAAGTCGATTCGATAGTTGAGCAGCAGGCCTCCCATGGGCAGACTGCAACATCCGAATCCGCCAAAGCGCATGGGCGCTCCGAGAACGGCAAACATTAGGGATTCGGCTGGGGATGCAGATCCGGGTCGGGCGAGCTTGACTGCCGTGCGAAACGAGGTGTATGAGCTACTTTTGGCAAGCTGTGCAACAGCCTCGAGATCTTCGATGGTCGTGGCGGGCTCGCATTTGTAGTGTGCCTGTTCGTAGCGGGTTTCGTTCTGCTGTTCGGTCGCCGACTGGTCGCCCCGGCAATCGAGGTCGTCCATCGCTTCGTAGTCATCGCCCTTGGGCCAGATGTCGTCATAGGCAATGGGGTATGTTGCCCCGGGAGGAAGGGAGTAGGTTCCGAGCAGCTCCATAAGGAGCATCAAGGTTTTGGCGACTGATTCATTTTTGGAACAAAGCATGGCTGTCATGGCAGGAGACGTTGCGTAGATGTCGGCCTCGACGTGCATAATTGCACCTTCAGGAAGAGGAGCGGAGAGAATATGCTGAAGAAGTCGCTTGTCGGGGCGTCTGTTGTCTTCGTTTGAAACGAGAAGATCGAGTAGTTCGGAATCATCTTCATTCCAGGCGTCGAGTATCGAAAGTGCGTCAAAGTCTATCGCGTCATTATTGGGAATGCAGCTAGCCAAGGCCTGTGCTTGCTGTTCACTATCAACGGAGTCCCAGGGTAGCGCAGAGTACGCCCGTCGTGCGCGACGAATTGCGCGGAGGGCGGAGAGATGTGAAATCACGGTCGTCATAGCTATAACGTACTAAGTTGGCGGCAGAATGCGACCGCCATACCGTTCTTTTCGCTCAGCGGGGCGCTGCGCGCCATGAACGGCTGGGTGTTATGAAATCGGTGGAATCGGTTGAGGGGATTGCAGGAAATTGAGCTCTGCCGCGAAGGTTGACGATAGCTATTGGACAGTTAGTTCAGACACGTATAAGACGGCGGGCGTTCGAGGCGTTTCTAAGGGCCTTCGAGGGCGATTTGAGGGTAAATATGCGGCGGTCGTACTCGAAAACGATGAGCTTTGGGCAGTATGGCGTTCGCCGGGGAGCTCAGAAGGCTCCGAACGGCCCTTTGGAGCTTTAAAAAATACGTATCTGAACTAATTGTCCAGGGAAGGTTGGCGAGGGATAGAAAAAGGGTCGGAAGCTCGCTTCCGACCCTTTAAAAGCATCAAAGATGATGCGCGGCAGGCTACAGCGCGAAGTCGCCGCCGACGAGCGTAGAGACGGGCTCCTCGTGGTAAACGGCGGAGATGGCCTGAGCGAACTCCTCGGCGACCGAGATGGTCTTGATCTTACCGCCGACCTCGACGGGAATGGCGTCGGTGACGAGGCACTCGACGATCGGGGCGTCGTTCAGACGCTCGATGGCCGGACCGGAGAAGATGCCGTGGGTGGCGCAGACGTAGATGTCGCCAGCGCCCATAGCCTTGAGCTCCTTGACGTTGGCGCACAGGGTGCCAGCGGTGTCGATCATGTCGTCGTTGATGATGCAGGTCTTGCCCTTGATGTCACCGATGATGCCCATGACCTCGGCGGCGTTGTGGCGCGGACGGCCCTTGTGGGCGATGGCCAGGTCGCAGCCGAGCATGTCGGACAGCTTCTTGGCGGCCTTGGCACGACCCACGTCGGGGGAGACGACAACCAGGTTGTCGGTGTCGAAGTGCATGTTGTTGTAGTACTGGCCAAACAGCGGCAGCGCGGACAGGTGGTTAACCGGGATATCGAAGAAGCCCTGGATCTGACCCTGGTGCAGGTCGAGGGTGATGATGCGGTCGACGCCGGCGCGCTCGAGCAGGTTGGCGACGAGGCGGGCGGTGATGGGCTCGCGCGGGCCGGCCTTGCGGTCCTGGCGGGCATAGCCGTAGTGGGTGATAACGGCGGTGATGGAGCGGGCGGATGCGCGCTTGGCAGCGTCGGTGGCGATGAGCAGCTCCATGAGCATGTCGTTGACGTTGCCGCCGGCCACGGACTGAATCAGGAAGACGTCGGCGCCGCGGACGGTCTCGTCGTAGCGGGCGTAAATCTCACCATTGGCGAACTGCTTTAGCGTAAGGCCCGAAAGCTCGACCCCAAGGTACTCAGCGATCTTCTGAGCGAGGGGACGGTTGGAGGAACCGGAATACACGCGGATGGACTTGCGCATATTCTCCGACTTCTCGGGATCATTAATCGGCATTACCCTTCTCCTTTATACATCGAATGCCATATAGATGCCTTTTTGCATTGTAACCGTGCGGCGGGGTTATTCGCGTCTTGATAACGTCTTTACCGTCAACGGACACGAACCGACCACTCATCCGGTCGCGCAGGTCAGCATAGAAAAAGGAGCCGTCCCCATGGGAACAGCTCCTTAGATGCTTGGTAAAACGTTATACCTCGTCGTCCTCGTGCAGGCGGCGGCGGTAATCGGCGGCCCAGCCCTCAATATTTACCTGACGGGCGCGGCCCAGTCCGAGCGCGTCTGCCGGGACCGGCTCGGTGATGACGGAGCCGGCAGCCACGAGCGCGCCGTCGCCGATCTGGGCGGGCGCGACCATCATGGTGTCGGAACCGATGAAGGCATCCTTGCCGATGACGGTCTTGTGCTTGTGTACGCCGTCGTAGTTGCAGGTGATGGAGCCCGCGCCCACGTTGACGCCGGAGCCCATGGTGGTGTCGCCGATGTAGGACAGGTGTGGAACCTTGGAGCCCTCACCGATCGTGGACTTCTTGATCTCCACGTGCGTGCCGGCCTTGGAACCGTCGAGCATGTGGGTACCCGGGCGCAGGTAGGCGCGCGGGCCGCAGTCGACGCCGTTCTCGATGACAGCTTCGATGGCGATGGTCTCATCGATGGTGCAGCCACTGCCGACGGTGGTGTCGGTGAGGCGGCTGTTGGGGCCGAGCTGGCACTCCTCGCCCACGGTGACGTGGCCGATCAGGTGCGTCTGCGGCCACACGACGGTATCGCGGCCGATAACGGCATCGGGGCCGATCCAGGCCTGCGTGGGATCGATGAAGGTAACGCCCTCGGCCATCCAGTGCTCGTTGATGCGGTCGCGCGCGATGGCGGTGAGCTGCGCGAGCTGGATGCGGCTGTTGACGCCCAGGCCGTCGCGGTAGTCATCGCAGTGGAAGATGGAGACTGCCTGGCCGTGGCCTTTGAGGATCTCGAGCATGTCGGGCAGATAGTACTCGGACTGCGCGTTGTCGTTGCCGATCTCGTCGATGTGCGCGGCGAGCTGCGCGCCGTCGAAGGCGTAGCAGCCGGCGTTGCACTCGAGCAGCGTGGCGGCCTGTTCGGGCGTGCAGCCCTTCTGCTCGATGATGCGCTCAATCTGGCCGTCGGCACCCAGCTTGATGCGGCCGTAGCCGAAGGGGTCGGGCGGGGTCATGGTCATGACGGTGCAGGCGAGCTCGCCGGTGGCGACGGTCTGCGCGAACTTGGCGACGGTGTCGGCGGTAATGAGCGGCAGGTCGCCGTTGAGCACGACGACGGGGCCTTGCGTGATGCCGCAGGCCTCGAGCGCGACCTTGACGGCGTGGCCGGTGCCCAGGCGCTCGGTCTGCTCGACGCACTCGACCTTGGTGGCACTGTTGGCGTAGGCACCGTCGATAAGGGCGCGCATCTCGTCGGCGTGGCTGCCGATGACGACCACGACGCGGCTGCAGCCGGCCTTGATGGTGGCGTCGACGATCCACTGGACCATGGGCTTACCCAGGATCTTGTGCGAAACCTTGCAGTGGTTCGACTTCATGCGGGTGCCCTCGCCGGCGGCGAGGATAATTGCGGTTGCGTCCATGTGATCTCCTGTTACGTTATAGAGACGTGTGTTTGGAAACGATACACGGCGCAATATGATACCGCAGGCATATGATGAGCGCGTAACGATTGATGCGCGACGGCCGATGCCGCTGCCGCCGGCGTGGTGTTTGCGCTGGTTGTGCATGGCGGCGCCGCTGCGGCGTTGGCGTTTGAGCGAGGGAATGGGGGTGCCCGTGGATATCATGCGAGAGGAATCGGGCAACGAGCCCGTCGCGGCATTTTCGATGTCGCATCCGGCGGTGCCGGCCCTCTACATGGTGCTGACGTTGGGGCTCACCATGTTCTCGATGCAGCCGGTGCTGATTGCGCTGTCGCTTGCGGGCGGGTTGGCGTACGGGTTTGCGACGCGCGGCGCCGCACGTACGTTGGGGGCGCTTCGCTGGCAGCTGCCGGTGATTTTGATCATTGCGGTGCTCAATCCGCTGTTTAGTGCCTCGGGCTCGACGGAGCTGTTCCGTATTGGCATGCGCGCGGTGTATCTGGAGAGCATGGTTTACGGCCTGTGCATGGGTGGGCTGTTTGTGGCGAGCGTGCTGTGGTTTGAGGCGGCGGCATCGATGCTTGGCTACGACAAGGTGCTTGCGCTTTTGGGTAACGCCGCGCCGGTGATCGCGCTTATGATTTCGATGTGTATGCGGCTTATCCCGCAGTTTTTGCGCCGCGGTCGTACGGTACTGGCGGTGCAGGATGCGATTGATGTGCCGGGGCGCGCGCCGGCCGGCCCCGTGCGTTCGCGTTTGCGCGCATCGAGTGTGTTGATGGGCTGGGGCATGGAGGATTCGCTGGAGCGCGCCGACGCCATGCGCTCCCGTGGGTGGGGCGCCGCGACGCGTCGCACGACGTACGCGCGGTATCGGCTGGGGCGCGGCGATGTTGCCGCGCTGGTGGGGCTTGCGCTGTTTGGTGCCGCCGCGGTGGCGGTGGCATGGACCGCGACAACGCAGTATTCGTTTTACCCGCAGCTATCGGCGCCGGCGCCGTGGCTGGGCTATGTCGTATATGCGGCCTGGATGGCGCTGCCCTGTGTGCTGCACGCGATTGACGAGAAGAGGTTTGGCTGATGGCTCGGTTGGACGGAAGCATGATGGCGGGCATGGCGTGCGGCTCGGATACGCCGGCGATTGAAGTGCGGGGTCTGCGCTTTGCCTACCCCGGGGCCGAGGCGCCGGTGCTCGACGGGCTCGACTGGTCTGTTCCCCAAGGGGCGTTTGCGTTGCTTGTTGGTGGTACTGGGTCGGGTAAGTCGACGTTGCTCTCGTTGCTCAAGCCCGAGATTTCGCCGACGGGTGAATGCGCTGGCGAGCTGCGCGTGCTGGGCGAGAGCGTTGCCGACATGGATGTTCGGGCGTCCGCGGAGCGCGTGGGCTATGTGTTTCAGGACCCCGAGAACCAGATCGTGTGCGAAACCGTGTGGCACGAGATGACGTTTGGTCTGGAAAACTTAGGCATGTCGCGCGACGAGATGCGCCGTCGCGTGGCCGAGACCAGCTATTTCTTTGGGTTGGAGGATTGGCTCCACCGCGATACCGATACGCTTTCGGGTGGACGCAAACAGCTGCTGTCGCTGGCAGCTGTGCTGGCGTTGCGCCCGCGCGTGCTGCTGCTCGACGAGCCCACGTCTCAGCTTGATCCGGTTGCGGAGAAGAATTTCCTGCACGCGCTGTTTCGTGTGAATCGCGAGTTGGGCTGCACGGTTGTTGTGGCGACGCATCAGCCGCGCCCAATGCTCGAATACGCGACGTGCGCGTACCGGATTGAGGGCGGACGCGTGTGCGAGGTGGTTGACCTAGCGAGTTTGGGTAGTCGCGAGGGACTTTTGGCTTTGGACTCTTGCTGGCCCGCGCAGGTGGCGGCGACGAGTGCGGCGGCAGCTATTCGCGAGGGCTGGTTTCGCTACGATCGCGCGGGCGGCTGGGTGCTGCGTGGACTCGATGCGGCGTTTTCGGCTGGCGCGGTGCATGCGGTTGTGGGCGGTAACGGCTGCGGCAAGTCGACAATGCTTTCGGTGCTGGCCAAGACGGTCAAGTTGCAGCGTGGGCATATGGAGCGCGGGGCGGCCTCGGCGGCGCTGCTGCCTCAGAACCCCAAGGCGTTGCTGGTTGCCGAGACGGTGTGCGACGAGCTGATGGAATGGGCTTCGACCTGCGGATATGACGAGGCTGTCGCGCGGGAGCGCGCGGCGAGCCTGGGGCTGTCGGGCTTGGATGGACGCCACCCGTACGATCTTTCGGGCGGACAGCGTCAACTGCTCGCATTGGCAAAACTGCTGCTGATTGGCCCCGAACTGCTATTGCTCGATGAGCCCACCAAGGGCTTGGACCTGGCCAGCCGCCGCATCATCGCCCGCGCCCTGCGTGACCATGCAAAGGCTGGCGGTACCGTCATCATGGCCACGCACGATCTGGATTTTGCCGAGCAGGTTGCCGATGACATTGCCATGATGTTCGACGGTGAGATTGCCTGCATGGAGCCGCCGGCCGACTTCTTTGCCGACAACGTGTTTTATAGGGCGTGATGGGATGGCGGATCATCGCGCTTCGCGCCTACTAGCAAAACTGGAGATCCTGCTGCTGGCGGCGGTGCCGGCGGTAATGGCCGCGGCGTTGCTGGCGGGCATTGAGCAGGCGGCGCTTGCCATGCTTGTCGTGGTGGCGCTGGTGCTCGCGCTGTTCTTTGCGGGCTACGAGGCGTCGCGCCCGGGCCTGCGACAGATTATGCCAACGCTGGTGTTGGCGGCGTTGGCCGCGGCGGGGCGCATCTTGTTTGGCCCCATTCCCGACTTTAAACCCGTGAGCGCCATCGCCATTATCGCCGGGGCGACGCTCGGTCGTCGTAACGGCTTTATGGTTGGTGCGCTGGCGGCGCTGACCAGCAACTTCTTTTTTGGACAGGGCATGTGGACGCCATGGCAGATGTATGCCTGGGGCCTGGTTGGCTATGTTGGCGGCGCGCTGGCGCATGCGGGCGCGTTCGACCGTGCGGATGGAACCGTGCGCATGCCGGCGCTGATGGCGTACGGCTTTGCATCGGGCCTGCTCTACGGCGTGGTAATCAACGCCTACGACATCATCGGTTTTGTGCAGCCGCTCACGTGGGCGGGCGCCGTGGCGCGTCTTGCCACGGCAGTGCCGTTCGATATCACACACGGCCTCGCGACCTGCGTGTTCTCAGCCGCCCTGTACAGGCCCTGGTGTCGACGGATCAACCGCGTCGTCGTGAAATACGGACTGTAGGGCTGGTTGCGTTCCCTTACGAACTTGCGGTGGAATAGTTCTCTTTTTTGGCTGTTTGGGGCCGAAGCAGGAACTATTCCACCGCAACTTATAGGGGGACGAGGTCAGATGATCCCTTTTCCTCCGTCCCCAGGGGGTCAGTTGGGGCTAGAGCTCTAGGGTGAGGGTGACGGGGCAGTGGTCGCTGCCGAAGATGTCGCCACGGATACCGGTGTCGCGAACGTCGGCGGCGATTGAATCACTTACCAGGAAATAATCGATGCGCCAGCCGGCGTTGTTCTTGCGAGCATTAAAGCGGTAACTCCACCAGCTGTAGACGCCCTCGACGTCGGGGTTTGCCGCGCGCCAGGTATCGGTAAACCCGGCGTTGAGCAGCTCGGTAAACTTGCCGCGCTCCTCGTCCGAAAAGCCGGCGTTGCCGCGGTTGGACTTGGGGTTCTTAAGGTCGATCTCCTCGTGCGCCACGTTAAAGTCGCCGCAGGTTACGACGGGTTTGCCGGTCTCGCGCTCGAGCGCGTTCAAAAAGCCGCGGTAGGCATCGTCCCAGGCCATACGCACATCGATGCGGGCGAGTTCGTTTTGCGCGTTGGGCGTATAGACGTCGACAAACCAAAACTTGTCGAACTCGAGCGCGCAGACGCGGCCCTCGGTCGCGGCCTGCGCCACGAGCTCGGCCGCCTCGCCCTCGCCGGCGTAGGGTAGCAGCGCGTCGGCGCGTAGCACGCGCAGCGGTTCCTGGCGGCTAAAGACCGCGGTGCCCGAATAGCCTTTACGCTCGGCGTAGCTCCAGGTTTGGTGATAGCCGGCCAGGTCGATATCGACCTGGCC
This sequence comes from uncultured Collinsella sp., assembly GCA_902472315.1. Lineage (GTDB taxonomy): Bacteria > Actinomycetota > Coriobacteriia > Coriobacteriales > Coriobacteriaceae > Collinsella. The sequence continues at coordinate 102,623 of CABRNM010000001.1, forward strand.
CTCCTGTAGCTTTGTCTCCTGCAGCGCCAGGATATCGACGTCGAGTTCTTGCGCGACCTGGATAAAGCTCGGGTCCTTTTTGAGCACGGCGCGCAGGCCGTTGACGTTCCACGAGGCGAAAGTGTAAGTCTGAGGCATGGTGTCCTTTCGACGGGGTTGGCAGGCTTAAGATTAGCGCAACAGGGGCGGTGGTGGGCTCCGCGCGTGTCGACCCAAAGGCTGCGCGCCGGGCAAGCGCCCGCCGCCATCCGACCAACAAGGACGGAGGACTCATATGACGCAGGCAATAACGGATCCCAAGCAGGCCTCCGCCGCGCTGGAAGAGCTGTTCGGCACCCACAAGCGCGTGGTCTTCTTTGGTGGCGCGGGTGTTTCCACGGCGAGTGGCATCCCCGATTTCCGCAGCGTGGACGGCCTGTATCACCAGCAGTTTGCCTATCCGCCCGAGACCATGCTCTCGCATAGCTTTTATGAGGCGCATCCGGCCGAGTTCTTCGACTTCTACCGCACCAAGATGATCGCGCTTGGCGCCAAGCCCAACCGCTGCCACACCAAGCTGGCCGAGCTGGAGCGCGCCGGAAAGCTAAATGCCGTGGTGACGCAAAATATCGACGGTCTGCATCAGATGGCCGGCTCGCAGCGTGTGTTTGAGCTGCACGGATCGGTCCATCGAAACATTTGCCAGTCGTGCGGCGCGGTCTATAGCGCCGAGTGGATTTGCTCGCGCGAGCACGAGGACGCCGCGGGTGTGCCCGTGTGTCCTGCGTGCGGCGGGCGCATCAAGCCCGATGTGGTGCTCTACGAGGAGCCGCTCGATGAGCGTGTGCTGACCGGCGCCGTTGCCGCCATCGCCGCGGCCGATGCCCTCATTGTGGGCGGGACCTCGCTCGTGGTGTATCCGGCGGCGGGCCTTACGCGCTACTTTACCGGCGATACGCTGGCCATTTGCAATCTTGCTCCCACCGATCAGGATGCAAATGCCGACCTGCTGATTTCTTGCGACATCGCGGCCGCGTTTGCGTTCTAGCCCGTGTGCGCGGATACAATAGAAAGACTAATTGCAAAGCAACCCCGCCGCCTGCGCCCGAGCGCGGCGGCGCGGGCATTTTAGGAGGATGTTCATGGCGAACGATAGTAAGACATGGCGGTGCGGAAAGTACGAGCTCAGCTTTGACCGCCCGCGCATCATGGGCGTCCTCAACGTGACGCCCGATTCGTTTAGCGATGGCGGGGAGCACTTCGACCCGGATGCCGCCATCGAGTACGGCCTGGCGATGCTCGATGCCGGCGCCGACATCATCGACGTGGGCGGCGAGTCTACGCGCCCCGGATTTACCCCGGTCAATCCCGACGAGGAGGCTCGCCGCGTGCTGCCCGTGGTGCGCGCGCTGGCCAAAGAGGGCGCTATCGTCTCGATCGACACGCGCCACGTGGCGGTTGCCAAGGCGGCCGTGCGCTGCGGTGCCTCGATCGTCAACGACGTGACGGGCTTCACCGACCCCAAGATGGTCGAATTTGTCGCGACGAGCACCTGCGGTGTCATCGTGATGCACGCCGGCGAGATCGCGGCGCCTACGCGCACGCATGCAACGGTGCAGCTCGATACCTCGGCCGCGGCGTTTGTTGCCGAAAAGGCGCGCGAGGCGGCCGCCGAGGCTGCGCGTGAGGCCGAGAAGCCTGCCCGCCGTCGCCGTGGCAAGCTGCTGGGCGAGCCCAAGACGGAGGCCAAGCTGCCGGGGGGCGTGGTGCAGCCCTCGCTGCCGTTTGGCGATCCGGAACCCGCGCCCGAGCCCACGGACGAGCAGAAGCAGGAGGCATCGGCCGCCGAGCAGGTCGCCCCTGTCGCCGAGGCCGCCACGACCCCTGAGCCCGCGCTGGAGCCCAATGACCACCTGGCCGCCATGATGCGCCGCAGCGCCCGCCGCGAGGAGGCCTACGTGCCCACCTCTCAGCTCCGCCGCTTTACCCTGCCCGATTCGGCGCCCATCATGCGCCGCGTCATGGGCTTTCTGTCCGACCAGGCCCGCACGCTCATCCATGCCGGCGTGTCGCGCGACCGCATCTGCATCGATCCCGGTCCGGGCTTTGGCAAGACGGCCAACGAGGACATCGTCATCCAGCGCGAGACCGCCAAGATGGCGTCGCTGGGCTATCCGCTCATGTGCGCCGTGTCGCGCAAGCGTTTTGTGGGCGCCGTCTCGGGCGTGACCGAGGCGGCCGCGCGCGATGCCGCCACGTTTGGCGTGTGCCTGGGCGCTATCCAGGCCGGTGCCAACATCGTGCGCGTGCACGACGTTACCGGCTTTGCGCAGTTCCTGAACGGTTACTGGGCTGTCGCCAAGCCGCAACCGCGCCGTGCGTTTGTGGCTGTGGGCTCCAATCTGGGGCATCGTTGCGACAACATTCGCGCCGCGCGCGACATGATTGCCGAGATTCCGCTCACCTGCGTGTCCAACTGCTCGCGCATCTACGAGAGCGAGCCGGCCTACGAGACGCGCCAGGACGCATTTGCCAACGCCGTCATCGAGATTAAGACCGAGCTGGCGCCGCTGGTGCTGCTCGACGAGCTTATGAAGATCGAGGCCGAGCTGGGGCGCGACCGCTCCAAGAAGGCCAAGGTCAACGGTCCACGCACCATCGACCTGGATTTGCTGTGGATGGACGGCGAGACCCACGGCGGCAAAAAGCTGCGCCTGCCGCATCCGCTCATTGGCGAACGCGACTTTGTGCTGGTGCCGCTCGAGGATCTGATGCACGACCCGGCGCGGTTCTTCCGCTACAACGGTGTCGAGGTCAAGGAGCCCGAGGACCGCGTGGGCCATATCGTGGGCGAATTGGGGCGTATGTAGGTGATTGAGATGAATGTTGTAACCGCCGGCACCGAGCTTGACGCCGCGCGCGACGCGGGCCGCGAGGGTGTGTCTGCGGGCTGGTGCGCTTGGAGCGCGGGCGAGGCGTCGTTGACGTTTTCGCTGGTCGTGCGCCCGGACGTGAATATGCATGCCTTCCACGGCCTGCCGTTTGTGGCAGCGATGGGCATGATGGACGCGCTCGTGGGCACGGCGTCGACGCCGGGTTTGGGCCTTGCCGGCAAGGTGGGCATTGAGTGGCCGAGCAATATCGTGTTCGGCGCACCCGCGTTTGAGACGTCGTTCGCGCGCGTCGCCGTCAACGGCGGTGCCGGTGCCGCGGGCATGTTCGGTGCCGTGACGGTGGATATCGAGCGTTCGGCATTGAGTGAGCTCGGTGTGGACGTGGCTGACGAAGCGCTGGTCGAGGAGTTGGCTGCCGCCGTGCTGACTCGCGTGGACGCCTGGGCGGTTGTTGCTAACACGCCGCAGGGTGCTGCCGGTCCGCTGGCTCCCGTGCTGGGCGAGTACTTCGACATGGTGCCGCTGCTGGGCCGCCAAGTTGCGGCGGTGTCGCCCAACGGTTTGCCGCTTGCGGTCGGTGTGTTTGCGGGCCTGGACATCTGGGGCCGCGCGACCATCAAGACCGATGCCGGCGAGCAGGAGTTTCCGCCCGAGGCCGTACGGATTCGCGGACTGTAATGCGAGGCGCCCGCGTTCAAAGATAGAGATGACAACGAAGCCCTCCTCTGATTGCACCGGGGAGGGCTTTTGCGTGACTGCAGGGCGGCATCTCGGTCCTATTCCTCAAAATTGAAAAAATTTCGTTTTTGAGGAATAGGCTTGGCGAACGTTTGCGGGGCTGTGACATCGGGCGTGCTCGACTTAAGCCCCGTCTTACCCCAGCTCCTGCATGCGGCGGTAGATTTCGCAGATGCCCTTGATGGTGAGCTGCCCGTCGACCACGTCGAAGGCATCGGTCGAATCGGCGACGATGCCGGCGAGACCGCCCGTGGCGATAACGGTGGCGTCCTCGCGGCCCAGCTCGCGCTTCATGCGCGCGACCAAGCCCTCGGCCATGGCGGCGGCGCCCGTTACGGCGCCGACCTTGATGCACTCCTCGGTATCGCGGCCGATGGCGTGCTCCGGCGCCTCGAGCGGAACGCTGGCGAGCTTGGCGGCACGGGCGGCAAGCGCGTCCATGGAGATGCGGATGCCCGGCGCGATCGCTCCGCCAATGTAATAACCGTCCTTATCGATGACGTCGATATTGGTCGCGGTGCCAAAGTCCACCACGATTGCCGGCGCGCCGTAGAAAGTTTCGGCCGCAACGGCGTTGGCGACGCGGTCGGCGCCCACAGCCTGGGGGCGCGCCGCACGCAGCTTGGTCACGGCGGCCGTCTGCGGCCCAATGACGATGGCGTCCGCGGCAATGCGGTCGGCTACGGCGTGCCATTCGCGCGAGAGCTGCGGCACCACGCCGGCAAAGGCGATCGCGTCGACCGCGTCGAGCGAAAGGCCGTACATCTTAAAGAAACCCATCAGGCGCACATGGATCTCGTCGGCGGTATAGGAGCGGTCGGTGGGCATGCGCCACGACTGCACCAGCTCGTCTCCGTCAAACAGGCCCATGGCCGTCTGCGTGTTTCCCATATCGATAGCGAGCAGCATGTCTACTCCCAGTGTCGGTGTAAAAGGACGCGCACCATTGTATACGCGCCGTCGACGGCGCTCGGCTGCGATTCGGTTACAGTGATATGGGCTGAGGGGTTTAAATATGAAGGAATTATGCTCTACGAGATTTTCCTTGCCGTTTACCGAACTCCCGCGTAATATTCTTTTTTGCGCACATGAGGCGCCCAGACATTGCGGGGTGGAGCAGTCTGGTAGCTCGCCGGGCTCATAACCCGGAGGTCGTAGGTTCAAATCCTGCCCCCGCGACCAAGAACTTGCAGCTCGTCGGCCTAGCCGGCGAGCTTTTTTGTTATTGCGGATCAATGTTTTCGACCCAGTTCTCAACTTCCCAAACAAAATCTCGATCTGTAACATCTGGACCCGATTTGGGCGGCTAGGTGTTACAGATCGAGATGTTTCGGCAGGACGATCTTTGTTTGTCTAAATCTGTAACACGAGGGACGGATTTTGCCGAGTTGTTGTTACAGATTGAGATTTTCTAGCAGGCGGGTTTGGTTTGTCTTGATCTGTAACACCTGGGGTCGTTTTTGGCCGATGGATGTTACAGATCGAGACATTTTGTTGGGACGGTTCCCGTTGTCCCGATCTGTAACGGGTAGGGGCCAAAAGTGGGCCTAGATGTTACAGATTGAGATGTTTGGTCGGACCGAATTTGTTCGTCTCGATTTGTAATATCTAGGGTCGTTTTTGGTCTGTAAGTGTTACAGATCGAGATTTTCCGACGGACCGCTCCCGTTTGTCTTGATCTGTAACAGTAAGACCCGGTTTTTGCCGAGTAACTGTTACAGATTGAGACAAATCGACGGGCCGCCCCGCCCCATCCACCTGCCGCCATCTGATATTCGCCGATTTTCGTTGTGCCGCTGTACCCCCATGCCATATCCTCTAGACAACTACGCGGCATCATCGCCGCCGCGCCTACAAGAGAGGAATGTCCATGACCGCACCTGCATCCAAACTGCTCCAGCCCATTACGGTTGGCCCCCTTGAGCTCAAGAACCGCATTATGTTCCCGCCGCTGACCACTGGCTACGAGGAGCGCGACGGTTCCATCGGCGAGCGCAGCCTGGCTTTTTACGAGCGCCTGGCCCGTGGCGGCGTGAGCTACATCGTCATCGGCGACGTCGCTCCCGTTATGACCGCGAGCCCCACGCCCAAGCTGGCGACCGACGCCCAGATCCCCACGTTTAAGGCCCTGGCCGACGCCGTCCACAAGCACGGTGCCAAGGTCGCGCTGCAGCTGTTCCACCCCGAGTACGACGTGCCCGGCGTCGGCCGCATGGTCATGGGATCCATGGCCGCCGCCAAGGCCGCGCAGGAAGCCAAGGCCGCCGGCGACGAGGAGACCTTTGCCGCCAAGATGGCCGAGTCCAACGAGATCCGCAAGCAGGCATATGCCAAACTGCACCACGACATGCAGCACTTTGTGAACGAGGCCAGCGTGGAGCAGCTCACCCAGATCAAGGAGGCTATCGCTGCCTCGGCCGCTCGCGCGCAGCAGGCCGGAATCGACGCCATCGAGGTCCACGGCGACCGCCTGGTGGGTTCGCTGTGCTCGGCCATTCTCAATAAGCGCACCGACGAGTACGGTGGCTCGTTCGAGAACCGCGTTCGCTATGCGCTCGAGGTCGTCGCTGCCATTAAGGAAGCCGCGCCGCAGCTGATGGTGGAGTACAAGCTCCCCGTGATCATGGAGAACCCCGACGGCACGCCGCGCGGCAAGGGTGGCCTGCAGCCCGACGAGGCCTGCGAGTTTGCCAAGCTGCTCGAGGGCGCGGGCATCGACATGATCCAGGTCGCACAGGCCAACCACACCGGCAACATGGGCGACACTATTCCGCCCATGGGCGCCATGCCCTACAACTGGACGCTGCCGGTGGCCGAGCGCGTCAAGGCCCTGGTCTCCGTGCCGGTGGCAACCGTCGGCCGTGTTGTCTCGGTCGAGGCCGGCGAGAAGATTCTGGAAGACGGCGCGGCCGATATCATCGCCTACGGCCGCTCGCTCATGTGCGACCCCGACATTGCGCTGAAGGCCGCCACGGGTGAGCCCATCCGCGAGTGCCTCAACTGCAACAAGGGTTGCGTCGACGCGATTCAAAACCGCAAGTACATCTCGTGCGTGCTTAATGCCGAGAACGGCGACGAGGCGACTATCGCCATTAAGCCAGGCGAGGGCGACAAGAAGATCGCCGTGGTGGGCGGCGGCATCGCCGGCCTGGAGGCCGCGCGCGTGGCGGCCAAGCGCGGCTACGATGTGACCATCTACGAGGCGAGCGACCATCTGGGCGGCCAGATTGTGCTGGCGGCTGCGCCTCCGCGCAAGGACGAGATCGTGCGCTCGGTCGAGTACTACGAGAAGATTTTGCCTGGCCTGGGCGTGAAGGTCGAGCTCAACCATGCCGCTACCGCCGAGGACCTCAACGCCGCCGACGCCGCGATTGTTGCCGTGGGCGCGCACGACGTGGTCATTCCCGTTCCGGGTGCCGATTCGGACAAGGTCGTCTCGAGCTGGGACGTGCTGGCCGGCAAGGTGGAGCTTACGGGCCGCGTCGCCGTCATTGGCGGCGGCCTGGTGGGCACCGAGACTGCCGAGTACCTGCTGCAGCACGGCTGCGAGGTGGCGATCGTGGAGATGCTCGATAAGATTGCCGCGGGCGAGTCCGAGACCATTCTGCCGCTGATCATGAGCGACTTTGCAGAGCATAACGTGGAGCAGCACGTGAAGACCCGCCTGACCGCCATTACCGACGAGGGCGTGGAGGCTGTTCGTACCACCGAGGACGGCGCCGAGGAGCCGGTGAAGATCGCCTGCGATTACGTGGTGATGGCCGTGGGTTCCAAGGCCAACGCGTTTGACCTGGACGGCGTGACGGTGCCCGTGACCTGCGTGGGCGACTGCTCGGGCGAGCGCACCGCCGACATTGCGAGCGCCATCCGCACGGCATATCACGCGGCCAACGAGCTGTAGTCGAGAAAGCTATCGCGTATTGAGTGGGCGGGGAGTGCCGTATCGGTGCTCCCCGCCTTTTTGTCGATAAGAGGTGCCCCTGACCAGCGGGTTCAGAAAATCCGAATCTCATGCACCAGAAAATCCGAATTATATGAACACGAAAATCCGAATCGCAACCACCCGAAAATCCGAATTTGCTACAGTGGTATAGAAGAATCAGAAAGCAGGAACTGGAAATCTGCGGGGGTGGCTCATGGCAGGCGAGAGGCTACATCGGGACGGATACATCCCACGTATCGTGGATGCGCAAATCGAGCGCTACCTTCGTGTCTTTGGCGCGGTCGAGATTGCGGGCACCAAGTGGTGCGGCAAGACGTGGGCCGCGCTCGAGCACGGGGCGTCCGCCTCGTATGTCGACGAGAATCTCGACCTCGCGCGTGCCGACCCGGCGATGATGTTGCTGGGAGACCGTCCGCATATTATCGATGAGTGGCAGCGCGTTCCCCAGATTTGGGACTACGTTAGACACGAGGTTGACCGCACCCGGGGTACGCGCGGCGCCTATATCCTCACGGGTTCCGCCACGCCCGCGTTTGGCTCAAAGGCGGAGGCGCCCACGCATAGCGGAGCTGGCCGCATCGGCCGCGTCCGCATGCACCCCATGACGCTTGCCGAGACAGGTGAGTCCAACGGCAAGGTGAGCCTGGCGGGCTTGTTTGAGCATCGTTTTGAGCCCTGCCGGTGCAATGGCGATACGCCGGGGCTTGTCGAAGCCGCTTGCCGCGGCGGCTGGCCCGAGGCGATCGATATGGTTTCGGCTGACGCCCAGCTCATCGCCCGCGAATATCTCAACACCACGTTTTCGAGCAGCTTCCCGGCGGTCGGTCTCGACCCCGATATTGCTCGTCGAGTCTCCGCATCGATTGCGCGCAATCTGGGACAGGCAACCACGTATAAAACGATTCTTATGGATATGTTCGGTGCCGAGGAGGAACCCGCAGCGTTTGCCGATGAGACCAAGGTGCGCAGGTACCTGGATGCCCTCAAAGGCATGTTTATTCTCGAGGAGGTCCCCGGTTGGGTTCCCGCCGCGCGCGACAAACGGCGCTTTACCGTCAAGCCCAAGCGCTATCTGGCAGATCCGAGCCTTGCTTGCGCCTTGCTAGGTATGTCCTCGCAGGCGCTGCTTGCCGACTGGCAGACATTTGGTCTGGTGTTTGAGAATTTGGTCATACGCGACCTTTCGGTCTACGCACGTTCGCTCGACCTGCTGGATAGCACGCCCGTGCGCTATTATCGCGACGATTCGGGCCTTGAGTGCGATGCTATCGTGCAGCTAGCCGACGGACGATGGGCCGCCTTTGAGATTAAGGTAAGTGAAGATAAAACGAGCGCCGGCGTTGAGAGCCTCAAGCGCGTTCGCAAGAAGGTCTGTGGAAATCCTCGTTCACGCACACGCGAACCGGAGTTTATGGCCGTGATTGTGGGGGTGGGTGAGTACGCCCGCGAGGTCGAGGACGGTATCTACGTGATACCCGTTCGCGCGTTGGGGTGTTAAGGGGCGGCACGCCGTGTGTCCGCTGCCCGGTGCCACGGATTGGTGCAAGTGGTCAGGTTTGTTTGCGCTATGTTGGCGCGAAGTAACCTGCCCCCTTGCGCCAAGGGTTTGACTTTTAAGACATCGTTAAGGTTTGCGCCGTGGAGCAAACCGCAGGTCAATGCTATTCTTTTACCTTATCGTATGGTGTTGTATTCTGCCTGAATTCTCTACCTGCGAACAACGGATAAACGCGACCGAGCGGAAAAGGTTGGCAAGCCCGCAAGCAGGGCAAACGTAAGCGATGAGTGGCATGGACCGACATAGCGAGCTCCAGCAGCACAAGACAGCGGCCGAGTACCGTCAAGCTGCCGACGAGCACGTGCGGACCCTCAAGGATTTCTGGAAGGATTTCCTGGTGAGCGGTCTGTTTGTGCTGGCTGCCATCGTTGCCATCTTTGCATGCCTGGCCTGGTTTGCTGCGAATAACCGAGTGAGCGCCACGGGGGGCACGATCGGGGCGAAGGCGGATCGGTACACGCTGACCGCCGCGGGCGAGGGTGAGTCCGGCGCGCACGTGGGCTATTACGAGCGCTCCGAGCGCACGCCCGAGGAAAAGTATGCCATCGATGGCCTGGATACGACCGACGCCATGACGGTAACGCTCGGCTCCAACCTCAACAACGAGACCGCGGGCTCTCTGTACCCGGGTGCTCGCGGCAAGATTACATTTACGGTGAAGCCGCTGGTGAGTGACCTGGACGGGGTCACGATCAGTCTGTCGCGCTTGCTTAAGGTCACGAACACTGTTGGCGTTGTTGGGGACGGGGGAACGCTGGCGCCCGAGGCGGAGGCGCTCCTTGGCTTGATCAAAGGCCACTTGCTGTTCTTTACGAGCTGCGACCAGAACGGGTATTACTCGGGCCGCGTGGTTGATAGCAAGATCGAGATTCGCAAGTGCGAATTTTGCGAAAACGGCGATGTGAACAAGCCAACGAACAAACCCGTCACCATCAGCCTGTACTGGGTGTGGCCGGAGTACTTCCAAAACTTCGTCCTTACCGGCAACACGAATTACTACAAGAACCTGTTTGCGGCGGCGGGCGACGCAAAGTCTGACTACGGCGCTCTGCAGGCAGATATGAACGCGCATAAAGCGAACTACTTCTATGGCGCGGCAAACGGCACGAGTGCCGCCAACGCTCCTGCGGTTTCGGCTGACATATCCTTCGGCGACACCGCCATCTGCTCGGCGCTGTACAACAATGCCGACGAGCAGATCGGCAATAAGGTCAAATACATCCAACTTAGAATTAGCGCTCAGGAGGGCGTGAGCTCATGAGCACCATGCAAACGCGCCTCGGCGATGCCCGCAATTGGATAGAAAACCACCGCGCACAGGCCCTTGCGGTCCTGATATTGCTGGCGGCAATCGCTCTTATCATCGGCTTGTCGCTCTCGTGGTTTGTGGGCAGCAAAAGTCTGTCTACGGTGGGCAAGATCCAAACGCCCGCGCAGCTTAAGATCATGGGTCCCAACCAGACGAGCATCGAGCCCATCGAGATTTCGTATGACGAGTCACGGGGCGATGTTAAAAACATAGACGGCACCGTGACCGTTCGTCGCGCGTTTTGTGTGCAGAGCGACAATGGCGATCCCGCTGCCGGCGGTCAAGCGTTTGAGCTGCAGATTGCCAACACAACGAATATCACGGGGCTGACAATCAACGTGTATCACGTGACGGTCAATAATCCGAACGATAAAAACGGCACTGTGGTCGGCCTCGACGGGCTCAACCGCACCTACTCATGGAGCAAGAAGAGCAGCACCCCGATTGAGTTTGCTTTTATCAACTCCGCGGACGGGACATGTGCGTTGGCTAAAGAGCTTGAGGCAAACGACCCGACGTACTGCTCGTACGTGAATGTCCAGAAAAACGCCCGTCCGCTGTATCGGTACCACAAGTTCGCAGGGAGTGGGCTCGATGGCTGGAATGGCAAAACAGCCAACGCCGCCACGAACTTCATCATCGAGTGCACATGGAATCCGGGCGTTGTGACCGTAAACGGAAAGACGGTCTCCAACGTCAAAGAGACCGACATGGTTTATCTAATTGCTCGCGGCACGAGTGGCAACTAATAACAAGAAGGGAGGGGCGCCAGATGCGAAAAGACAAGAAAGAGCAAAATGAAATCGCGAGGCCTGTTGGCAAGCACTTTGCGCAGGTGGATGATTCTAAGGCAGAGCCTTGCTGCGTAGAGTCGGCGGCCCCTGCTTCCAAAATGCGCAAGCGCCTGTGGGCGGTTGCGGTGCTGCTATGCGCCGTCGCGATTGTGGCGGGTACCCACCTTACTTACACGGCCTTTTTGGCGGGCGACTTCCTTAAGTCGGTCGCTGTCTCGGGCACGTCACAGGCGCTGTTTGCCTCGGACATGCTTACGGGCTACACGAATGAGACGCTGAATGACGAGGGTATTGCCGTCCGAAGCGTCATCGCCGACACGAGTGGGGAAAACTGCTCTTTTACCTTTCGCATTTACAACCATCTGCTGGGCGACAAGAACAAGGTCAACGACAAGGACGTTAACGCGACGCTGAGCGTGAAGGCGACGGGAACGACGAAAGCTTGGAGCATAAGCGGTTCGCCCACGCTGACGGCGGGCGGCACGGTCGACCTTTCCTTCCCTGCCAACAGGGCAACCATGTATACCTATAAGGTTACATTTTCCAAGGCGGACCTCAACAAAGCATCCTTCACCGTTAAGGCCCAGGTCGGCTCCAATAGCCCCGGCACCAATCTTAAATGGCTCGCCGCCAAGATTGCGCCTTCCGAGCGTGCAGAGGTAACGGCTTCGGGCGTTTCGGGCGAGTGGGTCGACAAGAACTCGGATATCAACGCTTTCGACGCTTACAACTATCGCGCGACCGTTACGGGCGCGCCAACAAAAATCAAGCTTACATGGGGCGACAAGGTTGAGCTTGACCCATTTTTGGCGACGAATCATTCCGACGCGACCTTTGATGGAAGGTCGGTTACGTTCACCATGGATCCCGGGTCGGAGATTATTACCTTTTACCGTTCGACGGATACCGCGCCCGGCAGCTTGGATGACATCGGTGTTACGTGCAGGGCTGCGTAGGCCAACCGCAATCTGTGATTTTGAGACCCCGCACGGGGCATGAGATAGAACGAGGTAGGACCAGATGAGAACGGCAAAGCGCATAACAACCGCATGCCTGACTGCGATCATGATTTTCCAGGCGCTTGCGCCCTCCACGGAGGTGTTCGCGCAAGAGCTCGACGCCGTCATGGAGGCATCCGTCTCCGCCGCGCGCGCCGCGGGCAACACGGCGCGCTCCGTACAGGATGCTGTGGCCACCGCGCTGCAAGATGCTGACCAGGCTACATCTGATGATGTCGCAACGACTCCGGGCGCCGACGCTGGCGCTACCGAGGGCGGCGACGGTTCTACCAACGCTGGCGAATCACAGGACTCCACGACCGATGGAACCACTAACGGCGATACCCCAACGGAGGGCGACGCGTCCCAAGACGATGCGGCTGCCGATGAGGGTGCTGCTGACGGAGAACAAGCGGATGACGCGGACGCGGATGCTGCTGATCAGGCAAACACCGCCCCCACCATCGCTACTGTCGAGGATCTCAGGCACGCGTTGGGTGACGGCAATGTCATCACTGACGACTTGGGCGCCGTCACGGCCATTACCTTTGAGTCCAACGCCGACCTTATCGCCATCTCCAACACCGATCCCGCCATCTACCAGAACGCGAACATCTCCAAAGGTGGCTCGACCGGCATCGACTTCGACGTGTGCGGCGCGGAGATCGTGGACGGCCTGGGTAGCCTCACGTTCCAGGGCTTCGGCAGCGATGCCTACCCTTTCAAAGGCGCGCTCAACCTCGGCGACAGGACCCTGACCGTCAACAAGACGCTCTTCAACAACATCGAGCTCAGCGACGCCAACAGCACCGTAAAGCTCACCTGGAAGGGTACCGATGCCCAGCCCATCGTGGCCGCAAAGGTCACGGGCGCGGACAAGACGCTTGCTGCCACCGTAACCGTGGGCACGCCCAAGAGCGATACCGAAAAGGACATCTGCAAGCTCGCCTCGCCACTTGTGGGCGAGGTCACGGGCGCGCTCACGCTTAACGCAACCTACGTGACAAGCGCGAACAGCCCCCTGGCGATCGATATGCAATCGAGCACAGGCAACATGGGCTTGCTTGTGAACACCCTTGCCGAAGGAGCATCGCTTACGCTTGCGGGCCTCGCCCTGCCGGACAAACTCGACGGTACCCCCACTATCAACGCGACAGCCGCTGATGCCAACGCGGGCGGCCTTATCGGCGAGGCGCGGGAGGGTGCCACCGTCGCCCTACCAACTGGCATCGATGTCTCGGCGCTGAGCGTCGCAGGTAAAAACGCGGCGGGCGGTCTTATCGGTAAGGCCACCAACCTCACGCTCAACATCGCTGATGGCGTAACGGTTAAGCCGGCGTGCAACGTCGGCGATAAAGACAGCGCTTGCTCCGGTGGCGTCATCGGCGACGTGAGCTTTGCGCAAGGATTTATCGTTAAGCCCAATATGTTCGACCTGGGCAAGCTTGTGACGCTTGGTGCATCGCAACGCGCCGGCGCCCTTTTTGGTGTGGCCGATATTTCTAATGGCGACATCGTGGTGCAAGGCGGAACGTATAAGAGCAAGTTCACCTTACCGGAAGAAGTTAGCTTCAACGGCAGCTACGGCGGCCTTGTCGGCAAGGTGTTTGCGACGGCAAAAGGCGTCGATGAGCCGCTGCGCGCCTTTGTGGTCCAAAAGGATGCGGATAAGAAAACGTGCTCAATTGAGTTTGAACTTGCGGGCAAGCTGTCCGACGCGGGCGGTGTTGTTGGCTATGTTGGCGATAGCTCAGCTCCCAATCCGCAGCCTGTCGCCGTTGTGCTCGACGGCGTGACGGTTGCGTGCAAGGGAGGTGCTTCGGCGCGAACGGACGCCGGAAAGTTCGGTGGCGCCGTGGGCGTTGTCGACACGCGCAATGTCCTTGACGTGCGAGATTTCAAACTTACAAGCGACAATCCTATCGGTAAGGCGCAAAGCAACCGTGCCGCGGGAATTGCGGGCTCCGCGTGGAATGCTGTAATCAAATTCAGCGGCATCACGGATCTGTCGGGCGCAAGTTTTGCCGAAAACAGCACGACGGGCCAGCTCGTATACGAGAACCACAACGCGCTGATTTTTGCTGTCGGCGATGGCTCTGACGCTGACAAGGGTGCAGCGGGCTGGACCTTCAAACGTAGCAATACTGCCTCGAAGACGGACGACATCGCGACCTACGGCGAAGTTATTCGTCTGGGCGGCGACTTCATTAAGCTTGATGTGGACACTCATAAGTTGACCTTGCCGGATTCGCTGACGGCAGCTAACGGTGCCTACACCCTAACCTCTGTTGAGGATTTCGCCAAACTTGCAATCACCTGGCAAACCAACGGCTACTACTCCATGGTCGAGGGCGTTTCCGAAAACAACCCGAACATCTTGCAGTCCTCGACCATTACGGTGAACGGCACTATTGATCTCAAGGGCACGGGCCTGACGGGTTTCACGCAGGATTGTGCAGACGGTTCGCAAGTTTTCTCGGGAACGTTGAACGGCGGCGGCACGATCAAGCTTGCTGTCGGTGAGCCTTACGGCATGCGCGGGAACGCCCCTCTGGGCGCCGACGACATCAGTGCCGGCAACGGAAAAATCTACCGTCACGGCCGCCTGGGCTTGTTCGCAGCAATCAACGGCGCAGCCGCCAACAGCGAGACTGTCTCCAACGTCACCATCGCTGGCTCCATGAGGTTCGATAACGGCTCGGCAATCGAGGCTGGATCGCTTGCGGGCGCCATTGCGGGTGGTCTGACGCTGTCTGGCGCAACGTGCGAAACGAATATCGCATGCGATGATACGTTCACCAACGATGTGAACATTGGTGGTATTGCAGGCAGCGTGTCGGCAGCTTCTACGGTTACGTTTAGGGACAGTAGCAAGGCTCAAGCGAGCATCACTGCAACTAAAACGCTTAATGGCAACAGCCGTATTGGCGGCGCCATCGGCTATGTGGGCAATTATGTCTCGACATTCAACGTTACGGGCCTTGAGGTCAGCGGAAAAATCGAGACCGGCAATTGCACCAGCGGCAAGATTGCCCAGGTCGGCGGTCTTATCGGCTGCATCGCACAGAGCACCTATGGGGCTGATGGGGCAATAGCCAACTCGGCCAAAAAGGACGTTAACATTACGGGCCTTTCGTTCAACTCGTTCAAGATGGGAGTCGGAAAGAACGGCGATAAGCTCAATGGCGTGGGCGGTCTCTTGGGTTATAGCTGGGGCAACGCGGTCGTAACTATCGGAGATGACAACATTAACAAGAGTGAAAACTCCTATGCTTTGAAAACGACCAACGCTTCTATAATCGCGACTGTGGATGATTCCAAGGAGCTTGGCGGCCTTGTATACGCAGCCAGCGGTCACTGGATTATCAACAACTACGCCATCGATCTCTCGGGCACAAAGATTAATGCAGGCGCCGCTCAGACGCTCGGCGTTCTAGTTTGCCGCGGCTGCAAGGTGGATGATAAGACGACATATGGCGTCGAGAGCTACCTAGGCCTGTACTTGGAGGACAGGGCTTATTGGGATACCGCCTATAGGGTGCCCACCGGCGAGGGGGCCATCGTTGCGTCGGGCGTAACGTCCTTCGATGAATGGGTTGGCAGCGGTGTAAAACCAAACAACGGCAGCAAGCTCATGGACGCCGACTGGAACACGGTCGTTTCGCTACACACACAGAAAAACAAGCTGGACATGGACGGTGATTCCACAAAAGACAACAGCTACCATAATCGCTCGTCTTTCGGTCGAAGCCAGAATACGAACGGCAATACCCGCTACTTCTACAACCTCGACATAGCCTCTAAGAATTGTGAAGGCGGCTTTAGTGGCAGTCAAATCGATACAGCGGACAAGCTGCTCTTATGGTCTGCTTTCTGCTATGCTCCCGCCGGTATTCGTTCGACAATCGTTCCCGATGGTACGACAGGGCTCGATGATTCCATAACCATAACGGGCACAATCGATTTGGCCGGCTACAGCTACTATCCCACTCAACCGATCGGAGAGGTGACGGTTAATAATGCGGCCATCACCTTCTACTACTCCAAGATCAAGGCCGAGCAGAATGGCAACAAGCTAAACTCCGATGCCACCCAGCACGAGAACATGCACTGCGGTCTTTTTCAAACGGTGGCAGACGGCGATCTCACAGTAAGCAACGTCACTTTGGGCGGTACCGTTGGGCCCGTTATCAATGACGGAAAGAGCTCTACTGACGCTATTGGCGCGGGCGGAAGCTCATCGGGCGCGCTCGTGTGCCGCTACGTGTATGGGTCCAGCGACGGCAATGGCACCAAGATTAGAAAGATCTCAATTGATGATCTTACACTCAACAATCTGATTGTCGACGGCGCCAACAGCGCCACGGACGCTAACGCCTATATGCCTCTGCTCATCAACGAGATGCAGAAGTACGTGAGCCTGAACGCGAAGAATATCAAGACTACTGGGTACACGAGTGGCACCAAGGCGGCTACGTCGCTGTTCGGAAAGCTTGGTGTAGGCAGTGAGGCCGATCAGGTGACGGCGAAGTTTGAGCAAATCAGCTTGCCCAGCCAAGAGAACAATACGATCTTCACCCATGCGAGCCTGCTGGAGAGTTTTGGCTACGGAAGCACGAGCACGGGCTCTGCGGACTACACCTTTACTAAGGCCGATGGCGATGCGGGCAAGGTGACCTACGGATCCGAGATTGATGGGAGTACGGAGTACCCGGGCAAGCAGCTTTGGTATTACGACGAAGCGACGTATGGTGCCGTGAGCGGCTATGTGACGGTTGATGGTAAGAAGGACGGTGACGTCAGGCCTTGGTTCGGTGACTACCTTCCTTATGTTTACAAGGGAAAAGCCGCCGAGGATGGCGTCCAGTATCACGAAATTAAAGTCAACCAGCGCATTCCAAAGCTGGTAATGGGATGTGGTACCTACGGCGATCCTTATTCCGTCACAAACGCGGCGGAGATGAATGCCATTGCCAACTACATTAATAACATGACGGCGCTTGACGGCTGGGAGGTCACCATTGTCGCCGACCAGGGTAGGCTCTGCACTCGCCGCAGCAGCGATCACTCGACCGACAATGAGGTTACGTACGTCTACAAGCAGGCGAACGGTACCGATAATAAATGGGAGAAGAAGACCGGAGACGCGTCGACCAATTCCCCGCAGACGCTGAGCGACGAAACCATGCACCGCTATATGCAGAGCGCGTATTACAGCATCGAGCCTACTGAGGGCAATACGATTACTCTCGACGGCGCATCGTTTGGCGGTTTTGGAAATAGGGCCAACCCGTTTAGGGGCGTCATCGTTGGCAACTTTGGCAGTGATAATAAAAACGCAACCATCAAGATAGAGAATAACGAGGGTTCGCTTCGCGGCCTTATTCCCTATAGTTACGGCAGCGTGGTGCGCGATCTGAATATTCGCTATGTGAACGCGTCGGCGACTATTACTTATTCTGCCAAGGATGCCGACGGCGTTCCGACGGCGTTTTTCGGTGGCGTTGTCGGCTGCATCCTTGGTGGCGATAACATTATCGATGGCGTGGTCGTTAATGGGACGACGGCCGAAAACCCTACAACGGGATTTACCGTCACGGGCGGTGGCGACAAGCCGCATCTTGTTCCCATTGGTGGCTACGTCGGTGCCATTGCGGGTGGCGGCGTGATTTTCCGCAATATGGACAAAAGCGGAAAATCTTCCTGGCGTGCTGGAACTGGTGACAAATCTCGTGGTCTGGGAAAGGGCAACTTTGATCTCTACAACAATCCCTACGTCGGTCGCGTGATTGATGGCTATGCCTTTAGCGAGGGCTGTAAGGTTGAAAACGGTAACGCTAACTACCAGATTAACGAGCTCACAAAAAAAGGAACCCCCTGTGTCACCACCACGGGCACCGACAACAAGTACCTCGGCACTAACGCCGAGGCTCCTGTGACCATGGTGAAAAACGCCCAGGGCCTTTTGGTGCTCTCGGCCATCATCAGCTCGGGTGCGGGTGCTGGCGCGGCACATACCAACTACTCCAATAATGGCGTGTTCCGCGGTTCCAAGGCTTACTGGGGCAGCGATTCGCAAGACCCGGCGATATGCGGCTACCTGTTTGGCAACAAGGAATATGGCAAGGTACGGAATGCTAACTACGCAAATGTGGGCAAGCCTGAGAGTGCTGCCGGCGATTTCGAAATCGCCAAAAACGACGACCAGAAGGCCCCCGGCAAGCAGGGGTGGCACGGCCCGCTCGACCATGATGACGATGTAAATTCGCCCTACCTGGTGGCGTCCTACGCTGCCGACTACCAAACGGGCTATGTGTGCGCGTCGAAATCGATCGGCATGAGCTTGGAGTTCAAGCAGGGCGACACCTACGATATGACCGACTACGGCACGGGGTACGTGGGCCTAAACGGCCGCTACTATTCCAATGCCTGCAATTCGAACCAGCCGGGCACCGACCGCGACCGTATTACGCCGCACGTAGCCACGATCGACGGTAACGGCGCCACCATCACGGTGGGTACCGAAGGCACCGCCTACGGCGTCGTCGAATACGCCGACGACGACTATAAGGTCTCGGGCGTGGGTGGTCTATTCAGCACCGTGATGTTCACCTCCACCAATGTGGGGCAGAGCGTCACCGCGAACGACGGCGCGCAGGTCAAAGACCTCACCTTTAGCAACTGCAACGTAGCGCTCACCTATATCGACACCAACGGCGAAGCCAAACCAGGAGAGGCGCCGAACGACCTTACCGGTGCCGGCCTTTTGGCGGGTGCAACGGCCAACTACGACGACGGCACGTGCGGCATCTACCGCAACGTGCAGATGAAGAACTGCACCGTGTCGGGCGCAAAGAGCGTAGGAGGGCTTCTTGGCAGCTCGGGCCGCGCCAGACGAACTACGAGCGAAGACAGAACCTATATGGTCGAGTTCGGGGACGGGTGGGGCCCCGCGTATCTCTATGACTGCTCATACACTGGCCTTAACGTCACGGGCGAGAAGAATGTCGGTGGCTATGTGGGTACGGTCGCCTCGGCGTGCGGTGTGTGGACAACCGCAGGCACAGGGGTGAGCGAAAGGACCGTTGGCAAAAACTCGACCATAACTGCCACAGGGACAGTGCCCTACGTGGGCGGCGTGCTCGGCTATGTCGAAAGAAGCGATATCTCGGTCAACACCAACATCGGCACCACCACAGCGGCCCAGTCGTCGTGCACGGCAGTCATCTCTGGGGTAAACGTGCTAGCCACCGGGTCGAACTCCGATGACCATATGGGCGCCGGCGGCGTGGTCGGACGCGCCCGTGGCGGCGTTATTTCTATGAGCAACGTGCGCATTGATGGCGGAAACGGCACCGAGAACGCCGTCATCGGCGATAAGGCCGGAACGAACAATAGCATCTACAATGCGGGCGGCCTGATTGGTGAGGTTACGAGTAGCGGTAGCCCCAACAAGTACTGGTTCGACGACTGCAGTGTCAAGAATGTCAGCATCGCCGGCACCGGCAAATGCTCGGGCGGGCTTATCGGCTACTTCTTCAGCAATGTGAATATAGCCTGCAACAACATCGCGATCGAGAACGCTACGATTAAGGGTAACTGGAGCGGCGGTCTGCTGGGCGCGAATAACGCGAGTAACAGCGGATCCGTCGTCATTGACGTTACCAACACAAAGGTATCCAACACCACGTTTAGCGAAAGGTCCAACGGCGGCATTATGGGCGACGGGCGCGGCCAGTTCCATCTGTTAAACGTGCTCATGGACAGCAATAGCTACAATGCGGGCAAAACCCAGGGCGTACTCTTGGGCGAGGTTGACACGGGGGATGGTAAGTACAGCCTTTCCGCAGCGGGCGTGGAAGTAAAGCCCGGTAGTGGCAAGACCACGAGCGACCTGCCGCCGATGGTTTACACGACCAATACGAATACGGCTGCTGTTAACGAGAAAACTTATATTGCCTTCGGCGACTACAACGGCACGGCTGCCGCGCCCAACGAGAACAAAACGCTTTACGGCGCAGGCGATACTGCTACCACGGCAACGAGTCCGTACGTGACCACGAGGCCCGTGAGCACGCTGGCGGTGCGTGCCTCCGACGGCGACACCACCGACCGCTACCTGTTTGGCGACGGCGCCGCCATTGACACCGCGACGACCATCCAAAGCCAAGCGGGTGCCCGCGTTCCCGGCCGCTACACCTACACCAACATCGCCGGCATCAATGATGCCGGCGCATACCAAAACACGAGCACCTATAGCGCGGACAGCTCGCGTAGCACCTATAACGCTAACAACATTACTTCGGGCAAGAAGGCCAAAACTGACTTCCCCGTGCTCGTGATTCCGGGCAACGATACCACGACGGTGGAGAGCTACCTGAACATCGTGACCAATGGCGGCTTCTCCGATGCCCGCCGCCTCAACGGCAGCACCGCGCATGTGACCGCCACCGCCGAGGTCTTCTCGCTCGCCGATAACGGCACCTTCGTCAAGGACGTAGCCGCCTCGCAAGCGCCCACGCTCAAGGTGCTCAACAATGGCACGAGCTCTATGGCATTCCGCGCGAGCACCGACTGGGACAATGAGCAGGGGCGCTTCACGCTGCTTACGGTCACCTTTAGCGAGGCCGGCCAGAGCTACCGTGTACAGGTACCCATCATCGTCAAGCGCATGCTCGAGATCGACTTTACCGCCACCTACTCCGAAGGTGCGAACTTCAAGGCTGCCGACTATGCGACAAAATACGACAAGCACGTACTTGTGAGCAGCGGCGACACCATGACCGGCTACCTTACCTGGACCTATGGCAGCGCTCGGGGCAAGCCGGTCGATTACGGCTGGAACACGCTGCTCGAAGCCGGCGGCTCTATGGGTCCGCTCAACAAGAGCATTACCTTCGGTGCCACGCTGCCCGAGGGTACACAGCTCACACTCGTGGACACGGCCAACAACAGCCGCGAATATCACTACACGGTGGGCACGGGTGGCGCGACGTCAGTCAAGCTCACCGAGTTTGTGGACGCTGGCAACAAGGCTTACTACACCGAACCGTGGCTGAGCGAAATCGTGGGCGTGAAGGCCGATGAGGCCAAGGAGGACAAGGACGGCGCTTGGGTCAAGCTCGCCGATGACGAGGTCAAGGACAAGAGCCAGGCCGAACTCGCGAAGATGGCTGGCGCCAAGGTCGATGGCGCGTACTACCGCGCGCGCACTTCTTCCGACGCGACGGGCACGTTCTATACCCTCTCCGTTGATAAGGAAGAGCCCAAGAGCGAAAACTTCTACTTGGTGGTGCGCACGCCGGCGGGGTCCGCGGGCGTCAACGGCTACACCGCCACCACGGTGGACACGAGCCTCAACGAGCACATCAACTACCTGCTGCGAGGCAAGAAAGCAGCCGACGGCAAGGCTGCCGAGGATGGGCACCAGAATACGCCCTCGACCTACAGCGTGGCATCAAACTACACGCACAGCCTCGTTGACAACAAGCGTAACCTCGTCGACAACAGGGACAGCATCAACCGGATGGAGCTCAAGGAAGCCACCTATTCGCTTTCCATGAACGTGAGCGACACCGTGACGTTTGACTCGAGCCAGCAATACACGAGCTCTGACGCGCTGTATTATCAGCTCGATTCGTCGCTTGTCACCTATCACGATGGCGTCATCGCGGGCTCGGTAGGATACCCCACGGGCACGCAGGGCACGTATGAGTTCTACGTTAAGGTGGGTGATAACTACTACACCTGGGGCGGGTCGGGTTGGAATCTGGCCGGCACGAAGGAGACCCCAGTGGTGTCGGGCCTTAGTTGGACTGCGAACGGTGGCGACATGTCACTGGTGCTTACCGATGCTGAGGGTAATCCCATCGATATGTCGGGCCTGCGCGAGATCGCCAAGAACCATGTCAACGCCTTCACCGTTACCATGAGGGCCGCGCTCACCATGACGGAGCCTGCCTGCCAGGCGGGTATCGTGGCCTCGCAGAACAGCGGCACCGACCGCTACACCAAACCCAACTACCGCGCGTACCTTTCCACGCATGCCGACACGCTCAGCACCAGTAGCAACTCGGCATACAACGATGGCGGCGCCGGCTACTACCGTATGGATGTGGGCTCATCGACCATCGCGCTCGAGGCGTCTAAGAAATCCCAGTTGGGCATCAACATCGATGACCTCAAGTCCGCTGACGGCGAGATCGCTCTGGTGGGTACCTACGACCTGAGCAAGCTCACGGGCGCCGAGGCTAAGATCGACGCCGCAAGCACGGTGACCTACACGCTGAGCCTGGAGCGGCGGCAAGATAATGGCGGCTATGCTCCGGTCGGCGATATCTCGAACTACATTACGGTGCTCGGCAGCGATTACCTAGGCACGGGTGCGGCATCCGCCGACGGTAACAGCTATGTGTTCACCGACACCAAGACCAACGGCGCGTTCCTCACGCGCGACGGCAACAGCCTTGCCTTTAAGCATGCCTTCTGCGTTAAAGTGAATACGAATGTTGAGGGTGAGAACCAAACTTACGCAAACTACCGCTTGGTGCTTACGGCCAATATTATGACCGGCAACGTTGTCGACGACACACCGGTCAACGTTAGCAACCTTGATGGCTATTCGCACTCCGACTACGTGACGTACACGCTAGCGCGCATCAACACCGAGGGCATTCGGCACGAGACGAAAACCAACTAGCTACGCGAGGGGCGGCAACCACCCGGTTGCCGCCCTTTTTCTTGTTCGCTTGGTCTACTGCTGCCCCAGCTCTCCACCAACTTTCCAGCTTTCCACTTAACTTACCACTCAAGGTGGAAAGCTGGAAAGTTAAGTGGAAAGCTGGTAAGTTAGGTGGAAAGTTGGAAAGTTGGGAGGTTCGGCATGAATGAGGAGTGGTTGGCGCAGGTTATCCATCATCTGCGGGCAATAGGAAACGACACCCAGCAGTACGAAGTAAAAGAAGCCAAGGGCGCGCTCCCCAAAAGCATCGTCGAGACGCTTTCGGCATTTTCCAACGCGCAGGGCGGCTTTATCATCCTCGGCATTTCCGAAAAGAACGGGTTTATGCCCGTCGAGGGTTTTGATGCCCGCAAGATGCAAGACGCCCTCTCTTCTGCATGTGAAAAGCTGACGCCCGTTGTGAGGCCGGATATCCAAGTGCTCCCCTTCGAGGGTAAGCTGGTGCTTTGCGCGCGCATCAAAGAAATGCATCCACGCGATAAACCCTGCTATATTGCGGCACGCGGAATGTACGATTCGTCCTTTATCCGTACGGGCGACGGCGACCGGCGCATGACTCCCTACGAAATCGATCGCTTTATGGAGGAGCATGTTCAGCCTACATACGACGACGAGCCGGTCGAAGGTGCCACGCTCGATGACCTTGACGCCGATCTTTTGCAAGGGTTTATAAAACGCCAGCGCGAGCTACACCCTAGGCTTTTGGGCACCAGAAGCGACGATGAGATTCTCCTTGACCTGCATGTGACCAAAAGGGTGGACGACGCAATCGTGCCGACGCTTGCTGCAATTGTCGCGATGGGACGGTTTCCGCAAAAGTTCTTCCCACGTCTCAATGTGACCTTTACGGCGTACCCCGGGACCACAAAAACGCAGCGAGTAAGTGATAACAAGCGTTTTGTGGATTCTCAGACCATTTTGGGTCCGATCCCTTTCATGATTGAGGACGTGCTTGCCGCCGTTGCGAGAAACACCCGAAACGCAGCGGTTATCGAGGGCGCGTTCCGGAAAGATGTGCCCGATTATCCGCCCGTGGCGCTGCGCGAGGCGGTGGCGAACGCGCTCATGCACCGCGACTACTCTTCCGCCGCGCGCGGCTCACAAGTGCAGGTCAACTTGTATATCGACCGCGTCGAGATTCTCAATCCCGGCGGGCTGTACGGCGACGTAACGATCGATTCGCTGGGAGTTTCTGGGGTTTCGTCATCCAGAAACCAGTTCCTTTCAAATATCCTCGAGACCACGCCGTACCCAGACGGTGGCTACGTGGTCGAAAATCGCGGCACTGGTTATCAGGAGATAGGTGAGCAGCTCGAGCGGGCAAACATGTTGCCGCCCGAACCAAAGAACTCGACAGTTTCTTTTTCGTTGACGTTCGATAAGCGAAAGATAATGCGGGCGGAACAGGTGACGTCTGTGGGGCATGTGGACGAGGCAATCTTGGATTACCTGGCAACACATTCTTCGGCCTCGACCAAGGAGCTCACCGACGCTTCGGGTTTGAGCAGGAGCGCCGTTTCCAACCACATAAAAGGCTTGATTGGTGCGGGCAAGATTGAGGCGATGGAGCCTCCGCGCAGCCCGCGACAACGGTATCGACTCGCGAAGTAGGGCTGTCCGTCGCCCATGCTTCGGTCTCCCAACTTCTTTCCAGCTTTCCACTTAACTTACCACTTAAGGTGGAAAGCTGGAAAGTTAAGTGGAAAGTTGGGAAGCAAGTGGAAAGCTGACATGTTAGGTGCGGACTGACGAGGGGTTAATAATTGCACAAACCATACCAGCCAAACAAAAAGATACCAATCTGGTTGGTAAAACACCGTCAATGAGCCGCGAGCCAACTAGCTGCGTAAATAAAACCTAAAGAACTGTTGCAAATGAATGGCAAATACCCAGATGCCGCCGTTGCGATTTTCAATTAACTGTTACGCGGGAACAGCAAAATGCTACTATCTAACAAGCACGTAAGAAAGCAGATTAACGGTTGAGGCTAAGAAGTGGCAGGTATGTCGGAAGCAACTAGGACTCGCGCGCATGCGCCCGAGGTTAGGCAGCGCGCCGTCGAGATCCTCCAAGAGGGGGTCGGTCACCGCGCCCTCGCCGCAAAGCTTGGCATTCCCCAGGCCACGGCTCGTCAGTGGGCCCGCGCATATGCCGTGGGCGGTGCCGACGCCGTGCTCAACGCGGGCGCTCGTCATCACACCTATTCGTACGACGTAAAGCTCGCCGTGGTTAAGGACCGTTTGGAAAACGGCCTGACGGTTCGCGAGGCAATGATCAAGCACAAGATTCCCAGCGAGTCTTCAGTCAAGGCTTGGTGCCGCCAGTATCGCGAGAGCGGTGAGTCCGCGCTGGTCGATAAGCCGCGCGGCCGCAAGCCGCGCGTTAAAAAGGCGGAATAGCGAACGGGATGGTGCGCCCACAGGGGCGCATTTTTCTTGCCGCCCCTCTGCTCCAATGCGGACAGACTCCTTACCCCGCACGTACAAAACTCCCCAGTTGACCGAAAACCCGCCGCCGCTACTCCTCAATTGAGCTATAACGTTAAACAATTGCAGCGTTTTTGCATGGGGGAGTGATGGTATGACGCTACTGTATTTCCTTACCCTGTTTCCGCTGGTACCGGCGCTGGGCATGCTGCTCGCGCGCGGTGACCGCGCCCGCGATGCGGTGGGGCTCATAGGTTCCGGCATCATTATGGCGGTGACAGTTGTAGTCGCCGTCATGTTTTTTGGCGCGGGCCCGCAGAGCTTTGAGGTTGCCCCCGGCACCTCACATGTGCTTTCGATCGTCAGCTCCGCCATCGATGTCATCCTGTGCGCCGTCATCCTGTACAACGCGTACAAATATAGGAACGCACTCACCACGGTGCTCGGCGTGGTACAGCTGGTGGGTTCGGTTGCCTTCGCTGCCATGACGCTGCCCGCGGCCGAAGCCGTCACGGCGACGCCGCTCTACCTGGATTACATGAGCGTGATCATGGTCCTCGCCGTCGGCATTGTCGGCAGCCTAATCTGCGTGTATGCCCTGGGCTACATGAAGGACTTCCAGGCCCATGACGAGCACGAGGCTGCGCTGCGCGGGCAGACTGCGCCCGACCGACGCCCGCAGTTCCTGGCGCTTATGTTCCTGTTCCTCTCGGCCATGTTCGTCATCGTGACGAGCGACAACCTTGAGTGGTTGTTCTGCGGCTGGGAAATCACCACCGTGTGCTCGTTCCTCATGATTGGCTACACGCGCACGCCCGAGGCCATCAAGAACGCCTTCACCCAGATTATCCTCAACATGCTGGGCGGCATCGCGTTTTTGGCCGGACTCATGTACCTGCACGTTAACGGTATGCCGCTGACCATCTCGGGCATGATTGAGCTTTCCGGCGCCGGAACCGCGCAATCCGCGCTGCTGGTGATGCCGGTCATTCTGCTGTCGCTCGCCGCACTCACCAAGGCCGCACAGATGCCGTTCCACACTTGGCTGCTGGGTGCCATGGTTGCCCCCACGCCCACGAGCGCCCTGCTGCACTCGTCAACCATGGTCAAAGCCGGCGTGTTCCTGATGGTCAAGCTCAGCCCGCTCTATGCCATCTATCCCGTGACTGGCTTTATGGTCACGAGCGTGGGCGCCATCACGTTTTTGCTTGCCGCCCTCATGGCCATCTCGCAGAGCAACGCCAAACGCGTGCTCGCGTACTCCACCATTTCCAACTTGGGCCTCATCAGTGCCTGTTTGGGTGTCGGCGCGCCCGAGGCCGTATGGGCGGCCATCTTCCTGATCCTGTTCCACACGGTGGCCAAGTCGCTGCTGTTCCTGTGCGTGGGCACGGCCGAGCATCATATCGGCAGCCGCAATATCGAGGACATGGACGGTATGTTCAGCCGCATGCCGCACCTGACGCGTCTGATGATGCTGGGCATCATGGGCATGTTTGTGGCGCCGTTTGGCATGCTCGTGTCCAAGTGGGGCGCCCTGGTGGCGTTTGCGCAGACCGGCAATGTGCTCATGATCATGGTGCTGGCCTTTGGCTCGGCCGCGACGTTTTACTTCTGGGGCAAGTGGCTTGCCAAGCTTTCGGGCGTCGACCCCACGGCTCAAAACGTTGAGGTCAATGTCCATAAGACCGAATGGATGGCCCTCAACACCATCGCCGCGCTGCTGATTCTGTGCTGCGTGGCGTTCCCGGTTATCTCGAGCGGTCTGGTGTCGCCTTACTTGGCCATGGTGTTTGGCCGCGTGCCGTACGTTATTGGCAAGGACGCCATGTACCTGATGGTGGTTATCGTGGCGTTTATCGCCGTGGTGCTGCTGACTTCATTCCGCGTGAGCAACAAACCGCACGTCAACGTGTACCTTTCGGGCGTGGGGACCGACAAATATCGCCATTTCCGCGGCTCGATGGGACACGAGGTGAAGGCCGAAAAGCGCAATTGGTACTCGGAGGACGCCCTTGGCGAGAAGCGTATTGGCCCCGCGGGTAGCGTCGTGTGCTGCAGCATTATCTTGTTTGCGCTGCTGTGTTGCGCGTGGATTGGGCCCGAGCGACTTGCCATGAGTGCGCCCTCGGTGCTGCGCGGCAAGTATTTTGAAGGTTCGGGCGTCGTGGGCATTTTTATTGGCACCGTGGCATTTGCCTTACTGGCGCCGCTTGTGGGCGGCCTGATCGACGGCGTTGACCGCAAACTTTCGGCCCGCATGCAGGGCCGCGTGGGCCCGCGCCTGCTCCAGCCTTTCTACGATGTGGCCAAGCTGCTGCGCAAGGCCCCCGCCAGCGTAAACACCATGGACGATACCTACATGGCGTGCGCGCTCATCTTTACCGTGGTGGGCGGCGGCATCTTTGTGTCGGGTTCCAACACGCTGTTGTGCGCTTTTATGGTGACCCTCGCTGCGATCTTTGTGGTGTTGGCGTCCGCCTCGACGCAAAGCCCGTTTGCCCAGGTCGGCGCCGACCGTGAGCTGCTGCAGGTCATGAGTTACGAGCCCGCCGTTTTGCTGATGAGCGTGGGCCTGTACCTTGCCACCGACAGCTTCGATTCCATCGCCGTGACGGGGCAGTCGGCCCCCATCATCGTGTACAGCGCGCCCATTTTCCTCGCGCTGCTCGCGGTGCTCACCATCAAGCTGCGCAAGTCGCCGTTTGACCTTTCGTACTCGCATCACGCGCATCAGGAGATCGTCCAGGGCGTCGCCACCGAGATGAGCGGCGGCACGCTGGCCAAGATGACCCTTATGCACTGGTGCGAGACCGTGCTGTTTTTGATGTGGGTGGGCATGTTCTTTGTTTGGGACAACCCCGTGAGTTGGGTGGTCGCCCTGGTCGTGATGGCCGCGACGTACTTTGTCGAGGTGCTGATCGACAACACCTTCGCGCGCAGCACCTGGCGCAGCTGCTTTAAGCTCGGCTGGGGCGTAGCGCTGGTGTTTGGCCTGCTCAATCTTATGCCCATCCTCGTCGACGTATTTATTTAGGAGGCGGCATCCATGGATCATAAAATGTCGCGCTCGCCGTGGGTTATTCATTACGACGGCTCGAGCTGCAACGGATGCGATATCGAGGTGCTGGCCTCGCTCACGCCGCTGTTCGATGCGGAGCGCTTTGGCGTGGTCAACACCGGCAACCCCAAGCATGCGGACATCTTTTTGGTGACGGGGTCGGTCAATGCCCAGAACCTGCCCGTCGTGCGCCAGATCTACAACCAGATGCTCGAGCCCAAGTGTGTGGTGGCCTGCGGTATCTGCGCGTGTTCGGGCGGCGTGTTCCGCGATGCCTATAACGTGATCGGCGGCGTGGACCGCGCGATTCCCGTGGACGTGTACGCGCCCGGGTGCGCCATTCGCCCCGAGACGGTGATCGATGCCATCGTGGAGGCGTGCGGCATCCTGGACCAGAAGGAGGCCGTGATGCGCGCCGGCGGCGACCCGCTCACCGTGGGCGGCGCCGCTACCTGGGACGGTGGCGTTGAGTTGGGCGAGGACGGGTTTGTGGCCGCGGGGGCCGGGGCTGACGGTGCCGGTGGCGCGCCTGCCGGGAAGCCCGCCGCGCCCGCCGCTGGCGACGCATCTGCTGAGACGCCCGCCGCTGCAAAGGAGGCCGAGTAATGCAAAAGGCTATCTATACCACCGTCGGGATCGACGAGCTTCTGTCGCATGTCCAGGCGCTCAAGGGCGTCGGCGCGCGCTTTGTGCAAATGCATGCCGAGCGCAGCGTCGACGACGGCACGTATCGCCTGGTCTATACGTTTATCAACGTTCGTGCTGCACAGGAGCAGATCGCTCAGGATGGCAGCTATGCGATCGAGAACCTGGTGGTCGAGGGCATCGACCAGTACCAGGAGATTCCGTCCATCAGTTCGTATTATCCGGCGGTATTCCCGTTTGAGAACGAGGCGCACGACCTGTTTGGGCTTGCCATTACCGACATGCAGATCGACTTTAAGGGCTTTTTCTACCAGGTCTCAACGGCCGAGCCCATGAGCGTTATCACACCCGAGGTGAAGGCCGCGCGCGAAAAAGCCATGAAGGTCCGTGCCGCCGCAGAGGCCAAGGCGCGCAAGGCTGCGGCCGAGAAGGCCGCTGCCGCTGCTGCTGCGGGGGAGGGCGCCGCGGGTGCCGGCGATGCTGCGAACGCTGTTGCCGCCCAGCCCGCTGCGGCTACCGGCTCCGATGCTCAGCATGACGATGCCGCTGCCAAGGCCGCGCTCAAGGCTGCCGAGATGGAGGCAAAGCTCGCCGCCATGGATCCCGAGAAAGCGGCCAAGGTCCGCGCGGCGCTTGCTGCCAAGGCCGCCCGCGACAAGCAGAAAAAGGAGGCGTAAGGTCCATGGCACATCGCTCCGTTATTCCGTTTGGCCCGCAACACCCGGTGCTGCCCGAGCCGCTTCATCTGGACCTGGTGATCGAGGACGACCGCGTCATCGAGGCAATTCCGCAGATCGGCTTTGTGCACCGCGGGCTCGAGAAGCTAACCGAAAAGCGCGACATGCATCAGTTTGGCTACATCGCCGAGCGCATCTGCGGCATCTGCGCCGTGGGCCACAGCTACGGCTATGCCAGCGCCTGCGAGCGCATGCTCGACATCGAGGTGCCCGGCCGCGCGCAGTATATCCGCACCATTTTGCACGAGCTTTCGCGCATCCACTCGCATCTGCTGTGGCTGGGCCTGCTCGCCGATGCCTTTGGCTTCGAGGCGCTGTTCTATCGGTCGTGGACCCTGCGCGAGCAGATTCTCAAGATTTTCGAGAGCACGTGCGGTGGTCGCGTGATTCTGTCGATCAACGAGATCGGCGGCCTTAAGCACGACATTGAGGACTCCGAGCTGGCGGGTATTGTCCAGACGCTCGATGCCATGCGTCCCGACTACGAGGCCCTGGTGCATACGTTTTTGGACGACAATAGCTGCGGCGAGCGCCTGCATGGCGTGGGCGTGATCAGCAAGAAGGACGCGCTGGAGCTTTCGATGGTCGGTCCGTTCGGTCGCGCCTCGGGCGTGGACTACGACGTGCGTATGTTCGGCGACGGCGCCTATGCGGATCTGGCCGCGTTTGAGCCCATCGTTGCCACAGACGGCGACTGCTATGCCCGCTGCCAGGTGCGTTGTGCCGAGGTCATGCAGGCCATGGACATTATCAAGGAGCTTGTGGGCAAGATTCCGCACGACGGTATCGGCGGGCGCACCAAGCTTACGCCGGCCGACGGCGCGCGCGGCGAGGTTGTGATTGAGCAGCCGCGCGGCGAGGCGTACTACTATGTGCGCGGCAACGGCACCAAGAATCTGGACCGTTTTCGCGTGCGCACGCCGACGTCGCAGAACCTGGCGGGTCTGACGCATGCGCTGCAGGGCGTGCTCCTTGCCAACGTGCCCATGATTATCCTGACCATCGACCCCTGCATTAGCTGCACGGAAAGGTAGGCGCGGCATGAGTTTACTGACATTTGCCAAGACGGCCTTGGGCTCTATGGTCAAGCAGCCGGTAACGGTGTGCTATCCGCAGGAGAAGCTGGCGGCGCCCGAGCGCTTGCGCGGGCATATCGTCAACGACATGGATGTGTGCATTTGCTGTGGTATGTGCGCACGTCGCTGCCCGGCGGGCGCGCTCACGGTCGATCGCAAGGGTGGTACCTGGTCGATTGACCCGTATGCCTGCGTGGTGTGCGGTGAGTGCATCGAAAGCTGTCCCAAACACTGCCTGACTATGGACACCGCCCGCACTCCAGTTGCGGCGGACAAGACTCCCACGGTAGAAACCAAGCCGGAGTAGCGTTGGAATAGAGTTGGAATAGGGGCCGGTGGGGCAAAATTGCCCCACCGGCCCCGCGCTTAAACGCGCGGTTGGGCCGCCGCGAACAAAACTATGCCGGATTACGGGGCTGGATAGCGAACCCCCGACCATACCGAAAACCACGAAAATAAAACCGCAGGTAGATAGCTTGCTGTTTTTCAAAAAATGAAGGTATGGATGAGGGCTCCGGCTTTAGCCCCGTAATCCGGCATAGTTTTGAAATGCCACCATATCAGTACCAGCCCCTGATCTCCCGCGGACAGAGGGAAACGGATCATTTTGGTCCCGCGAGGCTTGCGGAGGCACTCGTGCAGGGCCGCCCGAACAAAACTATGTCGGTTTACTACGATGAATTCGACATTCCCGACCATGACTGCATTTTTCTAAATATTGCAAGCGTTCTACCTGCGGTTTTGCAAGCGCGCAATTTACCGTGGTCGAAGGTGGGCGATTCATCGTAGTAAACCGGCATAGTTTTGAAATGGCATTAAAACGGTAGCAGCCATTTTGCTATGCCGGGGTGGTCGGCCGTTGGGTAATTACCCTCGCAGGTAGGCGATGGCAATCTGCGTGCGGTTGCGCAGGCCCATTTTGGCAAGGATTGAGCTGATGTGGTTGCGCACGGTGCCTTCGCCCATGTATGCCGTGGCGGCAATCTCCTTGTTGTCGAGGCCACGGGCGATGAGCTCGGCGACTTCGAACTCGCGGTCGGTCAGGCTGACAAAGGCCGCGGGCCGGCGGAGTGTGCCCGCCTCAACGCCCGTTCCGTCAAAATCGATGTCCTCGATCGCCTTGCCCTCGAGTACGCGTTTGCCGTCCATGACTTGCGTCAATGCCGGAGGAATGGCGGCGACATCGGTCTTGATCAGGTAGCCGCGGGCACCCAGTTTGAGCGCCGACACAATGTACTCGTCATCCGAGAATGTCGTCAGAAACACCACGCGCGCCGAAGGGTCGCGCTCAAGGATCTCGCGTGCCGCCGAAAGTCCGTCACGCCCCGGCATCTGAATGTCGAGCAGTGCGATATCGGGCGCGTGTTCGGCATAGAGCGAAACCGCATCGTTACCGTTGGCACCGGTGCCCACCACTTCGATCTGCGGCTGGGCGCCCAGGATAATCTTGAGCGAATCGACCACCAAGCGGTCGTCGTCGACAACGATGAGCCTCATCGGCCCTCATCTCCTTGCTGTTTGGGAACGGTGGCAAACACGCGCCAGCCGCCGGCGCTGGCACGCGGGCCGGCGGTGAAGGTGCCGCCAAGCGCCTCGATGCGCTCGCGCATGGAGGCGAGCCCCATGCCCTCCGCGGCGCCGCGGCTGCTTGCTTGGACCCCGCCCGCGCCATCGTCGGTAACGATGAGCTGGTAAAACGACGGATGCTCCATGCATCGTACGGTGACGGTCTGGGCGCAAGCGTGGCGCATGGTGTTGGAGAGCGCCTCGCGCAGGACCGCCGCAAAGCAGTTGGCGACGTTTGCGGGCGCATGTTCGGCCAAAACTTCAAGCTCAATCTGCGGGCCGCCGTCCGAGCGCGCGCCTTCAACAATACGTTCGAGCTGCACGGAAAGGTCGACGGCGTTGTCGTTGAGCGCGTGGACGCTGGCGCGCACAAGCTGGAGCGCCTCGTCAACTGTGCGTTTGACGTCGGCGAAATCGGCGGCGACGCCGGGCTCGTCGGCATGGACTACGCGCAAGGCTTCGGCTTGCAGTGAGGCGCGCGTGAGCTGGTGGCCCACGTTATCGTGGATCTCGCGCGCGATGCGGGCGCGTTCGGCGAGCGTCGCGAGCTCGACTTCGTAGTCCTGGCGGTCGGCAAGATCGCGGTTGCGTGCTTCGAGCGCCAGAGCACGTTCCTGCAGCTCGTCGCGGGTGCGGTGCATGCGCCGCTGCTCGCGCTCCAACTGGGCGGTACGTAGCGATAGCAAGGTGGCGGCAACCGAAAGGATGGCGGTCAGCAGGAGCGTTCGGGCGGTGAGCTCGTCGGCGCGAAGGTCCGCGACGAGCGCAAAGGTAAAGACGGAGCCAATGCTCAGTGCGATCCAGGCACGCTCACGGTGCACGCGTCGTGCGATGTCATAGAGGGCGAGAGGTGCAAACGGCACAAACGGCGGCACGAAGACGGCCGCGATGATGTAAGCGCAGCTCGCGGCCTCGCTTGTGCGGCGCGTGCGTTCCTTCTGCGCGAGCTCGGCCAGCGAGGTGGCAATAACGCCAAGGCAAAACGCCGCGACCAGGCGAGCGTCCACAGCAAGACCCATAGCGGCCGCAATACAGCACGCCAGCACGATCGATTTGTCGAAAAGCCTGTTCATACGGGTATTGTACGCGAAGCCGCGCGTGGTGGAGGGGCCGCCTGCGCAACCGTGACATTCCTCCCGCGCGGCAAAGCGGGGCGCCGGCGGGCCACGCGGCCAAGCCTCGCACTCGTGACAAAGCTCACTGGTGCGCGCCGGCGGCTCCTGCGATGATGCAATCGTACCGGGCCGCAATCAACAGGAGGGCCGCCTCATGACAGACATCGTCCACGTCGAAAACCTCGTCAAGCGCTATGACGACCTTATCGCGCTTGACCACTTTAACCTGAGCATCGCCCGCGGCGAGATCTTTGGCCTGCTGGGCCCCAACGGCTCGGGCAAGACCACGTCCATCAACTGCATTCTGCAGCTGCTCGCCTACGACAAAGGCGCCATCGAGCTGTTCGGCGAGCCCATGACGCCCGCCCGCTACGACCTCAAGCGCCGCATCGGCGTGGTGCCGCAGCAGGTGGCGGTATTCGACGAGCTTACGGTGCGCGAGAACATCGACTATTTCTGCAGTCTCTACGTTAACGACCGCAAGCGCCGCCGCGCGCTCGTGGACGAGGCGATTGACTTTGTCGGGCTGGGTGACTTTACCAAGTTCCGCCCCGGCAAGCTCTCGGGCGGCCTGGCGCGCCGCCTCAACATCGCCTGCGGCATCGCGCACAAGCCCGAGCTCATCTTTTTTGACGAGCCCACGGTGGCGGTCGACCCCCAGAGCCGCAACGCCATCCTGGAGGGCATCTGCCGCCTGCGCGACGAGGGCGCCACGGTGGTGTATACCAGCCATTACATGGAGGAAGTCGAGCAAATCTGCAGCCGCATCATGATCATGGACGGCGGCCGCGTGCTGGCGCAGGGCACCAACGACGAGCTCAAGCGCATGATACAGATGGGCGAGCGCGTGACCGTCGAGGTCGGCGCCGTCGAGCCCGCCACAGTCGAGCGGCTGTGCGCCCTCGAGCATGTGCTTTCGGTTGAGCTGTCCGGCGGCGAGCTCGTCTGCACCTGCGAGGCGAGCCCGCACAATCTGGTCGACATCCTCGACACGCTGCGCGCCGCCGACGTGGCGCTCGGCCGCGTGTGGAGCGAGCCGCCGACCCTCAATGACGTGTTCCTCGAGATCACCGGCCGCGAGCTGCGCGACTAGGGGGCAGCCATGTTCAACACCATCATCACCACGGTCAAGACCCTGCTGCGCCGGTCGAGCACGTGGGTCTGGGGCGCTCTCTTTCCCATCGCGCTTTCCACGATGTTCGTGTTTATGTTTGCGAATCTGAGCTCCGACGGCACGGTCGACCCGGTGCCGGTGGCCGTCGTAGCGGATGAGGCCTGGGACGCCTCGACCTTTAAGGACGTGGCGACGTCGCTTGCCAAGGAAGGCGACGATCGGCTGCTCGAGATCCACGAGTGCGACGACGCAGCCGCCGCGAACCGTGCGCTCAAGGCCGGCGAGGTCGCGGGCATCTATACGGTCGACGCTGAAGGCACGCCCAAACTCACACTGCTTTCGAGCTACGGCAGCTCGCGCGCCTCGTCGGTGCTCACCGATCGCAGCATCCTGGAGACGGTGGCAAGCTCGTATACACAAAATGCCGAGCTCATGTCCCAGATTGCCCAAGACAATCCGGCGGCGCTCGCCGACCCGGAGGCGGTTGCGCGCGCCCTGTCGCTCGAGGGCGGCACCCGCCGCGTAAGCCTGACGCGCACCACGCCCGATGGCACGGTCATCTACTACTACGCGCTCTTTGGCCTGGTCGCGATGATGTCTGCCGAGTTTGCCGCCTTGAGCGTCGTCGATTTACAGCCCAATCTGTCGGGCCTTGGCGCGCGTCGCTGCGTGGGCGGTCTTTCCAAGACGGCATCGCTGGCCGGTATCTTTGTGGGCTCGTGGCTGGTTTCCTTTGCTTCGATGACGATCGCGATCGGCTACGTGCGCCTGGTCGTGGGCGTCGACTTTGGCGGGCGCGAGGGACTGTGCCTCGTCGCTGGCGCTGCATCCGCGCTTGCCGCCACGGGTCTGGGGCTCTTTGTGGGCACGCTTCCCGTTAAGGGCGGCAAGGCGTCCAAGTCGGGCATCCTCACGGGCTTTGCCACCACGTGCGCCTTGTTCGCCGGCCTCTACGGCGAGCCGGCGATGGCACTTGCCGACGACGTCGCCCGCGCCTGCCCGGCCGAGTGCTGGCTCAACCCCGTCAAGCTCATCTGCGACATGTTCAACCGCCTGTATTTCTTTGAGGACCTGAGCCCCTTTGCCGTTCGCGCCGGCGCGCTCGTCCTGATGGCGCTGCTGTTCGTTGCCGCCGCCACGCTGATCTTTGGAAGGAGCCGCTATGAGCACCTTTAAGACCGCGCTTCGCATGGCGCTGGCGCACCCGTTCTACCTGCTCATCTATACGGTGTTCATCTCGCTCATGGGCGTATTCATCGCGGCATCGGTGAGCTGGAACTCGTCGCAGCTCACCGAGTACAAGCCCTATGATGCCAACGTGATCGTGGTCGACCGCGACGACAGCGACCTTTCGCGTGCGCTTACCAAGCATCTGGGTTCGCGCTTTGAGCTGGTCACGGGCGTCGACGACGATACGTACGATCTCGCGGACGCGCTTTCCAAGAGCAACAGCGCCAAGGGTAGTGCCGACTGCGTATTCTTTATCCCGGAGGGGTTTGAGGGCGACCTCGTTGCGGCCGCCCGCGCGGGGGAGTCCCTGCCCAAGCTCGACGTGACCTACGGTGCCGGCACCATGGCGGCGGCGCTTTCGTCTGCCGAGGCCTCGCGCTGGATCTCGCTCGCGGGCGCTGCGGCCGCACTTGAGCCCGCCGCCTCTAACGGCGACGTTGCCAAGGCCGCCGAGCATGCGGCCACCGAGCGTGCCGAGGTCGAGATCGAGCAGGTCAAGGTCGACTCGACTGCCGCCGCCACGCTCGAGTCGTATTTCAACTTCGGTGCGTACGCGATTATCTCGTCGGTCATCGTGTCGGTGGGGTTGGTGTTCTCGGGCATGAACGAGCCTGAGCGCGTGCGTCGTATGGATGCCGGTCCAATCTCCGAGCGCCGGCGCTCGCTTGCCGTGTTTGCAGCCGTCGCCGTGATCACCGTCTGCATCTGGTTTGTGTCGAGCATGATGGGCGTCGTGGGCTTTGCCGGCGCGGTCGCCGAGGTCGGCGTGGGCCGTGTGTGCTTGGCGCTGGCAGCGACGTTTGCCCTGGCGTGCACGCCGCTGGCCGTTGGCTTTGCGCTGTCGAGCCTGGGTGCGCGCGAGGAGCTGCTCAACGGTGTGGGCAACCTGCTCGGCATGCTCATGACGTTTTTGGGCGGCGCCTGGATGCCGCTGTCGCTCATGGGCTCGGCCGTGCAGACCGTTGCGCATTTTGTGCCGACGTTTTGGGTGAACGACGCGATCAGCAAGGCGCTCGCTGCGGACCTGACGTCCGCCGTGCTGGGCGACATTGCCTGCGACCTGGGCGTCACGGTGCTCTTTGCCGTGGCCATCGCCGCCGCAGGCCTCGCCCTCGCACGCGCCAAATTCCGCGTCTAGCCACCTAGTCATTTAAGAGCGTCCCCAATGACCAGTCTGAAATAAATCCCAAGCCTCGCTCCAAAATAGTTCGCCAAGGTTTACTATTACGCTCATAAAGTAGTATGAGGTTAACAATGGGGGATACCATGGCAACGCAGGAAGCCTACGTCCAGGTTAAGGATCTCAAAAAGCACTACGGCGATGGAGATGCATGCCTGACGGTGCTCGACGGCATCGACACGTCCATCAACCGCGGAGAGATCTGCGTCATGCTGGGGCCCTCGGGCTCGGGTAAGTCGACCTTTCTTAACCTGATCGGCGGCCTGGAGGATGCCGACGCCGGCTCTATTCTGGTGGACGGCTGCGACCTCACGGTGCTTAAACCTACCGATCTGGGCGAGTATCGCCGCCGTGAGCTGGGCTTTGTCTTCCAGTTCTACAACCTGGTGCCCGATCTCACCATCAAGGAGAACATCGAGGTCACGGCGCACCTGTCCAAAAACCCGCTCAATGTCGACGACCTGCTGCGTTCGCTGGGCCTCTACGAGCACCGCAACAAGTTCCCGCGCCAGGTCTCGGGCGGCCAACAGCAGCGCTGTGCCATCGGCCGCGCGCTCGTCAAAAACCCGGGCCTGCTGCTGTGCGACGAGCCCACGGGCGCGCTCGACTACAAGACGTCCAAGGAAATCTTGCAGCTCATGGAGGATGTCAACCGCACCTACGGCTGCACCATCATCATTGTCACCCACAATGCCGCCATCGCGCGCATGGCCAATCGCGTGCTGCGCCTGCGCGACGGGCGCATCGTCGAGGATGAGCTCAACGAGTCGCCCGTCGCGGCCGCCGAGCTCGATTGGTAGGCGGCGCCATGACACCTCTCGCAAAACGTCTCCCGCGCGAGCTGCGCCGCAATATCGGCAAGTATCTGGGCATCTTTTTGCTTATGTGCGGAAGCATCGCCCTTACCTCGGGCTTTTTGCTCGCAGCGCATTCCATCGGTTGCCTTATCGACGACATGCGCGATGCGTACACGATTGAGGACGGCCGCGTGACCACCTCTTTCGAGGCCACCAAAGACCAGCTCAAGGCAGCCGAGGGTGCAGCCGGCGACGTCGGCGGCGTCACGCTCTACAAGAACTTCTCCATCGACGCCATCATCAAAAAGGCGTCCGGCGACGACGGCACCAAGCGCACGCTGCGCACCTATGCGCACCGCACCAAGGTCGATATCGCGTCCTACTGTGAGGGCAAGGAGCCCAAGACGGACGATGAGGTGGCAATCGACCGTGTCTTCGCCACCAACAACGATCTCGCCGTGGGCGATAAGGTCGAGCTCGAGGGTCGCACCTACACCATCTGCGGCATCATGACTCAACCCGATAGCCAGGCGCTGTTCCTCAACAACTCCGACTTTACGGTGAACACCATCACCTATGGCGTGGCCGAGGTCACCGACGCTGGCTTTGCCGCGCTCGAGGACGTCGGCGGCGCGCCCGCCTACACCTACTCCTTTACCTTTACCGATCGCGACCTCCCCACCGCGGACCGCATCGATGCGGAGCAGGATATGGTCGAGGCGCTGACCGATGCCGATACGCGCGTGGACGATCTGATCGACGCCGATTCCAACCAGGGTATTGGCTACGCGCGCGACGACGTGGACGGCGACTCTATGATGTGGATGACGCTGCTCGACATCATCATCGTGATCATGGCGTTCGTCTTTGTGGTCCTTACCGACGCCACCATCGAGGAGGAGAGCGCCATCATTGGCACACTGCTCGCCAGCGGCTATCGCCGTCGCGAGATCGTGCTGCACTACCTTGCGCTTCCCGCCATCGTGGGCGTGCTCGCAGCGCTTTTGGGCACTGCGCTCGGCGTTGTGTTCTTTACCGAGCCCATGCGCAGCCTCTATTACGGTTCGTACAGCCTGCCGCCCTTCCAGGTGTACTGGAGCTGGGAGATCTTTGTGAAGTGCGCCGTGGTTCCCGCCGCCGCGCTCATCCTCATCACGCTGGTGGGCCTGCTTCGCAAAATGGGCAAGACGCCGTTGCAATTCCTTCGTCACGAGGCGAGCGGCAAATCGGGTACCAAGTGCGGCCTGCAGCTGCCGGAGCGCATGGGCTTTGTTTCCCGCTTCCGCCTGCGTATCTTCCTGCGCAACCTGGGCAACTTCGCCACGCTCTTCGTGGGCATTGCAT
The DNA here is from genome assembly GCA_902472315.1 of uncultured Collinsella sp. GTDB lineage: Bacteria > Actinomycetota > Coriobacteriia > Coriobacteriales > Coriobacteriaceae > Collinsella. The sequence continues at coordinate 141,868 of CABRNM010000001.1, forward strand.
TTGCGTCGCTGCTGATGCTTTTTGGCCTGGCGATTCTGCCCACGATGACGCACTACGCGGACAACCTGAAGACGAGCCTGGTCGCCGAGCACCAGTACACGCTCAAGGCGCCGCTGGAGCTCGAGGGCACCGCCGAGGAGCGCGAGCAGTGGTCGGCACTCGAGCGCTTGCAGTCGGTTGACGGCGCGCTCCTCACCGCCGCCCAGGATGCCGATGACGAGCTTGACGACGCGGCCGATGCGGCGCAGGCGGCAGCCGATGCTGCGACCGCATCTCCGTCTGCCGAGAGCCTGACCGCAGCGCAGGACGCGCTTGCCAAGGTCCAGGACAAGAAGGATGCGCTTTATGCGCGCCTCGATGATCTTGCCGATGCCCTCGGCTGCGACCGTGACGAGGCTATCGACCTGATCGACAAGGCCTCTAAGATCGACACTGACAACGACGATATCCACCCGGTCAATACGACCGACAACGGCGCGGGCGCAATCGCGCAGGCCGAGAAATACGCCGTTTACCAGCTGCAATACGACCGCGGCGATGGTAATGGCGAGGAGACGATTTCCGTCTACGGCATTTCATCCGATTCGCGCTATTGGAAAGACCTCAACGTCGGCGATGGACGCGTCGTCTTTGGCGGCGGTCTGCTCGATAAGTTTGGCTGGAGCAAGGGCCAGAAGGTCACGCTCGGCGACAAGTACGAGGGCGAGCATTATTCCCTTGAGTACGCGGGCAAGGACTGTGCCTGGGGCTCCAAGTCGGACATGAATATCTATATGAGTATCGACGACTTTAACGAGCTGTTCGACAACGACGCCGCCTACTTTAACGGCTATGTGAGCGACGAGAAGCTCGATCTCGATGCTCGTTACTTTGCCGGCGACACCACGCCCGACGACATGCGCGCCGTGGGCGACCAGTTTATCGGCATGATGAGCAAAATGATCGGAATGATGGTTGGGCTCGCGGTGTTTATCTTCCTGCTGTTTATGTACCTGCTGACCAAGGCTGTGATCGACCACAGCGCCCGGTCGATCAGCTACATGAAAGTCTTTGGCTATCGCGATAGCGAGATCTCGCATCTGTACATCCGCTCGATCACGCTGTGCGTGGTGGCGTCGCTCGTGCTGAGTCTGCCGGTCATTATCGGCTCGCTCACGGCCATCTTCCGCTCGATGCTGCTCGCCTACAACGGCAATATCGAGATCTACGTGCCCGCTTGGTCCATGGTTGCATGCGTCGGCATTGGCTTTGCGACCTACCTGGTCGTGGCGCTGCTACACACGCGTTCTATCACGCGCGTGAGCCTGGCCGAGGCCCTCAAAGTCCAAGAGTAGTCGTTTAAGAACGTCCCCAACGACTCGGTTTCGCGCTTGACTTTGACCCTACTTCAGCGGGTACCATCCTCTTATGTCTGTAACGCCATATAGACCGAGGGGATAGATCTATGACCGCAACCGCACCCGCAGCACCGGCAAAGGTGTACTTTACCAACCTGCGCACGCATGCTCGCAAGAGCCAGCTCGACAAGCTCAAGCGCCTCATCCGTCACGCCGGTATCGAGCAGATCGACTTTGAGAACAAGTTCGTCGCCATCAAGATTCACTTTGGCGAGCTGGGCAATCTGAGCTTTTTGCGCCCCAACTACGCTCGCGCCGTCGCGGATGTCGTGAAGGAGCTGGGAGGCAAGCCCTTCCTCACCGACTGCAATACGCTCTATGTGGGTAGCCGCAAAAACGCGCTCGAGCACATCGATACCGCCTACCAGAACGGTTTTACCCCGTATGCCACGGGCTGCCAGATCATCATCGCCGACGGCCTCAAGGGCACCGACGAGGCACTCGTCCCGGTCGAGGGCGGCGAGTACGTGCGCGAGGCCAAGATCGGTCAGGCTCTCATGGACGCCGATATCGTGATCAGCCTCACCCACTTTAAGGGCCATGAGCAGGCCGGCTTTGGCGGCGCCATGAAGAACCTGGGCATGGGAGGCGGCAGCCGTGCCGGCAAGATGGAGCAGCATGCCGCCGGCAAGCCGAACGTCGCGACCGAGCACTGTGTTGGCTGCCGTGCCTGCGAAAAGGTCTGTGCGCACAACGCTATCTCGTTTGACGACACCCGCGAGCGCGAGCTTGCCAACGGTAACACCCGCACGGTCCACGTGGCCGCCATCGACCACGATCGCTGCGTGGGTTGCGGCCGCTGCATCGGCGTGTGCAACCAGGACGCCATCAAGCCCGGCTATGACGCCGCGGCCGACGTGCTCAACTGTAAGATCGCCGAGTACACCAAGGCCGTCGTCGACGGCCGCCCGAGCTTCCACATTTCGCTCGCCATGGACATTAGCCCCAACTGCGACTGCCATCCCGAAAACGACACGCCCATCGTCAACGATATCGGCATGTTCGCGAGCTTCGACCCGGTCGCCATCGACCAGGCCTGCGCCGACGCCGTCATGGCATCCGAGCTGCTGCCCAACACCGAGCTCACCGATAGCGCGGCCAAGATGGAGCACAACCACGAGCATCTGGAGGGCGATCAGGCCAAGGACCCCTTCTGCATCACGCATCCCGACACCGACTGGCGCACCTGCATCGCGCACGCCGAGAAGATCGGCCTGGGCACGAGCAAGTACGAGCTCATCGAGGTCAAATAGCGCCTATCTATTGGACAAAACAAGCGCCTTTGTAGCGTTAGTTGAGCAAAAGCCGCCCGTGAGCACAGCGCTCGCGGGCGGCTTTCCGGAAGTATGCGGCAAATTTCGAGACCGCCGAACACACGACATTTTTTGGCAACAAAACCCCTGATTAATTGTTGGTAAAACTGTGGTCTGGTCGGCAGTTCCAGATTTTGCCGCATACTTCCGAAAATAGGGGGTCAGATAAAGCCTCAGACGTTGCTATTCGCCTAAAAATACTCGTCGAGGAAGTTGTTGACTGTGTTCCAGTAGAGCTCGGGGTCAACTTGCGCACTCTTGGCGTGGGTGGCGCCATGGATGGTGAGCTTTTGCTTGACCTTGCTGGCGCACGCGTCGTAGTTTTGGTCGAGCATGCTGTACGGCACAAAGGTGTCCTGGTCGCCGTGGATAAACAGCATGGGAACCGTCGCGTGTTTGAGTTGCTCCACACTGCTCGCCGTATGAAAGTCGTAGCCCGCGCGCACGTTGCACACCAAGTTTGCTACATCGAGCAAGGGAAAGCTGGGCAGGCCGAACACGTCCTTGAGTTGCAGGGAAAACTCGTCCCAAACACTCGTATAACCACAGTCCTCGATAATGCATTTTACGTTTGCGGGTAGAGATTCCCCCGCGACGTTCATGGCAGTTGCTGCACCCATCGACTCGCCAAAGACCAGGATGCGCGCCTCGGGGTCGGCCGCAACGATCCGCCCAATCCATGCAACGATATCGAGCCGCTCGGGCCAGCCCATGCCGATATAGTCGCCGCCGGAGCGCTCGTGGGCGCGGGCGGCAGGCGCGAGCACGTTCATGCCGCGGTCGTGGAATCGCTTGACGTATCGGGCCATGCCGATGGGCTCGTTGGTATATCCATGCAGGCAGACGGCGTAATCGTGGGTGTTCTCCGAGGCGGCAAAAAACCAAGCGGCGAGCTCGGTTCCGTCATCTGCGGTGAGGCTGCTGCTCTTGCGGTTTTCTTTAAACCATGCCCGCGCCTCGGTGTCCTCGGCATCCGGCTGCTCGCCTTCTTTGTCGTTCTTGCTATCCTGCATCATCTTCATGGTGTACGGCGCTTGGGGATTCAGCGCGAAGTCAAACAGAAAGTTGCCGGCAAATCCGAGCAGCACAACGACAACCACCAGTGCAACGATGCCGGCCATCTTGAGCTTTCGATGGGAACGTGCGTTTTGAGCCATGCGGTATTCTCCTATAAGATGTTAATAGGTCAACATTTAATGCAAGCGCATTATGGACGTTCGCCGTTGATGCGTCAACAGGCAAAGAATGGGTAAACAAAGGGTCACGTATGGTGCAAATTTCGCACGTACCTAGACGCTTTGATATAGTGTTGAGAACTCTTTACGTTGGAGGATGTAACCGGCATGTCCGATTCGAGCGACAGTTCTAAGCCGCGACCCAAGACCGCGGCCGTTCCACACTACACGGTGGGCGAGGAGATCATGAACTCCGTCACCCATGGTGTCGGCTGCCTGCTGGGTATCGCGGGCCTGGTACTCCTGATCGTATTTGCTGCCCTGCGCGGCGGAGGCCCGGCCCACATGGCCGCGGCGATTGTCTATGGTGTCAGCATTATCCTCGAATACCTTGCCTCCACGCTCTACCATGCGATTCAGCCCGCTCGCGCCAAGCGCGTGTTTCGCATTATCGACCACAGCTGCATCTACCTGCTCATAGCCGGCAGCTATACGCCGTTTTGTCTCATCACGCTCGCAAACGACGGCGGTCCTATGCTGTTCTTTGCCGTATGGGCCATCGCCATTATCGGCATCGCCCTCGAGTGCTTTATGCGCGAGCGTCAACCGCACTGGGTAAGTGGCCTGGTCTACCTGCTGATGGGCTGGCTCGTTGTCTTTAAGCTGCCCGAACTTGTGGCACTGCTCAACCCCGTGGCGCTTGCCCTGCTCGCCGTCGGCGGCGTGTGCTACACCGCGGGCGTGCCGTTCTATATCGCCAAAAACGTGCGCTATCTGCACAGCGTGTTTCACCTGTGGGTGCTCGCCGGCAGCATCTTCCAGTTCATGGCGGTGATCCTCTTCGTAATCTAGCGACCACGCCAGCGCCCGTGCCCCCGCTCGGTCGCCAGCGCAATTGCCGTATCCGTCATCAACGTTTTACCCTGACGCCCGAATCTTGGAGGTTCGAGAAACTCCCGATGGACATAACCATCTCCCTTATCACTACCCTCGTTTTAACCCTCATCAACGGCTACTTCTCTATGTCCGAGATGGCGCTCACCACGGCAAAGCGCGCCGTGCTGGAGCACGAGGCCGAGGAAGGCGACAAGCGTGCCGAGCGCGCCATTAAGCTGGCTGCCGATTCCGACCAGCTGCTCGCCACCATCCAGGTCGCCATCACGCTCGTGGGCTTTGCCTCGTCCGCCGTCGCCTCGACGAGCCTGTCCGACCCGCTTGCCACGTGGCTCATGAGCTTTGGCATCGCGCCGCTCTCTGCCATCGCGCGCGGCCTGGCGCCGGTCATCATCACCGTCGCCGTCGCCTTTGTGTCCATCGTAATTGGCGAGCTTGTGCCCAAGCGCATTGGTCTGGCCAATGCCGAAGGCGTATCCAAGCAGGTCGTGGGGCCGCTTTCGGTGTTTCAAAAGATCGCCCGTCCGCTCGTGTGGCTGACCGGCGCTTGCTCCGATGGTCTGGCCCGCATCCTGCGCATCAAGAGCGCTGACGACCGCCAAAACGTCTCGGAGGAAGAGATCAAGTACATGGTCTCGGAGCAGGACGACCTGCTCGACGAGGAAAAGCGTATGATTCACGAAATCTTCGACCTGGGCGACACCGTTGCCCGCGAGGTCATGGTGCCGCGCGTGGACACCACCATGTGCGAGGACGACGAGACGGTCGCCGACGTGCTGTCCGCCATGCGCCAGACCGGCTTTAGCCGCATCCCCGTCTATCACGAGGATCCCGACAACGTCGCCGGCATCGCGCACATCAAGGACCTGATCCAGCCTTCGCTTGACGGCAAGGGCGACCAGCCCATCGCCGACTTTTTGCGCGACGCCACCTTTGTGCCCGACACCAAGGACATCCTGCCGCTGCTGTCCGAGATGCAGACCTCGCACGACCAGATCGTGGTGGTCGTGGACGAGTACGGCGGCACGGCCGGCATCATCACCATCGAGGACATCGTCGAGGAGATCGTGGGCGAGATCGAGGACGAGTTCGACCCCGACAACAAGTACCTCACGCGCCTTTCGCGCCGCGAGTGGCTCGTCGATGGGCGTTTTTCGTGCGATGACGCGATTGAGCTTGGTTGGCCGCTCGAGGAAAGCGATGATTATGAGACCATCGCCGGCTGGATTTTGGAGCTTTGCGACTCGGTGCCCGACATCGGAGAGGTGTTTGAGGTTGCGGGGTACAAGTTTAAGGTGCAGTCGATGCGTGGCCAGCGCATCTCGCTCATTCGCGTGATCGCTCCGGCCGAAACCGATAAGAAGGATTCCGAGTCCTCGGCAGATAAGCCGGCGGCGTCGGACGCGGGTTCTGCGGACCCGCACGACGGCGACGAGTAGGGCAAGGAAGAGTAGGGGAGAGTTATGGCAGGCCTGTTCAACATCCTTAAGGTCACCGTCAGCGAGGACAAGATCTGCGCGCACGTGCTGGTGAACCCCGGCATGCCGCTCATGACCTCGGAGGACATCGAGGCCACGGCGCGCGTGTATTACCTGGTGCCCGCGATTGCCAAGCATCTGTGCCTGGGCGATTCCGGTCGCGAATTCCAGGACTGCATGGGCCAGACCGAGCTTTGCCATCTGCTGGAGCACGTGACAGTCGAGCTCATGAACGAGACCGGTCTCGCTGGCAGCATTTCGTGCGGCCGCACTCGCGTGAGCGAGCACGATGAGCGTGTCTTTGAGGTCGAGCTTTCGTGTCCCGACGACGCGCTGGCCATCGGCGCGCTGTCTTCGGCGACCTTTATGATGGATTGGGCCTATCTGCATGCCGACCAGCCCGCTCCCGATGTGGACGGTACGGTCGCGGGTTTGCGCAACCTGGTGCTGGGCATGCGTGCCGAGGCCGAGGGCAAGGACCCGCACGAGGCCGTCGCCGCCGCGAACGCCGAGGGCGAGCCTGGGAATGCGTCCGAGGGCGAGGCGCCTGCCGAGGCTGCCTCCGAGCCCGCGGAGCCCCAGGGCGTCCCGAGCTTTGACGACGAGCCGCAGGAGGTAATCGATACCGAGGGCGCGACCGCTGAGAGCCATGAGGCCCCCGCTGCCGTCTACGGTGGTGCGGCGACGGCTCCGGTTGCCCCCGCGCACGAGGGAACGCTGCCGCTCGTTGACGGCGCCGGCGAGGACCCGGCCGCCACGGTGGCCATGCCTGCCATGCCGCAGGAGTAGGCTCACCCGCTTATCACCATCATGTACCTGCGCCTTTACCGTACGCAGATGAGCAAGACGGCAAGCGCTGTGCTGCGGGTATAATGGACAGCATTCAAACGGTGGGCGCCGAGGTGCCCGCAGGAGAGGAATGAACATGGGTAAGACTTTCAACTTTATCTCGGGTGCGCTCTTCGGCGCCGCCGCCGGTGCTATCATCGGCGTCGCCCTGGCTCCGCGCTCGGGCGCCGAGACCCGCGCCATGGCTGCCGATATCGCCAATGACGCCTGGGATAACATGCGCGACACCTACGAGCATGGTGCCGAGGAGGCCCGCGCCGCGGTCAACGATTTTGGCCCGATGGTCGACGCCAAGACCGATGACCTGCGTGCCAAGGTTGACCTTGCCCGCGAGCGCATGGACCAGCTGCGCGAGCAGCTCAACGACGCCATCTCGGGCGGTAACGTGACGCCCGCCGCCGATGTCGTGGTCGAGAACGCCGTCGAGGCCGACGCTGAGGCCGCGGAGCCTTCGACCGAGGCATAATGCGCGCCGGGGATTTTGTCGGCGCCAAGATCTATCGCAAGCCTACCGAGGATAAGCGCACCAAAAAGGACGGCACGCCGCGCAGCCCTAAAAAGCTCGGCAAGATTCACTTTCCGGTCTTTACCCCGGGCGGTACGCGCGTGGTGGGCTTTATGGTGCGCCAGTCCGATATCGCGGGCATGATCGAGCGCCCCGACCGATTTGTGGCGCTCGATGCCATTGGCGTCTACGAGGGCGCCATCGCGGTTGACGACGTCAAGGGCACCTACGATGCCGCTGCGGCCAAGCGCCTCGACATCAACCTGGATGATTGCATTATCTGGGTTGGCATGGACGTGCGCACGGAGTCGGGCGATGTCGTGGGCTATTGCTCGGATGTGGAGTTCAAGCCGCGTTCGGGCATCGTGCAGACGTTCTACGTGACCGCCGGCACTGCCTCGAGTGTGCTGGTGGGCGACACGCAGATGCCGCCGACGATGCTGCGCGGCTATGCGGACGGCGCGATGATCGTTTCGGACGAGGTCAAGTCGCTCGGGTATTCGGGCGGCGCCGCCGCAAAGGCTGCCGAGGCAAGCGTCATGGTGGGCGATAAGGTCAAGAAGGGCGCCAAGGTGCTCGATGACAAGGGTTCGGTCGCCGTGGACAAGGGCAGTCGCGCGCTGGGCAAGCAGCTCGGCAAGACGCGCGGTATGTTCAAGGCCTTTAAGGACGAATACCAAAAGGCGAGCGGGGGCTCGTCGAAAGCCAGCAAATAGCGACGTACCAATTGATGGGAGGCAAGCCGGAGACCTGTTGCTCCGGCTTGCTGCGTTTATGGGGGAGGGCACATGCGCCAAAACGGATCTAACTTAAACGGGCGCTCGGGTGCGCGTCCAACGGCGCGCCGCGACCTGGGGCAGCTGCCCAGCGGTCAGCGCAAGCGTCACCGTAAGCCCGGCGCGATGTATCTCAACCATAGCCGCGGCTTTAGCGACCGCAGCGCTCGCATCGGCAACGGCCGCACGCCCCGTCGTCCGTCTCGCCTGCCCTATGCGCTCATCGCCGTGGGCTGCGCGCTCGTGCTGTTTGTCGCCGCCGTTGTGGGCTACGTCAACCGCAGCGTGGATGTCGTCCTCAACGGCCAGGAGACTGCAGTGCGCGTCGGCTCTACGCTGCAAAATCTCATCGACGATCAGGAGCTGACCGATACCTACGACGCCGGGGATCTGCTGGCCGTTGACGACAGCGTGCTAACCCGCCATGGCGGCGAAAAGCTGTCGGTAAAGGTGGACGGCAAGCGCATAAAACAGGGCAAGTGGAAAAGCCGCGAGCTTACGGGCGGCGAGAAGGTGACGGTCAAGGACGGCCGCGACACGTATGAGAAGCACGAGGTCCAGGCGACGGTTATCGAGCCCAAGCTCAAGGTCGAGGGCACGGGTGCTATCGAGTACGTCAAGACGTGGGGCATCCAAGGCCGCTCCGAGGTGTGGGTCGGCGAGCAATCGGGTAAGACGCAGGACCGCGGCGAGGTCGTGCCCGCCACCGATTGCGTGGTCGAGTGCGCGAGCGTGGCGCCCAAGGGCAATGAAAAGTACGTGGCGCTGACGTTTGATGAGGGCCCGAGCGGCGCGACCAAGCAGATCTTGCAGGTGCTCAAGGAAAAGGGCGTCACCGCGACGTTCTTCCTGTCGGGTGATGCGGCCGACGCCTCGCCCGCCACGGCCAAGGCGATTGTCGATGCCGGCTGCGAGGTCGGCTCCAACAGTTACAGCGACGAATCGCTCAAGGGCCAGGACCGCGATGCGGTGCGCGAGCAGGTTTCGAAGGGCACCGAGGCGATCAAGTCCGCGACCGGCGTGAAGACGATGCTTTTGCGTGCTCCTTACGCAGCCTTTGACGAGCAAAACTGGATTGATGCGATGGACCTGGTGTCTGCCGTGGTCTCGTGGAATATCGATTCGGGCGACTGGCTGCTCAACGGTGCCGACGAGCAGGTCTCGACGGTGCTCGATTCGGTGACGCCGGGCAACATTGTGCTGCTGACCGACAACGATGAATGTGCCGAGCAGGCGCTCGAGGCGCTGCCGCAGATTATCGATGGGCTTATTGCCGACGGCTACAAAATCGTGACATTGAGCGATCTGGTCAAGACGGATACATCGCTGAGCAAAAAGCTCACCTCGCTGACGAAGGCCGCCATGCCCAAAAACGCCGTGTTCCCCCAGCTCGCCGAAGATGACGACACCACAGACTAGTCATGTAAGAATGTCCCCAATGACTATGTCACGGATGCGTCAGCGTTTGATATGCCTGCGATGTTTGGAGCATAAATCTGGCGCCACGGCGCGATGCTGATGCTATAGTTACTGCGGATAACAAGGGTCAAGAGAAAGGTTGCAGGTGAAATCCAAACCTCGACCATACAGTCGATGACCCCATGCAGGTGCTTCTTGCGCATGCACGGGGTGTGAGCGCCGAGCGGCGTGCCGCCCGCGCATGCGTATACATATCTAATAGTCCACGGACGGCGTGCCGGCATGGCCGCAGTCCGAAGGGATAATGATGGGGAGCACCAGTGAATTATCTGAGTGAGATGCTCAAACTGCCGGTCTTGGACGTCGATGGCGAAAAGCTCGGCGTTGTGAACGATTTTGGCATTGCTACCGGCGAAGTTTTTCCGCACGTGACGTCGCTCGCGTTCCGCGGACCCGGCAAGACGCCATTTATGATCAGCTGGCGCAAATGGGTCGACCGTATCGACGAGACGGGTGTGCACCTTAAGTCGCCGGCCACCGAAATCCGTTTTTCGTACCTGCAGCCGACCGAACTCTTGCTCGCCCGCGATGTGCTCAACAAGCAGATTGTTGACACGCAGGGCATGAAGGTCGTGCGCGTCAACGACATCAAGTTTTCCATGTCGGGCGAAAATCAACTGCGCCTGCTGGGTGCCGAAGTTGGCGCCCGCGGTCTGCTGCGCGCGATCAGCCCCGCCCTCGAGCATGTCGTCGAGAGCTTTATGAAGCACCTGGGCAAACCGCTCGGCGAGGACATCATCGCCTGGTCCTACATGGACCTGCTCGACCGTTCGACTAAGAACATCCAGCTGTCGGTGTCGCACAAGACGCTTGGCGAGCTGCATCCTGCCGACATTGCCGACATTATCGAGCAGCTCGACCCGCGCCTGCGTGCACAGGTGTTCGCGCAGCTCGATACTGCCCAGGCCGCCGAGGCCATCTCGGAGTTCGATGACGACGAACTTATGACCGAGATGCTCGAGGGCCTGTCCGACACCGATGCATCGTCGATGCTGGCCATGATGGACCCGGACGACGCCGCTGACCTGATCGACGAACTCGATTACGAGAAGGCCGAGAAGCTTCTGCGCCTGATGGGCGTTCAGGAGGAGAAGGCGATTCGTAACCTGCTGGGCTATGAGGACAACACTGCCGGTCGCATCATGACCTCGGAGTTTGTCTCCCTGCCCGCCACGGCGACGGTCGGTGACGCCATCGAGGCGATCCGCAAGCTCGATGAGGACTTCGAGAGCGTCTACTATGTCTATACCGAGGACCCGAGCGGCATGCTCACCGGCGTCCTTTCGCTGCGCACGCTCATCGTGGCCGACCGCGATGCCACGCTGGGCCAGCTGGCCTATCGCGACCTGGTTTATGTGTCGCCCGACGATGACCAGGAAGACGTAACGGACGAGATGACCAAGTACGACCTGGTCGCCATCCCCGTTTGCGACGAGAACCGTCACATCTTGGGTATCGTGACCTTTGACGACGCCATGGACGTTATCGCCGAGGAGCACCAGGAGGACCTGCAGATCGCAGGCGTCGGTTCGGGCGATAGCGCGTCCGACGACTCGACGAATGTGCTCAGCTGGTTTGTGCATCGCCAGTACTGGGTTGTCGTGTGGGGCATTGCCTCGTGCATCATGGCAACAGTGCTGGGGACGGCGCTGGGCTCCGCGCATCTGGTGGTGTTTCCCATGTGCGCCATGCCGCTCGTGCTGCTGGCTGCCTCGCGTATGGTGTCGTTCGTCAAGAACTACTTCCTGGAGTACGACGGCCATGACGATGAGCCCAAGCCGTATCTGGGGTTCTTCTTCCAGAGCACGGGCATGGGTCTGATTTTGTCGCTCGTGACCTACCTGTGCGCCCAACTGGTGCGCACCGCCGCGTTCCTCGACGCGCCTATGTGTGAGGAGCAGCTCTTTACCGGCTGCTTTAACATCGCGGCCATCGTCTGCCTGATTGGCAACATGAGCGCCGTGATTTACCTGATGGTGCTGTTCTGGCGTGACGAGCACGACCTCAATACGTCGGGTACCGCCATGAACGTCATTGCCGTCATGATCTCATGCGTGGCGTACTGCATCGCCGCGGTGTTGCTCACCATGTCAGTCATGGGTTAGGTGGTCGCGTGCAAAACACGAAGCAAAAGGCGAGCACCAAGCAAAAGCTGACCATCGCGGCCATCTTTGGCGCCATGGGCCCTGGCCTTCTGGCGGCGCTTTCGGGCAATGACGCCGGCGGCATCGCCACATATTCCAGCGCCGGTGCCAGCTATGGCTACAAGATGCTGTGGATGCTTCCCGTCATGACTGTGCTGCTCATCGTGACGCAGGAGACCGCGGCGCGCTGCGGCTGCGTCACAGGCAAGGGCTTGGCCTCGCTCATCCGCGAGCGCTTTGGCGTGCGCAGGAGCGTTCTGGCCATGGCGGCGCTGCTGATCGCCAACACGGCCGTTACCATCTCGGAGTTTGCGGGTATCGCGAGCGGCCTCGCCCTCTTTGGCGTGCCGGCGAGCATCTCGGTGCCGCTGGTGGCGCTGCTGGTTTGGATGCTTACCATGTCGGGCAGCTTCCAGCGCATCGAGAAGATTCTGCTGCTGGTGAGCTGCGTGTTTGTGACCTACATTGTCGCTGCATTTATGGCTGGCCCCAGCTGGGGCGAGGTGGCGGTCGACCTGGTTGTGCCCAACATCCAAAATGACCCCAGCTACGTGTCGCTTGTGGTCGCAACGATCGGTACCACCATTGCACCGTGGATGATCTTCTTGGCGCAGAACAACGTGGTCGATAAGAATGCGGGCGAGGACGATATCGTGCTGCAGCGTATCGACACCGTGAGCGGCTCGATCGCCGCCGATGTCATCGCCGGCTTTATTATCATCACGACCGGTACGGTGTTGTTCCCTGCGGGCATTCAGATTAGCGACGCTGCCGATGCCGCTCGCGCGCTGGAGCCCATCGCGGGCCAGTGGTCCACGGTGCTGTTTGCCTCGGGCCTGGTCGCGGCGAGCTTCTTGGCCGCCTGCGTGCTGCCGGGTGTTACGTCGAGTGCTATCTGCGAGGCATTTGGCTGGGAGCGCGGTGCCGATCGCAGCTGGGACGAGGCCCCGGTCTACCGCGGCATCATTACGGCCATCATTGGCATCTCTGCCGTGCTGGTGCTCATGCCCGGTGTCGACCTGTTCCAGATTATGATGACCTCGCAGGTCATCAACGGCGTGCTTTTGCCTGTGGTCCTGGTGTTCCAGGTGCTTATTGCCGCCGATCGACACATTATGGGCGCCAACCGCAACGGCCGCGTGTGGAATGTGCTCACGTGGGCGACTATCGGTGTGATTACAGTGCTGACGGTCGTCATGTTTGTGCTGCAGGCGATGGGCTACAGCGCGTAGTGCCTCTATTAGACTCTAAACAGGCCGCCGCCATGGGCTGCGGCCTGTTTTTTGCCCACGGCCTCTCGGAGTCGGCTCGAAAAGAGCGATTTTGGGTTGTTTGCTGCGGGTGGAAGCAGATTTGGCTGCGCGTTACTTGTCGGTGCCTAGCTTGTGCGGTTTGTAGGCGAGGGCGCTGACGAGTGCATCGGCAGCGGATTTGACAGCCGCCGGCTGCGGATCGTTAACGTGATCCTCGGGATGCACGGGCAGGTCCTTCTTGACGGCATCGTGGATGAGCTTAAGGTACTCGGTCACACCCGCGTTCGAGAGGTGCGTGCCATCGCCATCGAACAGATCATTGCGGTTGGCACTATATCCGTACCAGTCGATAACGCGTACATTCTTGTAGCGCGTGGCGGCGTTGGCGATGGCCTGGTTCGTGGACCCGACCCACGGCTGCGGGCTACGCGTGTTTACAAATACGACAATACGCTGCTCGCCGGCGTCGGCCATGATCGCGTCGACCTGGGCGTCCGTTACCAAACCGTTGGTGCCCAGGGCAAAGACCACGATCTTGCCGGCAAGGTTCTGCTGGATATAGCCCTCAAATGTCGCGCGGCCCGCATCAAACTGGCGGCCCTTTTCGGCATCGATATGGCTGTGCGGGAACACACCGTCAAAGGAATCAACGGCGCGCAGCGACACGGAGTCACCGATCATCAACAGGTCGTAGGAGCCATCGGGGAAGCCGTCGTTGTCCTTGTCGGTGTCGTCGGCCGCCTGCTGGTCGGTGGGCGCGGTGTTTTTGGCTTCCTTGTTCAGAACTTCTGCGCCCTCGCCGCTCAGTGCAGACGTTTCGGGCACAAAGATCAGGCCGCCCAGTGCAACGACCAACACGACAGTGCAGGCTGCGCAGACAGGGACGTGCGCGCGTGCCCAGTTGGCGGGCGTGGTGGTGCCATCGCGGAATTCGGCGACAGTGCGGCCGAAGGCGCCCTTCCTAAACGGCGTTTCGATAAAGCGATAGGAGCACTCGGCTACGGCGACCACCACAAGTACCTGTAAGATGTACTGCCACCAGGGCGTATCGCTGATGTTGGCGACCGGGTTCATAAGCAGCAGCAGTGGATAGTGCCACAGATAGATACTGTACGAGCGCTTGCCAACCCACACGAGCGGCTCGGCGGACAGCGCGCGGGCAACCATTCCCTGGGGCTGCACGCAGGCCGCGATGACCATGAGCGTGAGGATGGAGCATAACAGCGTGCCGCCGCGATACTGAAACGCGGTGTAGCCGTTGGTGAGCGCGACCATGGCGGCAAGGCCAACCAGACCCACGACGCCCAACACATTGATGGATGCGGGCGAGGACCAAAAGCGCACGAGGGCGCTCGGCTGTGCCGGGGTGGTATCGGCTGATTCGTCGACCTTCTTGCCAGGCTTGCCCTCGGCGTTCTTGCCATGCTTGGCGGCGCCAGCCAGGCGATTGAGTCCCAAGCGATGAGCGAGACGCACCGGCGCCAGGTCGCGATCGGGGATAAAGGCCATCCAGGCACCCAGCAGCAGCGAGAACACGCGGGTGTCGGTGCCGTAGTACACGCGGCTGGGGTCGGCGGCAGGGTTGTAAAGCACCATCATGGCGAGGGCAGATACCGCGGCAAGGCCCAGAACCACGCGGCGCGTGTTGGGCTTGCTCACATGCATGGATACCATGGCAAACAGCAGTGGCGGCCAAATCAGGTAGAACTGTTCCTCGATGGCAAGCGACCAAAAGTGCGTGAGCGGCGAGGGGTCGCCCAGAGCATTGAAGTACGAGACGTTTTGGGCAATCTGCCACCAGTTGTTGAAGAACAACAGCGACGGCAGGATGTCGGGGCGCATCTTGGTGAGCATCACGTGGTTAAAGAGAGTGCACAGCGCGCAGGTCACGAACACTACCGTTACCACGGCGGGGACCAGGCGACGGATGCGGCGAATCCAGAAGCTCTTAAGGTCGATGCGGTCGGTCTTAGCGACTTCGTTGAGCAGCAAGCGCGTGATCAGATAGCCCGAAAGCACAAAGAAGATCGTGACGCCGAGCAGGCCGCCCTGAGCCCACGTGAGGTTGAGGTGATAGAGCACCACTGCGACGACGGCAAGCGTGCGCAAGCCGTCGAGGGCGGGGATATAGCGAGATTTGGGGCGCGTGGGCGCCTGTTCTTTTGCGGTGCTGTTGGTGCGGTCACCCTTGTTGGCGGGCACGCGATGAGAGCCTGCGGCGCGGCGCGGCTCGGTGGCTTGTCGGTTAGCGCGCGAACGTTCGTGTGGCGCTCGTTGATCGCTCGCGTGGCGTGAGCTGCGCGAGCTCGATCGCGGGAATTGTTCCATAAAACTTCATCCAATGACGAGAATAATCAGCACGCCTTCATTGTAGCCGCCTGCTCCTGTGAATGCTTGCTGCCGGCGCAAGCTCAAGCGCGCGTCCACATCAAAGTGAACTAAAGTTATAGAGGTGCGAGAGCGAGAGGTGCGAGGGCGCACGATCGACGGCCGACGGTGGGCATAAGGCCCGCAGATGAGGAGGTTCCCATGGCAGATCGCGGCATCGTTGCGGTGTTCGGCAGCATGAACATGGACCTTTCGGTGGCGTGCGAGCGCATGCCGCGCGCGGGCGAGACCGTTGGCGGTAGCGGTTTTATCACCAACGCCGGTGGCAAGGGCGCTAACCAGGCCGTCGCCGCCGCGCGCATGGGTGCGCGCACGTGCATGATTGGCGCGGTCGGCCGCGACGCGTTCGGTGCATCGCTCGTGGCGGGGCTCCAAGATGCTGGCGTGGACTGTGACTTTGTGGCGCGTCGCGATGACGTGGAGACGGGAACGGCGACTATCATTCGCTGCGAGGGCGACAACCGCATCGTGCTGTCACCGGGCGCCAACCATGCGCTTGCGGGCGAGGACGTTGCCTGCGCGCTGAGACGTTTGGTGGCCGATGAGCTCGACGGCGACACCAGCGAGATTGCCCTGGCTGTCGGAAGCGTCTTTATCGCCCAAGGCGAATGTGACCTTGTGGCGACGGCCGAGGCGCTTGTATGCGCTCACGAGCTGGGGTTCTATACGGTCTTTAATCCAGCGCCTGCTTGCGAGTTGCCTGCGGAGGCCTGGCCTGCGGTCGACCTGGTCTGCCCCAACGAGACTGAGTGCCAGGTGCTGACGGGTATCCTGCCCAAGGACGATGAGAGCTGCGCCGCGGCGCTCAATGCCCTGCTCGCCAAGGGTGCCGGAGCTGCGGTCATCACGTTGGGCGGCGCCGGGTCGGTTACGCTCGGCGATGACGGCGAGCTGCTGCGCATGCCGGCGCTTTCGAGTGCGGTGGTCGATACCACGGCCGCGGGCGATACGTTTATCGGTGCGCTTGCCGCGGCTCGTCTGGAGGGCTTGCCGCTCTTTGAGTGCATGACGGCGGGTGCACGCGCCTCGGCGGTGACGGTGTCGCGCTTGGGCGCGCAACAGTCGATTCCCACGCGCGCCGAAGTTGAGCGCGTGTTTGATTTAGACGATTTAGTACAAGACGGAGAAGCGGAGTAGAACAATGGCAACCAAGAAGCTGATCCTTGATCTGGATATGGGTGTGGACGATGCGATGGCGCTTGCCTATGCCATCGCGAGCCCCGAGGTGGAGCTGGTGGGCATCACCACGTGCTTTGGCAACGTGCGCGTCGAGCAATCGGCGCACAACTGCCTGGCGGTGCTCGATCTGCTGGGTCGCCCCGAGGTTCCGGTGTACCTGGGCGCCGATCGTCCCATTAAGGCGACTGAGCCCTATACACCGCCGGCGTCCACCACGCTCATCCACGGCAAGAACGGCATTGGCGGGGCGAGCGTGCCCGCGTCGCCGTACGAGCCGGTGGGGGCGACGTCGGCCGACGGTAACGCGGCGGTCGATTATCTGATCGATGCCGCGCGCACCTATGGCCCCGATCTGATCTACGTGGCGACCGGTCCGCTCTCCAACTTGGCACTTGCCTTGGAGCGCGATGCGGCGGCGATGATGTCTATCGGTCGCGTGGTCGTGATGGGCGGTGCGCTTACCGTGCCCGGAAACGTGAGTGCGGGCGCCGAGGCCAACATGGCAAGTGATCCCGAGGCGGCCGATGCCGTGCTGCGTTCGGGCCGCAAGCTCACTATGGTGGGTCTGGATGTGACGCATCGCGTGGTGCTCACACGCCGCGACATTGCCGGCTGGACGGGCTCGGGCACCATGGCCGGTTGCGCGTTTGCGAGCATGGTGGAGCACTACATTGGCTCGTACGAGATGAACGCACCCTACCTGGGTGGCTGCGCGCTGCACGATCCGCTTGCCGTCGCCGTGGCGATTGACCCCACGCTCGTGGGCGCGCTCGGCTGTAACCTGCGCGTCGACCTGCTCGGCGAGTATCGCGGCCGCACCATCTGCGATGAGCGCCGTGTGGCCGACCCCGACAAGAGCGCACTCGTGGCGCTGACTGTTGACGCTCCGCGCTTCCTGTCCGAGTTCAAGATGCGCATGGCCCGTGTCCTTGGCTAAGTTGTCTTTTTGGATGGGGCTTTTTTGACTGGTATGATTGGTGCGACTATTCGAACCAGCTAAAAGAGCCCCGTCCCAATTTGACTATCGAGAGGATCTGCCATGGAGCGCATCGCGAGCTTTTCCGTTGATCATCTACTGCTTGAGCCCGGCGTTTATGTGAGCCGCATCGACCGCGATCCGGCGACCGGTGCTGCCGTCACCACGTTTGACCTGCGCCTGACCACGCCCAACAAGGAGCCGGTCATGAACACGGCCGAGTGCCACACCATCGAGCACCTGGGCGCGACGTTCCTTCGCAACCATGCCGAGTGGTCGAGCCGCATTGTCTACTTTGGCCCCATGGGCTGCCGCACGGGCTTTTACCTCGTCGTGTTTGGCGAGGTGACGAGCGAGGAGATTCTGCCGCTCGTGCGTGAGCTGTTCGAGTTTGTCGCCGGCTTTGAGGGCGATGTCCCCGGTGCCGCTCCCGAGGAGTGCGGTAACTATCTGGACCAGAACCTCCCCATGGCAAACTGGCTCGCACGCCGCTATCTCGACCGTGACCTGGCCGATATCGATGAGAAGCACCTGCATTATCAGCAGGCGTAAGGGCTTTATCGCCTAAAACGCGCGCATTGGGCGCCTTCGCTTATGCGGGGCGCCTTTTTGTTGAGTGGTCGGGACGAGCGTTCAAAATCGCTCATGTTTGTTCTAGAATGTTCGTATGGTCACATTTACGAACAGGAGTGAACATGCATATCTACTCTGTCTCTGATCCCGAGTTCAAGTCCTATGGCAACGTTTGGGACGACGTTCCGTCTAGCCTGACCGCTCCACTTATCGAGGCGCTCGCGGCTACGCCCATCCCCGAGGGCAGCAAGTACGTAGCAAGCGCGCCGGAGCTCGAGGGCGTCAAGGATGCCGATAAATTGGGCTTTCTCATGTTTGGCGGCCGTCCCTTCCAGCTCGGCTGGTGCAACGGCCACAATACACGACTCAACTGCCTGGAGTATCACCGTGCCAGCGAGTTCAACCTGGGTGCGCGCGACTTTATCCTGCTCGTGGCGCATCGCTGGGAGATCGAGGACGGCAAGCTCGACACCGCGTGCGTCAAGGCGTTCCACGTGCCGGTGGGCAAGGTCGTTGAGGTCTTCAACACCACGCTCCACTACACGCCCTGCATGGTCGACGACGGCGGCTTCCAGGTGATGGTGGCGCTGCCGGCGGGCACCAATGGCCCGCGCCCCGAGGCTGCAGCCGACATGCCTGCCGCCGGTGACAGCTACTGCTACTGGAAGGCCGACAAGTGGGTCCTCTGCCACGCCGACAGCCCCAAAGCTGCCGAGGGCGGCTACGTAGGCCTCATCGGCAAAAACCTCGACATCACCGTGGACTAGAATCTTCTGTCTCGATTTGTAACATCTAACGGGCTAAATCGTCTCTACCTGTTACAGATCGAGACAAACCGTAGAGGGCCGCCCGAAAATCTCGATCTGTAACACCAGGCCCGGTTTTGACGGCCTACCTGTTACAGATCGAGACAAACCGCCCCCAACCACCACAAAGGTGCCTGTCCCCTTTGTGGTGGTTGGGCGTGCGGGTATCAAAAAGTGTCAGACGGGACGGTCGTCGGGCAACCGTGTGCGAAAAGAAGTATCGACCTGCGTCGTTGCCGTTGGGTGGCACCCCGTTTGCGGGGATACTGAAACCACGACAAGCAGCGTATGAAAGGATCGATGCATGGCTTTCCGTAATGACTTCCTGTGGGGCGGCGCGACGGCTGCCAACCAGTGCGAGGGCGCCTACAACGTGGACGGCCGCGGCCTGGCCAACGTGGACGTGGCTCCGCACGGCCCCGAGCGCTATGCGGTGGTCTCCGGCCAGCGTAAGATGCTCGACTTCGAGGACGGCTATTACTATCCCGCGCAGACCGGCATCGATTTCTATCACCACTACAAGGAAGATATCGCCCTCTTTGCCGAGATGGGCTTTAAGACCTTCCGCATGAGCCTGGCCTGGACCCGCATCTTCCCCAACGGCGACGAGACCGAGCCCAACGAGGTCGGCTTGGCCTTCTACGAGGACGTATTTCGCGAGTGCCAAAAGCACGGTATCGAGCCGCTCGTGACCATCACGCACTTCGACTGCCCGATTCACCTCATCAAGGAGTACGGCGGCTGGCGCAACCGCAAACTTATCGACTTCTACAAGAACCTCGCGACCACGATCTTTACCCGCTACAAGGGTCTGGTGAAGTACTGGCTTACCTTCAACGAGATCAATATGATCCTGCACTTGCCGTTTATGGGTGCCGGTCTGGTCTTTGAGGAGGGCGAGAACAAGGAGGCCGTCGAGTACCTGGCCGCCCACAACGAGCTCGTCGCCAGCGCTTGGGCAACCAAGATCGCTCACGAGATCGACCCCGAGGTCAAGATCGGCTGCATGCTCGCCGCGGGTAGCTACTACCCCTACAGCTGCCGTCCGGGCGACGTGCGTCAGGCGCAGCTCGACAACCAGGACAATTACTTCTTCGTCGACGTCCAGAGCCGTGGCTACTATCCGGCCTATGCCGTCAAGAAGCTCGAGCGCCTGGGCATCGATGTGGGCATGACGGATGAGGACCGTGAGATCCTGGCCGCTAACACCGTCGACTTCATCAGCTTTAGCTACTACAGCACCCGCTGCTCTGCCGGTGCCGATAACCCCGATGTCGAGCGTACCCAGGGCAACGCCTTCGCCGGCGCCAAGAACCCCTACCTGCAGGAGAGCCAGTGGGGCTGGGCCATCGATCCGCTGGGCTTCCGCATCACCCTCAACGACCTGTACGACCGTTATCAGAAGCCGCTGTTTGTGGTCGAGAATGGCCTGGGCGCCAAGGATGTTGTCGAGGAGGATGGCTCCATCAACGACGACTACCGTATCGACTACCTGCGCCAGCATATCGCCGTGATGCGCGACGCGGTGACCGAGGACGGCGTTGACCTGCTGGGCTACACCACCTGGGGCCCGATCGACCTGGTGTCTGCCGGCACGGGCGAGATGTCCAAGCGCTACGGCTTTATCTACGTCGACCGCGACGATGCCGGCAACGGCACCCTCAAGCGCTCCAAGAAGAAGAGCTTTGACTGGTATAAGAAGGTTATCGCCACCAACGGCGAGGACCTGGCCTAGGCTTTCCCAGCGGATATAGCTTCCAAACTTTGACGCCCGGCGAGCAGTTAATGCTCGCCGGGCGCCTTGCCGTCTGCGGATTTTGGGACATGCGGCCCGCTTTTTCGACCCATCTGTCGGTACACTAAAAGCACTATGGGTACCCGCGAGCGACATATCGGCCACGCGGCCGCCCGGACCGCGCCGGTTGCGGATCCCAGGGGCGGCAGGCTCTTCGCCATGCCGCGATTCCTTGTTGGCATAACGCATCAGGTGTACCGTCACCGCGTCTTTGCTATCGCCGGTGCCATCACCGCGCTGTTCCTCGTGCTTTTGGCAGTCTTGCCGGCGCTGTTCGCCTTCGACCCCAAACTTTCTAACGCCGTGCCCGCCTATAGCGAGGTGTCCGAAGAGGTCGTGGATGCGCTCGTCCATTCGAGCTCTCTCCCGCTGCTTGTCGCCGCAATTGTATTTTCAATTTGGGGCGTATCGGTCTATCTGCGCTGTTTGGACTATGTGTTGCGCCGCCGCCTTGTTGCCATCGCCACCATCTGCGCCCTGTGGATGATCGAAGTCATTCTCAAGTACAAGTCGTTCACGCCGTTCTATGCCACCGTGTTGTGGTACCTGTACTACGTGCCCATGACGCTCATTCCGCTGCTCTACCAGTTGTGTGGTTTGCGCCTTGCGGGTCTGGAGCAACACCGCCTGGGTCGCCGCTACTGCGCTGCGCTGTGGATTATGGCTATCCTGCTTATCGGATTTGTGCTCACCAACGATTTTCACCAGCAGGTCTTCCACTTTGACCGTACAAGCGACACCTGGAGCAACGATTACACGTACGGCTGGGGTTATTTCGCCGTCCTCGTGTGGACGGCCTTTAACTTTGTGGCCTTTTTTATCCTGGTGGGCCGGTCCTCGTCCTTTCGCATCCAACGTTTCTCGGGCACGGCGGCGCTCGTGCTGCTGGGCGGCGCGTTCTTTGCCATCTCATATGCGTTGCGCGTGCTCTGGGCATGGAGGCTCAACTTCTCGCTCGTCTATTGCGTCTTGTGCGTGGTGGCGATGGAAATCTGTCTCGATTGCGGTGTCGTTCCGTCATATCACGACATCGCCGGCATTTTCGACACCTTGCCGCTTGACCTCAAAGTTCTAACGCGCGACCTGCAGGAAGTCTATGCCACGCCAGTGTCAAAGCCAATGCCGGTGGGCGTGCGCGAGGAGTTGCGGACCCAGGAGCACGGCCGCGCCCACGCCTTTGCCGTGGCGTCCGATCCCGATGTGATGTACCGTGCCTTTCCACTGCTGGGCGGATCGGCCCTGCTTGCCCAAGACGTGTCGGAGCTCAACGAGCTTAACCGTGAACTGGCGCATCGTCGCATGGAGCTGCAGCGTCAAAACGAGCTACTCGCCGCCGACTACGAACTTAAGACGCATTTGGCAGACCAAGAGGCCGAGACCTTGCTGGTCCAAGACGTAGACCAGGCGCTTGCCCGCGCGCTCGAAGGGATGTACGACCTGCTGAGCTCGCTGCCGTCGTTGACCGACGAAGCGTCTTCGCACGAGCGTTACCGCATGCTGCAGCGCGCCAAGATGCTCGTCGCCTATTGCAAGCGCAAGGGGTCGCTCACGTTGGCACAGCACGGGGAGAGCGGTTTTGATCGCGACCGCATTCAGCTCATTGCCAACGAGCTCGCAAGCGACCTGCGCACCATCGATATCGATTGCGCCTCGATTATCGCCATACGGCGCCCGTTGCACGCCAGTACGGTAAGCGCCCTGTACGACTGCGTGTATGACTTTGCGTTTTTTGCCTACACCACCGACCATCCGGCGCTTATGTATCACTTGGGCGACCATGACCGATGCAGTGTCGAGCTGCGCGCCACGCTTTTTTCCAACGATGATGAAGATCTTTCGCAGACGCCCGCTGCGCAAGAGCTCGAAAGCGCTTTGCAAGGGCGCAACGTGGCATATCGCCTTGAGGGCGAGCCCGGCCAGCTGCGCATGATCGTCTTGATGCCGAGGGCGGGTGAGTGACGATGCAGATTTCGCTCATCCTTCCCCAAATCGTTGCGCTCGATGTTGTCTTTGCCCTGGCTGCGTGTCTGCAGACGATCCACGTCCCGCTCATCTCATCGCGCCGCTCGTCCTATAACCGTAAGGTGATTTGCGCCTACGAGGCGAGCCTTGTGCTTCACCTGATGATTTCGGCGCTCATCTTATTCGCGTCGTCTGGCTCGTATCTGCTGGCGCCGCTTGGCGTTTGCGCCAGGGCAATGGGCGGAGCGCTGTGGCTCAATGCCGCGATCTTTGCCTATGGCGTGGTGCTTATGGTGCGCTATCGTCGTCCCGTCATGCTGACTGAGCTGCTGCTCGTTGCCGCCGTAACGCCGCCAATGGTTGTTGTTATGGACTCGGCGTGGACCGTTGTCCTTATCGCAGAGGGAGCGTTCTTCCTGTTCCGTTCCATCGCGGCGCTCTTGATGGACGTCCATAACCGCCAGGAGGATATCACCGCGTTCTCGACGATCGAGACCATCAACGTGATTCCCGTGGGCATCCTGTATCTGGACCCGAGGGGCCGTCCGCTGCTCATGAACCGCTGCATGCGCAAAAACCTAGTGGAACTTCATATGCCCACCGATCTAGGTGACATGAGCGGCACATGGAACGACCTGCGCAAACTTAGCATGCAAATGCCCGAAAGCAGTAGGAACCGTGTGCGGATTAACTTGGATCGTTTTGGTGATGCTCGCGCCGTGATCGAGATTTCTCCCGCCGAGATTCGCCTATTTGTGCACGACGAGGTTATGGTTTCGGGCCGCCTCTTTGAGCGCATTATAGGCCTGGACGTGACGGAATACGCACATGCCTACGACCGCCTGGCGCAAGCCAACCACCTGCTTGAGCTTGCGGGCCAAGAGCTCCAGGCCCAGATCGAAGAAGTTAAAAAGGTTGCCGACAATGCGGCCTACCTACGTATGCGTGCCCGCGTCCACGATGTGATCGGGCAGCGCCTGTCCATTCTTCATCGCTATTTGGAGGAGGGACGTCTGGACGATGAGTCGCTCGAGCAGATTGACCCGTTGCTGCGCTCAATCGCCGCCGATTTGCGTAGTGGCGGTGCCAGCGAGCCTGCAGAGCAGCTGGGTGATATCGTCCATGCTTTTGGCCTGGTGAGTGTGCAGATCGATGTTGAGGGCGCGCTGCCTGAGGACGCGCGTGTCGCCGCCGCATTTTTGCAGATTATCCGTGAGGCCTCGACCAATGCCACCAAGCATGCGCAGGCGCATCGGGTCCACGTGCGTCTGTGGCAGGAGGGGGCGGATGCTGGAGCCGTCGCGCGCATGACGATTTCTAACGACGGCTCCCCGGCTCCCGTATCGTATCGCGAGGGAACGGGTATCCCTGGTATGAGGCATGTCGCACAGAATCTGGGCGGCAGCCTTGAGGTCCATGCCGCCCCACCCTTTACGCTTACGGTATCCATTCCGCTCGCCTCCAGCGCCACGGTCCAAAGGAGAAGCTCATGATCCGCGTGTTAATTGTCGAAGACCAGGCCATCCTGCGCGAGAGCCTGGCGCGCTCCGTTGGCGACCAGCCCGATATGACCGTTGTTTCCGCCATCGCCGATGCCTCCGAGGCCTTGGGTGTCGCGCTCAGGGAGCGCCCGGACATGATACTGATGGACGTATGCACCGAACATGATTCCAACGGCATCGTGGCGGCGGCGCGCATCAAGGAGCAGCTGCCCGAGTGTCGCATCATTATCATGACCGGCATGCCCGAGATCACCTTTGTCGATCAGGCCCGCGAGGCGGGCGTCGATAGCTTTGTGTACAAGAACGTCGGTATCGACGAGCTGTTCGCCGTGATGCGCTCCACGCTGGCGGGCTATTGCACGTTTCCCAAGCCGCCCGAGAGCATTTTTTCGGGCACGGCGGCACTCGACGATGTTGAGCTGTCGATTTTGCGCCTTGCCTGCGAGGGCAAGAGCCGCCGCGAGATCGCGGCCGAGCTGTTTATGAGCGAGGGCACCATCAAGCGCCGCATCTCGGAGATCCTAAGCAAGACCGGCTACGACAACATCATGCGCCTTGCCGTGCATGCGGTGACCGAGGGCAGCATCGTTCCCAACATGGAGCGCTAGCGCTCGTTACGCATCGGCATAAAGCGGCGGGGCCGCAGGATTATCTCCTGCGGCCCCGCCTGACATGTGCGCGGATGTGTCCGCCAACCGCGGCTGATGTTACGTGCCGTTACGCGATGGTTGCGCTGTAGGAGGCGACGTCCTCGTAGGAATCGGTCAGGTAGGCGTCGATGCCGATGGTCGTGTTGACCAGGTCGTCAAGGCTGTCAAGCTCGCCGCTCGAGAACGTGAATTCCTCGGTGGCGTTGGTGCCGGGCATCAGGTGAGCCGAGAACCAGGGTTCCTTCATGGTGCCGTTGACGTTGGTCTTGCCGGAAGGAGCGTAGAAGGTCAGGTCCTTGTCGCTCTTGTTGGTGATGTTGACGACAAAGCCGATGTCGCCCCAGTCGTCCTTGAACTTCTCGGTGATGGTGATGGTGCACAGGTCGTCATCGGCGACGGTGACGGCGGGGGAGATTTCGATGCTCTGGACGTCGTCGTCTTCGACGGCCTCATCGATCTCTTCTTCCTTCTCGGCGTTCTCGCGATCCTTCTTCACCGTACCGGACAGATCCTTGTCGGACTTCGTAAAGATAATCTTGTCGCCTTCCACCTCGAGGACGAGCTTGTCGTCCTTGAGCTTCAGGTCGTGCGACTCATCTTCGGCGGTAATCGTTACGGTGGTGGCGTCCTTGGCCTCCCATTTCAGGTCGGCGACCTCAAGGAACATGTCGAGGACGCCCGTGCCGTCTTCGTCGAGGATCAGGATACAGTTGAGGCCCCACTCCTTGAGCATATCCATATACTCATCGGTGAGCTCTTCGCCGTCCAAGGTTCCACCCGAGTACTGCCAGCTGCCGACGAAGTTGGCCTTGGGGTCCTTGCCGCCGCCGCTGCAGCCCGTCAGGGCAAAGGCGAGCGCCAGGACGCATGTCAGGAATGCGAGTACGGACTTTTTGAACGTTGTCTTCATGGTGTCCTCCTTTATCGAACGAAACCCATAGAAGCAAATGCGGGGGTGGCGGATCCCCCGCCAATTACCAGATAGAGGGGTTAGGGCCTGGGCGTTCCGCAATTGCTGCAGAACTTGCCGCCGTTTTCGCTGCCGCAGTTGGGGCAGAACCACTTGGCCGGTGCCGGGGCGGGTGCGGGGCTGCCGCACTCGGAGCAGAACTTGCCGGTGTTGGTGGCGCCGCAGCTGCAGGTCCATGCGCCGGCCACAGGTGCGGCAGCGGGTGCCGGTGCGGGGGCGGGAGCCGGAGACGGCTGCGGGGCAGCCTGCTGCTGTGCCTGGCCGGCGGCAAACAGCTGGCTAGCGTTCATGCCGCCCATGCCACCTGCCATGCCCATGCCCATAAAGCCTGCCATCGCGCCGTTGGGGTTGGCCGCTGCCGCGCGCATCGCGTCGCTCTGGGCGCTGGCGATGTTGGCGGCCGCCATGGTGGGATCGCGCATGACTGCGGCCTTCTGCAGGTCCTTGATCATCTGCTCGTCTTCTTGCGAGGCGGCGATGGAGTTGACGCCAAAGCTCACGATCTCGACGCCACGTAGGTCGCGCCAGTCGGCCGAGAGGACCTCGTTGAGCGCGCGGGCGAGCTCGGTGGTGTGACCGGGGATGGCGCTGTAGCGAATGCCCATTTCCGAGATCTTGGCAAAGGCGGGCTGCAGAGCGGTGAGCAGCTCGGACTTAAGCTGGCTGTCGATCTTATCGCGCGTGTAGCTATCGGTCACGTTGCCGCACACGTTGGTGTAGAACAGCAGCGGGTTGGTGATGCGGTACGAATACTCGCCGTTGCAGCGCACGGAGATGTCAACGTCGAGGCCAATGTTGTTATCGACCACGCGGAAGGGCACAGGCGAGGCGGTGCCGTACTTGTTGCCGATGATTTCCTTGGTGTTGATGAAGTAGACGCGCTGGTCCTTACCCGCGTCGCCGCCAAAGGTAAAGCGGCTGCCGATATTGGCGAAGGTCTCCTTGATGGAGTCGCCCAGATTGCCGCTAAAGACGCTCGGCTCGCTGCCGGTATCGAAGACGAACTCACCGGGCTCCAGCGCGACTTCGATGATCTTGCCGTTTTGCACCACGAGCATGCCCTGGCCGTCGTTGACGGCGATGACCGAGCCGTTGGAGATGACGTTGTCCTCGCCACGCGTGTTGGAGCTGCGGCCGCCGGTGCGCTTGCTGCCCTTGCAGGCCAAGACGTCAGCGGGCATCGATTCGCAATAGATAAATTCCTTCCACTGGTCGGCCATGACGCCGCCGGCAGCACCCAATCCAGCTTTCAAGAGTCCCATGGTGATCTTCCTTTCTCGTCAAAGGCCGGGTGGTATTGGTCAGAATGGCTAATCGTCCTTGTTGTCCTTCATGACAACGGTGGTCTCGGTATGGCTGAAGGTGTCGTGCTTCTCGGTCAGGTCGAGCTCGCCGCAGTAGCAATCGGCGTGGGTGGCCTCGTTGGCCGTCTTGAGCTGGCCTACCAGCAGCACGTCTGCGATGATCACGATGATCAGCGGCGCGACGATGTTGATGAGGATGCCCTCGACATCAAAGGTGAGGTAGTCCGGATCGAAGGCATTCCCACCCATAAAGAGAATCTGAGAGAGGACAAACCCGATCACAAAGAACAGCAATGAGGCGATGGCGAGCTTGGGCTTGGAGCAGGGGAGCTCGCCGACCATGCGACCGGTCTGGCCGTTCATGGCAAACAGATAGCTCTTGCCGTTCCACGAGGTGGAAAGCATCCACACGGGGAACAGAGCGTAGTCACTGTCTTCCCAGGTGTAGTCGAGCTGCTTGCTTTCGACCGTGGCATCGTCATATTCGTCGACGACGGTCTCGCGCAGGGCCGAGATCGTGCTTTCCTCCATGCGGCGCTCGGCGCGCGCCTTGCAGGCCTCGCAATCCTCGTCATAGCGGTTGGCGATGTAGCCGGGCATATACGCGACCGAGAACGGGCGCAGCGCGTCGTAGTCAAACGGCTCGATGGCGTCCATATGGCCGTCGGGCATCTTGGACGATCCGTCGACGGGCACGCACTCAAACGAGATATTGCCTTTACGGTAGGCGTCGTAGTGGTCGGTGGTCGTGACGGTGCGGTCGGATTCTTCGGTTACGGTCTCGTTGGTCGCATCAAAGTACACTTCGCCGTCCACGCGGGCGCCGTAGAGCCAAAACGGCACGTAAACGCCTTGGGCCTCGTCGATGTGGTTACCGGTGACAAAGCTCTTGGGCAGCAGGATTTTGCCCTTGTAGTGGTCTTTGAGCGCGGCCATGACATCGTCGCGCCCGAGCTTAAACGGAATCACCAGGTCGGGTGAGAAGTCGCCCGAGAGCTGGCCAGGTGCCACGGCGGAGTTGCCGCAGTATGGGCAGGTGGTAACGGCGACGGTGCCGTCCGAGACCAGCTCGGCGCCGCACGACGAGCAGATGTAGCCGGCGTTTTGAGCCAGCTCCTGCACGGCATCGTCGACAGCAGGTTTGGGAGCCGCGGCTGCGGCATCGGCTTTGGCATCTGCCTTGTCCTGGCGCTCGCGATAGAGGGCCTCGACCTCTTCGACTTCAAAACGCGAATCGCAGTAGTCGCAGACGAGTTTTTGCTCGGCACCGGCAAAGTGAAGAGGGCCGCCACACGCAGGGCACTGATAGTTGACGCTCTCGAAGGCCATGATCGGTCCTTTCCGTGCCGGAGGCTATGCGCCGATGGCGCCACCACAGTATTCGCAGCGCCCACTGGCATCGGGAATGGTGGTTGCACCGCAGAAGGGGCAGGTGACCGCGGTCTTGGGGGCCTTAGCGGCCACGACGCTGTCGCGCGTTTCCTGACGCAGCTGCACCAGCGCGTCGCGGACCTCGGTTGCCTGGCGCTTGGCCTCGCGGTATTCGATGGAACCGCGCTGATCGATGGTGGAGTCGTTTACGCGTAGGTTGATCTCGGTAAAGTACGGCGTGTTGACGTGGATGGTCAGATTAAAGTCGTAATCCAGGTCATAGCGCGGCGGGTTGTAGCTCTCGCGCTCGCCGTCCTTGGTCTCGCGATAGATCTCGGTCCGATGCTCGTCGATATCCATATCGCAGCCGAGTACCTGCGAGAACTCGATGATGTCGGGATTGGCGTCGCGCCAGCGGCTCTGCGAAGTGATGATCAGCAGGCCCGCGTCCTCATCGAGCATGATGTTGGTGCGCCCGGCAGAGAGCGTGCGCGTGGGGTTGAACGAGGCCAGGCGCTCGGCGTTGGCCTCGCGGTAGGCGAGCTGCTCACGGATATCGTCCGCGGTGCTGGAGCGATAGCTGCCAAAGAAGGGGGAGAGCTTGCCGACGCACTCTTTGCACAGGTAGCCTTCGTTGATCTTGGTCTTTCCCAAAAGCCCCAGTTCGGTACCGCAAATCGCGCACTCTTTCTTCTCGAACATCTTGTCAAAGAAGCCCATGGCTGCCTCCCATCAACAGGTAGCGTGTGTCACTTTTGATGATGGGGGAGTGCGCGATCTTTCACGATATCCAGACGGCTCAACGAGTCTCCACAACTGGGACACATGGCCCATTTTTACCTAGTCATTGGGGACGTACGCTGCTGGGGCAGTTGGGGCGACGAGCCGATGATGTCGTGATGTGGGATGGACTGGCACTTGCTACCGACGATTTTGGTGGGGATTTTGCACCCGCATGTTCCGATTCCGCGCCCGTGGAGGCAGCGGAGTTCACGCCCGATGAGTGCCTCGATGCCTTCGTTGCCGCCTTTGGGCTTACAGAGCGCGAGCGCGATATTCTTGAGGTCTTGGTCGTTTCGGACCAGAGCGTTCAGGACATCGCCGCAACGCTCTTCCTTTCGCGCTCAACGCTCTACCGTCACATTTCCTCGATCAACAAAAAGACCGGCACCACCTCACGTGTGGCCCTTATCAACTTCTTCTGGTCCTGGACGCCCAAGGACTAGCTAATCCTCCAATAAGTTGCGGTGGAATAGTCCCTAAATCAAAGTCATGGGGCTTTAAACAGGAACTATTCCACCGCAACTGCTGAGGGGACAGACTGCGGCAGCGGCAGAGGCGTTGGCAGCTGTGGTAGTGGCAACGGCAGCTGGCAGGGTGTTTTCCGTCTGCTCGCTACAGTAGCTCGCCGTGGCGTGCAATGTAGCGGCGCTTTGCCAGCTGGGTGAGCGCGATATAGGCGGTAACGATGCCGATGAGCAGCGCGAAAAAGCTCGCGGGTAGCGTCGTGAGGCCGAGTGCATCGGCGATGGGGCTTGCCGGCAGCCAGGTGACAAGCGCCAGGCCTAGCACGGTGAGAGCGCACAGTGCCGGCGCGGCGTGGTCACGTGGGCTCGGCAGGCGCGGGGAGCGCAGCATGTGGATCACGAGCGTCTGCGACCACATGGACTCGATAAACCAGCCACTCTGGAAGAGCGCGGCAAAGGTCGCCATGCTCGCGACATTGCTCGTAGCGGCGAGCTCGGCCCAACTTGCGCCCACGGCGGCGGGGCACACCACAAAGAAGAGCGCGGCGAAAGTCACGATGTCAAACAGCGAGCTCACGGGGCCCAGCTCGAGCATAAAGCCCTTGATGGACGCGGCGTCCCAGGAGCGCGGACGGGCAGTCCAGGCGTCATCGACGGTGTCCCACGGTAGCGTGATGCACACGATCTCGTAGACGAGCGACAGCAGCACCAGCTGCAGGGCACTCATGGGCAAAAACGGCAAGAACAGGCTTGCGACGGTCACGGACAGCACGTTGCCAAAGTTGGAGCTCACTGTGGTCTTGAGGTACTTGAGCAGGTTGCCGTAGGTGCGGCGGCCTTCGATGATGCCGCGTTCGAGCACGCCCAGGTCCTTCTGAAGCAAGATGATATCGGCGGATTCCTTGGCAATGTCGACGGCCGAATCGACCGAGATGCCGCAATCGCTCGCACGCATGGCGGCGGCGTCGTTGATGCCGTCGCCCATAAAGCCCACGGTGTGGTCGAGCATCTCGCGCATGACGCGCACCAGGCGTGCCTTCTGCACTGGCGAGAGCTTGGCGAAGAGGTGGGTTTTCTCGGCGCGCTCGGCAAGCTCGGCGTCATCGAGTGCATCGATCTCGGAGCCGAGCAAGACGTTGCTCGCATCGATACCAATCTGCTCGCAGGCGGTGGCGGCGACGCGGTCGTTGTCGCCGGTCAGGACCTTGACCGCCACGCCCTTGGCTTCGAGCGTGGCGACGGCTCCCGCGGCACTTGCTTTGGGCGGATCGAGGAAGGCCAAAAAGCCCATCAGTACCATGTCGCATTCGTCGGCGATGCCAAACTCGCCCACGCAGCGCGGATCGGTCTTCTGTGCCACGGCAATCACGCGCAGGCCCTCGGCGTTAAGATCGGCGACCTGCTTGCGAATCTGGGCGAGCTTGTCTTCGGCGAGCGGCCGGGCGATGCCATCGACCTCGACAAAGGAGCAGATCTCGAGCATTTCCTCGGCAGCTCCCTTGGTAACCATCTGGGTTTTGCCTTGGGCGTCGGAGACAACTACGCTCAGGCGACGGCGCGAGAAATCGAAGGGAACCTCGTCGACCTTGGTGTAGCGGTCGCGCAGGCTCTGGCCCAGCATGGAATCGGGTGCGACGGTCGAGGGTGTCACATCGGCACGGTCGATTACGGCCAGGTCGATAAGATTTTTGAGGCCGGTCTGGAAGAAGCTGTTCAAAAACGCATGGCGCAGCACGCGCGCGTCCTCGTTGCCATCGGTGTTGAGGTAGCGCTCGAGCACGATGCGGTCTTCGGTGAGGGTGCCGGTCTTGTCGCAGCACAGGACGTCCATGGCGCCCAGGTTTTGAATCGCCGGCAGCTCCTTGACGATAACCTGGCGACGGGCGAGGTCCTTGGCGCCCTGCGACAGGCTCGTGGTCACGATGACGGGGAGCATCTGCGGCGTGATGCCCACGGCCACGCTCGTGGCGAACAGCAGCGCGTCGATGACGTTGCCCTTGGTGGCGGCGTTGATGGCAAAGACGGCCGGCGCCATAACGAGCATGAGGCGTACGAGCAACATGGAGACGCTCGAGACGCCGCGGTCAAACGCGCTCTTTTCGCCGCGCCCGTTGAGTATCTTGGCGATGCCGCCCAGGTAGGTGTCCGAGCCGGTGGCAACGACAAGCGCCATGGCGGTGCCGTTTTGCACGGAGGTGC
Source organism: uncultured Collinsella sp. (assembly GCA_902472315.1). GTDB lineage: Bacteria > Actinomycetota > Coriobacteriia > Coriobacteriales > Coriobacteriaceae > Collinsella. Next base: position 174,053 of record CABRNM010000001.1, read on the forward strand.
CGGTAAAGACGATGTTCTTGCAGGCAGAGAGTGGCGGCGCGGAGCCGTCGGCACCCTCGACGACGGTGACGGCAGCGGTCTTCTCGACTGCCTCGCTCTCGCCGGTGAGTGCGGACTCGATGACAAACAGGTCGCGCGCGGTGATGACGCGGGCATCTGCTGGCACCATATCGCCGGCAGAGAGGCGGATCACATCGCCGGGGACGAGCTCGTCGAAGAGGATCTCGATGCGCTCGTCGTCGCGCAGGGCGGTGCAAGTGTTGGAGACCAGGTCCTTGAGGGCCTCTGCCGCATTGCCGCTGCGGGCTTCCTGGATAAACTTCATGCCGCCCGATACCAGCAGCATGATGCTGATGACGATGACCGTGGAGGGGTCGCGCTGCGGCTCGGGCACGGCGAGCACGTCGATGTGGAGTGAGACCAGCGCGAGCGCGGCGAGGATGCCGGCGAAGGGATCGATGAACGCGTCGGCGATGCGGCGGGCGAGCGTCTTGGTCGGCGCTTCGATGGTGTTGGGGCCGGCGGCATCCAGGCGCTCGGTTGCCTGCTCGGCGGTGAGGCCGTTTGCCGTGGCGTCAAGCAGTACGAGAGCGTCCTCGGCGCTATGGGTGGCGGCGAATATGGTGTTCTTGGACAGGCCGGTGCGAGCGGCAGGGCGCGCCGTGCGGCGGCGCTTGGAGATGGCTTCGAGAACCGTGGCGGTTTTGAGCATCAGCATAGGGTCCTCCTTGTTGAAGGGAGTTAGCGTACGTGTCGTATTGAGTTGCAAAAAACCTAGATGTCGCTCACGTCAAGCTCACGAACTACCACAAAGGGGACAGGCACCTTTGTGGGGGGGTTGACGATCTGCCGGTGGCGTTTATGCGTGTGCGGAGTCCTCGCGGCGTGCCGAGGGCGACATGCAGGTTTTTCGACTAGGACTGCCTTCCATGGCACACCTCCTAAAGGCTGAGCGCAGCGCGCTTTGGGTATCTCGTACCCCTTTTTAATCCGCCCGTATTCTTGATGAGGGGGTTTGACATGTCAACCCCATTGTTCGGAAAACCATTCCCTCTGACAAAGCCTTTACAGAATGCCGTGGCCCCAAAGCGCGCCCGCATCGACGCTTCGCCTGCGCTAAACTGGAAGGCACGTACGCGATTACGAGAGGAGCCCGCATGGAGGCTTACAAGCAAGAGTTCATCAAGTTTATGGTTGAGTCCGACGTCCTTAAGTTCGGCAGCTTTACGCTCAAGAGCGGCCGTCAGTCTCCGTTCTTTATGAATGCCGGCGCTTACGTGACGGGCTATCAGCTCAAGAAGCTGGGCGAGTATTACGCCCAGGCCATCCACGATAACTTTGGCGACGATTTTGACGTGCTGTTTGGGCCGGCCTACAAGGGCATTCCGCTGGCCGTCGTGACCGCAATTGCCTACCACGAGCTGTACGGCAAGGAGGTCAAGTACTGCTGCGACCGCAAGGAGGCCAAGGACCACGGCGCCGACAAGGGCAACCTGCTGGGCTATGAGCCCCAGGACGGCGATCGCGTGGTCATGGTCGAGGACGTCACCACCAGCGGCAAGTCCATCGACGAGACCTATCCCAAGGTTAAGGCTGCTGCCGACGTCGAAATCAAGGGCCTGATCGTGTCCCTCAACCGCATGGAGGTCGGCAAGGGCGGCGTGACCACTGCGCAGAAGGAGATCGAGGCCAAGTACGGTTTCCCCGTCGCGAGCATCGTTTCCATGGCCGAGGTCGTCGAGACCCTCTACAACCACGAGATCGATGGCAAGGTCGTCATCGATGACGAGCTCAAGGCCGCCATCGACGCCTACTACGAGCAGTACGGAGCTCGGGAGTAGGTAGTTACGCGGGTTTACCAACCCGCGTAACCAGTTGACGCTGCAAGCCCGCCAGAGCGGCAATCTGCCTTTCAGCTTCGGCGGCATGACCAGAAGGTCAATGCCGCCTCGTTTCAAGGCACCTTGCTCGCTCTGACGGGCTTTCGCTGTCGTTGCCAAAACATCGGCGTTGCCGTAGTAGTCATTGGGGACGTTCTTGTTTGACTAGTCGTTTAAGAACGTCCCCAATGACTAGTCAGAAATGAGCGTGGATAATCTCCCGTTTTTGGCCCCCGTGTGGACTCAAAGTGGGAGATTATCCACGCTCGTTTTAATATGGCTGGGCTGCGGTGCCTATCTAATCGGCTCAGCGTCTTCCCTGAGAATCGAAAGATACTCTTCATACCCGTACTGTCGGTATCTCTGTCTTGACTCGTCGAGTGGACGGAGGATACCCAATTCTTCGAATGATTTGACGAGCGAGCTCGCGGTGCTCCTACCGATATCGAGTCGGGCAGCGATAAATGCGGTGTCGAGGATGGGATGCTCTTCAAGAAGGCTCAGCAGCCTTTGTCCGTTTGCGGCAGTCCTTCCGAGATTTTCGGTAATAGCTGCCGTCGAACGGTTGTGGAGATCAACAAGACTCTTTAAAGACCCTACCGAGTCCTTCGCACTCTCAAGAAGACTGGCGCAGAAAAACTCTATCCATTCCTCGTAAGTTCCTCGTTCCCTTACGGATGTGAGTTGTCGGTAGTACTCGCTTCGATTTTTCTTGAACTGGAACGATGGATAGAACAAGCAAGAATGAAGAACGCCATCATTGATGAGCATAAGTGTAATGAGAAGCCTGCCCAGGCGACCGTTTCCGTCTAGGAATGGATGGGCAGTTTCAAATTGGTAATGGACGAGCGCCGCCCGCACGATCGGATCCATTTCGACTTGAGGCTCATTGATAAATCGTTCGAGGTCCTGGAGCGTGTTGCTCAAATCTTCAATGTTTGGAGGGACGAACGATGCAGTTGCAATGGTGCAGCCTGAAGGGCCAATCCAGTTTTGTGAGGAGCGCAGCTCGCCTGGATTCTTCTCCGTTCCGCGCACTCCGTCCAGCAGGACCGCATGAACCTGCCTGAGAAGCCTCGTACACAAGGGCATCTTTTTGAGCAGTTCTACGCCGCGGTCGACAGCACGGACATAATTCACGACATCTGCGACATCTTTATGATGGAGTTGGGTTTGCGATGGACTAAGTAGGTCGTCAAACGTGCACTGGGTTCCCTCAATTTGCGAAGAAAGGAGTGCTTCTTTGCGCACATACATTGTCAGATACATGTCGGCGTTGGGAACAAAGTAGAGCATGCCTTCAAGCTCTCCAAGCTTTCGTGAGCATGTGGAAAGCGTGCGATAGGTTTCCTCAGTGAGGTTTAGCTGCCTCAATGATTGCAAGGGCGTTGGCAAAAACGAATAGTAAGCCAATTTCCCCGATAGATTATTGCGGAGCGTTCCCTGGCCGTTCGCCTCGATTTGCATCGCGCCCTCCATATCTTTAGTGCCGGAAACTCGTAATTAGGCTAATCATATCAATTCTAATAACGAGTTTATGGCGAAAATAGTTATTAGAGTCGATTTGAATAATCTAATGACGAGAAGTCGTTATTGCTTTGGTGCAAGGTGGTCGAGTGGTCCCTCGGGCGCAGAGGAAAACGGATCATTCAACACGAGCGTGGATAATCTCCCGGCTTTGGCCTGTGTGCGGGCTCAAAGTGGGAGATTATCCACGCTCGTTAGATATGCGTCCGAAAATCCACGCTCGTTGCTACTTGAGCCCGGGCAGGCGGGTGTAGGGGAACGAGCGCTCCAGGAATTCGGAGCAGTGGGCGTAGTCTTTGGCGAAGTAGCTGCTGTAAAGCGAATCGAGCACGTATTGCACGGCGATGTGGCTCGCGAACTGCATGATGCGATGTGTCATGCTCTCGTGGTCACTCACCGTAAGGTAGGCGGCAAAGCCAGGGTGAATGCGCGCGCAATAAGGCGTGCCGATGACGATGACCGGGACATGCCGGCTGCTGAGGATCGGCAAGATGTCCTTGAGGTTGGGCGCAAGGCCGCTGTAGGAGATGACGATTGCCACATGGTCGGCGCCCGAGGCGAGCGCCGTACGTACCTGGGCCTCGCCACCGTCGTGGCGCGTCGCGCTTTTGCCGGCGGAGAGCAAGCGATCACGGAACATTCCTGCTGGATAGAGGTTGTGCGAGCCTGTGTAGATGTCGACCTGTCGGGCGTTCGCGATGAGCTTGGCGGCGTGGTCAAGCTGCGTGGGGTCGAGCAGCTCCTGCGTTTCGGCCAGCGTGGTCTGGTAGAGCCCCTCCATGCGCTCCATAACCTGCAGGCGATACTCAGCTTATCGACCCGCGATGCAAAGGAGATACTCATCCCACGAGCACTACCGGGAAGGGCTTGCGATTCGAGCCCTCACCTTAGCAATTTGATCATTTGGCACTATAATCACCATAGGCATGCGCATAACGTTGCGCTTAATCAAGAGGAGAAAACGTATGGGTCTGTTTGATATGTTCAAGAAGAAGGCTGAGCCCGCGGCAGCTGCTGCTCCGGCCTCTATCTCTGCTTCTGCCGGCGCCGACGTGCTGTGCTCGCCCGTCAAGGGCAAGGTCATCAAGATGGCCGACGTGCCCGATCCCGTCTTTGGTGGCGAGGTTCTGGGCAAGGGCTGCGCTGTGTGGCCCGAGGACGACCTGGTCTACGCTCCCTGCGACGGCAAGGTGACCGTCACCATGGGTCACGCCGTGGGCCTGCAGTCCGATAGCGGCATCGAGGTTCTGGTGCACGTTGGCGTCGATACCGTCAACATGAACGGCGACGGCTTCGAGGGCTTCGTCAAGGCTGACGACGTCGTGAAGGCCGGCCAGCCCATCCTCAAGATCGACCGCACCAAGATCGCTGCTGCCGGTTACAAGGACTGCGTCGTCGTGGCCGTGTCCAACACCGCCGAGTTTGCCGACGTCGAGCTTACCGTCGAGGCCGAGTCTGCCGTCGCCGCCGGTGACGCCATCGTTAAGGTCGTCCGCAAGTAGTCTGCGGCATCCAGAAGATGCACAAGGGTGGTCGGGTTGTCCGGCCACCCTTTTTTAATGGGCTAAGCAGGTGCGTTTTATTGCAAGGGGCTTGCTTTACGGGCCATTCGTTCGTCAAATTGAGCCGCCTGCGCTTTTGCGACGCAGGGGGTTGGGCCGGGCCGCTAATATGAACTTACTGTTGCGACGTGCGCTGCGCGGGGAACGCGGTGCCGCTTGTTTGGAGGAATGTCATGAAAAAGAAGCTGCTGCTTGCGCCCCTGATGGCTGCCCTGGTCGCGTGCGTGGTTTTGCTTTCCGGCTGCGGAGGGCCTTCGGTGGAGGAACTCATCACCAACGACCTTACGAGCCAGTTCGACGAGATCAAGAACGGCGGCGATGACTTCCTCTCCGGTCTGGAAAAGGCTTCGGGTGACGAGTTTGAGCAGCTGGGCATCGATCCCAAGGAGTATGCCAAGAGCTATCTCGAGGGTTTTGATTACAAGATCGGCGATGTGACGGTCGATGAGGACAAGGGCACCGCGACCGCCGAGGTTACCATCACCTGTAAGTCCATGAACAAGATCGTCGAAGATTTCGCCACCCAGTATCAGGAGAAGGTCGCCGCACTCGATACGACGCCTTCCGAGGACGACCTGTACAAGATGGCCGGCCAGGTGATGGTCGACGTGACCAAGGCCGCTAAGACCAAGGACACCAAGGTCACCTTTAAGTATTCCGCCAACGAGGATAACGAGTGGTCTGCCGACGATTCCGCAACCACCGAGATGATGAATGCGATGATGAGCTAGGGGGTTACACGGTTCTACGAACCGCGTAACCAGTTGACGCTGCAAACGCCCCTAAGCGGCAATCTGACATTCAATTTCAAGGGCGCGACCAGAAGGTCAGCGCCCTTTCATTTCACGTCACCTTGCTCGCTTAGGGGCGTTTTCGCTGTCCGTCCTCTACCTGCAACGTTGCCATGGTGCGGCACTTGGGGACGTTCCTTTTCTGCCGGCAGTTGGGGACACTCCTTGGTGCGGGGGGGCAGCTAAAAGAGTCCCGTCCCACATTAGCTGCCCGTGGGAGGGATGAGCGGTTACTCGCCCAGTACCAGCGCCGTGAGCTCTGCCTGGCTGTCCACCACGTAGTCGGCGCCGGCGGCTTCCAGCTCTGCGCGGCCGCGGAAACCCCAGCTGACGCCCGCGCTCTTAAGGCCGGCGTTGTGGCCGGTCAGGATATCGACATTGGAATCGCCCACATAGAGCGTGGTTGCTGGATTAGCGTCCAACTCTTCCATCACATGCAGCGTGACGGGTGCTTCGGGCTTAGGCGGAAACGCATCGACACGGCCCTGCACCAGCGTAAAGCGCTCGGAATCAAAATACTTTTCGATAAGCGGAGCCGCCGAGACGTGGTCCTTGTTAGTGAGCACGGCAAGCTGAACGCCCGCGGCGCGCAGGCGGTCGAGCATCTCGATCGTGCCGGCATAGGGAGCGGTGTGGTCTTCCTTGTGCTCGCCGTAGTAAGCCCTAAACTCGGCAAGCGTCTGCTCAAACATGCGGCCGTCGCCTGCGTACTCGGCGGGCATAAAGCGCTCAACCAGCTTGAGCATGCCGTTTCCCACCTTGTAGCGGTACTCGTCAACGGCAAACGTGGGCCAGCCGTGCGCCTCGCAGGTATGGTTGCCGGCGGCCGCCAGGTCCTCGAGCGTGTTGAGAATGGTGCCGTCCAGGTCAAAGATCACATGGGAAAAAGCTGCTGCCATGGGTGCTCCTGCCGCTTGAGTTGTAAAACGCACCCCATGATACTGGGCATGCGTGCCGGGCATGTTTGGAATCTGAATATCTTTAATAGCCCTGAGCCTTTGTCGTTAGCAAATTCTCGGCAGCTGCTCTCCTACGAGCATGTCGAGGATGCGGGTCGAGCCCCAGCCGGTGCGCACGCGCACGGCGGGATGGGCGCCCTCGGCAAGTGGCAGCACGCGGCCGATGATGGCGGCATTCTCGCCGTAGCGGGCGGCGCGCATGGCGGCCAGCGCCGCATCGGCTTGTTCGGCCGGCACGACGGCAACCATCTTGCCCTCGTTTGCCACCTGCAGCACATCGTAGCCGAGCATCTCGCAGGCGGCCTGCACGTCGGGACGCACGGGCACGGCATCCTCGTCGACCTCCATGGCAACATTGCTGGCCTGGGCAAACTCGTTGAGTGTGGACGCCAAGCCACCGCGCGTGGGGTCGCGGAAGCAGCGTGTGTCGGGTGCTGCGGAAAGCACATCGGCAATCAGGTGGTTGAGCGGCGCGGCGTCGCTTTCGATGGTGCTCGAAAATGCCAGGCCCTCGCGTTGGCTCATGATGGCGATACCGTGGTCGCCCAGTGTACCCGAGACCAGGATGACATCGCCGGGCTGGCAGTCTGCGCCGCTGAGCGCCACGCCCGCGGGTACCTCGCCCACGCCGGCGGTATTGATATAGACGCCGTCGGCCCCGCCGCGCTCGACCACCTTGGTGTCGCCCGTGATTATGGACACGCCCGCCTCGTGCGCCGTCTCGGCCATCGTCTGCACAATCTGGCGGAGCTTATCCATGGGATAGCCCTCTTCAAGGATAAAGCCGCACGACAGGTAGCGCACGTTGGCGCCCGAGGTCGCGACATCGTTAACGGTTCCGCACACGGCGAGGCGGCCGATGTTGCCACCGGGGAAGAACTGCGGCGAGACTACAAAGCTGTCGGTCGACATGGCGATGCGCCCGCTCGCGGGCAGCGCGGCGACGCCGGCATCGTTGCCTTCGAGCAGCTCGGGCGAACCAAAGGCATCTAAAAAGACCTCATCGATGATGCGCTTCATCATCTGTCCGCCGGAGCCGTGGCCCAACAGGACGGTGCTATCGGTGATGCTATGGGACATATCCAAAACTCCAATCGTGGGAGGTGTCAGTGCGCGGGGGCGTTCGGGCTAGACTCGGTAACGGTAGTACGCCGCGCAGCTGCCTTCGGAACTCACCATGCACGGGCCGACGGGGTGCTCGGGCGTGCAGGTGCGGCCAAAGAGCGGGCAGCTGCTCGGCGTAATGGCTCCGCGCAGCACGTCGCCGCAGCGGCATCCGCGCGGCTCAACCGTCGGCTCAACGGGCACGTCAAAGCGAACGCGGGCATCAAAGCGCGAGAACTCGGGGCGGATGGAAAGGCCCGAGTTGGCAATCGGCCCCAGCCCGCGCCACGTGGTGTCGCATGGCTCAAACACCTGCTCGACCAGCTGGCGCGCCACGGGGTTGCCGTCTGCGTTGACGCCACGGCGGTAGGCGTTGTCAATCGCCGGCCTGTCCTCGACAACCATCTGGACCAGCATGCAGATGCCCTGCAGGATATCGACCGGTTCAAATCCCGTGACCACGCCCGGGGTATTGAATTCGTCGACCAAAAAGCTAAAGGGCGCCAAGCCCGTGATGGTGGCGACGTGTCCCGGCAGGATAAAGCCGTCGATGGCGGTCTCGGGATCGTTAGCGATGGCGCGCAACGCCGGCGGCGTGGTCTTGTGGGCGCAATAGACCGAGAAGTTCAAAAGCCCGCGCGCTTCGGCCTCCAAGATGGCGGCGGCGATGGTGGGCGTTGTGGTCTCAAAGCCCACGCCCATAAAAATAACCGGGCGATCGGGGTTTTGCTCGGCAATGTCGAGTGCATCGAGCGGGGAGTACACAATGCGAATGTCACGCCCTGCTGCCTTTTGTGCAGCGAGCGAGGTGGACGATCCGGGCACGCGCATCATGTCGCCAAAGGTGGTGATGATGGCGCCGTCTATGTTGGCGAGCGCGATTGCGTGGTCGATGTCGCGGTTGGCGGTGACGCAGACGGGGCAGCCCGGGCCGCTCAGCAGCTTGAGCCCGGCCGGCATAATGGAGCGAAAGCCATAGCGCCCGATGCTCACGGTATGCGTGCCGCAGACTTCCATAAGGTTGATGGTGCGGTCGCCGACAAGCTCATGAATGCGCTCGATGAGCTCGCGAGCCAGCTTGGGATCGCGGAATGCCGAGAAATCGATACCGGAGCGCGCCGGCTGCTCGGGCGCCACTAGTAAGCCTCCGCCGGGTTGGTGGTCAGCTGGTCTTCTTCGACCAGCTCGGACATGGCATTAACAAGCTCGAGCGTTTCCTGTGCTTCCTGCTCGTCGACAATCTGGATGCCAAAGCCGGCGTGTACGAGAATATAGTCGCCAACCTGCGCCGTCGGCACGAGTCGCAGCGACACGGGGCGCTCGATGCCCATCATGTCGACGGTGGCCTTGAGGTCGTCGTCGCGTTTGACTACTTTACCGGGAACGGCAAGGCACATATTGTTCCCCTTTTATACGCTTTGCGCTGGACGGGCGCTCAATAATCCATCAGTTGATGGTAGCGCTCGCGGGCGCTGCGGGCAAACGCGCTACACCTGTGAGACGGCGGCTTGCGGGCTGGTCGAACAGCCTACTGCGATGCAACCTGCGCAAGACGAGCGCTTGCGACTGCCGCCTGGCCGTAGGCGATGCAGCCGTCATTGACGGGTACGGTGTGGGGGACAAGGACAGTAAGGCCTGCGCTTTTGAGCTCGCGGGCGAGGAGCTGAAGCAGAAGTCGGTTCATGAAGACGCCGCCCGAGAGCGCGACGGTGTCGATGCCCTCGTGCACGCAGATATCGCTGGCGATGCGCGCCGAGGAGCGCGCGACGGAGACATGGAAATCGAGTGCGAGCCTGTCGGCGGGCGCTCCGGCTTCAATTCCTCCCAAAAGTGCCTCAAAGAGTGCTTTCTGGTCCAGAACATAGGGGCCGTCCAGCCACGATGGGCCAGATGCGAAATAGCCGGCGTTGTTGTCGGGAAAATGGGCGATTTCGTTGTCGAGCGCGCGCCAGGCGGCAGCCTCAAGCTCGATGGCGGGTTCGCCCTCGTAGGTTGCCTTGTCGCAGATGCCCAGAATTGCTGCCGCGGCATCAAAGAGACGCCCCATGCTGCTGGTACGCGGGCTGTTGATGCCGCGCTCGATCATGGTGGCTGTCACGCTGCGCGTTTGCTCGTCGAGGCTGTCCAAAAGCCGAGCGGCACCTGGGTGCTCGAGCAGACCGAGCTCACTGAGCAGGGCAAAGGCGTTGCGGCGGGCGTCGCGCACGGAGGCCGCCCCGCCGGGGAGCGCCCAGGTGCGCAAATGCGCGGCGCGTTCAAAGCCGCCAAGGCTGGCAACAAGAAACTCGCCGCCCCAAATGGTCCCATCGGTGCCGGCGCCGGTGCCGTCAAAGGCGATGCCAAGGACGCGCGCGTCGGTTGTAAGCTGGCCCGCGGCGATGGCCTCGGCCATTACGCTCGCGATATGCGCATGATGGTGCTGCACCTCGACGAGCGGCAGATTGCATTTTCGCGCCTGCTCGCGCGCCCACTGGCCCGATAGATAGCTGGGGTGTACATCGCAGGCCAAGGCGGCGGGCGCCAAATCAAAGAGATCTTCCAAGCGCGTGCGCGCGGCGTTCCAGGCATCGAAGGTCCCGCCGTTTTCAACATCGCCGATATGCTGCGACACAAAACAGGGCGCCTCGCCGTTCGTCCCTTCACGTGTGAGCGCAATCGTGGCCTTTTGTTGTGGCCCGCAGGCGAGCACGCAGGACGGAGCGCCGTCGAGCGCCGGCAACGGCAGCGGCTGGGGTGCATATCCCCGAGCGCGGCGCACGGGCATAACGGCGCCGTCGACCACGCGCACCACGGAATCGTCATAGCGCGAGAGAATCGCGCGGTCGTTACCGAGCAACGCGTCGGCGATGCCGGCGGCAACGAGGTGTTCCCAGGCAAGGTCGTCGTCGGTCTCGATGGGTTCTTCGCTCAGGTTTCCGCTGGTCATGACGAGCGCGTGCATACCGCAGACTTCTGCCGCGGCAAGCAACAGATGTTGAAGCGGCGTATAGGGGAGCATGACGCCGAGCTCGGGCAGGTCGTGCGCGACAGATGGCGCGAGGGCGAGGATGTCGGGGGAACCGTCGTTGTCCTCGCTAACAGTGCGCCGGCGCAGCAGCACGATGGGGCGGATACTGCCGGCGAGCAGATCGCGTTCAGCATCATCGATATGACACAGGCGCTCGGTATCAGCAAGACTACGTACCATGACGGCAAGTGGTTTGTTGCTGCGGCGTTTGCGACGGCGCAACTCGGCCACCGCCTGCTCGTTGGCAGCGTCACAGGCTAGATGGAATCCGCCCAGGCCCTTGATGGCGACGATGCCACCGCTGGCCAGCAGCTCAACGCAGCGCTCGATGATAGCGTCGCTGGCCTCGCGTGTGGTGCCGACGGCCGGTGTCGCGGACGAATTCCCGCACGCATTGCCGTTTACAGCCTCGCGCCACGTAATATGCGGCCCGCAATCAAAGCAGGCATCGGGCTGCGCGTGAAAACGCCGGTCGAGTGGGTCGACATACTCCGCAGCACACTTGGGACACATGGGAAAACAATCCATCGACGTGGCCGCTCGGTCATAAGGCAGCGATCGGATGATGGTAAAGCGTGGGCCGCAGTTAGTGCAGTTGATAAAGGGGTAGTGATAGCGTCGGTCGGCGGGATCGAACAACTCGCGCAGGCAATCGTCACAGGTGGCGATATCGGGCGAGACGAGCGTCGTGTGCGCGGTCTGGTCCTGCGACGCCACAATGTGAAAGCCCTGCTCATCGGCAGCGCTCCAGCCGCCAGGCTCCAAATCCGCAATATCGACTCGCTCAACGCGAGCTGCCGCAGGCGCATGCTCAGAAAGCGCGGCAACAAAAGCATCGAGCGCATCGGCCAAAGCGTGCGCCTCGATATGCACGCCGTCGCCCGCATTGAGCACCCATCCGCAAATGCCATGCGCCATGGCCTCGCGATACACAAACGGTCGCATGCCAACGCCCTGCACAATGCCCGTCACATGAATATGCACATGCCGCATGCGACACCCCTCATCAAAACCGACCAAATAGGGACAGGTTTATTTTGGTAGGTAAAACTTCTAAACCTGCCAAAACAAACCTGTCCCTATTTGGCAGGTGCGCTGCGGGAAATCCCGCTACAGCCCCAGGCTCTGCTTGGTGGCGGCGCACGTGAGCTCGCCGTGCTTAACGCCGCGCAGGCCCAGCAGGCGGTCGGCTAGTTCGTAGACGCGCTCGCCGCGACCCTTGAGTGCCAGGATTTCCAAGCAGTTGTGGTGATCCAAATGCACGTGCATCGTCGATACGATCTCGTCGGTGTAGTCGTGCTGCACCTCGTCCAGGCGGCGCGTCAGATCGCCGGTGTGATGGTCGTAGATCATGGTGAGCGACCCGATAACGTGCTCATCGGGCGTGCGCATCTGCTCTTTGGCGATCGAGGCGCGAATCAAATCGCGCACGGCCTCGGAGCGGTTGGCCACGTCGCCGCGGCGCGCGATCTGCTCGTCAAAACGGCGCAGCAGGTCGTCGGGTGCGGTAACCGAAAAACGGACCAGCTCGGAGCCGGAGCCGCAACGGCAGCTCGCCTCGTCGCCCGTGCCGTTGCGGTGGTCGTGCCCGCAGCCGTGCTCGTGTTCGTGTTCGGACACCCTACACCAGCTTTACGGAGCCGACGGAGTTGTGGTCAGCCTCGATGGCTTCCTCGTAGCCCTCGAGCGCGTCATGCGCCTCGTGCAGTGCGGTCATGGCAGCTTCGAGCTTGGCGCCAATGCGCTCCATGTCAAAATTCTCGGTCGAATGCAGCAGCTGATGGCTCCACTCGTGGGCGAGCTCGATGGTGTCGTCGACCTGCTTGACGCTCATGGCAAGCTGGCTCATGTTCATTCCGACGTCATGCATGTGAGATCTCCTTATGTTCGGGGCAATCCAGTGGTTCAGATTCTACTACGCCCGCGCGGGGCACTACCGCATAAGAAAACGGGTGCGAGTCTGTGTGACCCGCACCCGTTCACTGGGGGCTGTTTGTGACTACCATACTATCCGTGGTCGCATGCGGTGCACCCAGAAGTCCGGCGAGCGGTGCAAAAGCGCTCATGGACGGCGGCAGGACGTCAAAATGTAACCAGCGTATTACAGGTGCTTCTCCAGCAGTGCCTGCAGTCTTGCCTTGGGCAGCGCGCCGACCGAGCGGTCGACCTCCTCGCCGTTCTTAAAGACAACCAGCGTGGGGATGCTCATAACGCCAAACTTCATGGCCAGGTCCTGATTGTCGTCAACGTTGCATTTGGCGACGGCAAGCTTGCCGGCCAGCTCGTCGGCCACTTCGTCAACGATGGGCGAGAGCGAACGGCAGGGACCGCACCACGGTGCCCAAAAATCAACCAGCACGGGAAGGCTGCCGTTAACGACGGAATCGAAGTTCTCGGGGGTAATCTGCTTAATGTCAGCCATGGTGACCTCCATAGTGCGACGCGGCTCGGCCGCGTAAAACTCAGTACGACCGTGCTTATACCCAACGGCCCGTAATGCAACCACTCGCAGGCGGCTCTTTTATATAATGGTGGGCACGCAAACGATTGGAGAGCGCATGCCCACGTCACAAAGCCAGAAAAAAGAAGCTATCGCCCAGGCGACCGAGCAGGAGCTCGCATCGCTCGCGGGTCGCGGCGTGCGTATCGCGGGCAACGCGTGCTCGCCGATCGTACTGGTCAAAGGCGATTTGGACGAGGCCGAGCGTTCGGGTGGCGAGCTTGCCGCCGGCCCGGATGGCGCGGCGTTGCGCAAGGCGCTTGGGGCCATCGGCTACGCGCCCGAGGATTTTTGCGTGCTGGCAAGCGTCGCCGGCGCGGGCGATGGGGCGGTCGCGATAGGCGAGGGCCTGCCGTGTGAGCTGTTCCGCGAGGCGCTCGAGGCCTTGGACCCCGAGGCGGTCCTGCTGTTGGACGATCGCGCGGCCGATACCATGCGCGAGACCTATGCCGACATGCTCGTGGCAATCGACGACTTCGATACCGCCATGCTCAAGCCCGGCTTGGTCGCCCATGTGCAGGGTCGTCGCGTGCTCGCGCTCGACGGTTTTGAGGCGGCGCTGACCGACAAAGCGGCCAAGCAGCGCATGTGGGCCTATATCAAGCAGCTGACCCCGGCGGCTGCTCCACTGTAGCGGATTGGCGCCGGCGAGCGATTGCCTGGCGGGCATGCCGTCGACCATGCGCGGCGGCCGTCCAAAGATGCCTCCTACGCTATCGAGAGCTCGACTATCCTCAGCTTGCCAGTTCGAAAATGGACCTGCCGCATGATTGAATCTTTATTTCAACTTTACACCTAGGTTTACAGCTGTCTTGTCAGCTGTAAACCTAGGTGTCATACTAAAGCCCCAAGATTCGCCAAAAGAGAGGGGCCTTGATGGCACAGAGCGCGAACATGGATGCGTCGGAGCTTGCACGCGATATCGCGGCCGGCCTAGCATCGGCAACGACGGCAACGGAGCGCGCGGCACTGGTGCCCGCAGAGCTCGTCGAGGCCATTCAGCAACTAAAAACCCAACGTGACGCGGTGATCCTAGCGCACTATTACGTGGCGCCCGAGGTGCAGGCCGTGGCTGATTACGTCGGCGACAGCTTCTACCTGGCCAAGCTCGCCAAGAGCCTGCCGCAGCAGACCATCGTGCTGTGCGGCGTGGAGTTTATGGGCGAGAGCGCCAAGCTGCTCAATCCCACCAAGACCGTGCTGCTGCCCGAGCCGGGCGCGGACTGTCCCATGGCGCACATGGTCAAGCGCGAGACGGTTGACGCGGCGCGCGCTGAGTACGGCGACGACCTGGCTGTCGTCTGCTACGTCAACTCCACGGTCGAGATCAAGAGCTGGAGCGACGTGTGCGTCACCAGCTCCAACGCCGTTAAGATCGTGTCCGAGCTGCCGCAGCAGCACGTCTTGTTCATTCCCGACCAAAACCTCGGTCGCTTCGTAGCCGAGCAGGTGCCGCAAAAGCACGTCCTGCTCAACAACGGCTACTGCCCGCGCCATCACATCATCACCGTCGAGCAGATCGTCGATGCGACGGAGGCCCACCCCGACGCGTTCGTGCTGGCGCACCCCGAGTGCAAGGCCGACGTCCTGGCCGAGGCCGACTACATCGGCTCCACCGCCGGCATCATCAAGTATGCCGAGGAGTCCGACGCGAGCGAGTTCATTATCGTGACGGTCCGCGGCGTGCTTTACGAGCTCGAGCGCCGCTGCCAGGGCACCGGCAAGAAGTTCTACTTCCCCGCGGTGCAGCCCACCTGCGTCAACATGGACCTCATCACGCTCGAAAAGCTCGTGCGCTGCCTGGAGACGGGCGAGGGCGAGGTGCAGATCGGCGTGTCGGACGAGGCCGCCGACCAAGCTAAGCTCACGCTCGACCGCATGCTCGAGTACGCAGCGCGCTAGGACAATGTGGCATGAGGGGCGGTCCCTTATGCCGTATTACAAGGGAGAGGATTCCTGTGGAAACCAAGCAATACCCCGACATGGAGTGCGACGTCGTCATCGCCGGCTGCGGCGTGGCGGGCCTGTATGCGGCCCTCAATCTGCCGACGAGCACGCGCGTGATCATGCTTTCCAAGGGCGCGGTCGACGAGTGCGATTCGATGCTCGCGCAGGGCGGAATCTGCGTGCTGCCCGAGGGCTCGGACTACGATGCCTTCTTTGAGGACACCATGCACGCCGGCCACTACGAGAACCGCCGCGAGAGCGTCGATATCATGATCCGCTCGAGCCGTTCGGTCATCAACGACCTGCTAGCGATGGGCGTGGATTTTGAGCGCAAGGCCGACGGCAGTCTCAACTTTACCCGCGAGGGCGCGCACAGCCGTCCGCGCATTGCCTTCCATGCCGATATCACCGGCAAGGAGATTACGACCAAGCTGCTTCAGGCTGTCCGCAAGCTGGATAACGTGCAGATTTTGGAGCACGTGGCCATGACCGACATCCTGACGGGCGAGCGTGACGGCGCCACGGTGTGCACCGGTATCGCCGCCGTTCCCGTGGACGAGAACAACTCGGTTCGTCCCGCCGACGAGCTGGTAAATGCCGCCGAGGGCGCGCATGCCGGCGAGCCGTTTAAGATCCATGCCCGCCACACGCTGTGGGCAACGGGCGGCATCGGCGGCGTATACGACCATTCGACCAACTACCCGCAACTCACGGGCGATGCCTGCTACATCGCTCAGGAGCATGGCATTAAGATGGAGCATCTGGACTACGTGCAGATTCACCCCACGGGACTGTTCTCGCCGCAGCCGGGCCGCACCTTCCTGATCAGCGAGAGCTGCCGCGGCGAGGGCGCGATTTTGCTCAACGCCGCCGGTGAGCGCTTTACCGACGAGCTTCAGCCGCGCGATGTGGTCGCCGCCGCCATCCGCGAGCAGATGAAGCAGGACGGTATCGAGCACGAGTGGCTGAGTTTTGCCCCCGTTGAGCGCGATGTGGTGACCGGGCACTTTGCCAACATTCGCGCGCGCTGCCTGGAGGACGGCCGCGACATCTTGGACGAGCCCATTCCCGTTACGCCGACGCAGCACTACTTTATGGGCGGCGTGTGGGTCGACAAGGACGGCCGCACCTCGATGCTCGAGCTCTACGCCGCGGGCGAGACGGCTTGCAACGGCGTTCACGGCAAGAACCGCCTTGCATCAAACAGCCTGCTCGAGGCGCTGGTTTGGGGTCGTCGCGCCGCGTGGTATATGCGTACCGGCGAGTCGCTGGCCGTGGAGCAGACGGGCGAGCCCGCGCTCGATGGCCGTCATCGCGCCCTGGGCGCCGACACCCTGGCAATCGATGATTTGGCCCGTGCCGCCGGCACACAGGCCGTGGAGGAGTAGACCATGAATCCCATTACCATGAAGCTTGTCGTCGATGATCTGATTTTGCAGGCCCTGCGCGAGGACATTACCTTTGAGGACGTTAGCACGGCGAGCGTGTGCCCCACGGCGCGCCCCGCCACGGTGGAGCTCATCGCCAAGGCCGACGGCATCATCGCCGGCCTGGATGTGTTCGCTCGCACCTTTGAGCTGCTGGATTCGCAGAGCTCGGTGCTGTTTGATGTCGTCGACGGTGACGAGGTGCACGCCGGCGACCACGTGGGCCAGGTGCGCGGCGACGCGCGCGTGCTGCTTTCGGGCGAGCGCGTGGCGCTCAACTATCTGCAGCGTATGAGCGGTATCGCCACCTACACGCACAACATGGCGGCGGCGCTCGAGGGTACCAAGACCGTGCTTGTCGACACGCGCAAGACCACGCCGGGCATGCGCGTGTTTGAGAAGGCGGCGGTCGAGATCGGCGGCGGCAGCAACCACCGCTACAACCTGTCGACGGCTGTCATGCTCAAGGACAACCACATCGATGCCGCCGGTGGCGTGACGCGTGCGATCGAGATGGCGCGCGCCCATGCGTCGTTTACCACGACGGTCGAGATTGAGTGCGAGAACCTGGACATGGTGCGCGAGGCTGTGGAGGCCGGCGCCGACATCATCATGTTCGACAACATGACCCACGACGATATGGCTGCCGCGATTGAGCTTATCGCCGGCCGCGCCAAGACCGAGTGCTCGGGCAACGTGGACGCCAGCAATATCCGCGCGCTCGCCGACCTGGGCGTTGACTTTATTAGCTCGGGGGCGCTGACTCACTCTGCGCCGATTCTCGACCTCTCGCTCAAGCACCTGCGTCTGTTGGACGGTAAATAATGGACGCCCGCGAGCGTCGCCGTGCCATCATGGCCGTGCTCGAGGGAGCCAAGGGACCCGTTTCGGGCAGCGCACTTGCCCGCGAGGTGGGTGTGAGCCGCCAGATTGTCGTGCAAGACATCGCTCTGCTGCGCGCCGACGGGCACGATATCGTGGCGACCAACCGTGGTTATGTGCTGCAGGAGGCCCCCAGCAGCCCCGCTGTGCCCACGCGCTTGGTCAAGGTTCGCCACAGCGTGGAGCAGGCGGGCGATGAGCTCACGAGTATCGTCGACGCCGGCGGCTCCGTGCTCAATGTGATCGTCAATCACCGCGTATACGGTAAGATCACGGCTGATCTGGACATCCGCAATCGCCGCGATGTCGAGCGCTATCTGCACGATATCGAGAGCGGCAAGAGCTTTCCGCTGCTAACGGTGACGAGCGGCTATCACTTCCATCGCATTGCGGCGGAGGACGAACAGACCCTCGACGAAATTGAGGCGATGCTCAAGGAGAAAGGCTACCTAGCCGATTTAATGCCCTACGAGGATGATTTGTCCTAGCCCGACACCGTCCCCAATTAGCTGCCCACGAATGCAAAAGGAGGCCTCCGCGGCGATGCGGAGGCCTCCTTTTTTGTGCACGGTGTACTTTTGAGTGTGCAGGTGGGGGAGTTGTTACTCCTCGACGATCTCGGTGATCGCGCCAGCGGGGCAAGCGTCCTGGCAAGCGCCACAGGCGACGCAGGAGTCCTCGTCGGCGACGGTAGCGACGTCCTGGAGCTCCAGAACGCCAGCGGGGCAGGAGTCGACGCAAACGCCACAAGCGATGCACTCGTCGGCATCAATTACGGGATGAGCCATGGTAGTTTCCTCTCTGTTGACCGACGCTACAGGCGATGCGCGTCGGTTTGATTCGGGCAAAAACATACCACGGGAGCGACCGTTTGCAATACCCTCTGACCGGCATCTTCATACCGTTCGCCGAGTATGCCACGGCTTACTAAAAAATATGCAGGTGAGGCCGTTGAGCTGCGCAAATGTTAGCTATAGGTGACTTGAAATATAGGGCGATTGAGCGAGCTAGCGGAAAGCGCATCCCGTAATCCATGTCCAAAACGGGAGATAGTTTCAGGCTCGTGCCTCAGTCAACTCTACATAGATCTCAATAGATCTGCCGAGAACTCAAACAGTGTATCTACCTGCGCATTTGAGAACCTAAACTCTCAGAGATAAGAAATCTTATATGAATTGACTTAGATTTTGTATATTCCGGCCCATAAGGGGATACACTACATCCTGAAAGACAAGCCGAAGCGCCGCGCGACAGACCGTCGAGGCGGCGCGAACGCAAAAGAGAGAGGGAATTTCTAATGAGTAAGATTCTTGGTATCGACCTTGGTACTACTAACTCCGCTATGGCCGTCCTCGAGGGCGGTTCTCCGACCATTATCGTGAACGCCGAGGGCGACCGCACCACCCCGTCCGTTGTCGGCTTCCGTGCTGACGGCGACCGCGTCGTGGGTAAAGCCGCTAAGAACCAGGCGGTCACCAACCCCAAGAACACCGTGTTCTCTATCAAGCGCTTCATGGGCCGCAAGTACTCCGAGTGCACCTCCGAGATCAAGACCGTGCCGTATGAGGTCAAGGAGGGCCAGGGTGGCCGTGCCGTCGTCGACATCGAGGGCAAGGACTACACCGCCGAGCAGGTGAGCGCCATGACGCTCGCCAAGATGAAGGCCGACGCCGAGAAGTATCTGGGCGAGACCGTCACCGACGCCGTCATCACCGTCCCGGCCTACTTCAACGACGCCCAGCGTCAGGCCACCAAGGACGCCGGTAAGATCGCCGGCCTCAACGTCAAGCGTATCGTCAACGAGCCGACCGCTGCTGCCCTGGCCTATGGTCTGGACAAGCAGGGCACCGACCAGCGCATCTTGGTCTTCGACCTGGGCGGCGGCACCTTCGACGTCTCCATCCTCGACCTCGCAGACGGCGTGTTTGAGGTTCTGTCCACCTCGGGCGACAACCACCTGGGCGGCGACGACTGGGATCAGCGCGTCATCGACTGGATGGCCGACAAGTTCCAGCAGGAGAACGGCGTCGATCTGCGTCAGGACCCCATGGCCCTGCAGCGTCTGAAGGAGGCCGCGGAGAACGCCAAGAAGGAGCTCTCCGCGGCGCAGCAGTCTACCATTAACCTGCCGTTCATTACCATGAACCAGTCCGGCCCGCTGCACCTCAACTACACGCTGACCCGCGCCGAGTTCGAGAAGATCACCCGCGACCTGCTCGAGCGCTGCAAGCAGCCTGTTACCAACGCCCTCCGCGACGCTAAGCTCAAGCTCTCCGATCTGACCGAGGTCATCCTCGTCGGCGGTTCCACCCGTATGCCCGCTGTCCAGGATCTGGTCAAGACCATGACCGGCAAGCAGCCCAACATGTCCGTGAACCCCGACGAGGTCGTTGCCGACGGCGCTGCCGTCCAGGGCGGCGTGCTCACCGGCGACGTCGAGGGCATCCTGCTGCTCGACGTTACCCCGCTGTCGCTGGGCGTTGAGACCATGGGCGGCATCATGACCAAGATGATCGACCGCAACACCACGATCCCGACCTCCAAGACCGAGGTCTACTCCACCGCTGCCGACAACCAGACCAGCGTCGAGATCAACGTGCTCCAGGGCGAGCGCGAGCTTGCCCGCGACAACAAGTCGCTCGGTAAGTTCCAGCTGACCGGTATCCCGGCTGCCCGCCGCGGCGTGCCGCAGATCGAGGTCACCTTCGACATCGACGCCAACGGCATTGTCAAGGTCTCCGCTAAGGACAAGGGCACCGGCAAGGAGCAGCAGATCACTATCTCCGGCTCCACCGCTCTGTCCGATGACGAAGTCGATCGTATGGTCAAGGACGCCGAGGCTCATGCCGAGGAGGACAAGAAGCAGAAGGAAGAGGTCGAGGTCCGCAACCAGACCGATAGCCTGTGCTACTCCACCGAGCAGACCCTCAACGAGCTGGGTGACAAGGTTTCCGCCGATGTGAAGTCCAAGGCCGAGGCCGCTATCGCCGACGCCAAGAAGGCGCTCGAGGGCTCTGACGTCGAGGCCATCAAGGCCGCTGGCGAGTCCCTGCAGTCCGTGGCCTACGAGCTGGCTCAGGTTGTCTACGCCGACGCTCAGCAGCAGACCGACGGCGCCGCCGGTGCCCAGCCTGCCGACGATGACGTTGTCGACGCTGACTACGAGGTTGTGGACGACGAGGACAAGTAATCATGTCCGCCCGTAAAGCTCGCACGGAGGCGGCTGCCGCTGGCGCCGCCCCCGTTGACTCTGAGGAGAAGGACGTGAAGATTCCCGTAGAGGCCGTCGACGATACCGAGGCCAACGAGGCCGAGGCCGCCGAGGCTGCCGAGAACCAGGTAGAGGATTCCAACAAGGAGGCGACGATGACCGAGGACGAGATGGTGGAAGCTGCTATCCGCGCCGGTGAGGAAGCCGCCGACAACGACTTTAAGCTCAAGTTCGAGCAGGCCCAAAAGGAGCTTGCCGACGTGCGCAACGAACTCGATGCTGCGGCGGAGGCTCAGAAGGCCGCCGAGGACAAGGCAAAGGACGCCACCGAGCGCACCGCCCGCCTGCAGGCCGACTGGGAGAACTTCCGCCGCCGCACCGCCAACGAGCGCATCGCCGAGCGCGAGCGCGCGACCGAGAAGCTCGTCACTGCGCTGCTGCCGGTGGTTGACGATATCGAGCGTGCAATCGACCATGCCCGTAGCCAGGAGCTTTCCGACGATTTTAAGCAGTTCGTCGATGGCGTTGACGCGGTGCATGCCAAGCTGCTCGATGTGTTTGCGCACGAGGGCGTTGAGCCCATCGACCCCAAGGGCGAGGCGTTCGACCCGCTCGAGCACCAGGCCGTGGGGCGTGTCGAGGACGCATCGCAGTACGACGAGACCGTCAACGACGTGTACCAGAAGGGCTACCGCATGGCGGACCGCATCCTGCGTTCCGCGATGGTGACGGTGACCTACGGTGGCGAGAAGCGCCCCGCACCGGAGCCCGAAGCGGCGCCCGAGGATGCTACGGCCGATACGGCCGAGAGCACCGAGGAGTAATTGAGAAGGGCCCCGGGGCAACACCCGGGGCCCTTTCTGGCCTAGTGCCATATGAAAGCATGAGCCGCCGCCCGCTGGGCGGCGGATGAAACAGGAGAGGAGCTACGATGGCTGCAGGCAAAACCTTCTATGACATCCTGGGCGTATCCAAGAGCGCCTCCGACAAAGAGATCAAGAGCGCGTTTCGCAAGCTCGCGCAAAAATATCACCCCGATGCCGGCGGTGACGAGGCCAAGTTTAAGGAGATTAGCGAGGCCTACGAGACGCTTTCGGACGAGAAGAAGCGCAAAGAGTACGACCAGATGCTCATGTTCGGCGGCATGCCGGGCGCGGGCGGCGCGTATAGCGGTGGCTACGGCGCCGGTGCCGGCGCGAGCGGCTGGGGCGACATCTTCGACAGCATCTTTAGCGGTAACGGCGCCTGGGGCAGCGATTGGGGCTCGGGTTTTGCCGGGGCCGCGGGCGCTGCCGGTGCGGGCGCGGGCCGCAGCCGTGCTCGCAAGGGCGGCGACCTGTCGCTGACCGTCGATGTGACGGCCGAGGACGCGTTCCGCGGCGTGACGCACAAGGTTACCTACCGCATTCCCTCGACAGGCGAGCAGCAGACCATTACGGTCTCGGTGCCTGCGGGCGCGGTCGACGGCGGCAAGCTGCGCTACAAGCGTCGCGGCGAGTACGGCGTTGCCGGCGGCGAGCGCGGCGACCTGGTCGTGACCACGCACGTGGAGGAGCACCCGCTGTTTAAGCGCAAAGGTGCCGACGTGACCATGGAGGTACCGGTCTCGGTCTACGAGGCGGCGCTCGGCTGCACGGTGGACGTGCCCACGCCCGGCGGGGCGACGGTTCGTCTGAAGGTACCGGCGGGCACCCAGACGGGCAAAAAGTTCCGCTTTAAGGAGATGGGCGCGCCCGATGTTAAGCACCGTGGCCGCACAGGCGCGCTGCTTGTCGAGATCAAGGTGCAGGTCCCCACGAACCTGTCCGACGACGAGCGCGATGCCATGACCAAGCTGCGCGAGGCCGACACGCGCGACTACCGCGAGAAAGTCAACCGTTACAAGGCGACGTACTAGGGCGGCCGTGGCGCACGCCCGCGCCCGCGGGCTTATGATGGACGATAACGAGACGGAAAGGGGTCAGGTAGCATGGCCGAGGACAATAGGAACAAACCGCTGTACATGATCAGCGTGGCGGCCGAGCTGACCGGCATGCATCCGCAGACTCTGCGCGTCTACGAGTCCAAGGGCCTGGTGAACCCCCAGCGCTCGGGCGGCAACACGCGTCTGTATTCGCGCGCCGATATCGAGCGCCTGGAGCTCATCAACCAACTGACCGACGAGGGCATCAACCTTGCCGGCGTGGTGCGCATCCTCGACATGAAGGAGCGTGCCGAGGAGCGCGAGCGCGAGAACGAAAAGCTCCGCGCCCGCGTGCGCCAGCTCGAGGACGAGCTGCACGAATACAAGATGCAGAAGAAGATCACCGCCCTGGCCCCGCGCGACGGCTCAGTCAACCCCGAGCAAGTCATGCGCAAGCTATTGGGCGCAGGCGGGGATCTGTAGGTTACGCCGTTCTGCCGAACGGCGTAACGGCTCGACGCTGCGCGCCGCCCAGAGCGACAATTTGTCATTCAAAAGGCAAGGCATGACCAGAAGGTCTATGCCTTGCCTTTTTCATGCCAACTTGTTCGCTCTGGACGTCGCTTGCTGTCCGTCCTCAACCTGCGACGTCGCTTTGGCTGGCACTTGGGGACGTTCCTTTTGTGCCGGCACTTTGGGACACTCCTTGTCAGGAGAGTGATGCAAGGGGCTCGTCCTTTACTTTACTGAGATAAAGTGAACGCGCAGATTCGTAACCCACTCGCAACCGTTCTATGGCACGATATTGAACGAATGTATGCTATGCGCCCAAATCTTTTGGGCAGAGTGGGAGACAGTATGGTCAAGCTGTACGAGGACGGCATCTACCTGCGCGGCGGCAGCGAGGTTGTGCCTGCGGCCGAGGCTGCCGAGCGCGGTATTAAGCAGACGTCCGAGGATGCCAAGCGCGGCACCATCGCGTATTCGATCCTTCAAGCACACAACACGTCCGGCGACCCCGAGGCGCTCAAGATTCGCTTCGACGCCATGGCGAGCCACGACATCACCTTTGTCGGCATCATCCAGACGGCGCGCGCCTCGGGCATGGAGCAGTTCCCGCTGCCCTACGTGCTCACCAACTGCCATAACTCGCTGTGCGCCGTGGGCGGCACCATCAACGAGGACGACCACGTCTTTGGCCTCTCGGCTGCCAAGAAGTACGGCGGCATTTTCGTCCCGCCGCACATCGCCGTCATCCACTCCTTTATGCGTGAGAATTTCGCCGGCTGCGGCAAGATGATCTTGGGCTCCGACTCGCACACCCGCTATGGTGCCCTGGGTACCATGGCCGTGGGCGAGGGCGGCGGCGAGCTGGCAAAGCAGCTGCTGCGCGACACCTACGACGTTGCCTATCCCGGCGTCGTTGCCATCTACCTCACGGGCGCCCCGCGCCCCGGCGTTGGCCCGCACGACGTGGCGCTCGCCATCATCCGTGCCGTCTTTGCCAAGGGTTACGTTAAGAACAAGGTTATGGAGTTCGTGGGCCCCGGTATCGCGAGCATGACGACCGACTACCGCAACGGCGTCGACGTCATGACCACCGAGACCACCTGCCTGTCGAGCATCTGGGCCACCGACGAGGACACGCACGCGTTTTTGACCATGCACGGTCGCGGCGAGGACTACCGCGAGCTCAAGCCCGCCGATGTTGCCTACTACGACGGCTGCGTCGAAGTCGATCTGTCGAGTATCAAGCCCATGATCGCGTTGCCGTTCCATCCTTCTAACGGCTTTGAGATCGACGAGCTCAACGAGAACCTCGAGGACATCCTGCATGAGGTGGAGCTCGAGGCCGCCAAGATCGGCGAGGGCAAGACGCACTTTAGCCTGCTCGACAAGATCGTCGACGGCAAGCTGCACGTGCAGCAGGGCGTTATCGCCGGCTGCTCGGGCGGCAACTACGACTCCGTGGTCCAGGCTGCTCGCGTGCTCAAGGGCGCTAACACCGGCTGCGGCGAGTTCTCGCTGTCGGTCTATCCCACGAGCCAGCCCGTGGCACTCGAGCTTACACGCCGCGGCTATATCTACGACCTTATGGAGGCCGGCGCGATTGTGCGCACGGCGTTCTGCGGCCCGTGCTTCGGTGCCGGCGACACACCCGCCAACAACGGCCTGTCCATCCGCCACACCACGCGCAACTTCCCCAACCGCGAGGGTTCCAAGCCGGGCAATGGCCAGCTGAGCGCCGTGGCCCTGATGGACGCTCGCTCCATTGCGGCGACGGCTGCCAACGGCGGCGTCCTGACGCCGGCGACCGACCTGCCTGAGGAGACTTGGGATGAGGCCTGCGAGTACACCTTTGACGACGCGCCGTACAAAAAGCGCGTGTACTGGGGCTTTGGCAAGGCGGAGCCTGCCGACGAGCTGGTCGAGGGCCCCAACATCAAGCCGTGGCCCGCGATGGAGCCTCTCGGCGACGATATCCTGCTCAAGGTGTGCTCCAAGATCATGGACCCGGTCACCACGACTGACGAGCTCATTCCTTCGGGTGAGACGAGTTCCTTCCGCTCCAACCCGCTGGGCCTGGCCGAGTTTACGCTCAGCCGCCGTGACCCTGCCTACGTGGGTCGTTCCAAGGAAGTCGACGCCGTGGAGAAGCGCCGCGTGGCCGGCGAGGCCGCAGGCGACCTGGCGGCGCTCGATGTCGAGCTTGCCGGCGTGTTTGAGGCACTGGCCGGCGCCGGCGTCGCGGCCGATGCCAAGGCGACCGAGTACGGCTCTATGCTCTATGCCAAGAAGCCCGGCGACGGTTCTGCCCGCGAGCAGGCTGCGAGCTGCCAGCGCGTCATCGGCGGCCTGGCCAACATCGTCCACGAGTACGCCACCAAGCGCTATCGCTCCAACGTGATGAACTGGGGCATGGTGCCCTTCCAGATGGAGGCCGAGCCTAACTTTGAGGTAGGCGACTACGTCTTTGTGCCGGGTATCCGCGCCGCGCTCGACGGCGATCTGCAGAACATCGCCGCTTACGTGGTGCGCGCCGACGGCACGGTCGAGCAGATTGAGCTCTACATTGCCGATATGACGTCCGAGGAGCGTGCCATCGTCAAGGCCGGCTGCCTGATCAACTACAACAAGTTCAAGGCCGCTGCCGAGTAACGCACTTAATTGTCCGCCCGGGGCTTACCCTTTCCCGCCCGCTCACGCGCTTCGCGAGGGTCGCGTTCGGGAAAGGGTAAGCCCCGGGCTACATTTCTGCGTTCTCGTTGGGTCTTGAGGGACGCTAGTAAATAGACTTGCTTGATGCCGCTTCTGTTAATGGGGCGGCTTCTTTTTGTCGAAAACCACCGCAAAGGTGCCTGTCCCCTTTGTGGTGATTCTCGGTTTGTCTCGATCTGTAACAGTTAGACCCTTATTTGCCGAGTAGTTGTTACAGATCTAGATAAACGGGCACCGCTGAACAATTCATCTCGATCCGTAACATCTGGACCCAAAAACGGCCGCTAGATGTTATGGATTGAGATGGTGAACGCCGGGGCCGAAGATCACCACAAAGGCTCCTGTCCCTTTCGTGGTGGTGGGGGGCGAGCTCGATGCTGCCGTGCTCGCTGAACGACATTCTAATGAGCGTCTCTACAGGATTTCATCTGGGCTGGCGGGCTTGGTTGTTTTGGGGATGCCGAGTTTGGATGACGCGAAATCGTCAACATTGTCCTTAATTCCGTCTTTGGTGTAGACAGTGACCATATAGGTGCTGTGTCCGAATTCGCCCTTGTCGCGTGTTGCCCAGGCATCCCAGTAGGCGGCCCCGTTTCGCCCTTTGATTTTTCCGACACGGCGGAGTTCTGTTCGCTTTAATTTCCGGTTGC
This sequence comes from uncultured Collinsella sp., assembly GCA_902472315.1. Taxonomy (GTDB): domain Bacteria; phylum Actinomycetota; class Coriobacteriia; order Coriobacteriales; family Coriobacteriaceae; genus Collinsella. Next base: position 200,622 of record CABRNM010000001.1, read on the forward strand.
TATAGATGGTTCGACCGGCTTCCGCGGTGAGCCCGCACTGTCCAAGCAGCTTGTCGAGGACTTGGTTCATGTGGCGCTCATCGGTGTTTGGTGCGTAGTCGTAGGCGAGGGTGATGGAGTCGAGTGGCTGGTCGTCGATCAGATAGTTTAGCGCCTGAGGTTCAAGGCAGAAATAGGGGGAGCATCCGTCGACCTTGCCGAGCAACGGTAACTTGGACTGCCAACTTCCGGTGGGAATTGCATATTCGTAGAACACGCCACGGCAGACAAAGGAGAGCGAGGTGGCACGCGAGCCGGCGTCGATCATCCCGCAAAGATCGAAGGGCGAGGCGATACCAAAAGAAAAGGGCGTGATGACGATAAGGAAGAGCATTACGATGGGTATGGCGAGAATGGCGATGACGTTGCGACCGGTGGAATGAGACGGCTTCATATGCGCTCCTCGAGACAAAGATCTGTTGAGGATAGGCAGAAATGGATATGTTCAGAGAACAATTCAAGTTTAATCTCATGGCGCGAGATGGTCGACCGTTAGCGTCGAAAACCACCACAAAGGTGCCTGTCCCCCTTGTGGTGGTGAGGAGCACGCGGCTTCTTTTGGTAATAGTGCTGGCTGGCGATATCATTAGTGCAGGTGGCGAAGGCTTGCATTGTGAGGTGCTTTACTGTGAGAAGTCCTGCCCGTATTGGATTGATTGTTTTGGCGCTTGCGATCACCGTGGTTGGCATGGGTGCTGTCAGCATGGCGTTTCTACCTGCTGCGGTGACGGAGCCGGTGGTCAAGCCTGTGACTCAATCTGTCGAACTTCTGACCGGCGCCGCCAAGTCCGAGACCATTACCGTTGATTTTGATGAGCAACCGGCTGCGCTGGGCATTAGTAATTATCCAAGTATTCAGCTTGGGGCTATGCGCTATACCACGGATACAAGCCTGATCGATAGGGCGTCCGAGCTACTCAAGGGCAAAACATTTAAGCGTTGGTACGGATATGCGTCCTATCGGGCAAAAGCGAACGACATGGTTGGCGGATGTCACTCTTCCATCGAGCTGGACACTGCAAACGGCGCAAAGTTATGTGATGTCTCGTACGATCCGGGTTACGAGGGCAATGAGGGTCCGGGTATTTACATCATGGCCGGCGATGCAGCCTATGTCATGGAGGGCGACCAGGCCGAGCTCAACGATTTTATGGGTCAGTGTATCCAAGATGCCTATGAACAGACCTGCTTGCCCGACCCGCAGACTGCACGCGATAGTGGGTCTGCCCGTATATGGCTCTTCGAGGATGAGATGCCCTGGAGCGGCGAATCGGGAAGCACGGGTTCGGCGAAGGAGTAGAGACCGCGACCACCACAAAGGTGCCTGTCCTCTTTGTGGTGGTTTTCGGTCTGTCTCGATCTGTAACATCTTGGCCGCTAAAAGTGGGCTTGGTGTTACAGATTTAGATTTTCGATTCGGGCGTCTTCTGTTCGTCTCGATTTGTAACAGATGGAGCTCTATTTGCCGAGTAGATGTTACAGATTGAGACAAACGGGCGCCGTTGGCCATTTCATCTTGATTTGTAACATCTGGAGCCATAAACAGTCGCTAGATGTTACAGATTGAGATAGTAAGGGGACGAGGCCGCAGCGGGCGAGCGTGCCTGCTCCCTATCTCTTAATCACTCAGAAAATCTTATATATAGAGACTTAGATTTGTGTATAAGATCGTACAAAGCTGGCAACAATACTTCTCGAACAACGTGAAGCCGCCCCGTAGGGCGGCCACCCCAAGAGAGGTGATTCCATGAGAATCGATAAGCTAGCAATGACGTCGCGCGAGGCGTTGCAGACCGCCATGAGCACGGCTGCCGACGCGCAGGCCGGCGCGGTGGAGCCGATTCACCTGCTGTCCGCCCTGCTCGGTGCCGGCGAGCGCAATATCTCCGTGATCATCGAGCGCATTGGTGCCGACCCGGCTCAGCTCGCACGCTCCACACAAGATGCTATCGACCGCGCGCCCAAGGTTTCGGGCGAGGGCCAGCAGATGGGTCTGTCTAACGAGCTCGTCCGCGTCATCGAGAAGGCCGAGAAGAAGGCCACCAAGATGGGCGACAGCTTTGTGGTGACCGAGCATCTGCTGATGGCGCTTGCCGAGGACAAGAGCGAGGCCGGCCGCGTGCTGCGCGACGCAGGCGTCACCAAGGAGCGCATCGAACAAGTTTACGAGGAGCTGCGCGGCGATGACCGCGTGACGTCTGCTGAGGACAAGACGCAGTTTGAGGCACTGGAACAGTACGGCCGCAATATCTGCGATCTGGCCCGTGCCGGCAAGCTCGACCCGGTCATCGGCCGTACCGATGAGATCCGTCGCACCATCCAGGTCCTGTCCCGCCGCACCAAGAACAACCCCGTGCTCATTGGCGAGCCGGGCGTCGGCAAGACGGCCATCGTCGAGGGCATCGCCCAGCGTATCGTGGCCGGCGACGTGCCGAGCACGCTGCGCGATCGCGACCTCATCGAGCTCGACATGAGCGCGCTGGTCGCCGGCGCCAAGTACCGCGGCGAGTTCGAGGACCGCTTGAAGGCCGTGCTCAAGGAAGTGCAAAAATCGGAAGACAAGGTCATCCTGTTCATCGATGAGCTCCATACCATCGTGGGCGCGGGTGCAACCGAGGGCTCCATGGACGCCGGCAACATCCTCAAGCCAGCGCTCGCCCGTGGCGACTTGCACGCGATCGGCGCGACTACGCTCGACGAATACCGCAAGTACATCGAGAAGGACGCGGCGCTCGCGCGTCGTTTCCAGACCGTTATGGTGAGCGAACCTACCGTCGAGGACACCATCTCGATTCTGCGTGGCCTCAAGGAGAAGTACGAGATCTTCCACGGCGTACACATCACCGATAGCGCGCTCGTGGCGGCTGCCGACCTCTCCGATCGCTACATCGCCGACCGCTTCCTGCCCGACAAGGCCATCGACCTGGTCGACGAGGCCGCAAGCCGCCTGCGCATGGAGCTCGACAGCATGCCGGTCGAGATCGACGCCACCACGCGTCAGCTCACCCAGCTGCAGATCGAGGAGCAGGCGCTCATGAAGGAGACCGATGACGCCTCCAAGGAGCGTCTGGAGGCCCTGCGCCAGGAGATTGCCGAGGTCCAGGAAAAACTCAACGTGCAAAAGGCCGGCTGGCTCAACCAGAAGAACGCCATTGACCACGTGCAGGAGCTTAAGAGCCAGCTTGACGAGGCCAAGAGCGAAGAGGAGCGCGCGACGCGCAACGGCGACCTGGCCCGTGCGTCCGAGCTGCGCTTCTCCGTGATTCCGGGCCTGCAGCAGCAGATTCAGGATTCCGAGGCCGCGCTCGAGGCGCAAAAGCAGCAGGACGGCGAGGGCCTCAACGAACAGGTGACCTCCGATGAGATCGCCGAGGTCGTGAGCGCCTGGACCGGCGTGCCTGTGTCCAAGATGATGCAGGGCGAGCTCGACAAGCTGAAGGGCTTGGAGGGTGAGCTGCATAAGCGCGTCATCGGCCAGGATGAGGCGGTCTCCGCTGTGGCCGCGGCCGTGCGCCGCAGCCGTGCGGGTCTCTCCGACCCGGACAAGCCCGTCGGCAGCTTCTTCTTCCTGGGCCCCACCGGCGTGGGCAAGACCGAGCTCGCCAAGGCGCTTGCCGAGTGCCTGTTCGACGACGAGCGCGCACTCGTGCGTATCGACATGTCCGAGTACATGGAGAAGTTCAGCGTCCAGCGTCTGATCGGTGCGCCCCCGGGATACGTGGGTTACGACGAGGGCGGCCAGCTCACCGAGGCCGTGCGTCGTCGTCCGTACTCCGTGATCTTGCTCGACGAGATGGAGAAGGCTCATCCGGATGTCTTCAACGTGCTGCTGCAGGTGCTCGACGACGGCCGTCTGACCGATGGCCAGGGTCGCCAGGTGTCCTTCAAGAACACGATTATCATCATGACGTCTAACGTGGGCTCCAAGGCCATCGCCGATCTGTCCGGCAAGGACGAGGAGGAGATGCGCCATCAGGTCGACGCCGCCATGGCTCAGACCTTCCGCCCCGAGTTTCTCAACCGTATCGACGATATCGTGGTGTTCCATCCGCTCGGCATGGCGCAGATCGAGAAGATCGTCGACATCCAGCTTGCCGACGTCCGCGCACGCCTGGCCAAGGAGCGCATGACGCTTGCCATCACCCCGGCGGCCAAGCAGATGCTCGCCGTGGGCGGCCTGGACCCCGTGTTCGGTGCCCGTCCGCTCAAGCGCCTGGTCCAGCGCGAGGTCGTGGACGCCATCGCCGCCGCCATCATCGACGGCACGGTGCGCGAGGGCGATCAGGTGACGGTCGATGTCGACAAGGATGGCGGCTTTACCGTCGTGTGCGACAACACGCCGGCGGCCACCTACGAGGTTCCCGACGCCGAGTAGATTTTGGGCCATGCTTTAAAATCTGTCAGTCGTCTCTAAACGCCAAGGGCGGCGGATCCAATTGGGTCCGCCGCCCTTTTTCGTGCGACAATCGATGATGTTGAACACGATTGCATGGCAAGGAGATATGCAGATGAAAGACGAGATCAAGACAAGCGCGCCGGCGACCGATGCCGCACCCGCCGCACCCAAGCCTGCGCCTAAGCCGGCGCCCAAGCCGCGCGACCCCTACATCCGTGCCGAGAACGAGGACGACGACGGCTACGACCCCTACAGCGACCGACGACCCGAGCGCGAGCCGATGTTCGAAGCCGACCCGTGGCGCTGAGTGCCACCCAAAAGGCCACCAATAAGTTGCGGTGAAATAGGGACTGTTTTGCGGTTTGACCAGCAAAAACAATCCCTATTTCACCGCAACTGCGTTGGGCGGCTGTCTTCGGGCCGGCTAGTCCTGGGCCTTGATGCTCGGCAGGAGAATCTGGGCGAGGTAGTCGGTCTCGAGCTTGGTTGCGGCGTCTGCGTTGCCGTCTTTACTAACCAGGTCGTTCTTGATCTGACTATAGGTGTAGCGGTTGCCGGTCGTGAGCTCGACAAGTTCAATCGCCGTATCCATGGGGTAGGTTGACACGGGATTCTGCGTCCGTCCGTTGATGGTTTGCGGGATCACATACGGATAGACAGGACCGCTCGCATAGACGGTGTAGCCGTTGCCCAGGCTGACCGTGCCCAAAACTGTATCGCCGTCATCGGGCGTAAAGGTCTCGCCGTCGCGCACTGCGACAAGCGTCACGATTGGCGTATTGGCGTCATCGTCCAGATAAATGCACAGCGTGCTGCCGTTTTGCCAGGTTGCGACCTTGCCGTACCACTCAACCGGAATATCGAGCTGATACAGGTCCGTTGCCTTATGTCGAGCATCGGCGTCGCGGGCCGCCTGTGCCTCGCGGGAGCTCACGGCGTTGACGGCGGCGTCACGGCGCGCGGTTGCCGCCTGCTGGAGCACCTTTGCGACCGCGGCGGAGTTCACCCCGCCTTCCTCGGCATACTTGGCGGCGGCATCGATCTGGTCGTCAGTCACTGTGTCGGCCGAAGGCACCTTGAGCTTAAAGGTGGCCTGGGCGCTCAAATCCTGCCCATCGCTCTTAATGGTGACCTGCGCCTTGGTGGTCGGCACGGTGTAAATGGTACCGTCGGCTGCGATGGGGGACCCAGCGATGGAGAGCGTATAGTCGCCGGGCAGCAGCTTAATGCCGCGACCGTGTTCGTCAACGTAGAGCGTTTCGCTCACGGAAGAACCGTCGGAATCCTGGCCGCTCACCTGCACGGGAATCTTGGAACCAGTTGAGCAGTCGAGCCCTGCGGCATGCACGCCAATCTGCACCGACATCATCGTGTGCGCACTGGCGGCGACAGCGGCAGCCTGCTCTTGCTGATATCCGTTCCAGGCAGCATAGCCTGCGCCGCCGGCGACGAGCGCGACGGCCACAACGCCGGCAACCATCAGGTTGCGGCGCTTGGGCGGCATCTTACGATGACGAACCTCGGCTTCGCGTGCCGAAGGGACGGACGGTAGGGGAATATCGCCCATGGCGATGGTCTCGTCCACGGCAGGCGCGGAGCCCAGGCCGGGAAGCTCGCGGGTCAGCGAATCTTCGGCCGGTAAGCTGTCGAGCAAGATGGTTTCCCCGCTCGTGTCGGATTCGGGCTGGTCGTCGGCCTCGCACTCGGATTCCTCGTGCCCCGCCTCGTCCTCGGTGGGCGCGGCGCCATCGTCTTTTGCATCCCGATCATCGGGCTGCACCTCGATTTCCGGCTCATCCTGCACATCAACGTTCGAATCGTCAAACGCAATCTCGGCCAGCGCGATCTGGTCTAGGCTCTCCAGGGCCTCGGCACACGCTTCTGCATCTTGGGCCGCATCCTCTTGGCCCATCGTCTCATCTTTCATATATCCCCCAAGCTCAATATCGGGACAACACTGTACCCAAAAACGGGACCCTATAGGGCCGCCGCAGGATTTGAAATCCGATTTTATATATGCGCGTGTTTTTGAATGCAAGCGGGATGAAAAAAGCCCCCGGAAAGCGAGCGAAACGCTTTCCGGGGGCTCTGCGAGACATTGGATTGAAAAGCCTGGCGGGCGGGCCTATGTCCAAGTGCCAACAGCGACCAGCGCGTTACTCGGCGTGCGCGTAATCAACCTTGGCGCGGCGAGCGGTGGCCTTCTCCCAATCGCTGGTGCCCTCAAAGACATCCTGCTTGTAGGGATTGCGGCCGAGCTTCTTGGCACGGTAGGCGATGTAGATGATCGCGGCGACGTTGGCGACCAGCGCGGCGACCGAGACCGCGGTGGCGGCGCCGGGGTCGAGCGTGGAGTGGGTCACAAAGATGGACTCCTCCTGGAAGTACGGGAACACCTGGGCAAACATGCACCAAATAGCAAGCGTAAAGGCGCGGTTCTGAATCCAGCCGCCCTTGTTCCAGATAAAGGCGGCGACGGTGGGCGCCAGCAGCAGCGCAAAGCCGCAGAACCAGGAGTGGGTGGGCAGGCAGTTGTAGGTGTAGCAGAAGTTCCAGATATCGTAGGCGATGATGTAGACCCAAGTCATGTCGGGCCACAACATGTCGGTCTGATCCTCGGAGGCGTAGACGCTCCACCAACCGGTCATGCAGAAGATGTTGATGAGACCGGCGATGCCGTTGAACACGTTGTTCCAGCCGGCAAGCTGCGTGGCACCCTCGGAGGTGACCCAGGTGGACTGGCCCAGGACAAAGAAGTGATAGGCGCTCTCGAAGTCGGACACGACGGCGATCATGATGTTGATGGCGACGATCACAAACGGCCACGCGCGGAACCAATGCGCCTTGCCGATCTTGCCCCACTGGTACTTAATGGCAATGAAGCCCCAGCAACCGGCCAGCGCCGCGTACACCTTGGCGTAGTGGAACCAGCTGTTCTGGTACACATGGGTGGGGTTGGTGAGCGCCCACTCGGCGCCCTGTGAGACGCCGATGGCGATGGCGACGCAGTAGATGGTCATGGCCAGCGGAGCCACGCCAAAGATGATTGCCGCGCCCAGCTTGGTGCGGCGGCCGACCTCGTTGAGCACGATCAGGCCAATAAAGACCATGGCCCAGCCGGCCCAGTGGATAAGGGTATCGCTACCCCAAACATCGAACAGCATGCTGCTCTCCTTTCACACGCCCGCGGCCTCTCTTCTGATCGCGGGCAGTTTGGCCAAATGCCGTCAGTCCTGGGGCATGCGCTCCGGATACTTGGCGGTATAGCCCTCGATGTGGAGTGTCGAGGCGATGATTTCCTTGACCGTCTCGTCGGGCACATCGGGGTGCGTGCGGATATACATCAACAACCCCATGATGAGGGTGTAGAACGTCTCGTAGACATGATCGATGCGCAGCTCGTGATGGGCGACAAAATCAACTACGGTGGTGTCGCAGATATACTGCGCCACGCGCTGGACCACGTTGTGCAGAAAGCCGCCGTAGAGTGCGCCGCTGTTGGAGGCCAGAGTGTGCGGCAGTTCGTGGCCGCTGGCGACCAGACGCTTAAAGAGCGGGGCGACGGTGTCGAGCGCGCCCTCGATATCACCGACGGTGCGGCCGGCGTTCCACTGCTCGAGCTCGGAGATAAAACCGTCAATTGCCTCGTCCATGACGGCGGTGACGGCGGCGTCCATGTCGGCGAAGTAGTGGTAGAACAGCGAGCGCGTGCAGCCGGCTCGCTTGGTCACGGCCGAGACGGATAGATGCGACACGCCCAGCTCAGAGCTCACGGTGCGCACGGCATCGAGGATCTCGCGACGGCGTTCGTCGCCCGTCAAGCGCTTTGCCGCGCTATCGGATGCGGGGACGGCATCGACTACAGAGGTATCTGCTGTGTTGTTGCCCATGTTTTGCCGCCTTTCATCCGTTTGAGCCTGACCGTTCGCCTAACAGTCTTGAATATTGTTGACGGTTCGTCAATACTGTTTTTGACACAATGTCAACAATAACGGGTGAACGGCGTGGGGGCATGTCGAGCCCGTAAAAAGAGGGGCGCCGCGGCCTCGCCGGGCTGTGGCAAGAGAAGGGACAACCATGATTCTCAACGGACCGGGGATTAGCTACACCGAGCCCGACATCGGTTCGGAGTTCGTGCCGCCGCTGCCGGAGCATCCGCGCGAGGCCATCGTCAAGCTGTGCGAGCACTGCACCAACCGTCTGCTGCATCGCGATGAGCTGCTGGGCTACGAGTACTGGTCGTTTGCCGAGGCCGCGACTGACGAGCAGGCCGAAGTGCTCTGCAAGATGAAGATGCGCCGTCCCTATACGCTGCCCGAGATGGTCAAGCTCACCGGCATGCCCGAGGCCGATATCGAGAAGATGCTCGACGACATGAGCTACACGGGCCTGCTCGAGTACAACTGGGAAAATCCCGAGCGCGCCAAGCAATGGGTGCTGCCCATGCTGGTGCCGGGTTCCGCCGAGTTCCTCAACATGCGCGTGAGCCAGCTCGAGGAGCATCCGGTCTATGCTAAGTTCTTTGAGCAGGCGTCTAAGGGACCGCTGTCCAAGGCCACGCCGATGGTGCCGCCCGGTGGTGCCGGCATCGGCATGCATGTCATTCCGGTCGAGAAGGCCATTGACGCCGCGAGCACCTCGGTGCCTATTGAGCATATCGAGCACTGGCTCGACAAATACGAGGGCAAGTATGCCGCCAGTACCTGCAGCTGCCGCGCGAGCCGTCGCGTGATGGGTGAGGGCTGCGCCGACGACCCGGCCGATTGGTGCATCGCCGTGGGCGATATGGCCGACTACGTGGTCGAGACCGATCGTGGCCATTACGTGACCCGCGACGAGGTCTACGACATCCTGCGCCAGGCCGAGGACAACGGCTTTGTGCACCAGATCACCAACATCGACGGCGAGAACAAGATCTTCGCCATCTGCAACTGCAACGTCAACGTGTGCTACGCCCTGCGCACCTCGCAGCTGTTCAACACGCCCAACCTGTCGCGCTCGGCCTATGTCGCCAAGGTCGAAAAGGACAAGTGCGTGGCCTGCGGTCGCTGCGTTGAGGTGTGCCCGGCCGGTGCCGCTAAGCTGGGCCAGAAGCTCTGCAGCAAAAAGGCCGGCGGACAGGTTCCCGAGTATCCGCGCCAGGAGCTGCCCGATGCCGCCAAGTGGGACCACACCAAGTGGTCGCCCAACTACCGCAACGACAACCGCATCGAGACGCATGAGTCCGGCACCGCTCCCTGCAAGACGGCCTGCCCCGCGCATGTCGCCGTCCAGGGTTATTTGAAGCTCGCGGCTCAGGGTCGCCATGACGAGGCCCTAGCACTCATTAAGCGCGAGAACCCGCTGCCCGCTATCTGCGGCCGTGTGTGCAACCGCCGCTGTGAGGATGCCTGCACTCGCGGCCGTGTGGACGCCGCCGTGGCTATCGACGAGGTCAAGAAGTTCATCGCCCAGCGCGATCTGGATGCCGCGACCCGCTATGTCCCACCTGTGGTGACCCCGACGCGTGCCGGCGGCTTCGACCAGAAGATCGCCATTATCGGTGCCGGCCCGGCCGGTCTGTCCTGTGCTTTCTACCTGGCCGAGAAGGGCTATAAGCCCGTCGTATTCGAGAAGAACGAGCGCCCGGGCGGCATGCTCACCTACGGTATTCCCAGCTTTAAGCTGGAGAAGGACGTTATCGAGGCCGAGGTCGAGGTCATTCGCCTGATGGGTGCCGAGTTCCGCTATGGCGTGGAGGTCGGTCGCGATGTGACGCTCGACGAGCTGCGCGAGCAGGGCTTTAAGGCCTTTTATGTTGCCATCGGCTGCCAGGGCGGCCGCCTTGCCGGTATTCCGGGCGAGGATGCCGAGGACGTGACCGTAGCCGTCGACTTCTTGCGCGAGGTCAACAGTGGCAAGATCGACGCGTTGCCCGGCCGCACCATCGTGGTGGGCGGCGGCAACGTGGCCATCGACGTGGCCCGCAACGCCTGCCGCCTGGGCTCCGAGCACGTTGAGATGTTCTGCCTGGAGAGCGAGGCCCAGATGCCCGCGAGCGAGGAGGAGCGTCGCGAGGCCATCGAGGACGGCGCGCACATCAGCTGCGGCTGGGGCCCCAAAGAGGTTCACCTGGACGAGACCGGCCGTGTGTGCGGTATCACCTTCAAGCGCTGCACGCGTGTCTTTGACGACGAGGGCCGTTTTGCGCCCGAGTACGACGAGAATGATCTGCGCCGCGTCGACGCCGACCGTGTGGTCATGTCCATCGGCCAGTCCATTGTGTGGGGCGACCTGTTGGCTGGCTCCAAGGTGGAGCTTGGCCGCGGCCAGGGTGCTCTTGCCGATCCCCAGACCTATCAGACTGCCGAGCCCGACATCTTTGTGGGCGGCGACGTCTATACCGGTCCGAGCTTTGCCATCGACGCCATCGCCGCCGGTCACGAGGCCGCCGTGTCCATCCATCGCTTTGTGCAGCCGGGCTCCACGCTCACCATCGGCCGCAACCAGCGCCGCTATACCGCGCTCGACCGCGACGATGTCGTGATCGAGAGCTACGACAACGCGAGCCGCGAGGCTGCCCACGTGGACCGCGAGCGCGAGAAGGCCGCGCCGTTTAGCGAGTACGTCGAGACCTTTACCGAAGAGCAGGTGCGCGCCGAGACCGCCCGTTGCCTGGGTTGCGGTGCTTCGATCGTCGACCCCAACAAGTGCATCGGCTGCGGCCTGTGCACCACCAAGTGCGCGTTTGACGCCATCCACCTGGATCGAGATCGCCCCGAGTGCTCCACGATGGTCAAATACGAGCAAAAGCTCCCCAGCCTGGGTAAGTATGCTTTGAAGCGTGCTATTAAGATCAAGTTTGGCAGGAAATAAGCAGCCATAACGGGAACGGCGAAAGGATTAATAGTGCACGAGCTCGGGATTGTGTATCACATCATTCGCGATGTTGAGAACGTGGCGCGCGCCAATGGCGTGCGCCACGTTTCGAGCGTTACGCTGCTGCTGGGTGAGGTTTCGGGCGTCGTTCCCGACTTGCTGCTCGACGCTTGGCGCTGGGCGGCAGATAAAAAGTCCATCACCGAGGGTGCGGAGCTTATCGTGGAGCCTGTCGAGGCCGTGACGCATTGCGAGGCGTGCGGCCGCGACTACGCGACAGTCGAGCACGGCAAGACCTGCCCTCATTGCGGCAGTGGTGAAACATACCTGCTGCAGGGCCAGGAGGTCATGATCAAGCAGATTGAGACCCCCGACGAGGACCCGGCAGACGCTGCCCCCGACGGCCCTTCTGACGCCCCCGACGCCGTCGACGCCGCCAACCCCCTCCACATCGCCTAACTTGGTCGTTGGGGACGTTCTTAAACGACTAGTCAAACAAGAACGTCCCCAACGACTAGTCGTTTAAGAACGTCCCCAATGACTACTTGCGCTAGAGCATAAGTCACGCTAATAGTCAAGTTATGTCTGTTTAAACAAAATAGCGGCAGTACAAGCGCATTCGCGCTTGCCTAAAATCGATATTAATGAACAGCCTGCTTGTATCTGTAAAATGCGCGGCTTGATGAGCGACGCCTTGGCAGGTAATGAGTGAAAAACCAGTAACGTAATCAACTTGTAACAAACCTAGACGTTTAAACAAATAATGCAATCTTTTGCAAATTTAGCGATAATTCCACAAACTAAACAGGTATACTTCCTTAATGTCGTGTAGGGAATACGTAGACAAAAAGGAGGTTATGTGATGGTAAGTATTGTTCTTGCTAGCCACGGGGACTTGGCAGCTGGAATCAAGCAGACGGGCTCGATGGTCTTTGGCGATCAGCCGTCTGTAGCCGTGGTCTCGCTCGAGCCGAGCATGGGCCCCGACGACTTCCGTGCCAAGGTCGAGGAAGCAGTCGCTTCCTTCGAGGACCAGGAGCAGGTGCTCTTCCTCGTTGATCTGTGGGGCGGCACGCCGTTCAACCAGATCAGCGGGCTCATCGAAGGCCACGATTCCTGGGCTATCGTCACCGGTGTCAACCTGCCTATGCTCATCGAGGCATATTCGCAGCGCTTTGACGCAAAGAACACTGCACATGCGATCGCAAAACATCTCGTGACTGAGGCTAAGGCTGGCGTGCGCGTCAAGCCCGAGTCTCTGGAGCCCGAGGAGAAGAAGCCGGCTACGGCCGCCGCTGCTCCTGCAGGCGCCATCCCTCCGGGAACGGTCATCGGCGACGGGCACATCAAGATTGCCCACGTCCGTATCGACACCCGTCTGCTGCATGGTCAGGTGGCCACCACGTGGACCAAGCAGATCAACCCCAACCGCATCATCGTGGTTTCCGACGGCGTTGCTCACGACGAGCTCCGCAAGACCATGATCGAGCAGGCTGCCCCTCCGGGAGTCCATGCCAACGTCGTTCCCATCAAGAAGATGGCCGAGGTCGTCAAGGACACGCGCTTTGGTGACACCAAGGCCATGCTGCTCTTCGAGAACCCGCAGGATCTGCTCAAGGCCATCGAGGCCGGCGTCGACATCAAGGAAGTCAACATCGGTTCCATGGCTCACTCCAAGGGCAAGGTCGTCGTCACCAACGCCGTCGCTATGGGCGATGACGACGTCAAGACTCTCGAGGCCCTCAAGGCCAAGGGCGTCAAGTTCGAGGTCCGCAAGGTTCCTTCGGATTCCTCCGAGGATCTCGACGCCATGTTGAAGAAAGCTAAGGCCGAACTGGCCGCTCAAGCATAGTAAAGGAGGGTCCGATACATGTCTGCAATCACTATTCTGCTTGTTGCGATTGTCGCGTTGCTTGCCGGTATGGAAGGCATTCTGGATGAGTTCCAGTTCCATCAGCCGCTCGTGGCATGCACGCTTATCGGTCTCGTAACCGGTCACCTTCAGGAGGGCATCCTCCTGGGCGGTTCGCTCCAGATGATGGCCCTTGGCTGGGCTAACGTCGGCGCCGCCGTCGCGCCTGACGCCGCTCTGGCCTCGGTCGCCTCTTCGATCATCATGGTGCTCGCCCTCAACGGCGGCGCTACCGATCCGTCGAAGGCCGTTACCGCCGCCATCGCCGTCGCCGTCCCGCTGTCGGTCGCTGGTCTGTTCCTGACCATGATCTGCCGCACCCTGGCTACCGCTATCGCTCACGCCATGGACGGCTGCGCCGAGAAGGGCGACTTCGCCGGCATCGAGCGTTGGCAGTACATTGCCATCCTTATGCAGGGCCTTCGTATTGCCATCCCGGCAGTGCTTCTGTGCATCATCCCGGCCGAGGCAGTTACCAACGCGCTTAACGCTATGCCCGACTGGCTGTCCGGCGGCATGGCTGTCGGCGGCGGCATGGTCGCTTCCGTCGGTTACGCCATGGTCATCAACATGATGGCCACCAAGGAGACCTGGCCGTTCTTCATCCTCGGCTTTGTCCTTGCTGCCATCCCTCAGCTCACGCTGATCGCCCTTGGCCTCATCGGCATCTCCCTTGCCCTCATCTACCTTGGCCTTAAGGATCTGGCCAAGCAGGGTGGCGGCATGGGCGGTGGCTCCGGTGACCCGCTCGGCGACATTCTGAACGATTACGAGTAGGAGGGGAGTGATACATATGGCAGAGAACAAGATTCAGCTCACCAAGGCTGACCGCAAGAAGGTTTGCTTCCGTCATCAGTTCCTTCAGGGCTCGTGGAACTACGAGCGTATGCAGAACGGCGGCTGGTGCTTCGCAATGATCCCTGCGATCAAGAAGCTCTACACCAGCAAGGATGACCAGATTGCCGCTCTTAAGCGCCACCTGGAGTTCTATAACACCCACCCCTATGTTTCCGCCCCCGTCATTGGCGTTACCCTCGCCCTCGAGGAGGAGCGCGCCAACGGTGCTCCGATCGACGACGTCGCCATCCAGGGCGTCAAGGTCGGTATGATGGGCCCGCTCGCCGGCGTCGGCGACCCCGCCTTCTGGTTCACCCTTCGCCCGATTCTGGGCGCTCTGGGCGCTTCCATGGCCCTGTCCGGCAGCATCGCCGGTCCGCTGCTGTTCTTCTTCGCGTGGAACATCATCCGTTACGCTTTCCTGTGGTACACGCAGGAGTTTGGCTACAAGGTCGGCTCCTCCATCGCCAAGGACCTCTCCGGCGGTCTGATGGGCAAGGTCACCGAGGGTGCTTCCATCCTGGGTATGTTCATCATCGGCGCCCTGGTCGAGCGCTGGGTGTCCATCTCCTTCACCCCGGTCGTCTCCAAGGTCACGCAGTCTGCTGGCGCCTTTATCGACTGGGCTAACCTGCCCTCCGGTTCTGAGGGTGTCAAGGAAGCACTGACGATGTATAACTCCATCGGTGCTAACGCCCTTGATCAGGTGAAGGTCACCACGCTTCAGGCTAACCTCGATCAGCTCATCCCCGGCCTTGCCGCCGTGTGCCTGACCCTGCTGGTCTGCAAGCTCCTCAAGAAGAAGGTCAGCCCGATCGTCATCATCCTGGCTCTCTTCGCCGTCGGCATCATCGGTCGCGTCTGCGGCTTCATGTAAGCACGCTTCGGCTTAAGACCGAGAGTTGCTAGGCAAGGGCTTTTGAGCCATTGAAACGGACCGCACCCGGTGGGTACACTGGATGCGGTCCGATTGTTTTATTTGGAGGGCGAGGCGCGCATGGCGCAATCTCAGAACAGCACGGTCGATCTGGCAACGCCGGCAACCTGCCTGATGGGGCTTACCAGTCACGGTAACGTGATGGTGGGCAATAAGGCGTTTGAGTACTATAACGAGCGCAATCCCGAGGATTATATTCAAATCCCATGGGACGAGGTCGACTATATTGCCGCCGAGGTTTTACGCGGCACCAAGAAGATCACGCGTTTTGCCATCTTCACCAAGGACAACGGTCACTTTACGTTTTCGACGCGCGACGACAAAGAGACGCTTCGTGCGGTCCGCAAGTACGTCGACGAGGACAAGCTCGTGCGCTCGCCCGACTTCATCGATGTGACGGCCAAGGGCGCCAAGAGCATCCCCTCCGTTATCAAAAACCTCTTCCACAAAGGCAACTAGTCATTGGGGACGTTCTTAAACGACTAGTCATTAAAGAACGTCCCCAATGACTACCTCGTGACGATAGTGCAAATCTGCTACACTAGTACAACATGCCTCCGTAGCTCAGGGGATAGAGCACCGCTCTCCTAAAGCGGGTGTCGACGGTTCGAATCCGCCCGGGGGCACCAGAAGATTATGACGGCGTCGCGAGAGCGGCGCCGTTTCTGGTTTGTGGGGACTGTCGGCGGATTCGGACCGTCGGCACCCGCGTCACTCATTTCCCCGCGGGGGGAGTTTTCGAATCCGCCCGGGGGCACCAGAGGAATATCGAGCCCGGTACCGCTACGGTGCCGGGCTCTTCAGGTTCATGTCATGTCAAAAACGAAGCGCCCGCTTGCTGGGGAAGCAAGCGGGCGCCTGTGAGCGAATATGTTTGCGGCGAGAGCCGTGATGAGCGGTGGGGTGGCGACTAGTTGGTCGTACCGGAATCGTCACCCGTGCCCGAGCCAGAGCCCGAACCCGAGCCAGAAAGTGCGACCGTCAGCGTAATCGTGCTGTCGGTGGACTGCTTGCCGGTGGGGGAGACGCCCGTAACGGTGGCATCCTCGTTACCGCTCACGGGATTGCCGTTCTGGTCACAGAAGCCAATGTTATAGAAACCGGCGTTGTTGAGCGCGGTAACGGCGGCGGAAATGCTCTTGCCGTACAGGTTGCCCGGGACGGTGGCCTTGCCGGACTTCTTGGCAATGACGACGGTAATCGTGGCACCGGGCTTCTGCTTGCCGCTGGGGTTCCAGCTGATCACGGTGCCCTCGGTAACCGAGTCGTTCTCCTGGTAGCTCACGTCGACGCCAAAGCCTGCCATATCGAGGGCGTTGCGCGCCTGGGCCTCGGTCATGTCGGTCAGGTCGGGGACGGACGTGGTATCCGGGCCGCTGGAGACCTTATACGAGATGGTCGTGCCCTTCGCGACTTCCTTACCGGCTTCGGTGCCCTGCTCAAAGACCTGGCCCTCATCGGCCTCGTTGGCCTCCTCGGAGGCGTTGCCCTTCAGGCCAACGCTTGCCAGCGCGGCTTCTGCCTGGTCCTTGGTCAGGCCGACAAGCTGGGGAACCTCAACCTTCTCGGAGGGCTTGGGGCCCTTGGAGATTACCAGGTTCACCTTAGTGCCCTTGGCCTTCTTGGTGTTGCCGTTGGGCGTCTGCTCGGCGACCTTGCCCTCATCGACATCGTCGTTGTAGCTTTGGTCGATGGTGCCGACCTCGAGGCCGGCTTCCTTGATCAGCTCGACGGCAGTCTGCTGGTCCTTGCCCAGTACATCGGGCACGGTGACCTGCTCGCCGCCAAAGAGTCCTGTGGCAAAGGCCACCACGATGCCGATGACGGCAACGGCTGCCACCACGGCGGCGATGATCTTGTTCTTGTTGGATTTGGGTTTTTCGACCTCGTAGGAGCCGGTGGAGCCCGAAACCGAGCTACGGGCAGTATTCTGGCCGCTCACGCCCGAGACGGGACGCACCATGGCGCGCGTTTGATCGGAAAGCTCGCGAGTCTTGGTGGCGCCCAGCTCACCGGGGGCACCGATGATGCGCGTGGGCTCCGAGACGTTGACGGCACGGCCCGACAGGTAGCTATTGAGCACCTGACGAAGCTCGTCGGCGGTCTGGAAGCGGTTTGCCGGGTCCTTCTCCATGCACTTGAGGATGATGCGCTCAAGGTCGGCGTCGACACCGGAGTTGATCTGGCTCGGCGGAATAGGCAACTCGTTGACTTGCTTGAGTGCGACCGAGATGGCGTCGTCACCGTCAAAGGGAACGCGGCCGGTGGCGCACTCGTACATCACGACGCCCAGCGAGTAGATATCCGAGGTGGGGCCGAGGTCCTGACCGCGGGTCTGCTCGGGGCTGACGTAGTGGGCGGTTCCCAGCACGTTGTTGTCTTGCGTGAGGTGGCTGTTCTTGGCGCGCGCGATGCCAAAGTCCATCACCTTGATGTTGCCGTCGGGCAGCACCATGATGTTCTGCGGCTTAATGTCGCGGTGGATGATCTCGTGCTTGTGGGCGACCGAAAGCGCAGAGCTGATCTGCGAGCCGATCTGGGCGACCTTCTTGGGGTCGAGGGCGCCGTGGCTCTTGATGCCGCTCTTAAGGTCGGTGCCGCGCAGGTACTCCATGACGATGTAATAGGTGTCGCCGTCCTTGCCCCAATCGTAGACGCCCACGATATAGGGGGAGGAGAGACCGGCTGCTGCCTGGGCCTCCTGCTTAAAGCGTGCGGCGAAGGTTGCGTCGCCAGCATACTGCGGCAGCATGATCTTGACGGCTACCGTGCGGTCGAGGACCTGGTCCTGTGCACGGTAGACGGTCGCCATGCCGCCTGTTCCCACCTTATCCTTGAGGAGGTATCTTCCCCCGAGGACCCTCTGTTCCATTCCTGCTCCTAACATAACTATTCGCTCAACGATGTGTGTAGTACCTACGATGTGGCCGCTGGGGCCGTGTGGCGCGTTGCCGCTAACTCTTAGGCCGCGGCGCGCCTCGGGTGTCCGATTCGATCATGGGCATCACGCTCCCTGTGCGGCAAGCGCCGCGGTCAGGACGATACCGGCGATCTTGGCGGCCTCGACGTCATGCTTGTCGTAATCCTCCAAGGCCACCGAGATGGCGACCGTGGGTGAATCGTAAGGTGCAAAGCCAACGAACATCGAGTTGACGTTGGTGCCGCCGGTCTCGGCCGAGCCGGTCTTGCCGGCGACCTTGACGCCGGGGATCTGGGCATCGGTGCCGGTGCCGGACTGGACGACGGCAAGCATGGCCTGCTTGACCTGGTCGGCCGTGGCGGAGCTGACGGCCTGCCCCAGCGAGCGGGGCTGCGTGGTCTTGACCACGGTTCCGTCCGGGGCGAGTACCTGGGCTACAAAGTACGGGTCCATGACCACGCCACTGTTAGCGATGGCGGCGGCAATCACGGCGTTTTGCATGACGGTGGTCTGCGGGCCGGGCGTGTGGTCCATGCCGACAGGCTGGCCGGCGCCGGCCCAGGCGGTCTCCCACTCGGTCATGAGCGACGGGTCGGCCATGATGGAGGCCGCGGAGGTCAGGTCCTGGCCGAGCTTTTGGCCGTAGCCAAAGGCGTTGGCAAACTGTACGAGCGTGTTTGCGCCAACTTCGTTTGCCACCTGGCCAAAGACGACGTTGGAGGACACGGCAAAGGCCTGCTGCAGGCTGATGGTGCCGTAGCTCTCGTTGGCATAGTTGGTGACCGGTGCGTTGCCGATATCCATGGAGCCGGGCGCCTGGTAGGTGCTAGTCAGGCTGGCGGTACCGGTCTCGAGTGCCGCGGAAAGCGTAACGACCTTAAACGTGGAGCCCGGCGTGTACAGCGCGTCCATGGCGCGATTGTACATGGAGCCGTCCTCGCCGCCGCCCGTCTGCAGCAGGGCATCGATGTTGGTGTTGTCGTAGGTGGGCGAGCTGGCACATGCGAGCACCGCGCCGGTACGCGGGTCGATGACCACTACAGCGCCCTTAAAGCCCTTGAGCGCCTGCTCAGCAGCCGTCTGGATGCGCGAGTCGATGGTGAGCTTGGCGGTGTTGCCCGGCTGGGTCTGGCCCGCGAGCGACGCGATGGCGTTGTTCCAGCTAGAGTAGTCCTTAGAACCGGTGAGCGTGTCGTTCATGACGCTCTCGATGGCGGTGGTGCCATACTGCTGGCTCACGTAGCCAACCACGTGCGCTGCCAGGTTACCGTTGGGGTAGGAGCGTACGTAGGTGCCGTCCTCCTGCTGCAGCGACTCGGCCAGCGTCACGCCGTCGGACGTGATGATGGAGCCGCGCTGGATGTACTTGGAGCGGGCGATGGTGTGGTTGTTGGTCGGCATGTCCTGATAGTCCTTCGCCTTGATGACCTGGACATAGGTGAGGTTGCCGATAAGGATGGCGAACAGCGCCGTAAAGGCGAGCACCGCACGGGTTAGACGGTTGGCGAGCGCCACGCGACCGAGCACACCGGATTCAGGCGTGTCGAGCAGGCGACGGCGCATGCGCGAGCCGACGGAATGGCTGCCGCTGCCGTAGGAAGACGAGGTGGCAAAGCGCGAGCCCGTCGGGGCGGCGGCAGATGCGACCTGATCATCGGTGATGGCGGCCATGGTGCCGGTGCCGGTAAGCTCGGCCTCGCGTCCGGTCGCCTCGTCACCGGCACGTAGCAGGAGTGCGACGATGATAAAGCTTGCCAGCAGCGAGGAGCCGCCCTGGCTCATAAAGGGCAGGGTGACGCCGGTCAGCGGGATCAGGCGGGTTACGCCGCCAACGATCAAGAAGGCCTGGAAGCTGATGGCTGCCGTAAGACCGGTGGCGCTAAAGGCGGCAAGGTCGGACTTTGCGCGGGCAGCTGTGGTCAGGCCACGCACGGCAAAGAGCATAAACAGGATGAGCACGGCGCCGCCGCCCAAAAGGCCCATCTCCTCGCCGATAGCCGAGAAGATAAAGTCGGACTCGACGACAGGGATGTTGTTGGCCATGCCGTTGCCGATGCCAACACCGACCAGACCGCCATCGGCAAGCGAGAAGAGCGACTGGACGATCTGGTAGCCCTGACCCTGGGCGTCCTTAAACGGATCGACCCAAACCTGGAAACGCACCTGAACGTGCGACAGGAACTTGTAGGCGCCCACGGCTCCAACGGCTAAGAGCGCAAGGCCGATAACGACATACGAAAAGCGCCCCGTGGCAACGTAGAGCATCAGCAAGAAGATGGTGTAGAACAGCACGGCCGAACCCAGGTCGCGTTCGAAGACGACGACGAGCAGGCACACACCCCACACGGCAAACAACGGCAGTAGCAGTCGCAGGCGAGGGATCTTAAAGCCCAAGATCTTGCGGTTGGAGATGGAGAGCAGCTCGCGGTTCTCGGCCAGGTACCCGGCCAGGAACAGCACGATAAAGACCTTGGCGAACTCGCCGGGCTGGATGGTAAAGCCCGCGATGCGAATCCACAGCTTGGAGCCCGAGATCGTGGTGCCGATAAAGATAGGCAGCATCAGCAGGATGATGCCGATGATGCCAAAGGTGTACTTGTAGCGCATGACCACGTCGAGGTTTTTGACTAGTGCAAGCGTTCCCACCATGAGCGCCACCGAGACAAACAGGATGATGAGCTGTGAGATGGCGAGAGCGGGGGCGAGACGCGTCACGAACGTGATGCCGATGCCCGAAAGTATAAATACGATGGGCAGGATGGCGGGGTCGGCACCGGGCGCCAAGATGCGCACGGCAATGTGGGCCGCGGCAAAGGCGGCAAAGAGGCCGATCGGTACGGCGAGCGTCTCAAAGGAGATAGCGGCGCCCGCGGTGAGCACGTACATCGCATACAGCAGGATGACGGGGAACGCCGAGGCGATGAGCAAGAGCAGCTCGGTGTTGCGGCGACTCATAAGCGGCACTCCCTTTCTAGTTCTTATCGGAGGCTTCGGCCTCGGCGGACTGTTCGGCGGTTTTCTCGGAATCTGATTCGGAGGTCGATCCCTGATTGGTGTTGTCGCGAATCGTTTGCGCGTCGATCACCTGGCGGGTCTGCTCCTCGTCGATCTGGTGGCGGTACTTGGATATCGTGTCCTGCGCATCGTCGACACTTGTTTGCGGAATGCCCGCCTTGAGGCGGTTTTGCGTGTCTTCGGGCAGGTCGGACAGCTTAATGCTGGTTTCGCTCTCGAGCCAGTGGAGCTTGAGTCCGAGCGGCTTGCCGGGCAGGCCGCGCCAGACGGCGACATTGCCCTGGTAGGTACCCAGGTAGTATGAGCCGGTGACACCCGTGTAGGCCCAGATGCCAGCTGCCAGCACAAAGACGAGGGCCAGGATGGCGGCGATAGTAATGTTGCGGCGACGCACGCGTTGCGCCTCGCGCATAACGCCATCGTCAACCAGGTCAACGACTACTACGGTCACGTTGTCGTGGCCGCCGGCGGCAAGCGCCGCGTCCACTAGGTTGTCGACGCAGATTTGCGCGGTTGAGGACTGCGTGGCGATGTTCTCGATATCGCTATCGGGAATCATGCTCGAGAGGCCGTCGGAGCACAGGATCAGACGGTCGCCTTCCTCGATATGCAGAGTGAAGTGGTCGGCATACATGGCGGGGTCCGAGCCCAGTGCGCGGGTGATGACCGAACGGTTGGGGTGGACGCGAGCCTCGTCTGCCGTGATCTCGCCGGCGTCCACGAGCTCCTCCACGTAGGAGTGGTCGCGGGTCACGCGGATGAGCGTGCCCTCGTGGAGCAGATAGGCGCGAGAGTCGCCCACGTGGGCGATGGCGAGCGTGTCGTTTTCGATGTAGGCGCAGGTGGCTGTGCAGCCCATGCCGGGCTTGCCCAGGCCGTTCAGGGCCGCCTCGATTACGGCGGCGTTGGCTGCCTCGACGGCTGCGGCCAGGCGTGCTGCGTCGGCGGACTGTGGGGCCGTCTTGGCAATAGTCTCGACGGCGATGGAAGAGGCTACCTCGCCGGCAGCGTGACCACCCATGCCGTCGCATACGCAAAAGAGCGGCGACTGCACCAGGTAGGAATCCTCATTGTGCGGGCGCACGCAGCCAACGTCGGAGCGGGCGCCCCACATAAGTTGCGTGGTGGTGCCGGCATCATAGGTCGAGTCGGTCTCGATGCGCTCCTCGGTCAGGGGCTCAAAGCTCATGGTCGAGCCGGGGTCTTTGAGCTTGGCCTCAACGGCGGCAACGTCGATTTCGGCGGTGTCACCGGGAGAGACGGTGTCGGTCACGGCGTTTGATTCGGAATCACCGGTGTCCGGGGAGTCGGGCTCCTCGGACACGCGGGCGGTCGACTCGTCGTCTTGCGGGCTGACGTCTATAGGCTCGGGCGCCGGCGTAGACGCGGGCGCAACCTCGGACGCCGGGGCCATGGGAAACGCCGGCGCGGCGGGCTCGGGTGCCGCAAACACCGCAGCGCTCTCGTTGATTGCCGCGGCGACGGGCTCTGCAAAGTGAGCCGGCGCCGGGGTTGCTTCGGGCGCTGTGGGCTGTTCCGCAGCATGTGCGCCGATGGGCGCCGCTACGGCATCCTCTTCGTCCTCGTTATCGGCGAGATCCGAAATATCATGCGTTACATGCGAAAGAGGCAGGGAGAACACGGTGTCCTCGGGTTCCACGGGTGCGGAGCCCGCCGGAGCGGCGTGGGCCGGTGCGGCTGCGGCGGCAGCCGGTGCCTCGGTCATGGTTGCGGACTTGTTCTCCTCGTCGATCATCGACGGTTCACCTTCATGACCACGTCGCCAATCTGGACTTCGTCGCCCTCACGCAGCGTCGCGGGCTCCACGAGCTGGCGGCCGTTGACGAGCGTGCCGTTAAGCGAGTTGAGGTCCTCGATGATGAGCGCCGGGCCCTGCAGCGAAAAGCGCGCATGCGAGGCCGAGACAAACGGCTCGTTGATGCAGATGTCCGAAGACGGCGAGCGGCCGACGATGACGGGGCCGAGCATGTCTACGTGGATGCCGCGGATACCGCGCGGACCCTTGTCCACATCAATCGTCCAGATAGCCGAGTCGCGGCGCTGCCCGCGCACAAGTCCCACGCCGGTCTTCATGACGGCGAACAGGAAGATATAGAGCAGGGCGACCAAGACGATGCGGCCTGCAAAAAGGACGATATCGATGTTCATAAGCGACTATCCCCTAAATTCAAAGGTACTCAGGCCAAACGTCAGCAGATCGCCGTTGCGCAGCGGGCAGCGCGTAATGCGGCGGTTGTTGACGAGCGTGCCGTTGGTGGAATTGAGGTCCTCGATCGACCAATCCGAGCCCGTAAAGGTGAGCTGGGCGTGGCGGCGCGACACGTTGGGGTCGCGCAGGGCAATGTCGGAAACTGAGCGCTCGCGACCGATGGTCACCTGTGCGGAGGTGATGCTATGGCTCTCGCCGCTCACGACGTCGACGAGCTGGGCGAGCGGGCGCTGCGGGGCGCGAGTGCTCGCCATGTTGGAGGCGATGCCGGCTGCGGCGCCTAGGCCCACGGCGGCACCGGTCGCGGCGGCTCCGCCCATGCCGGCAAGCGCGTCGCGCGAGACGGTCTGCGGCACCGGGATGGGTGCGGCGGCGGGGTCGGGGACGCTAGGCGCGAAGGGATCTGCCACGGCAAGCGGGTCGGGAGCGGCGGCGCGAGGCGTCGGCTGCTGCTGGGGCATGGCGGCGGGGCGCTGCTGCTGCGGGGCAGCAAACTGCTGCTGGCCGGCGCGCGGGGCGCTGGCGGCACGGCTTGCGGCCGAGTTGTTCTGTCCCAGGCCGTTTTGGTAGGCGCGCTCTTCCTCGTACAGGCGGCCGAGCGTGGGCGCATCGACGTTCTCGGCAAAGACCGAGAACTTGCCGGCGCGCAGCTGCGGATCGATCATAAAGCGCACGAGGGGCTCGCCGACAAAGACATAGCGGCGCTTTTCGGCCTGCGCCTTCACGAACTCGCGGACCTCGCGCGAAAGCTCGGGGTAGAACGGGGCGAGCATGGGATCGTCGTCGGCGGCGATCAGGATGGTATAGAGTGCCGGCGCCGTGTTGACGCCATTGATCACCAGAGTCTGATCCTCCATGTCGCGAGCGGCCTGCTTGGCAAGCTTCTTAAAGGAGAACGGGGCACGGGTGGCACCGAAGATGCCGGCCACGTGGTCCTCGAAGATGTTCAGGAAGTTCACGAAAGATCACTCTCCGTATAGGTTCTTTGGTATCCGAGCAAATATAGGCATATCCCAACGATTATAGAGGATAGGGTTCCCGCAACCGCCGCCTTGGCGACGACCGCGGCTGCAAGGCTGGCAATTTCCATATGGTGTGCAAGACAGGACGCCGCTGCGCAGCCGATGCCGGTGACAGCGATGGCGGCGATTGCGGCAAGGTTTGAGCCCTGGTCGGCACGCTTGGCATGGGCATTGAGCAGCGCAGATGACGCCGCGGCAGTTGCCGCTACCAGCACAAAGGCAGCCCAAAGGAGCGGGTCTCCCAGCGCTGCGGCAACGTTACCGAGCCCCAGCACGCCTCCGGCTGAAAGCGCGACCGTGGCCAGACGGGCAAAAAGCGCGCCCATGCCCGTTGCCGCGGCGGCGCTTGCCGGGCCGAGCCAAAATGACGCGACGCCGGCGGCGACCCCAGCTGCCAGGAAGGTATTGCCGGTCAGACAGCCAAGCGCGAGTGCACAGGTGAGCGTGGCGCTCGCGGCAGTCTCGGTGCGACCCCAGGCGATCCACCAACCGGACATGGCGGCGGCAAAGATCACCGCGACGGGCAGCATCGACAGGATGCCCTGCGCCTGCATGGTGGCGTTGGCCATGAGCACCAAAAAGCCCACAGCCGAGATGGCCGAGCCAATCTGGGGGGCCAGGCCAGCCGCCGCTCCGATCGCGATGGCCGCAATGACCAGGCCGGGAAGCGCCGCGACCCCGGCCGTTTGCATCAGCAAAAAGCTAAAGGTGCCGCACGTTAGCGCCGAGATAGTGCGCATGGTGTAGTCGCGCGCATGGCTCCAGCGCGTGCCCGCCCAGCCGAGTGCGGGGTCGACCTCGATGGCGTCGTCCTCGTAGTGCGACGGCTCGATATCGTCGAGCTCCTGCTCGTCATCCGAAAGTTCGCCAACCATTTGCTCCAGGCTGCGACGGCCCTCGCGCACGCTGCCCAGACCGGCAAGGAGCTGGTCGCAAAATGCCTCGATGCTGTTGGGGCGGTCCTGCGGCATGGGGGAGAGCGCGCTCATGAGCGCGGCCTCGGCTCCCGGGGGAAAGTGTGGTATCAGCTCGCTGGGATAGGTGGCGCCGCCGATGATGCGGTCGAGCGAGTCGGCGGGCGTGGCCGCCATAAAGGGAGCGCTGCCGCACAGGCCCTCGTAGATCACACAGGCGAGGGCAAAGACATCGGCGCGTTCGTCGACCGTGCCGGTCTCGATATCGAGCTGCTCGGGCGGCATGTAGCCGATGGTGCCGCCGCGCGAGCCGCCAAAGCCACCGGCGGACGACAGTCGCGCCATGCCAAAGTCGGTGAGCTTTACATTGCCCGAGTGGTCGATGAGCACGTTGGCGGGCTTAATGTCCAGGTGGAGTACGCCATTACTATGGGCGAAGGTGAGCGCCTGGCCTAGGGCATCGGCAATGGCCGCGGCCTCGTCAAAGGTAAGTGAGTGACCGTCCACGCGGTGCAAAAACTCGGCCAGCGACATGCCATCGACATATTCCATAACCAGGTAGGCATAGGCTGTGTCGTGCGTAAAGTCGATGACCTGCACGATGTTGGGATGTTGAAGCATGGCGGCAGTGTGCGCCTCGCGCAGGACATCCATGATGTCGCTGGCGGGCATGCCGACACCGTTAATAAGGGGGATGCGCTTAATGGCGACGCGGCGGCGCAGGTGCGTGTCGCGGCAGATCTCGATGGAGCCAAAACCGCCGGTCGCAAGTGTCTCGAGCGGCTGGTACCGCTTGAGCAGCTCGCGAGAGCTGGTGCCCTCCAAAGGAACGTCCGGCGAGAACCGGGCGGTATGTTGCGAGAAAAGCGGCATGGCCAACCCTCGTGCGTTTAAAGTTCGTTTGCGAGCGGCGGGCGCGGAGCCGAGCCGTTCGCGGTGGCATAGATGCTGCTAGTGTAGCACGCGCGGGTGGGCGACATTCAATTTAAGCTCCGTCTGGGGTCTGGACCCTGCGTCCGGCCTAGTGCTTCTTCTTGTTCTTCTTCTGCTTGCGCTTGGTCTCCTGGGGCTTGTCGCCCTGCTTGGCCTCGGCGGCGGCCTTCTCGGCCTTCATTTTCTTCTTCTTGGTCTCGATGCGGAGTTTTTTGTTGATGCGCGCCTTAAGGAAGGGACCGAACTGCTCGGCATCGCCGCGGACAAAGGTGTCCTTAGGGATCGTCACGCCCTGGTCGGCGAACATGGCCACAAAGATGCGCTCGCCGTCGAGCACGTGGTCGAGCTTTTCAAACGGGAAGAACTGTGACTTGCCGCTCTTGCCCCAAACCATCAGGCCGTCCTCGTTGGCGGCGACGCGGCGATAGCGGCCGCCCATGGACTCGTCGGCCTCAACGGCGTCGATAAAGTCGCGGGCGAGGGTGTGGTGCAGGTTTTTGCTCCACCAGGCCAAAAAGGCGCCGAACACGATCAGGACGACGCCAAACTTGATCCAGTTGCCGCCGGCCACCAGCATGCCGATGCCGATGAGCGCGGCAATTGCCGCGGCGACATACAGCGAGCCGCGACGCCTGGGCGAGGCGACCAGGCGGGCGAAGTCGGTGACCAGGTCGTTTTCGTACTGGTACTCGTTGAGGTACAGGATGCCGTCGTCGGCTGCGGCCTGCTCCTCGAGCGCGACCTCGACCTGGTCGGCTGCTTCGGAGGGGACGAGGTTGCTCTCTGCGTCTGCCATGCTCTTTGGACTCCTATCGCGGCGGGCTCGCCGTACGGGTATTATGGAATGCAGTATGCCGTGCGACCGCATGGCCGCCGCGGCAACAAGACTCAGTATACCCGGGGGAGCACCCATGGAATCGTTGTACCGAAAGTATCGCCCGCTCACCTTCGACTCCGTGGTGGGCCAGCAGCATATCGTCTCGACGCTCGAGCACGCCATCACCGAGGGGCGCCTGTCCCACGCCTACCTGTTCTGCGGACCGCGCGGCACGGGCAAGACCACCATGGCGCGTATTCTTGCCAAGGCGCTGCTTTGCCGCAATGCCGAGGCGGCGCGCGCCGAGGGTGCGAGCGGCTGCATGCCCGACGGCACCTGTGAGGAATGCGAGCTCATCGCCGAGGGCAACCACCCCGATGTCTACGAGCTCGATGCCGCAAGCCGTACCGGCGTAGACAACGTGCGCGAGGAGATCATCAACTCCGTCAACTTTGCCCCGGTGCGCGGCAAGTACAAGATTTATATCATCGACGAGGTCCACATGCTCACAACGGCGGCGTTTAACGCGCTGCTCAAGACGCTCGAGGAGCCGCCGGCACACGTGATCTTTGTGTTGTGCACCACCGACCCGCAAAAGATTCTGGAGACCATTCTCTCACGCTGCCAGCGCTTCGATTTCCACCGCATCGGCAACGAGGATATCGAGCATCGCCTGTCTTACGTGTGCGAGCAGGAGGGCTTCGATTACGACGACGAGGCACTCGCCATTGTGGCGCGCCATGCCAAGGGCGGTATGCGCGACGCGCTTTCCACGCTGGAGCAGCTGAGCGTCTTTGGCAACGGTTCTGTGCATGCGGACGACGCCCGCTCGCTTTTGGGCGAGGTTTCGGACCAGATCCTGGGCGAGTTTTCCCGCGCCATTGCCGATCGCGATGTTGCCGAGCTCTATGGACTGATCCGTGCGCAGGTCGAGGAGGGCAATGACCTGCTGGAGCTGACGCGCGACCTGGTGGCGCATGTGCGCGACGTGTACGTTGCCTGCGTTGCCGGTGCCCGTGCCGAGCTGTTTGAGGGCGGCTCCGAGCAGGCCGAGGCGCTTGCTGCCGAGGCCGCTGCCTTTGGCGAGCATCCTGCCGACCGCCTGGCCCGCGTGCTGACGGTGCTCGACGATGCCGCACTGGAGATGAGGGGCGCGAGCGACGTGCGCCTGGTGCTCGAGATTGCCTGCACGCGTCTGGCGCGTCCCGAGGCCGATTTAACGATTGAGGCATTGGCCGAGCGCGTGGCACGCCTGGAGGCCATGATTGCCAACGGCGCCGTGCCGGCGAGCGTGGCTGCTGCTCAGGCCGCCGCGCCTGCAGCATCCGTACCCGCTGCTGCCCAACAGCCGACGCTCATTTCGGGCGCTCGTGCTGCCGCTCCGGCGGCATCCGCTGCCCCCGCTGCTACGTCCGCGCGCCAGGGCGGTATGCCTTGGGACCGCGGCGCTGCTGTTCCGGCTGCCCAGCCTGCGACCAAGTCCGCGGCTCCTGCGCCGGCGCCCAGACCTGTAACGCCTGCACCTCAGCCCGTTGCGGCTCCGGCTTCCGCGCCTGCTGCATCGACCGTGTCGGTGTCCAAGCCCAACAACGCCGCCCAGGTTGCCGCCGCCGGTGCTGCCGAGACCCCCGCGGTTGAGGACGCCGGCGAGCTCCAGCGCAAATGGGCCGAGGTCGTCGAGCGCGTCAAGGCTCGTCAGGCCTCCTACGCAGGGCTTTTGCTCAACGCCCGCGCCACGGCCGACGACGGCTCCAAGCTCACGGTCTCGTTCCCCGCGGGTTCGACTTTTGCCATCAAGATGCTCGGTCGCGCCGATACGCAGTCGGTGGTCCTGCCGACGGTCTGCGCGGTCTTCGGTCGTCGTACCGTCGACTATGTCCTGGATGGGGGTGGCACGCCGGCTCCTCAACATGAGGAGCATTCTCCATCTGCACGGGCTGCGGTATCTGCGGACCCGCAACCCGTGTCCTCGGTGCCCCCTGCATCCTCGAGCGCCAGCGCGACGCAGCCAAAAGCGGCGCCGGTAGCGGCACCGACCCCGTCGGCGCCTGAACCCGCTGCGCCCAAACCGGCTGCTCCGATCCCCGCGCCCAAGTCCGCTGCCGCGCCTGCGCCCAAGTCATCCGACCTGGCCAAGGCCCCTTGGCTGCGCTCCGACAACCCTGCCGGTGCTCCTGCCACGGGCAAGCTCCCGACCGAGCCCGCGCCCCGAGCGCCCGAGCGCGCGTCCGTCCCCATGGCTCAGCCGCCTGCGCAGGCTGCGCCATGGGAATCCGAGCAGGTGCCCTACGACGATGCTATGGTCGGTGGTTTTGCTGCCGATGCCGGCGGGGACAATCTGCCCCCGTTCGACGTGCCGGGTGCGGCGTCCGCGACCAAGGCCGCTGCTGTGGCACCCGCAGCCTCTGCAAACGACGACGTCCCCGCCGCTCCCTGGGAATCCAATCCCGGTGCTGGCAGCCCCTTCGGCCATCAGGGCGCAGCCCCGAGCATCCCGCAGACCGAGGACGAGGCCAAGGCCCTCATCCGCAGCGTCTTCGGTCAGTCCACCATCTTCAAGCCGGTGGAGTAACCGTGCGGGCGGGTATGCTGCTCAAGAAGAGATCTCTTTGTCCGGGCGCATCTGTATTTCGGACATGTGTAGTGTGGTGTCGCGTATATCGCATTCGAGCAGGCAGGTGCGTGACGGTCGGCCTAGGGTGCTGAGGTCGATACGATACGTCGCGTGGCTGTCCGTGTGCTCGACTTGCTCGGCGTTGACGGTTGCTCCGATTGTCAATAAAGAGCCCGGTTCGGCATCGACAATCTTGAAGTCCTTTATCTTGACCTTGAACTCTTGGTAGAGGGACGGGCTGTTGTAGTAAACAGTTCGGGTTCCATCGGTGCACTCATCGGTCGCTTCCCATTTGACGACGGGTTGGTCCGAGCTGGCTATCAGCAGTTCTGCTCCAAAGGCTATAGCATGGGTGATGACAACCAGCAATGCCCAGCCGACAAAGAGATAGAGAACCACATATGCAACGGGGTGTTTTGAGCGGATGTTTTGGAGCGCGTCGGGGGCATTCATGGGGGCACCTCCAAATTGCTGTCTGTGACAATCAAATTATACCCTGCCATCATGAGCGCCGCCTCGAGCAGCGGTTCGGCATTTTGTTATCTAGCTGGATGCAGAAAATGTCGGATTCCGGCTCTACAAGATTTAGCTTTCAATATTATGCAGATGCGAATTATTCAACTTCGCATAATCTTTGGGTGCGGTTTGCACTCCAGGACATGTATATCGACTGAGGTAACACGTCCGCCCCGCTCTCTCGCCGCGCGCCGTGGTACGATTTTTGAGTTTGAAAGTCCTGCCGTGCTCCGGCTGCCCTTGCAGCTCGGCGTGCGGCCGCACGTAAAGGAGCCATCATGGCCGGTATGAACATGCAGCAGATGATGAAGCAGGCTCGCAAGATGCAGGAGCAGCTTGCCGCCGCGCAGGAGAACCTCAAGTCCCAGACCGTCGACGCCTCTGCCGGCGGCGGCATGGTCAAGGTGACCGTTAACGGCGAGATGGAGCTCGTCAACCTCACCATCGATCCCGATGCGCTCGATCCCGAGGACGTCGATATGCTGCAGGATATGATCATGGCTGCCGTCAACGAGGCCGTCCGCGGCGTCAACGAGCTCGCCAACAAGCAGATGGGCGCCATCACCGGCGGCCTCAACATCCCGGGCATGCCGTTCTAAGACACGCATATATATGAGTGCGAATCACAGTCTGCAAAAACTGCTCGATGAACTGGGCCGTCTGCCGGGCATTGGTCCCAAGTCGGCCCAGCGCATCGCCTATTACCTGCTCGAGGCCGATGCCGAGGAGGCCCGCCGCCTGGCCGAGGCCATTCTGGAGGTTAAGCAGGAGGTCCACTTTTGCAGCCGTTGCTTTAACTACGCCACGGCCGACGAGTGCTCCATCTGCCAGGACCCGATGCGCGATACCACTCGTATTTGCGTGGTGGGCGAGCCGCGCGACGTCCAGGCGATCGAGCGCACGGGCAGCTACCACGGCCTGTACCATGTGCTGGGCGGCGTGATTAGCCCCATGGACAAGATTGGCCCTGAGCAGTTGCACATCCGCGAGCTGCTGGCGCGTCTGGGCCACGAGGATATCCATGAGGTCATCATCGCCACCAACCCCAATATTGAGGGCGAGACCACGGCGAGCTATCTGGCCCGTACCATCAAGCCGTTGGGCGTCGAGGTGTCGCGTCTGGCAAGCGGCCTTCCCGTGGGCGGCGACTTGGAGTATGCCGACGAGCTTACGCTTGGCCGCGCCATCGAGGCCCGTCGCGCGATTTAGGTGGCGAGTCTGCTCCTGCCGTATGTTTTCCTCACAGTTGCACGGGGTAGTCATAATTTCCCCGTGCGACTGTGAGTTTGTTGTGCAACAAAGATACTTCGTATCCGCTTATCGCATGGATGCTTCCGCTCGCATCCTTAATTTGCCCATTCGTTGCGCAACCTTTTGGGTTCGCTGATACACTCAAATATGGATTTGAATGAATGCGCCGCTTCTGAGCGGCGTGTTTTTGTTGGAGGAGAACGCATGCGGCCCGGTGGCACTCAGACAAAGCGCGGCGCCGCGGTGCGCATGCGACGCCGACTGGGCTTGGCGCCGCGGGCGTACGCACTGCT
Source organism: uncultured Collinsella sp. (assembly GCA_902472315.1). GTDB lineage: Bacteria > Actinomycetota > Coriobacteriia > Coriobacteriales > Coriobacteriaceae > Collinsella. Next base: position 232,126 of record CABRNM010000001.1, read on the forward strand.
ATCGTGCTCGCTGGTGCTGGTCATAGTTGGCGTTTCTGCCTATGGCATGACCGTGCCGTCCATGATGCAGGCGCATGCCGCACGCGAACCGCGCGTGGGGCATGAGGTCAAAAGTGATCTGGGTACCACGACTGGATATGCTTGGGCAAGTGTGGTCGCGCATATTGTGTTTGGCACCGACGATGCGGATGGCGCCGAGGCCCCGGACAACGAAGTCACGCTTGCCAATGGCAAAACCATCGTGCTCACCAACACCAAGATCATCGATCGGTTGTCCAACAATAGCGTGGCGGCAACGGTGAATAAGGTCGAGCAGCAGAAGGAGCAGGACGCCCAGCAGTCCGGAAAGCCCGGTAGCTCGGATACTTCTGGCTCCGGCTCGGATTCATCGAGTTCGGGCGGCGGCTCTGGGTCGGGTTCCTCTACCGGAGGGTCTGGAAACGGCGGCCCGACGGGCGGCAACACTGACAACGATGCAAACTCCGGTGGCCTTTCCGCTGCTGAGGAAGAGAGCATTCACAGTTGGCTTGTGAACAAGTACAACATGCTCGACGGCTATGTTTCTCGTGCCAATGACGTGGTCTCGACCTATAACTCTACGGGAGATCCCAGGCCGTGCGACAGCCTGGTCGGGGAGATGTTTGTCATTCGAGCCGAGTTCGGTCGTCAGACATTTTCGCCCCGGTCAAAGTGGTATCAGCAGTATGCCAATCTGTGGGGCTGTTATACCAACCTATGTCAATGGGTCGGCCATTACGGCGATGATGACGTCGCGCTCGGTAACTTCAACAATAACGTGGCGGCGCTTGCCCTATGATGACCGATCTTGCATCCACCACACCACAATCGCTCGGTCGCGATCCCATGGTCGGCCTGCGCCTTGCGCGTGTCGACGGGTTTGAGCCGGCCATTGCGCTCGGTCAGGACGAACTGCCTGCCTATCTGCGTCGTTTTACGATGCTGTTTGCCGACGATGCCACCATGCGCCGTGGCGGTATCGGCCGCGTGACGCGTGCCGTCAACGCCCAAGGCGAGGCCGTGGCGCTCAAGCAGCTTATCTTGCCGACACGCGATGAGTTTGACGACGATGAAGCTCACGAGGCGCTGGTCGCTAAGTTCAAGGCGGCGTTTCGCGAGGAATATGAATGCCACCGCGCCCTTTCGGGCCTCAAGGGCTTTCCCCGTCTCTATGGCTGGGGCGAGGTCGACGGTGTGCCTGCAATTGTCATGGAATGGGTCGAGGGCGAGACGCTTGCCCGCTTGCGTTCGCGACTTGCCGTGGACGATGCCGGACGCCTGTCGCCGCTTGTGGCGGCGCGTCTGGGTCGCGACCTGTTCGATCTGCTCTGCCGTATGAGCCTGGTGGGCGAGGGCTTTGTCCATCGCGATATCTCGCCCGCTAATATTATGGTGCGCACGGCGCGTCTACCGCTTGACCGGCAGCTTGCCGAGGGCACCTTTGACCTGTGCCTGATCGACTTTGGCTCGTCGCTGGCGCTTGAGCCTGCGTCGGCCGTGGCCGGTACCGGCGGCAAGGCGTCGTTTACGGAGCGTTATGCCACGCTGCGTCGCGCGACGGTTGCCTATGCCCCGCCCGAGATGCTCACCGACGATATTCCCGACCTGCGCGCTTTGCGTATGTCGCCGGCGATCGACGTCTATGCCGCGGCAAGCACGGTTTACGAGCTCATTGCCGGCGTCGCGCCATACGAAGCCGCGCCGGGCACTTCGGGCACCTCGGGTTCGCGCAAAAGGACGCGCGACATCGCGAGCCCCTACCGTCTCAAAATGGACACGCGGCCCGACTATCCCATTGGTGCCCATGCGCCCGGTTGTGATTTGACTCAGCTGCTTCGTCGTGAGCCCGATGTGGCGCTCGCCGCGGCCGAGCAGGCCCAGCAGCTAGGGCTTGAGCCGGATTCCGAAGAGCTACGCGATGCGCTGGCGTTTGTCGATGCCCAGCTGTTCGACGTGGTGATGGCCTGTCTGTCCAGCCATCAAAAAGATCGTCCCGAGCCGGCGGCGGTCGAGGCGGCGCTCTCGGCGTTTTGTGACCACTATGCGCAAAATGTCGGTCGTTCGCTCCGCGGCGAGCCGCTCACGCCGTGCCCCATGGATGCGTCTGGCCGCGCGGTTCGTCGCGCGCTGATGGTCGGCGCGACGGTCGTCTGTGGCGTGGTTTGGGCTGTGGTCGTGGTTTCGGCCGCGCTGCTGGCGTCGGGCGCCCGCGTGACGGCGACTTTGGGATCGCTCGTGTGGTCTGGGACGCTACCGGGTATTATTGCCGCACTGGCGTTGGCGCTGCCAGGCATAGCCGGCGTTACCGCGGGGGCACTTGCGCGCAATCGGCGCTCGGGGTTCCTGCAGGGTGTGCTTGCGCTTTCTGCCTGCGAGGTTCCAGTACTGGTTGTGGCTGCATGTAGCGTATTTTCCCAACGCGCCGTGATGGGCGGCCTTGTTGCCGCTCTGGTTGCAACCTATACGCTTACGTGGTTTTTGCTTGCGATGGGCTTTGCCTTTGAACTTCCCGTTTCGGCACCGCGACGCACAAAAGCCCAGATGGCGACTCCGCTTGCCGGTGGAGCCGCAGCTGCCCGTACTTTTGGCGGACCTGTCGAAGTATCGTCCGATTCTATTTCTACGACTAAGGAGGCCTAGGTCATGGCATCTCAAGTTGAGCTCACCCCATGCGGGGCCATGTTTGACATCTTTAAGCGCGCGGCGCATCTGAGCCATATCGAGCTGTGCGGCTTGGTGCTTTCGTCCCGTCCGCTCGCCGACGGCCGCAGCCCGCAGAGCCGAGCCGCCGATCGCTCTTGGGTTTCCCGCTTTATCGTTCGCGCGCCGGTCGGCACGCTTCAGCAGCGCTACTTTGCCGAATACGGTACCTCGGCTGCGCGTATTATGTCGCAACTGGCCCTGCGCCAGCGAAATCCCATGGACTCCACGGCTGTGATCAATATGGTGTGCGGTCCTGCAGGTGAACCGATGGTACGCGCGCTCGAAGAGTGCCACCAGGACACGAATCTCTATCGCAACGCGCTCGATCGCCTGTCCCAGGCGGCGGAACTCATGCCCGCCGAGCGCGCCGAGGCCGTGTTGGTGCTGTTTGTCGCCGTCGGTTGTTCGGCGGATGTGCGGTCCTCGGTGAACTATGCCATCGACTACGCGCACGCGACCTGTGGCGGAGGCACCTCCACGCCGCGTTCGCTTGGCATGTCGATGACCGCAGGCGAGCGCGAACCCGCCCCGGCGCACCCCTTGGGCTTGCTGCGCGTGCAAAACAGTTTTGTCGTGAGCGCCCCGCGCTGGATTCAGCCGAGTGAGCGGGGTGTTGAGATTGGCGCGCTGGCCACTGGTGAGGGCGATATTACCGACGTCGGCGACGATGTCTCGGCCCGCCATGCCCATATCTGGTGCGATGCTCAAAATATCTGGCACGTCGAGGACTTGTCGTCCACCAACGGAACCGTGGTGGTAAACGGGGCCACGCGCGTCTGCATTCAGGTCGAGCCCGGCCGTTCCGCCCAACTCAATCCCGGCGACGAGCTCAAGCTCGGCGAATCCACTACCTACGCCATCCTCTTCGGTGCTCTCTAGCCGGCAGATAGGGACGTTTCTTTTCTGCCGGCACTTGGGGACACTCCTCGGCGCGCCAGAGCCAGTCGCCCGGGGATGGAGGGGCCATTTTGGCCCTTGGCGGTCAGTCGGGGCGAAACTAGAAGATCTTTCCGATTCGCGGCTGTTCATGCTTGTAGAGCATCTAAAACAATAGGATGTTATTCTGGAATATGCCGGGTGCGTGAACTTGCCTGTCTTAGCCTTAATAAGGTATAGGGGAGTTTGGCTCAGGGGTTCCGTCTTGTTCTTCAGCGCAGTATTGTGGGACAGATTTGCTGAGATTGGCGCCTTACACCGCAGAGCGCACGGAAGGCTCTCGATTTGTGTTCTGGCCCCAGAATACAGGGCCTGATACTTACCAACTGTGGCATGGATGTAACATCTGTAGAAATCAACCCTTTTGTTGTCGACCTTTGTAAGAAAAACACTGCCATCAACTCTTTGGATGACGAAACTAGGGTGCTTGAGGGGAGCCTTTACTCCCCTCTGAGAGATGACTCATGTTTTTCGCTTGTCGTTGTGAATCCTCCGTTACTGCCGATTCCGGATGAGATTCCTTATCCCTTCGTTTGAGATGGAGGACAATCGGGTCTGGATAAAACACTTCGTATTCTTAAGGGTGGCGATACGCATTTAGAGAAAAACGGTAAATACTGCTAATAGGGGTGACGACGATGGTGCAGGGGCGACCCGCGATGCTCTCATCAATACGTCGGATACTTGGGAAATCAGGTCTAGATGCATGTATGATGATGCTGTGTGGCTATTCAATTAATCCGCGTTCCGAATGGGTGCAGGGTATAGCTGCGACATCGTATGCTTTTGACCCGGCGCGATACTCAGATATTTCTGAGGCGGTTGACGAAGTTTATACGCACTATGCCGCGCAAGGCGTTTCGGAAGTTTGCACATCTACGTTACGGGCTTAGGTTTCTTCAAGCGAGCAGGCCGGTTGCGTTATTTCGAGCGATTTTTCTAGTCTAGACGACAAAAGGCAAAGGATTTGATGGGTATAAAACGCGGACGTTTGTGGGCGGATGCTCAAATCTATTGTGGCAATCGGGCGGTTGAAAAAGATATTTCAACCGCCCGATTGCCAGGTTCGTCGGAGGAGATGTCCGATTCCGACTCTCTTGTAGGAAGAGCTTGAGATCGTATTGGCCCAAGGCAATCTTAAAGCAGTCTCATTGGCAAATCTTCGCTCCTGTTGTGTTGAGGTGTAAGGTATCAGTGATTGATGTTTTGTGGCGGGTAGATTGGGGCCTTCCTTGATTCGATGCGTTCTCTCGAGGTTCATCAGAGCAAAAGGGGCTTTCGTCTTCATTGCTATCACGGTGATTGGAACCGCTCTCTCCTATGCCATGCCATACGTGAACGGGAAATTCTTAGATTTTCTTCTCGGTAACCGCAGCGAAAGAGACGCCGTACTCTTCGCGCTCCTGGTTGCGTCAATAGGAGTTTTCTCCACCCTCTTTACTTATTTTGCAGGAACACTTTCCATTCGCATAACCACGAGACTTTCCTTTGATCTTCTCAGGGAGGCCGTCTTGCGTTTTGAAAGAGACGATTACTTGGTGAGTCGGACCATCGATCCAGCCTATACAACGCAACGGATTATTTCCGACTCCAGCGTGGTCTCATCCTTCGTTTTGGCGAATTTTATCAGTGCGCCGCTGTCCATTGTAGCCATTCCCATCGTATTGCTTATCATATGGTCAATTGATTCAACTCTCGCGGTGTTTTCCATCATTCTCCTCATCGTGTATTTCTGTGTAATTACTGGGTTGAGGAAACTTTTGTATAGGGTCACGTATGAGAAGAAAGAGGCGGACAGCGCCTTTTACGCCGCAATTGCATCGCAGCTTAATCAGATTCTCAACATTCAACTGACATCTTCGTACGGCAAGAGCGAACAAGCGCTCGACGCTGGGTTTAAGAGCTATTTTCCCAAAGTTTTGCGCTCCGGAAAGCTATCATATTCTCTGACATCGCTCGATGGTCTTTTCGCAGCGTTGTTTCAAGCGGTGATACTTGTTGTTTCCGGAGTACGAATCATTAACGGAACTATGTCAATAGGCGAGTACACTATCATCGGTACATACTTCGCGGTTCTCTTTAAGACTTTGAAAAGTATGATGTCATTGTTCAAATCCTATCAAGATGCCAAAGCATCATGGGATAGGACGGCTATCGCGACGAGAGAAAAGGAGAGATCGGGGTGGAATCGGACCGATTTAGCTAAACTCGATGAAATAAATGACATTTCGGTATCTGATTTGGAATTCTCGGTTGCCCTTCCAGACGGATCTGTCCGAGAGGTCCTCGGCGGGTTTTCTTTCAAGTTTTCCGGTCCTGGTACATATTGCATAGTTGGGGAAAACGGAAGAGGCAAGACGTCACTTCTTTACTTGATGCTCGGGCTATACTCATCGAAAGGCAAAGTAAAATACAACGGCGTGCCAATCGAAGAATGCGACTTGGATTACATACGTGCGAGAGAGATATCGTGCTGCCCACAGTCGTGCTTCGCGCCGGACGAAACGGTGAAAGAGCTGTTAGAGTATTTCGACACGCCCTTTTCTTCCTATCACCGGGGTGTAGATGGCCTACTTTCGCTGGAAAACAGCGTGAAGGAGTTGCTCGGGAAACGTTGCTCCGCGCTTTCGGGCGGTGAGCTGCGCCGAGTGTACTTATGGTCGGCGATTTCACGCAAGTCGTCAGTTTTGGTACTCGACGAGCCCACGACTGGGTTAGACGCTGTAAGCCGCGCCGAGCTTGCGGCCTATGTTAAGCGCAACAAGCAAAGCCAGCTGATCATCGTTGTCTCTCACGATGACGAGATGGTCGGCGCGGTAGAAGGGGTAGTGGATTTAGGCAGCATGTACCAGGGTAAATGATGACAAGTGTAGTGCTACCCAACTGGCAGAGATAACAAAAAGGCGATGCAGATGCACGTAGCATTCAGGCGGTTCGGACTCGGTGCCTTCACGCCATCGCAACGCTTTCAGATATAGTTCTCGTTCTCTTACTAAAGGAAACTTTAGTCTACGTCATCTTGTCGAGACAGAGGTGAAGCGAAGTGTTGTCGCGACGTATCTTATTCCAGGTGGCTCAGTATCAGCGTGAGAATCGCACCAAAGTGTACTTACGATTCTCGTGTCCCACGGACAACATGAGCTGAGCATTGAGGTTCCACCCTTTGCTGCAACTACACGGGGTTGGACGGCAATGAATATGCCGGGCCGCATACCACGCGCAGCGGGGGTCCATGTCCCAGTATGTTGCCTACAGCAGCCTCGATGTCCACGCACACATCATCTCTGCCTTCGCGTTCAATCCATTTGCCGGAGAGTGCGAGGGTTGCCAGGCCGTAGAATTCGAGCCGAACAAATGAAATGCGGTATCAGCGCATAGGATTAAACTGACGATTGCTTTGCACTGAGAATACGCTTGGAAAGCCGCTATGGGTGGCGGCCCGGGTTAAATAGAGAAGCCCGTCCGATCACTTTCATGTGGCGAACGGTCGGGCTTCTTATTCCACTTGCCGATGCTCGGCTCATATTGGAAGAAAGCTACGCTAATGTTTGCGTGACACTCCTATTTTCTCCGAAGAAAGAGTCGGATAATGAAGAATAGAATTAAAAAAGGTGCCAGATATAACGCAAATATAAAGGCTAATCCAACGAGACCTTGCAATAATGGCATAACTCCTCCCAGACACGAGATTTTGGTATTTGTCCCCATCTTATTCTGAATTGGACCAAATAGTTCCTAGCCACAAAACTACTCGTCAACTGGATCGCACCAATCTGCTGGCAAAACACAGCTTGATTCTTTATCGACATAGCACCAATCCGCAACAGGGCACTCGGCGATGTCGTAAAAATTGCATATATCAACTCCAAGACAACAAGGCTCAACGGGAGGATGTTCATTTGAACCAACAGGATGGATATGCTTCATAACAGCTCCTCACCTTAATCCAATTAGAGACTACGTTTGATCAATGCCACAGTGATCTACAACGCAGATGCTGCCGCCATCCATGTCATAGTCGCAGTAATCGTATGCACCACAGCCATCTGCTTTATCATAAACAGTACAGATGTCAGTAATGCCCAAGAGGCAGTCAAAAGACATCGGCTTCACGCCTGCCTCGTCGCCACTTCCTGGATTAATCGGATGAATATGCTTCACGACTACCTCCCTTTGAGTGCAGAAAAACCTCAATATTGTGTATAACAAACCAAGATGTCTAGTTCACCATATTTCTAGAATGGTTTCGGCGAACGTAGCAATAAGCTTCGCAGACGGTAATCAGAAGAACGAACACCTCCACAATGGTGACAGCAATGCGCTGAACCGCTTATTCCGATACAGTAGCTTCTCGTTGATTTTTCTCCTGCGAAGATGAGTGGCGGGAAATAAGGTCAAAAGCCATCTCGTAGCACATTTTTCTATATTCACATGATGCAGGGTGTAGACTCTTGGGCAAGTAGCCGTGCTCGTCTGCAGCCTCCCAGCTACAGCCCCCACCACAGAAAGACCGAGCCCAACAGTCCGTACAGTCAATTCTTTTTTCGACACCCTGACTCCAGTTTTCAATATACCTAGTTTCGTCAATTCCGGTGACGATGTTGCCCATTTTGAATCGCATCATCCCGACAAACCTGTGACAGGGGTATACGTCCCCTTCGGGAGTCACGGAAATAAAACGCCTGCCAGCCCCGCATCCGACAAAGGCGATCCTGTTACTCATAATCAAATCAACTGCAGTTTTCAATGTTCTAAACAAGGGCTTTTCCCCTTGATCAATCTGTTTGAGATATTGATCCGCCAAATCTATTAGGCCCGCCCTGATTTTGTTTAATGAGTGTTCGTCGAGTTTGATATTCTCATCGAATGAGCTCACGGGCGAGAAGTAAATCCTTCTGAAGCCCATCTCTTTAAACTAAAGATAGTCTTCAACAAGGTTACAGTTATTATTTGTTAAGGTCGCTCTTGCGCCGAAGGGGAACGACTCGGAAAAACGACGAACGTTTTTGTCGATATCGGAGAAAGAGCCGCCTCCCGTCTTGTACGGGCGCGATGCATCGTGCTTGCATCCTGTACCATCGAGACTAATCAGAACAGAAAACCCGTGCTCCTTGAAAGAATTCACAGCAGTGTCATTCAAAAGCGTTCCGTTGGTCGTAATAGAATAGGTAAAGTTTCTATTGGGGTATATTCTTTTTGAATAGTCGACCGTTTTCCATATCAGCGGCTCGTTAATCATGGGTTCCCCACCAAAAAAGACGATCGCAAGCGTTTCGTTTTCCGATGAACTTGCGACGAGGTAGTCGACCGCCTTGAAGGCTATCTCGTCTGTCATCAGCAGAGGAGACGTTCCATAATCTCCTTTACCGGCAAAACAGTAACTACAACCAAGGTTGCATGCATGTGAAACGTGGAGTTCGATGGATCTAAGTTTTCGAGGCGTGTCTTTTGTTAAGAAAGTCCGCTCAGACAATCGTTGATACTCATCAATGTCGTCTTCAAGTTCTGCTATGGTCGTTTGGTCGTAGCCTTTCGCAGCAAGTGACTTTGTTAGCAACTTCGAGTTGACCGTTCTTCCCGATGCTTCAAATATGCGAAGCGCATCTTCTGATGCTTGGTCAACCTGAAAGCAATTGCGAGTGACCTCATCGAAGCAGTAACGACGATCACTTACTGAGAAAAAATGCATACGTTCCTCAATTTCATGCTGGACTGGCACTAACCTTGTTTATTGTTGCGCAGCTATAAAAAACCACCAGCGGGGATTCGGTGTGCGGCCCAATCGGACTCCCAAAAGGTTCTATTTGAGGCTGGCAAGCTTTGTGTTGTTGGCACTTCGACAGCGCTCTTTATTCCAACATGGAGCCTCGCAGTTTGAGTCGACTTGCCTCTGGAAGGTCCGATCTTAACTTGATTTAGGATGAAAACAGATTACAGGCGCGCTCCTCTAGAAAGAAAGGAAACCAATCGCCGCCTTTCACCAGGAAAGTTTTTATAGCCCACCTCGAGCAAAATGAAAGATGCGAGAGCGATTGGGGAACAACGCGAATCTCCCCTTTTGGGTGGGAGCGAGCCTTCAGCCACCGGCGAACGACTCGCCCTGGTCAGAATCTGGAAGTGGTGCCGGGCCGCTTGGGCCTCCCCGGTGACTTCGTGGGGCTTACCTGCCTGACGTCGAGGAGTACATCCGCAAGATTCGTTCCCTATGCCGTTTGCTCTCACGCCCGCCTTAGTTCCAAGTCGGGCGAGCCGCCGCGCTCATGCGACCCGTGGCGGCGACACGTTGACGCCGCGCTCGCTGAGCACATCTTCGGTCGCGGGCGAGCACGAGGTCGCGCCGGCGCATCCGCTGGGACTGCTGTGCGTGCAAAACGGCTACGTGGTGAGCGTCCCGCGCTGGATTCAGCCGAGTGAGGAAGGCGTTGAGATCGGCGCGCTGGCAACGGGGGAGGGCGGCATCACCGACGACGTCTCGGCCCGCCATGCCCATATCTGGTGCGACGAGTCTGGCGCATGGTTTGTCGAGGACCTGTCGTCCACTAACGGCACCGTGGTGGTAAACGGGGCCACGAGTGTGTGTATTCAAGTAGAGCCCGGCCGCTCCGCCCAGCTCAACCCCGGCGACGAGCTCAAACTCGGCGAATCCACCACCTACGCCATCCTGCTCGGCGCCCTCTAGCCGGCAGTTAGGGACGTTCCTTTCCTGCCGGTACTTGGGGACACTCCTTGGCGCGTCAGAGCCAGTCGTCCGGGGATGGAGGGACCATTCTGGCCCTTGGCGGTCACCCGAGGTAAACCTTTACCGCCCGCCTATATTTGTCGAAATTACACTTAACGGCGGGGTACAATAAACCCGCATGCGGATTTCCGTTGCGGGCGCTTCCCATCGCCGGGGCGTGCCCGGGAGCATCCGGCATGCGGCCTTTGCGGCGCTCGGTCATGTGCAAGACGGGCGGTCGGGTCTGTGGGGCGCATCAGCTGCCCCTCGCCTCGGCATGTCTTCTCTCCACGCCACGTACCTGCTGCTGAGCCTGCCTGCCAGATGATTGGAAGCAACAGCGTAAATCCCATCACGCCAACATCCCGGCGATCGCCGGGGCCTGTATACCTATATGAGAGGAGAGGGGTATATGGCGCGTAAGTTTAAGTCTATGGACGGCAACGAGGCGGCCGCATATGTTTCGTATGCGTACACCGAGGTAGCGGGAATCTATCCCATTACGCCGTCCAGCCCGATGGCCGACCATGTCGACCAGTGGGCGGCCCAGGGTCGCAAGAACATCTTCGGCACCCCGGTCAAGGTCGTCGAGATGGAGTCCGAGGCAGGTGCAGCCGGTACCGTTCACGGTTCGCTGGGCGCCGGTGCTCTGACCACCACCTACACGGCTTCTCAGGGTCTGCTCCTGATGATTCCGAACATGTACAAGATTGCGGGCGAGCAGCTCCCGGGCGTCTTCCACGTCTCCGCGCGTTGCGTCGCTTCCCACGCCCTGAACATTTTTGGCGATCACTCCGACGTCATGGCTTGTCGTCAGACCGGCTTCGCCATGCTCGCCGAGGGCAACGTCCAGGAGGTCATGGACCTCTCGCCGGTGGCTCACCTTGCCGCCATCGAGGGTAAGACCCCGTTCCTTAACTTCTTCGACGGCTTCCGCACCAGCCACGAGATCCAGAAGGTCGCCATGTGGGACTACAAGGATCTGGCCGAGATGTGCGACATGGACGCCGTCCAGGCTTTCCGCGATCACGCGCTCAACCCTGAGCACCCGCACACCCGCGGTAGCCACGAGAACGGCGATATCTTCTTCCAGAACCGTGAGGCCTGCAACAAGGTCTACGACGAGCTTCCCGCCGTCGTCGAGGGCTACATGAAGAAGATCAACGAGAAGCTCGGCACCGATTACGGCCTGTTCAACTACTACGGCGCTCCCGATGCTGATCGCGTCGTCGTGTGCATGGGCTCCTTCTGCGACGTGCTCGAGGAAGTCATCGACTACCTCAATGCTCACGGCGAGAAGGTCGGCCTGGTCAAGGTTCGCCTGTTCCGTCCGTTCTCCATCAAGCACTTCGTCGACGTTCTCCCCGAGACCGTCCAGAAGATCGCCGTCATGGACCGCACCAAGGAGCCGGGTTCCATCGGCGAGCCGCTCTACCAGGACGTCGTCTCCGCTCTCTACGAGGCTGGCAAGACGGGCATCAAGGTCGTCGGCGGCCGTTATGGCCTGGGCAGCAAGGATACGCCTCCCGCGTCCGCGTTCGCTGTCTTCGAGGAGCTCAAGAAGGACGAGCCCAAGCGCGAGTTCACCATCGGCATTGTCGATGACGTGACCAACCTGAGCCTGCCCGAGGTCGAGGATGCGCCCAACACCGCAGCCCCCGGCACCATCGAGTGCAAGTTCTGGGGTCTGGGTGGCGACGGTACCGTCGGCGCCAACAAGAACTCGATCAAGATCATCGGCGACCACACCGACAAGTACGTCCAGGCCTATTTCCAGTACGACTCCAAGAAGACCGGCGGCGTCACCGTCTCGCACCTGCGCTTTGGTGATTCCCCGATCCGTTCGCCGTACTACGTGACCAAGGCCGACTTTGTCGCCTGCCATAACCCCAGCTACATCGTTAAGGGCTTCAAGATGGTCCGCGACGTCAAGCCGGGCGGCACCTTCCTGGTCAACTGCCAGTGGAGCGACGAGGAGTTCGCCGAGCACATGCCCGCCGTGGCCAAGCGCTACATCGCGAACAACAACGTCAACGTCTACCTGATCGACGCTATCGACCTGGCGGCCAAGGTCGGCATGGGCAAGCGCACCAACACGGTGCTCCAGTCCGCCTTCTTCGCGCTGGCCAAGGTCCTGCCCGCCGAGGACGCCCTGCAGTACATGAAGGACGCAGCTACCAAGTCCTACATGAAGAAGGGCCAGGCCATCGTCGACGCCAATCACAAGGCCATCGATGCTGGCGCTACCGCCTTCCGTAAGTTCGAGGTTCCGGCCGACTGGGCTACCGCCGAGGATGCCGCCCCCGTCGAGCTCTCCGAGGAGACCAAGTCCGCTATCGCCCAGCAGGTCAAGAACCTGCTCGAGCCCATCGATCGCATGGACGGCGACAGCCTGCCTGTTTCCGCCTTCGTCGATTGCGCTGACGGCCAGTTTGAGCTGGGCGCCTCCGCATACGAGAAGCGCGGCGTCGCCGTGGTCGTTCCCCACTGGGACGAGACCAAGTGCATCCAGTGCAACCAGTGCGCCTACGTGTGCCCGCATGCCACCATCCGTCCGTTCGCGATGACCGAGGACGAGGCTGCCGCCGCGCCCGAGGCTACCCGCACGCTCGACGCCATGGGCCCCAAGGCCAAGGGCATGAAGTTCACCATGGCTGTGTCCCCGCTCGACTGCATGGGCTGCACCAACTGCGTCAAGGTCTGCCCCAAGGGCGCCCTCGAGATGGTTCCCACCGAGCAGGAGATGGACCAGCAGCCCGTTTGGGACTACATGGTCGAGAACGTCTCCGAGAAGAAGGAGCTCATCGCGGCCAACGTCAAGGGCAGCCAGTTTAAGCAGCCCTACCTGGAGTTCTCCGGCTCCTGCGCCGGCTGCGCCGAGACCGCCTATGCACGTCTGGTGACCCAGGTCGCCGGCGACCGCATGTTCATTTCCAACGCTACCGGCTGCTCCTCCATTTGGGGCAACCCCGCTGCCACCGCTCCTTACTGCAAGGACAAGGACGGTCACGGCCCGGCGTGGAACAACTCCCTGTTCGAGGACAATGCCGAGCACGGTCTGGGCATGGCCGTTGGCTACGAGGCCGTTCAGAAGAAGCTGATCGCTGCTACGCAGGAGATCATCGCCGCTGACGGTCCGTCCGACGAGCTCAAGGCCGCCGGTCAGGCTTGGATCGACTCCGTCAACGACGCCGAGGCCTCTAAGACCGCTGCCGCCGCCTACGTTGCCGAGCTCGAGAAGTGCGGCTGCGACGCCTCCAAGGCGATCCTCGCCGACAAGGCTTACCTCACCAAGAAGTCCTTCTGGATCTTCGGCGGCGACGGTTGGGCCTACGACATCGGCTTCGGTGGCCTGGACCACGTCCTGGCTTCCGGCCACAACGTCAACGTCTTCGTCTTCGACACCGAGGTTTACTCCAACACCGGTGGTCAGGCTTCCAAGGCCTCGAACCTGGGCCAGGTCGCTCAGTTCGCCGCTGCCGGTAAGGTGACCAAGAAGAAGTCCCTGGCCGAGATTGCCATGAGCTATGGCTACGTCTACGTGGCACAGGTCGCCATGGGCGCCAACCCGGCTCAGACCCTCAAGGCCATCCACGAGGCCGAGGCCTACGACGGCCCGTCCCTCATCATCGGCTACAGCCCCTGCGAGATGCACTCCATCAAGAAGGGCGGCATGCAGAACTGCCAGGCCGAGATGAAGAAGGCTGTCGAGTGCGGTTACTGGAACCTCTTCCGCTTCAACCCCGAGGCTGCTGCCGGCAAGAAGTTCTCGCTCGATTCCAAGGAGCCCGCGGGCGGTTATCAGGAGTTCCTGATGAACGAGGCCCGTTACGCTTCGCTGACGCGTTCTTTCCCCGAGCGCGCCGAGGAGCTCTTCAAGGAGAACGAGCAGGCCGCTATGGACCGCTATCAGCATCTGCTGAAGCTCAAGACGGTGTACAACGAGGCCTAGGTCTCCCACCGCAGGATCTGAGGGCTGACCTTCGCGGACGTCCTCGGACATGAAAGAACCCCCGCTGCGCACTACGTGCGGCGGGGGTTCTTTCGTCCTGCGGAGTGTCCGCGAAGGTCAGCCCTCAGATCCTGCTACGACTACGTCCTCGGATTGTGTGGTTGAATGAAGGACATGGTTGTGGGGGCCTTTTGTCCCGGTCGCTGTTTCGCGGCTTTGCCGCGAAAGGCGCGCCACTTTGGGGATGGATGGGGAGCGTGGCTGTTGCAACGCCTTATCCCTTTGCTTTTTCGCGCCTTTGGCGCGAAACGCGCAGCACCTTGGGAAATGCATTGATGCGTGGACGAGGCTGGATTGCAGATTCAAATGGCTAGAGAGATATGGGCGCGAACGAGAAATCGTTATTGGGGTCATCCTTTTCCATAAACTCATCGAGACAAAACGTCATGTAGATTGGAACGTACAGAACCTTGCCCTCTTTGCTGAGATTCTCGTGGCTTAGTACAACGGCCTCGGGAATTTTGTACTCGCCCACACTCATCAGACGATCGAGGGCCGCGTGCGCTCGAACTTTCTTGCCCGATTTGACCTCGATTGGGACAACATGCCCGTGGACGCCTTCGATCACAAAGTCAACTTCACCGACCTCACGCGTTTGGTAGTACCATGCATCTGCCCCGAGGGCAACGAGTTCCTGCGCGACCACGTTCTCATAGAGACCACCAAGGTTGGGAGTTTTCATATCAAGATAGACAGCGCGTGCGGTGCTGCCGGGGTATCGCGATGCGAGCATGCCTGTATCAGACTCGTATAGTTTGAAGGCTGTCGTTTTCTCCGTCCTCTTGAGAGGACTCCGTGGCTCCGTCACCCTGGCGACCATCAATCCAACACCTGCGTTAACAAGCCACAGGAAATCCTGCTCATATTTTTTAAGGCGAGCTCCCTCACCCAGAGACGAAACAACAAAGCGATGAGACTCCGCCTCAAGCTGAACGGGAATTTGCTCAAAAATCGACCGAACGTTAAACGCTCGAGTCGATGCATATTTTGAGATATCGCTTTTGTACTGATCGACCAGCTGAGTTTGAAGCTCACGTGTGCTCACGAGCGAATAACCCGAATCAATATAATTCTGAACGACCTCCGGCATGCCGCCGCAAACGATATAAGCTCTATAGTTCTTGAGCATCGCCTCATGAATATAGTTTTCGACAGGATGTTTCTCGACAAGGCAGCTGCGAATGCCTGCAAGCACATTCTCGCTAACGCTGTTTGCCCAACAAAACTCTTCAAAATCCATCGGGCGCATAACAATGTGCTCTACATACCCCACCGGAAAAGAAGAGATCCCCTTAAACTCAGTCCCAAGCATAGACCCCGAGAAGACATAGCTAAAGCGCCCATCCTCGACCAACGCCTTCATGAGTGTAACGATCTGCGGATACTCCTGAATCTCATCGACAAAGACAAGCGTATCGCCCTCAACAAGCGGCGCATCCGCAAGAAGGGCTACGCGGTTGATAAAGTCAACGGAGTTCTTTGCGCCAACAAGTGCATTCCTTGCTTCGACATCGAGTAGTAAATTGACCTCAAAATACGAAGCGTAGTTGCTTTTTCCAAACGCGCGAATCGCATAGCTCTTGCCAATCTGACGCGCACCAGTAACGAGTAATGCCTTATTGGAGTTATTCTTCCAGCTCAAAAGCCTATCAGTGACCTTACGGCGTAGCATTAAACCCCCAAATGACAAAAATTGACAGATAGAATCGCCTAAAATCATACAAAAATTGGCAGATAATATTGTCGTAAATATACAAAAATTGGGAGATAGCAAAGGTTCGAATAGGCCTCAAAGCCACTGAAACAGTGCTCTACTTTGCGAAGGGGCTGGGGACGCTGTTGGGTGCGTCTCCAGCCCTCTGATTCTTACTTTGGATCCCGATGGTGGGGTGTTGTCGGTGCTGCTTGCTTGGTTACCTTGTCTCGCCGGACTCTGTGCGTAGGCGGTAGCCGTGGACGAGGTCGCTAATAGCCGGCCAGGGAATCTGGCGGTCGACCCAAAATTGGAGCTGGACCAGATAGCGCTCGGTGGCGCGGGTGAGGGCCGCGAACTGTTCGTGAGTCTCTACCTGGGCGTAGAGGTCGCGGCTGTGGGCGAGGATTGCCGTGGTGTCATCCATTTTGCCGGTGACGTCGAAGGCGCCCGAGAACCAGTCGCACAGGCGCGCGGCGCTGTTGTTGATCGTTGCGAGGTCGGCGGTGCCGTCGTTGGCGTTTTCGTTGGCCTGGGCTCGCAGGAGGGAGAGGGCGTCGGTGGCGTTCATGCAGTAGCCGACGGTGAAGTTCCAGACGGCGAATTCGCGGCCGGTGTCGAGTTTGCGGCGGCGCATGTAATCGATATCACGCGGCTCCTCGAGCATCATTTGGTCGGCGAGGGCTTCAAGTGCAGCGGCGTACTCAGCAAGGTCGAGCGTGAGCAGGGTGTTGATATCCATCATCTTTAGGCCTCCGCTTCGATCTCGACGATTTCGTTTTTGATGTACAGGCCCTGGTTGTCCCAGACATTGCGGCAGGCAGCGGCAAAGCGCTCGCGGTCGGCTTCGCAGATGCGGGCGAACATGTTGCAGGTGCCAAAGGGCTCGCACACGTCAAAGAAGATGCAGATTGACGACCATCCGCCATACCAGCTCACGGCGCCCGCCGGCTCGTGAAAGACGGGGTTCTCGATGTGCTCGTAATTGGCGATGGGGCCCGAGACAGGATACGTCACCTCGGCATCGCAGATCTTGGCCGAAAAGATACGTGACTCGAACGGACAGGACGATTCGAACAGCTTGCATGCCTCGGGAGCCTTGTCCCAGAGCATGTCGGCGAGAAACGTCTCGCCATTCAGCGTGATCTTGAGCATTTTTGTCATAGTAAGGACCTCCTCAATCCGTCGCTCAAGGGGTTCGCTGGCGGATAAGGAGAAGACAGCAGCGGGGTCGCCGAACCCAAACTTCACGACAGATCTCTGTCGCCCCAGCCCGCGCTGTTCTTCGCTAAAGTACCATGCAGCAATTGTGCGCGCAATATCAGTTTTTGATTTTCTGGAAGCGGCAATCGACGAGACAGCTCGCCGGCTGCCGGCCGACGCGCGGCAAAGGCACTCGTCTATTCCTTAAGTTGGATGAAAAACGCCATGTTATTGCAGGGCTGCATACTCGTCCAATAAGTGCATAGAATCTCGTATAGTGCGAGTAAGATTTTGCGCTGTCTGTTTTATGTTTAGCAAAGATACAGTTTGCATAATCTGGTCTAATCCCTGCTCTATTAAAATAAAGTTGCACGTAAATGACGTAGATATGCTTGAGCTGGGTTTCTTTACGCTGAGCGGGTAAAAGCGACCGTTCACCGTTCAGCTATT
This sequence comes from uncultured Collinsella sp., assembly GCA_902472315.1. Classification (GTDB taxonomy): domain Bacteria; phylum Actinomycetota; class Coriobacteriia; order Coriobacteriales; family Coriobacteriaceae; genus Collinsella. Next base: position 249,859 of record CABRNM010000001.1, read on the forward strand.
TTCAAAATGAATAAAATGAGCGATAAAGAGAATATAAACCTTAATAAACTCGCGTATCGCACGGGCGCGGGTTATTAATGGGTTGTAGGCCTTTTACAGAAAGGATTCCAGCAATGTCTAAGCCTCTTGGCAAGCCCGATCGTATCGTCGTCGCCCTTGGCGGCAACGCCCTCGGCAACAACCCCGTTGAGCAGATCGAGGCCGTGAGCAACACCGCTCACGCTCTTCTCGGCCTGATCGAGCAGGGCAACGAGATCATCATCACCCACGGCAACGGCCCGCAGGTCGGCATGATCCAGAACGCCTTCGCCGCCGCCCACGACGCCATCGGCACCCCCGAGATGCCGCTGCCCGAGTGCGGCGCCATGTCCCAGGGCTACATTGGCTATCACCTGCAGCAGGGCATTGGCCGCGAGATGCACAAGCGCTATAAGCGTTGGCACGCCGCCACCGTCGTCACCCAGATCGAGTGCGACCCGGACGACCCCGCGTTCAAGAACCCGACCAAGCCGATCGGCCCCTTCTACACCGAGGAGCAGGCCAAGGAGTTCATGGCCGAGGATCCCTCCAAGGTCTTCGTCGAGGATTCCGGTCGCGGCTGGCGTCGCGTCGTCGCTTCCCCCGATCCCAAGAAGATCGTCGAGGCTGACTCCATCCTCAACCTGCTCGATAACGAGTTCATCGTCATCGCCTGCGGTGGTGGCGGCATCCCCGTCGTCCGCGACTACGAGAACAAGGGCTGCTACAAGGGCGTTCCCGCCGTCATCGACAAGGACCTGGGCGGCGAGCTGCTGGCTGAGGACTGCGACGCCGACGTTCTGTTCCTGCTGACCGCCGTTGAGCATGTCGCCATCAACTTTGGCAAGCCCAACCAGGAGGAGCTCGAGGACATCACCGCTGACGAGGCCGAGCGCCTGGCCGACGAGGGTCAGTTCGGCAAGGGTTCCATGGAGCCCAAGGTCCGCGCTGCCATCAAGTTCGCCCGTTCCCGCAAGGGCCGCACCTGCATCATCGGCGCCCTGGACAAGGCCGCCGAGACCATGGCCGGCCTTTCCGGTACCCGCATCCACGAGTAGTCTCTACTCTGTTGCCTCTCTCGTGGGCGCCAGGCAAGACGCCCACAAACTAGCCTCTCTTCATGAGCTCCGCAGTCCGCTCCGACTGCGGGGCTTTTGCTATTTACCTAGTCCCCGATGGGTGAGTAGTCATTGGGGACGTTCTTAAACGACTAGTCAAACAAGAACGTCCTCAATGACTACTAATTTAAATCTGTCCCCAATGACTGCGGAAAGCGCATCTCACACCGACGCATTGCTTTCGGGCCCTCTCCCCAGGCTCTCCATAGCTCAGCTGGACTCCCCGCAACCTGTTCCGAGTTGGCGGAACGAGCGCGACGTGGAGTGTCATTCTTTACCGCGTTAGACTAGACGCAGGGAAAGGAGGAGGACATGGATGCTCGCGTCAAGCAGCTTGTAAATATGATCGAGGACGCTCAGCCTGTCGCTGTCGCGGTACTTGCCAAGCGTCTCGAGGTAAGCGAGCGCGCCGTGAGAAACTATATCCATCGCGCAAACGACAGCCTTGCAGGGGTTGCACGCATCGTTGGCAGCAAGGGGCAGTATCGTATCGATGTTGCACGTGCAGATGAGCTTGCTCGCTTGCTAGACGGTGCGGCTCTGGCCCATCCGGGCATTCCTGATACGCGCGATGGCCGTGTGTCCTTCCTTCTTAACGACCTCCTCATGCGGTCCCAGTGGGTGACGATTGAGGAGTATGCGGATTTACTCTACGTTTCGGCGCGGACTCTGTCCAATGACATGCGTCTGGTAGAGCAGAAACTCGCCCAATTTGACTTAACGCTCGAAAAGCGCCCACGCTACGGAATCCGCGTTGCGGGCGGGGAGTCACAACGGCGCCTGTGCCTGGCCTCGCTGGTGAGGCCCGTGTTGCCCGACACCGACGATGCAAAGCTCGCCGAGCGCCTGCGGGCCATCGCCGCATGTGTGGACGATGCCCTGACGGCCTCGCCCGTCACGGTGAGCTCGCTGGCATCCCGCAATCTCATCATGCATCTTTACATTGCTCTTGGCCGCATCGAGCAGGGCTGCTATGTCCCAGCTGCAGAATCGGACGTTCAAAAACTGGAGGGAACGCGCGAATACGCCGCGGCTTTCCAGATTGCCGCAAACATCAAGGATGCCCTGGGCGTGAGCATGCCCCGAGAAGAGGTTGCCTTTATCGCAATCCATTTGCTCGGCAGGGGCACGGGCGTGCCCGAGAAGGGCTCTGCCGTTATCTCGGACGAGATGTGGGAGATTGCTTCCGAGATGGTACGTGCGGTCAACGATGAGTTTAGGTTTGACTTTAGCGGCGATCTTGAACTTCGCATGAACCTTGCTCGGCATATCGGCCTTCTGGGCTATCGCCTTGAATATCACATGCATATGGATAACCCCATGCTGCCCGATATCAAGACGAGGTTTCCGTTGGCCTATTCGATGGCAGCTGGCACCTCGCAGGTACTCGAGCGTCATTTTGGCAGCCAGCCCTCTGATGAAGAGCTCGGCTACATCGCCATGGCATTTGCCCTGGCCCTCGAGCAGCAAGCCGACCAGCCGCGTCGCAAGCGCATCCTGATCGTGTGCGCCTCGGGAGCGGGAAGCGCCCGTATGCTCGAGCACCAGTACCGCAAGCAGTTTGGCATGTATATCGATTCGATTGAGACATGCGATGTCGCCCGCGTGGGAACGTTCGATTTTTCGCACATCGACTACGTGTTCACAACGGTGCCGCTCAACGTCAAGTTGCCCGTGCCCGTCCGCGAGGCCGATTTCTTCTTGGAGACGAGCGATGTCAACGCTATCCGCAAGGTGCTGAGCGACGACACTGCGCAATCGGACTCCGTAAGCTCTTTCTTTAGCCGTGCCCTGTTCTTCAACCGCGTTGAGGCGTCGTCGAAGCAGGCCGTTCTCCGATATCTCTCCGAGCGCGCCGTCGAGAGCGGCCGTGTCGATGCCCAGTTTGCCCAAGAGGTCGCCGAGCGCGAGAGCGCGAGTGCCACCTCGTTTGGCAATGGGGTAGCCATGCCCCATGGGATGCATCCCTTGAGCGCCGAGGCCTTTGTTACCGTGGGCCTGCTCGAACATCCCATTCTTTGGGACGAATACGGCCATGAGGTCGATATCGTCTTTATGGTGTCGTTTGCCCGGTCGGGCGGCGATGAGGCGCGGATCTTGAGCTCACTGCTCGCCGAGATCTTTATGGACCGCCAGGGGGTCGAGCGCCTACGCGAGCGCCGGTCCTGGCATGAGCTGATGGCGCTTGTGCAAGCGCATACGGCTTAAGACTTCTTTTGTCGATAACCCTGTCTGTCTACCTGCAATAAACCTCGAGGATTGCGGGCGGGAGATAGGCGTTTCGAATATTCAAGTACAAACCAAACATCACGGGAGAGGAGACCGTTATGGACGATCAGGGAACCGAGATGGTTTCGTTTCAGCTGGTCGCTGCAGCGGGAGAGGCACGCAGCCTTGCCTTCGAAGCCCTTGAAAAGGCAAAAGCGGGGGATTTTGACGCCGCCGCCAAACTCATGAAGCAGTCAAAGGATGCGGGAATCAAGGCTCACCACATCCAAACGCAGCTGCTTTCGACTGAGGCAGCGGGCGAGCATCTGTCGGTGGATGTGTTGCTGGTCCATGCTCAGGACCACCTCATGTGCTCCATGCTTGCTCAGGAGCTCGTGCAGGAGCTGATCTGCCTGTATGAGTGCACTGCAACCAAGAACGCCTAGCGGCGTGCGGTGACTATCCAACCAATCAATGCGAAGGGAATCCCTTATGAAGATCCTTCTTGTTTGCGCAGCTGGTCTGTCTACAAGCATTCTGATGAAGAAACTCGAGAAATATGCGGAGCAAAACGGCATCGAGCTCGATATCGATGCGGTGGGTATCGGCGAGTATCAGGAGACGTGCGCCAATTATGACGTGCTGCTCTTGGGGCCGCAGGTGTCCTACCAGCTCAACACCGTCAAGCAGGGGAGCGGTAAGCCGACCGCGGTCATCCCCGCACAGGACTACGGCATGGGCAACGCCGCCAACGTGCTGGCACTCGCCCAGTCGCTGTTGGGTTAGGAGGCGACCATGGAGAAGTTCATGACCCTGCTTCAGGAAAAACTGACCCCTATCGCCAATTTCTGCGGCACCGAGCGCCACTTTGCCTCCATGCAAAAGGGCTTTATGAGCGCGATCAGCTTCATCTTGGTATCTGCCGTCTTTATGATCCTCGCCAACCCGCCGGTCACGGCCGACCTGGTGGCGCAGGGCGGGTTCTGGTCCGTCTTTGGCCCTTGGCTCGATTTTGCGACGGCCAATAAGCTCACGCTGCTCATCCCCTTCAATATGACGATGGGCATACTGTCGGTGATCGTGACGTTCGCAATCGCATATAACCTGGCGGGCACCTACAAGATGCCCAAGCTTAACGCCGGCATGACCTCGCTGGTGATGTTCCTGATCGCCGCGGCGCCGTCGTCCTACTACCAGCTTGCTGACGAGTCCGTGCTCCAGGCGGTCCCCTGCACCTATCTGGGTGCGCAGGGCCTGTTTACCGCCATCATCGTTGCCTTGGTCTCCGTCGAGGTCACGCGCTTCTGCCAGACCAAGGGCATCACCATCAAGATGCCCGATGGCGTGCCGCCGTTTTTGTCCGAAACCTTTGGCGCCATCGTACCTATGCTCGCCAACATCCTCATCTTCTTTGGCGGCAACCTGCTGATCCAGATGATCGATCCCGCGCTGTCCATCCCCTCGGTTATCGAGAAGCTGCTCGCTGCCCCGCTTTCCGTCGCAGTTGACTCTGTGCCCGGCGCACTGCTTATCTGCTTCATGACGCTGCTGTTTTGGTGCTTTGGCGTCCACGGCAACATGATCGTAATGCCCATCACCGCCCCGGTCTCGCTTGCCGCCTTTGCCGCCAACGCCTCGCTCTATGCTGCCGGGCAGCCGCTTGAGTTCCACCCGGTGCTCATGTCGTTGGCCATCAACCTCATCGGCGGCACGGGTAATACGTTCTCTTTTGTGGCGCTCTGCGCGTTTAGGGCAAAGTCGCAGCAGCTCAAGGCATTTGGCAGGGCATCGATCGTGCCGAGCTTCTTCCGTATCTCCGAGCCCGCGATCTTCGGCGCGCCCATCATCTTCAACCCGATCCTCATGATTCCGTTTGTGCTAGGCGGCATGATCTCGGCCCTGCTGTATTGGGGTGCGGTCTCACTGGGTCTTGTCTCTAACTTCTACATCTTGGTGAGCGGCACGTTCCCCATCTTCGTTCAGGGCTTTGTCCAGTGCCTCGACCCGCGCATCTGGGTGTTTACGATCGTTTTGATCGTGGTCATGGCTGTGGTCTGGTACCCGTTCTTTAAGGTGTACGATAACCAGCTCCTGGCTCAGGAGCAGGAGAACGCCGCGGCAGCTTCTGCCGAGGATGCTGAGTAGCATGAGTTACTTTGACAGAACGTCTGCCGCCGGTATGCCCGAGGGCTTTTTGTGGGGTGGTGCCCTCGCCGCCAACCAGGCCGAAGGGGGCTGGAACGAGGGCGGCCGCGGCATGTCGCACTCCGACCTGATCCCACAGGGTTCCGACCGCTGGGATGTAATGTTTGGCAGGCAAAAGCCCGTGGACGATCCGGACAGGCTGTATCCATGCCGCTGGGGCAACGACTTCTTCCATCATTGGCACGAGGATGTCGAGCTTTTTGCCGAGATGGGCTTTAAGTGCCTGCGTCTTTCAATTTGCTGGAGCCGTATTTTTCCCACAGGGATGGAGGCCGAGCCCAACGGCGAGGGCTTGGAGTTTTACCGTCAGGTATTCGAGGCGCTGCGCGAGCATGGAATCGAGCCGCTTGTGACGCTGTCGCACTACGACTATCCGTTGGCTCTGGTCGAGCGCTATGGTGGCTGGCAAAGCCGAGAGATGATCGAGCGGTATGCGCACTACGTCGAGACCGTCGGACGCGCGTACCAGGGCCTCGTGCGTTATTGGCTTACGTTCAACGAGATCAACAGCGTGGCGCTGTCCTATCTCAACGCGGGTGTCACGCTAGAGGATGAGCGTGACCGTGCAGCCGTGACTGCGGCGTTCTCGCACCATATGTTTATGGCGAGCGCTCGCGCTGTCGAGATTCTGCACAAGATCGATCCCGCAAACAAGGTGGGTTGCATGGTCGCTGCCGGTGCGACCTATCCGTACCGTTGTGCGCCCGAGGACGTATGGCTTGCGTATGAGGAGGACCGCGGCCGCTACTTCTACACAGACGTGATGGCTGCGGGCGCCTATCCTGCTTGGAAGCTGCGTGCACTCGAGAAAGAGGGTGTTCACGTGCCCTTTGAGCCGGGCGATACGGAGTATCTGGCAGAGCATACGGTCGACTTCATCTCGTTCTCGTACTATTGCTCGCGCTTGGTGTGCGCCGATGATCAGGTGATCGCCGAGAAGGCGGAGGGCAACGTGTTCCCGACGTTGCGCAATCCGTACCTCAAGGATAAAGAGACTGCCTGGAAGTGGCAGATCGATGCGCTGGGTTTGCGCGTGACGCTTGCCGGCTACCACGATCGTTACCATCTTCCGCTCTTTATCGCCGAGAACGGTGTGGGCGGACTCGATGCGCTGGAAGACGGCAAAGTCCACGATGCGTATCATATTGATTACCTGCGAAGGCATATTCTTGCGCTGCGCGATGCAATTGTCGAGGACGGTGTTGACCTGATGGGATACACGCCGTGGGGCTGTATCGATTTGGTGTCGGCCTCGACGGGGCAGATGAAGAAGCGCTATGGCTTTGTTTATGTCGATGCCGATGATATGGGCAAAGGCACGTTCGATCGCTACCGAAAGGACAGCTTCTGCTGGTACCAAAAGGTCATTGCATCAAATGGCGAGGACTTGAGTTAACTCTTGCAGTTCTGTTGCCCCCGCGGTCCGCTTCGGCCGCGGGGGCTTTTGTTATTGAGGCGGCTGTTCATGAGGAGCATTGCAGGCTGCGGAAACCCGGCACTTGGGGACGTTCCTTTCCTGCCGGCAGCTTGGGACAGTCCTTAAAGGCCGCATCGATCAACTGCGGAAAGCACATCCCAGAATGAGCGTCCAACATGGGGTGCGGTTTCCCTTGAGGCCCTCAATCGGAAAATGCATCCCGGATTATTGTCGAAAAGCGGTCCCTAGTTTCCCAAACGGGCCGCTAACGGAAAGCGCACCCCGCTATTGGGCCCCAAAGCAGGATGCGCTTTCCGTGCTGGCAGTTCCAAGCAGTTCGGGATGGCCCTTTTCGTCTGCTCTCGGCCGGCGTCCGTAAGACTGTCCCCGACGACCACTCATTTAAGTCTGTCCCCAATGAGTGCCCAATGACTAGTAGTAGGCCCACATGGCTTCGACTTCGTTGAGGACCTCTACTACGCCCCAGCGGCGGGCGCTGCGGCTGGCCGAGTTGGGGTCGTAGACGCCAATCTGGTTGGCATCGTCGATGCCGTAGAGCACGATGTAGTGGCCTACGTTGGTAAACGTACCGGGGCGCACTGCGGCGATGACGGGCGCACCCGAGCGAAGTGCTTGGGTAATCGATTCGCGATCGTTATAGAGCTGTGTTCCGTTGAGCCCCAGCTGCCACGCGCCGCCTGTCATAAACGACCACTCGGTGGCACCAGTGGGGGCGTAGTTGCCGGCTTCGGCCAGTGCGCATACATCGACCGGCGTCTTATCGGTGTGGCCGGTCTTAAAGATATAGACCATGGTGAGGCAAGTGGGACCGCAAGCGTTTTCTCGAATAGTGCCACCGGCATAGGGCAGCTCCGACCATGCGGGGTCAATTTGGTAGATGTGGGGCATGGCGCCGGCCTGCCATTGCGAGCGTGGGGTCGAGAACGCAAAGGAGTAACCGGGCGCGACGGGAGCTTTAAGCAGCTTGTCCTCGGCAGTGGGCTCAAGACCGGCTGATCCGTGGGAGATACAGGATCCCAAAAACACAAAGACGAGGCAGGCGGCGATGGAGCAAAGCGCAAGGCGTAGGCGGCGGGCCGGAAGCGCGTGGCTTGTGGTGTGCGACGCGGGGTGAGGGGCGGAATTGCCGCGATCGCGTTGAGGTCGCGAAAAGGAGCGCTTAACGTAGTAGTCGGTCTTATGTCGATCGTAGCGGCGTGGCTGCGATGTGTCGGTCTGGCGTTGGCGTGTGCTCGTACTCACGCGGTCTGACTGCCGCGCGGTACGGCTTTGTTGCCGCGAAGAAGCCCCGGGCTGCTCTTGGGGGCGCTGCGAGTTGTCGTTGTCGGAGGTGCTTCTGGGCGTTGGCGTGGTGCGGCCGGCAAGGCGCACGCTTTGTGGCCGTTGGTCGCCGTCATTGTATCCGTATGCCATTCGAATCACCTTGCCTCATGTGTAACTTGTCTATCCTACATAAAAAGATGCACGACACATGGGCATGTGCGCCAAAAGCCTGACAAATGGTATGAACGTTGCCGCGCCGCGCGCCAAGCGTCACGGCAACAGGTATTCAAAAGCAGACAAGATGAAAGCGTCCAAGACGAATGACGTCTCCCGCCGTTCGTCCCAAAAACGGTGCCGCTCGTTTTGCAGTTCTGCCTTCGGTCGAGCTGCGAGCGGCGCTGCTGCGCCAAGGCCGTATCTTAAAGCCATGGAATAAAAGCGCGCGGCAAAACGGACCGCGCAAGGGGTGACGCCAAGGGCGTCAAATAGGAAAGGAGGGGAACAATGGCGGACAAGAACGCAGAAGTTGCAGTCGAGGATAACGGCGGCATGAAGAAAACGCTCTCGCTCTGGAACTTCTTCACCATCGGCTTCGGTGCCATCATCGGTACCGGTTGGGTTCTGCAGGTCGGCGACTGGATGGTCGTGGGCGGCGGTCCCGTTCCCGCTATGATCGCATTCCTCTTGGGTGCAATCTTCCTCGTGCCCGTCGGAGCTGTTTTCGGTGAGCTCACGGCTGCTATCCCCATCTCGGGCGGCATCGTCGAGTATGTCGATCGTAGCTTTGGCCGTACGCTGAGCTACATCACCGGATGGCTTTTGGCCCTGGGCAACGGCATCCTGTGCCCGTGGGAGGCCATCGCCATCTCGACCCTCGTGTCCGAGATGTTCGGTAGCCTGCCCGGTCTTGAGTGGCTGCGCGCCGTCAAGCTCTACACCATCCTGGGCGCCGACGTTTACCTGTTCCCGACGCTGATCGCGCTCGGCTTTGCAGTCTACGTCATCTTCCTCAACTTCCGCGGTGCCAGCTCGGCTGCCAAGCTCCAGGCCTTCCTGACCAAGGCCCTGCTCTGCGGCATGCTGCTCGCCATGGGCGTCTCGCTGTTCACCGGCTCGCCGGACAATGCCATGCCTGTGTTCTCCCAGGTCACCGGCGCTGGCGGTGGCAAGGCCGCTACCGAGAGCACCAGCCTGTTTGCCGGCATCGTGTCGGTCCTGGTTCTGACCCCGTTCTTCTACGCCGGCTTCGACACCATTCCTCAGCAGGCTGAGGAAGCAGCCGAGGGCCTCAACTGGAACAAGTTCGGCAAGATCATCTCCCTGGCACTGCTGGCCGCCGGCGGCTTCTACATGGTCTGTATCTACTCGTTTGGCACCATCCTCGACTGGCATGAGTTTGTTAAGAGTCCGGTTCCCGCGCTCGCCTGCCTCAAGGGCATCAACATGCTCCTGTACCTGGCCATGCTCGTCATCGCCACGCTTGGACCCATGGGCCCGATGAACTCCTTCTACGGCGCCACGAGCCGCATCATGCTCGCCATGGGCCGCAAGGGCCAGCTGCCCGAGAAATTCGCCGAGGTCGACCCCAAGTCCGGCGCTCCCAAGCTTGCCTGCGTCGTTCTGGGCGTCATCACCGTCATCGGTCCGTTCCTGGGCAAGAACATGCTCATCCCCCTGACCAACGTGTCGGCTCTCGCCTTTATCTTCTCCTGTGGCATGGTCGCCCTCGCTTGCCTGCGCATGCGCTTCACCGAGCCCGACCTGCCTCGTCCCTACGAGGTGCCCGGCGGCAAGTTTGGCATCGGCCTCGCTATCGCTGCCTGCGCCATCATCATCGGCCTGCTCGTGATTCCGTTCTCTCCCGCCTCCCTCAACATGGTGGAGTGGAGCATCGTGATCGGCTGGCTGGCCGTCGGCCTGGCTCTCATGGCCTTCACCAATTCCCGCAAAAAGTAACGCCGAGCCGGGGCGGATCAGGTGCGCGGGACCCTCTCTTCCGTGCACCGAACCCGGCACCACTTGGGTAGCTTTGTGAGGCCTTAACCCAACACGGCCTCGCCCACTATATGGATCCATAAGGAGGAACCATGTCCACTAAGTATGCAATCGTTGGCGGCAAGCTCATCGACGGTACCGGTGCCGAGCCGGTCGAGAACTCCCTCGTTCTCGTCGACGACAACGGCAAGATCGAGTACGCCGGCGCCATGCAGGACCTTCCCGAGGGCGTTGAGGTCATCGACGCCGCCGGCAAGACCGTCCTTCCCGGCCTGATCGACACCCACCTGCACTTCTCGGGCAACTTGACCGACGATGACACAGACTGGGTCATGCAGCCGCTCCTCGAGAAGCAGGCCGTCGCCGTCAAGCAGGCCTACGACTGCCTCACCCACGGCCTCACCACCGTCTGCGAGATCGGCCGCTTTGGTATCCAGATCCGTGACTGCATCGACAAGGGCGTCTTCAAGGGCCCGCGCGTTCTGGCCACCGGCCTTGGATTCTGCCGCGTTGCCGGCCACGGCGACTCCCACCACTGCAGCCAGGAGCTCAACAAGGAATCGCACCCCTGGGGCGATCAGGTCGACGGTCCTTGGGATCTGCGCAAGGCCGTCCGTCGTCGCCTGCGCGAGAACCCCGATGCCATCAAGATCTGGGCTACCGGTGGCGGCATCTGGCGCTGGGACTCCGGCCGCGACCAGCACTACTGCTCCGAGGAGATTCAGGCCGTGGTCGAAGAGGCCAAGATGGTCGGCATCCCCGTGTGGAGCCACTGCTACAACAACCACGCCGCTGCCTACGATTCCGTTCGCTTTGGCTGCGAGCAGCTGATTCACGGCTTCGATATCGATGAGCGCACCATGGACCTCATGGCCGAGCAAGGCACCTTCTTCACCCCGACGATCGCCTTCCTGCCCACCTGGTACGCCACCTATCCGCCCGTCTACGTCCCCGAGCTGCACGACAAGTACGAGGGCACCCTGGTCGAGAAGGAGCTGCAGCGCAACTACGACTGCCTGCGCGAGGCCAAGAAGCGCGGCGTCGTCATGACGATCGGCTCCGACTCCTTCTCCTTCGTCACCCCGTATGGCACCTGCTCCATCGAGGAGATGTACGAGTTCGTCGACAAGATCGGCTTCACCCCGGTCGAGACCATCACCTGCGCCACCCTCAACGGTGCCAAGATGTGCCACATCGAGGACGAGACCGGTTCCATCGAGGCCGGCAAGTGCGCCGACCTGCTGGTCGTCAACGGTGACGTCGCCGCCGACATCCATGTGCTCAACACCGACAACATGGACGTCATCATGAAGGACGGCTGGATTGTCGAGGCCGGCACCTTCGGCGAGGCAAACAAGTACAGCGCCTAAGCTACCGTTCATCGATGGCTTGGTGTAAAACACAGTATTTGATTGCATAATGCAATGGAGAGGGTCGCTTGCGGCCCTCTTTATTGCTATGGGGTGCGTCAGTAAGAAGGAGATGACGGTGGATCTCAATAGGCTGATTCTGGGCAAGAGCTACAACTCTACCAAGGTCTTTCGTACCGCTCAGCATGTGGTTCAAGCCATCTTGCTCGGTATTGTCGTTCCGCTGCTTATCCTGCTGCTCATCTGGGATCTAACCGATAATCCCAATCCCGTTCCGGCCGTTGTCGTCATTGCCGGCTTGGTCATGCTGTGCTTCTTCTTCTCGTACGTCTTTGTCGTTCCCGACGACCTCACATCGAGCGCAACCGACCGCACGCTCGCCATCGCTTCAAAAATATTCGCCTACACGTCGCGTGGCCTTACGCCCGAAGCTGCCCTGGGCGCCTCTAAGATCATCCTGTCCGAAACTATCGCCTCTGCCATCTGCTTTACCGACGGCAAGCAGGTGTTGGCAAGCTGGGGCGAGGACTCGGCAAAATGCCCCGCGGGCACCCCGGTGGTGCTGCGGACTACGCTCAACGTGATCAACAGCGGTGAGCAAAGCGTGTTCTCGCGCGATGCCTCGACCGAGACAGGTGGCTACTTTCCGCGCCTGCGCGCCGGTATTGTCGCACCGCTTACCGTGCGCGGGCATTGCGTGGGCACGCTCGAGCTGTATTATCCCCGTCTGAGCAGCATCGATATGCGCCAGACGGCGCTTGCCTCGGGCTTTGCCGACCTCATTTCCACGCAGCTTGCGAGCTTTGAGCTCGAGCGCCAGGACGAGCTTACGGCCCGCGTGGAGCTGCGCGCCTTGCAATCGCAGGTCGATCCTCATTTTCTGTTTAACACCATCAGCACCATCGTGTCGCTCGTACGTACCGAGCCGGACAAGGCCAGGTCGCTGCTGATCGACTTTTCCAATTACTACCGTCAGACGCTTTCTGATTCCGATACCCTCACAACGCTCGAGCACGAGGTGGAACAGGGCACTCGCTATATCAATCTTATGCAGGCTCGTTATGGCGACGGCCGTCTGCGCGTCTCGGTCGATATCGACTTTGAGGTGCGCGATTGCATGGTGCCGCCGTTTATCTTGCAGCCGTTGCTCGAAAACTGCATCAAGCACGCGCAGCGCGAGACCGAGCCGCTTTCTATTCATGTTAGGGCTTTCGAGACCGATGACGGTTTGGAGATCATCGTCGAGGACGATGGCATCGGTATGAGCGAAGAGGTCTGCGCGCATCTGTTTGAGCAGCATCGCTTGGAGGAGCCCGAGAGCATTACCGCCGACGGCTCCATCAAACGAGGCTGCGGCTTGGCGCTCTTCAACGTGCTTCAGCGCATCCATTTCTTTTACGGAGAAGATTCCGGCATGCGCGTGAAGTCCCAGGAGGGCGTTGGCACGCAGGTCATCGTCGAGCTGAACGGCGAGCCGCATGAGCCGGCGCCGTTGACGGCGTAGCACTCGAGTGTATTGAGGAGAGAGAGGAAGCGCACATGTCCGAGGGTTGGAACATCCTGGTAGTTGATGACGAGCCTCCCATTAGGGCTGAGTTACGCTATCTGTTGGAAAAGGATACGCGTGTGGGCCAGATTGCCGAGGCGGGCAATGTCACCGAAGCCGTGGAGTCGATTCTGTCGAACAAGCCCGACGTGTTGTTTTTAGACATTACCATGCCCGGTCGCTCGGGAATTGAGCTTGCCGAGACGCTGCAGAACCTAAAGACGCCGCCGGTGGTTGTGTTTGTGACGGCGTTTGCCGAATTTGCCGCCGATGCGTATAACCTCGATGCGGTCGACTATGTCGTCAAGCCGGTCGAGGACGCACGCCTGTCAAAGGCACTCGACAAGATCGAGGCAGCCTTGGGTGCCCGTCGTGTTATCCATGCTCCGCGCCAGCCTTTGCGTTTGACGGTGGACCGCGGGGGCAAAAAGGTGTTCATTCCCGCCGCAGACGTCTGCTACTTTGAGGCGCGCGCCGATTTTTGCAACGCCATCTGCGCCGAGGGAACGTACCTGATCAATGAGTCGATCTCTTCGCTCGAGCGTCGCTTGGACTCCGAGGGCTTTATTCGCGTTCATCGCAGCTACCTGGTCAATTTGGAAGACGTGCACAATGTTGAGATTGGCTCCACGGGGTTGATGGAGCTCAGGCTCGACCGCGTGAACTCGACGGTACCGGTGTCCCGTCGTCGTGCCGCCGAGGTCAAGTCGCACCTGGGGCTTGCGTAGACGGTCTGCATGCCGTCGTTTACCATCGCAGGTTTGGCATGGGTGCGCGGTGGGCATAATGGGTGGCATCGAATGAAATCGAAAGGATCATTATGCCCGCGCTTATCACCCATCATCTGTTTGGCGAGGAAAGCATCGACCGTCTTCCGCAGGGCGTCATCACGTCCGATGAAGAGCGCATTGCCTTTATCTTGGGCAACCAAGGCCCCGACCCGTTTTTCTTTCACATTCTGACACCGCGTGTTTCCGACTGCACGCTGCTAGCGCAGGTCATGCATCGGTCGCGCATGTCTCGCCAGTTCGCGTGCCTGCGCGACGGCGTGTCGCATCTGCTGCCGCGCGACGCCAGCTTGGGTCGCGCTTTTGCGCTGGGCCTGCTGTCTCATTACGTGCTCGACCGCAACGCCCACCCCTTTGTCTATGAGCAGCAGTTTGGCATCGTGGAATCCGACTCAGAGCTTGAGGATTCGAGCAGTCAGGTCCATGCCGTGATCGAGAGCGACCTGGATGTACTGATGCTGCAGCTTAAACGCGATGGCGCTACGGTCGACGATTACCCGCCGGCGGGCGAGATCGTTACCACCGACCGTATCAATCGCGCTGCCGGCGTGCTGATGAGCTATGTTGCCGGACGCGTGTACGGCATTGACATTCCGGCGGGGGAGTACGGTGCCGCCGTTGCCAATATGCGGCGACTTTACCGCGCGATTGAGCCGGCCGACTCCGCAAAGACGCGCGCGATCTCGCTGGTTGAGGGCTTGGTGCACGACTACTCGCTGCTCGACGGCCTTGCCCATCGCGTGACGACGGAGCTGCCCGAGCGCACCGGTAACCTGGGCCATCTGACATGGAAGAATCCCTTTACCGACGAGGTCTCGAACGAGAGTTTCCCCGAGGTCTTTAATCGCGCGCTGGTCGATTACGAGTGCACGGTCGCACGTTTTATCGAGACCGGTGACATGGATGCCGTGACCAGTCACGTCAACTACAGCGGTCGCGTGCTCGAAGCCGATGAGGAGTTCGACCGCGAGGAATAACGAACCGTCTCGCCCACGCTCTCCAATAAGTTGCGGTGGAATATGGATTAAATAGGCGCCTTTAGTGGTCCAACAGTCCGTATTTCACCGCAACTGCGTTGGGGATGCGGGTTTGCCTCACCGCCCCGTATGGCCGCGTGCCCCTTTGCCGAATCCTTACCGGCGGTTCTGGACAATTGGGGTACGATGAACTAACTGCATATCGGGCGAATACGAAGGGTCCCTGTCCATGAAATACACCAAGCTCGAGCGTAACTGGGTTATGTATGATGTGGGCAATTCGGCCCTCGTGCTGCTCAATACCTCGGTGGTGCCCATTTACTTTAACGCCATCAATACCGGCGCTTCTTCGGCCGACCTGGTGGTCGCCTGGGGCAATGCGCAGACGATCGCCTCGCTGGTCATCGCCATGCTCATGCCCATTCTGGGCGCGCTTGCCGACTACGCCGGCAACAAGATCAAGTTCTTCTTGGGCTTCTTCCTCACGGGCCTGGTGCTTTGCCTGGCGCAGGCTATCCCAATGTCCGCCATGGCATTTTTGACCGTGTACGTGCTGTGCACCATCGGCCTTAACTCTTCTATGACGTTCTACGACGCCATGCTGCCCGACATTACCACCGACGAGCGCATGGACGCCGTGTCCAGCTCGGGCTATGCCTGGGGCTACATCGGTTCCACCGTGCCGTTCGTCATCTGCCTGGCGCTCATCATGGGTGGCCCCGCTCTTGGCGTCCCTACCATGCTGGCAACGCGTCTGTCGTTTATCATCACTGGTGCCTGGTGGCTCATCTTTACTCTACCGCTCATTCGCACCTATAAGCAAAAGTACGGTCGCGAGCGTGGTCCCGAGGACACCATCGGCCACATCGTGGGCGGTGTGTTCTCCGAGGTCGGACACACCATGCGCGAGATCGCCCACAACAAGACCGTGCTGGTCTACATGATCGCGTTCTTCTTCTATATCGATGGCGTCCACACGGTCATTTCCATGGCTACCAGCTACGGCTCGGCTTTGGGCATCGATTCGACGCAGCTGGTGCTGGCGCTGCTCGTTACGCAGTTCGTGGCCTTTCCGTCCGCCATCATCTACGGCAAGCTCGCCGGACGCGTGGGCACGCTCAACATGATTCTGGTGGCCGTCGCCGCCTACATGGGCATTGTGCTGTTCGCCGCGTTCTTCCTAAAGACCGCCTTTGAGTTCTGGGTGCTTGCCATTATGGTCGGCCTGTTCCAGGGTGGCGTGCAGGCGCTCAGCCGCAGCTACTTTGGTCGCATCATCCCCAAGGAAAAGTCCAACGAGTACTACGGTTTCTTTGACATCTTCGGTCGTTACGCAAGCGTCATGGGCACCTTCCTGGTGTCGGTCGTCACCTCGCTGACCGGTAACCCGTCGCTGGGCGTCCTTTCCATTGGCGTGCTGCTGATCGTTGGCTTTATGCTGCTGGCCCGCCTGTCCCGCATGACTCGGGCGGCAGAGCATGCCGCATAGGAGCGAGCGGCTATTGTGCCTGTCCACGGCACTCTTTTGGGGTTATCTGCAATAAACATTGCGACTTGCGAGCAATGATTTGCCCAAGTGGGTATGATGGAATCAGCTAGGTCGCGGGGCGTCGCCTGTGTTTGGCGGCGTCCCGTTTTTTGTGCTGCAGGGAGGGAAGGCATGAACGCCACGGTTGTGATTCCAACATATTGGGCAGATGATGATGCCCATGCAAACACTCCCGGCGTCTATGACCACTCGACGAAGCTCAACGCCACCAATCCCGAGCTCGACCGCTGCCTGGCCTCGCTCGAGCAGGTGCACGACATTCCGAGGATTATCCTTTTGGTGGTCTGTCCCATCTCGGCTACGGCTGATGTGTCGAAGCGCGTGCTCGAAATCGTCGACGCGCACCCTACGCTCAAAGTCACCGTGGTTACCAACACCCAGGCATCGCGTATCGCCGACCGTGTGGCGCAGATTGCTCCCAAGGGCTCGGGCGAGTGCGTGAGCCTGCGCGGATACGGCGCCATCCGCAATATGGGGCTTGCCTGCGCTGCGGTGCTCGGCCACGACGCCGTTGTCTTTTTGGATGACGACGAGACCGTTATCGATGCCGACTTTATGAAGCGCGCGACCTATGCGCTGGGTCAGCAGACGCGTCAGGGCCTGCCGATTTTGGTTAAGAGCGGTTACTTTTACGATCGCGACGGATCGCCGCTGGCGCCCACAGACAAGGTCGGCATTTGCCATCGTTGGTGGACCAAGCGCATCGAGTTCAATCGTTGGATGAAAAAGGCGCTCTCGGGCACTCGCATCTCGCGTTCAAACTACGCATGCGGCGGCCTTATGGCACTTCATGCCCGCGCCTTTACCCGTGTGGCGTTTGACCCGTTTATCACCCGAGGCGAGGACCTGGATTACCTCTTTAACATGCGCATGTTTGGCTACGACGTGTGGTTTGACAACGAGTGGACCGTTCGTCACCTGCCGCCCGAGTCCGAGAAGCGCTCCCCGCGCTTTATGCAGGATGTGTACCGTTGGTACTACGAGCGTGCCAAGCTGACATTTGCCGCGCACCAGCAGGAGCTCGTTCCCGTCACGGCCGCGTCGCTCATGCCCTATCCGGGCCCGTGGATTTCACGCGAGCTCGACGACCGTGTGCGCAAGACCGCCATGGTCCGCAGCGTGTTTACCCGCGAGCGCGAGGGGTATCTACGCATTTGGCGGCACGGTATTGACGAGGCCAAGACCTACGCGCGCCAAAACGCCGCAAGCTACCTGCGTTTTCAGAGCTTCTGGCCCAAGATTATGGACGGGCTCTGGCGCGACGCACAACTGACCAGCATCCTGGAGGGGACTGAATGATCGACCGCCGCGCCCAGCGCGATAACTCAATATCAATCTTTCGCGTGATCGCCGTTGTCTGCGCCATCTGCGTGCTGTTGTACTTTATTTTTGCCCTGGCGACTGGGATTGAGCCAATCGCGACCGTGGTCGCCTGCGCGCTGCTGTGCATCTTTCTGTGCATTTGTATCTATTTGACGCTCAATCCCGATTCGGTGCGTTCGCAGTACACCGAAGAGACGCTCTCGGTGGCCTCTGCCATGCTCGAGGACATCAAAGGCGGCCTGACGCAGGAGTCGGCGCGTCTGGTGTGCCAGCGCATTTTGCCCGAGACGCGTGCCATGACGGTTGCCATCACCGACGAGAGCAACGTGCTGGCCTGCGCGGGCGAGTTTGAGGAAAAGCTGCTGCCCGATTCGCCCATCCACACACTTGCCACGCGCTACGTCATCGAGCACGGTATCGTCCAGTCGTTCAACCGCGTGGTGGACGTGGTGGGCTCGGACGGCTCGCACAACCATGTTCCCGCCGGTATCATCGCGCCCATCAAGGTGGGCGATCGCACCGTCGGTACGCTCAAGTTCTACTACAAGACCCTGCGTACCGTTGACCGTACCCAGTATGCGCTCGCCTCGGGTTTTGCCGAGATCCTGTCCACGCAGCTCGCCATCCACGAGCTCGAGGTGCAAAAGGAGCTCACGGCCCGTGCCGAGGTGCGTGCCCTGCAAGCGCAGATCAACCCACATTTTCTGTTCAACACGCTCAACACCATCGCGTCGTTTACGCGTACCGACCCGCTGCGCGCCCGCGAGCTGCTGCGCGAGTTCTCCTCGTTCTATCGCGCCACGCTCGACAATTCGGGCTCGCTCATTCCCGTGTCGCGCGAGGTCGCACAGACCAAGCGCTACCTGACGTTTGAGAAGGCGCGCTTTGGCGAGGATCGCGTGCTGGCGACCTTCGACGTGTCCGAGGACATCGAGGACACGCTGGTGCCGGCATTTGTAATTCAGCCGATCGTCGAGAATGCCGTACGCCACGGTATGGGTGATGGCGATGCGCTGAGGATCGACGTGTCGGTCCACAGGGATGGCGAAGATGCGATTTTGATTGCGGTCGCCGATAACGGCGTGGGCATGGACGAAGGCACCGCTGCCAGACTGTTTGACGAGCGCTCTGCCCGTCCCGACGCCAACTCCCCACAGGGTGGCGGCGCCGGTGTGGCCATGCACAATATTTCGGAGCGCATCCATCGCTTTTATGGACCGCACTCCTACACGCGCGTCGAATCGGCGCCGGGCAAGGGCACTAAAGTGCTCCTGCATCTCGATTTGTCGGAGAGCATCTTCGACATTCAAGAGTAGAATAATTGGTTACGGGTTTAACGCCAGTTGGCGGATGCCCGACGTAGTTTGTTGACGAAAGGTTTTATCCCTATGCTGCGTGCGATGATTGTGGATGATGAGGCCCCGGCCCGTTCGGAACTTCGCTTCTTGCTCGAGCAGACGGGCAAGATCGGCACGATCACAGAAGCGTCGAGCGTTCGCTCCGCCATCGAGATGCTCATGGAGAGTCGCGTCGATGTCGTGTTCCTCGACATTTCGATGCCTGGTGCCTCGGGTCTGCAACTTGCCGAGGCGCTGCATAAGCTCAAGAATCCGCCGGCGATCGTATTTGTAACCGCGTACAGCGATCATGCGGTCGAGGCGTTTGATGTGGATGCCGTCGACTATCTGATGAAGCCGGTCGAGGAAGCTCGCCTGGATCGAGCGATCGATAAGGTTATGCAACGCGCCAAGCCTGTCACGGACAGCAAGGTGACCATCGAGCGCATCCCGGTGGAAAAGGGCGGCCGCAAGGTCCTCATCCCCGTGGACGACATTCGCTTTATTATGGCCAAGGACGATTACTCCTGTATTTATACGGTCGATGACCGCTTTTTGTCCACGACCTCGCTGGCACAGTTTGAGGCCAAGCTCTGCGACTTTGGCTTCTTCCGCGTTCACCGCCGCTATATCGTCAACTTGGCGTGCGTTACGGACGTCGAGACGGTGCCCTCGGGCGCCATCCAGCTGGGCATTACGGGCGTCGACGAACGCGTGCCGGTTTCGCGCCGCCGCGTCGTGCCACTCAAAAAGGCTCTGAGCCTCTAGTACATTGGCCCCGCAGCCCTGTAGACCAAAATCGTCTGCGGAGCCGTGGGGCTTTTTGCATGAATGCACCAAATCGTTTTGCGGAAGGGATCCCATGAACAGTGCAAGCGCCAAGCGTATCGACATTATCTCGGACACCCACGGCTATCTTTCGCCTGCGCTCCTAGACGAGCTTAAGGGTGCGGATCTGATTATCCATGCCGGCGACCTTACGTCGGAGATGGACTACGAGCACCTGCGCACCATCGCTCCCGTGCGAGCGGTGCTGGGTAATAACGACTACTACCGCGACTACGGTCCCGATGTGGACCGTTTGGCGCTCTTTACCTACGAAGGACTCAAGTTCGCCGTAGCCCACTACCGCGAAGACCTCCCGGTGGGATCCGTGGACGTAGCCATCAACGGTCACACCCACGTAACCAAAGAAGCCCAAGTAGGCCACTGCCTGGTCCTCAACCCAGGCAGCGCCAGCTACCCCAGAGGAACCCGAGGCCCCACCATGGCCAGAATGCTCGTCAAAGACGGCAAGATTCTGAGCACCAAATTTATTGACCTAGAGTAGGTGCAACAAAAACGGGGGATGCAGATCGCATCTCCCGTTTTTCTTTGAGCCAAAGGCCGAAGTTCAACAACAATCTTAGACAACCCCGCCGAGGAGAACGGGGACCTCGAGCCGCGGAAGCGGCGAGGAACAAAGTCTTTGAAGCAAGTGACGGCAGGGAGGGTCTCCGGGGCCGGCTGGCGCGGGTTGAGTTTGTCGCGAGTTCCGCACGCAAAGGAAAGCACTTAATGTGCTTTCCGTCTTGCGCAGGACTGTAGAGCAGCAAACTTAACCCGCGCCAGCCGGCCCCGGAGACCCTCCCGGAGGGACCGAAAAACTTTTTCAAAAAAAGTTGTTGCGCGGCGGACAGACTTCTGTGTATACTAATCCCCGCAGCGCACGCGAGCGGAAACAAACGCGAACGACTGCCTGGGGAGTTAGCTCAGTTTGGTTAGAGCGCCGGCCTGTCACGTCGGAGGTCGCGGGTTCGAGCCCCGTACTTCCCGCCAACGCAATTAAAGCCACGTCTTCGGACGTGGCTTTTTGCGTTTAATAGGCCATCGATCTTACGCGCCCCTTTATCAAAATCACCGCATTTGCAACGAGCGAGCCAGCCTCTACTGATATATGCGTTCAAACAGGGGGTTTGTTGCGCAACATCTGTTCAATGAAGCAGGGGGTTAGGCTATACTAAATTTCACTGTAGGCCGTACCTGATTCATCCAGTTTTCAAGTGCGGCATTCAGTGGACACCCAATTTATAATTTGGTTGTTCAGGCGGTCATTTGGCGTCTCGACACAAGCTCGGCCCCGGAGCTCGTTCGAGCTGTTCGTATTCCTTGAAAGGGGGAACATGGACATATCGAGGAAGACTGATTATGCCCTTCGCATGCTTGCGATGCTTGCCGAGGAGCCGGAGCGGTTGCTTTCTGTTCGCACTGCTGCCGAAGAGGTCAATGTTCCGTATTCGTTTGCCCGTTCGATCCAACACGGCTTGGTTCAGGCCGGCATTGTGGAGAGCCTGCGTGGTGTTCATGGCGGCATGCGCCTTAAGGTGAGCCCCGACGATGTCACGATCCGTCAGGTTGTAGAGGCCGTTCAGGGTCCCATGGTTATGAACGACTGCACCGCGCCCGATGGTGACTGTGCGCGCATGGGCACGTGCTGCTATCATCCCCTGTGGGCCGGAGCCCAGGCGCTGATGCGCGACTATCTCGATTCCGTTTCGCTCGGCGATATCGTCGCCCATCGCCAGTTCCCGGCTGTCGATCCCAAGTTCGCCGATCGCGATGCGTTTCCCGAGTACGCCGCCTGCGCGTACGCTTGCCGGGAGGAATAGCGCCGCATAAGGAGCATTACCATGATTCAGGACCCCTTTCGTTCGATGATTCGTTCGGAAGGGATTCTGCGTTATCGCGACCTTCCGTGGCGCCGAACGCGCGACCCGTATATCATCTGGCTCTCCGAGGTCATGCTGCAGCAGACACAGGTGCCGCGCGTGGAGGCGCGCATGCCGGCGTGGCTCGATCGCTTTCCGACTGTCCAGGCTCTCGCCCAGGCTGCCCCTTCCGATGTCTTGGATGCGTGGCAGGGGATGGGCTACAATCGCCGCGCCCTGGCGCTTCACAGGGCTGCACAGTGCGTTGTGGAGGACTGGGATGGGGAGTTTCCGCGCGAGACGCACGATCTGGTCGCGCTGCCCGGCATTGGCCCGGCAACGGCGCAGGGCATCCGTTCGTTTGCATTCGATCTTCCGGGCGTGTATCTGGAGACCAATGTGCGCACGGTCTTTTTGCACCATTTCTTTCCCGATGTGCCGGCCGTTCCCGATCGCGAGCTGGTGCCGCTGATTCAAGCCGCCTGTCCGGCGGCTCCTGGTGCGGTGGCGGATGAGATTGCGCCCTTTGCCGCGCCTCAAGACGATGCCGACACGCCGCGCGCGTGGTATTACGCGTTGCTGGATTACGGCGCGTATCTTAAAAAGACGCTGCCCAATCCGTCCAGGCGATCGGCGAACTATAGTCGGCAGTCCAAGTTTGAGGGCTCGCGTCGCCAAAAGCGCGCCCACATTGTGCGCATGCTGCTGGCAGCGCGCGATGGGCAGCCGGCAGGCATTACGCTCGATGAAGCCGTTGCAGGCGTTAACGAGATGGAGACGGCAGCAGGCCGAGAGCCGGTCGAGCGCGAGCTGGTCGCAAGCATTCTTGCCGATTTGGAGCGCGAGGGCTTTTGCCGCTCCGAGGGTGATCGTTGGTTGAGTGTGTAGCCCGCCCAAATCTGAAGAACGGGATTGTAAGGTTTAAATTCGCGGCTTGAGGGCATCCTAAAGACAAGGTCGCTCAAAGCCTATGGGCGGCACGTGTTGAAGGGAAGTACACCTATGGATTTTGAGAACTCTCAGACCAAGAAGAACCTCGAGACCGCTTTTGCCGGTGAGTCCCAGGCACACACCAAGTATCGCTACTATGCATCCAAGGCCAAAAAGGACGGCTACGTTCAGATCTCGAATATCTTTGCCGAGACGGCGGGCAACGAGTCCGAGCATGCCAAGCTGTGGTTTAAGTATCTGCACGACGGCGCCGTTCCGGGCACTCTGGACAACCTGCGTGACGCCGCCGCGGGCGAGAACTATGAGTGGACCACGATGTATGACGAGTTTGCCAAGACCGCCGAAGAGGAGGGCTTTGCCGAGATCGCCGAGAAGTTCCGCGGCGTCGGCGCCGTGGAGAAGGCTCACGAGGAGCGCTACAACAAGCTCGTCGAGCGCATCGAATCGGGCGAGGTGTTTGAGCGCGAGGGCGTAAAGGTGTGGAAGTGCCTGAACTGCGGGCACCTGCATGTTGGTGCCGAAGCGCCCGAGGTGTGCCCGGTGTGCAACCACCCGAAGGCGTACTTTGAGGAGCAGGTGGTGAACTACTAGCGCGTGGCGCTGGCTGCTGCGGAGCGCAGGGCGGGGAAATACATTTCCCTCTCGCTCACGGCTCCGTAGGGTCGCGCGAGGCAAAGGTATTTCCCCGCCCTGCGCTCCGGCTTCGGGTCGTCGCGTGCTCGTTACTGAAAAGCTGATTAGAAGTTTGTGTGCCGCCCCTTATGGGGCGGCACGTTTTGTTTGAGGTCCCGGTCTCCACAATTTTCGTCAAGCTTTTGGTTAGATTTTGGTTAGTTGGCGGGTTGGCGGAAGGGCGAAAGATCATTCGATAAAAAAAGCTCAAAGAAAGTGCTGGTAGGGGAGTTGTTGAGGTTTTCGACAGCTTTTGTCAACAAGAAACTTTGCAGCTATTGCTACGGATTGCGTTGCCGTGGCATTGGCGGTGCGGGATGCTGGGCGTAAGCGTCGAATGCTCCGATTTTGGAGGCCAGCATGGATTTGTTTCTTGAGACTCCGCAGCAACAAGCTGAGCGCATGTTGCGCCAGCAGCAACGACTTATGGAGATGCAAATGCAAGGGGTAGCCGCCCAGCCCCCTGCGCAAAACGCCGTGCCCGCGGTATCGTCTGCGGGTGAGGTAGACCCAGGAGCCTATTCCGTACAGCAGGATTCATATGCCCAGGAGCTCGCGTTCGATAAACGTCGTGCGCGCCACCGTCGCTGGGTCCAGCGCCTGCGTACGCTGGCGATGATCGTGCTGATCCCGTTGGGGCTCGCGGCAATCTTCTTGGCCTCATATGCCCTCACGTGCATTCTCAACGGCGCCTCGCCCAGCGAGGTGCTTGAGCACTTGGCAGTTCTCGGCCAGCGTCTAGGCGATGTCGTAACAACCATCCGCGCCGGCTGGGAGAGTTAGCGTTTGTCACATTAGGACTTCTAGGGAGTAGGGATTATCGCCACGAGTAAAATTCTTGCATCCTGTGGGTCCTGTCGTGCGACTGAATAGTATTATTGAAGATGAATAATAATAGGATTTGCTATGTATAAGCAGGATTTAGAGCAGATCCCTCTTGGAGGATCTGGCGGTAATGAAGCTCTATGCCTACCGTCCGAACGACATCGTCGATCTTCATAGTCAGGCATTCGTCGACCGACTTGATTGGGGACTGCTCGAACGGCTTATATTCGACGAGGGGGAGGCGCTGGCGTCGTCGCCTTCGGAGCGGAGTTATCAAGAGATGGTCTGCGCATACAGGCAATACAAAAAGGAGGTGCTCGGTTGAATCTGACCTTTGAGGGATTCTTAAAGGCTCTGTTAGACCAGGATTGACATGCCGACCTGCCGGCTAACTCGCCGTCTC
>CABRNM010000002.1 GCA_902472315.1 uncultured Collinsella sp.
TGTGCTCTTCCGATCTGTGCGGAACTCGCGATAAACCTAAGCCGGTGTCCCCGCTCTCCCGGGGCCTGTGGTTACTTGGTTGTTGCATGCGGCTCGCTTTTCGGAACAGGGCTGATAATTCTAGATGCAAGGCGCTCTTGGTCGTTATGGGCCTGGGGCGTCTGTCTTATATAGGTAGATTCCTTGCGGGTTCGAATCCCTCCGCTTGGCGGCGTTGGCTCGATTTTCTTAACGCGAGGAGCTCTCGGTCGATGTGGGACGGAGGGATTCCGCGTCCGCCTGCCGGCGGCCGCGCCCCGCTGCGTCGCTTCGCTCCTTGCGTGCTGCGCTGGAAAACACTTCGCGTTTCCTCAGCTCTGCACCCTTGCGGGTTCGAATCCCTCCGCATGCCCACGAAAAAGCGCTCCAGGTTCATAAGAGCCTGGAGCGCTATGTTCTTTGGGGCTGGGACGGAGGGATTCGAACCCCCAACAGCCGGCACCAAAAACCGGAGTTCTACCGTTGAACTACGTCCCAATGTGTGGTGTTGCCCAAAAGCAACTCGTTTAGTTTACCTAATCTGCGAGGGCATCGCAAACGCCATCGAGCAGGCGTACGGCGAGTGTCTGCGCGTCGCTGGCCGTGAAGGTGCCGTTGTAGCGCGTCATGCCCGTGAGCTCAATGCGAATGCGTGCCGGCTTCTGCTGCGCGGCGACATTGGCGGTGCGGATGCGCTGGGCCAGGTTGTGGCACTCGGCGAGGGCAATCGTGGCGCGCGGTGCGGCGTCGGCGGGCAGCTCGTCGCTTGCGATTTCGAGCACCAGGTCAACGTCGGTTGGGACCTCGGAGTCGCAGAGCATCATGCCGCTGTTGTCGGTCGTTGCCGTGGCGATATTCCACATGCGCGACGCAACACTGCGTGCGATGGGGTCCTCGCCGATAACGGCAATCTGAAAGCGCTCGAGCACGTTGGCGGCGCGAG
Source organism: uncultured Collinsella sp. (assembly GCA_902472315.1). GTDB lineage: Bacteria > Actinomycetota > Coriobacteriia > Coriobacteriales > Coriobacteriaceae > Collinsella. The sequence goes on from CABRNM010000002.1 coordinate 962, forward strand.
CAAAACCGATGCGGGACTCGGCTTCGGTGACCGAGGGCTTGCCCTCCCACACATGGTGCAGGCGGTTGATGTAGGCGTAGGTGTCCTGGAAGGCCATGCCGTCGGCAAACAGGCCGACATTTTCCTGGAACTGCTGCAGGGCGGCCTCGGTATGCGGACCAAAGTAGCCGTCGTCTTCGCCACAGGCAAAGCCCAAAACGTTGAGAGCGCGCTGCAGGGCCTGCACATCGGCGCCATGGAAATTGGGCATGCGTAGATAGAGGGTGCGGTCGCCCAGCTTATACGAAGCGTCTACAAGGGCGCTCCAACAGGGGATATCGACGGCATGACCGGCAGCAAGGCCGCTGTCGAGCCTGAAGGTGCTGACGGCCTGCTCAGTGGTGGCTCCAAAGTACTTGTCGGTGACTTCGGCGGCATCAATCGTGTAGCCGAGCTGCAGGAGACGAGACTGCACGTCCTCGACGGCTGCTCCTTGCATGCCCGTTGTAATAGGTTCCATGAACGAACCCCTTTCGGCGTACCATTCGTACTATTTGAGCGTCTGTCGGATAGACAACGCAAAGGGATGCATAAACATGCACTCAACAGTGTAGCAAGTTGTGCCTAAATACGCTGCTGACAGGTTTTATAACCCCCGTTAGTTAAGACGCTCCACAAAGAAATCTGCCATGGAGAGGAACAGCTCGCGTGCGTGCGGATCAAGCTCAACGTTCTCGATGGCCGCTTTGGCCTTAGCGGTCAGGTCGAGCGCGTAAGTGTGGGCGTAATCGATGGAGCCGGTCTCCTGGAAGATCTCCACGGCGCGTGCGAGCTGCGCGGGATCATCGGTGCCCGAGGAAAGAATCGCCACGACCTCGTCGTGGTGGCGCTCATCAGAGAGGGCGTGTACGGCGACAAGCGTGCGCTTGCCCTCGGTGATGTCGGTGCGGAAGTCCTTGTTGGCGGCTTCCTTAGTGCCGACAAGGTTGAGCAGGTCGTCCTGAATCTGAAAGGCAAGGCCTGTGTGCAGGCCAAAGGCGCGCAGCGCTTCGATTTGCTCATCGCTGCCGCCGCCGATAATGGCTCCGGCGGCAAGCGGCGTGGCTCCGCTGTAAAACGCGGTCTTGTGCGTCGCCATGTCCAGGTAGTCATCAACCGAGATATCAAAGCGCCCGTCGCGGACCCAACCCAGGTCGAGTGCTTGACCCTCGATGGTGCGGACGATCATCTCGGTAAGCTCGTGGAGCACGCGCAGCTTCACGTCGGACTCCAGCGTAGGGTCGTCGAGAACCGTCTTGGTGACCATGGTGAGCGCCAGGTCGCCACAATTGATGGCAAGGCCCGTGCCCTCGGTAAGGTGCATGCAGGGCTTGCCTCGACGAAGCTGTCCGTTGTCGGCGATGTCATCGTGGATCAGCGCGCCCGACTGGAAATGCTCGATGGCTGCCGCGGCGCTGCGGGCGCTCTCAAAGCTACCGCCCACTGCGGTTGCGGCGAGCATGCAGATAAGCGGGCGGTGGCGCTTGCCGGCGTTGGCCGTAAAAGCCGAGAGCGGCGCATACAGGTAGCGCTCGATATCGGCAGAGGTCACCTGTCCGTCAAAGAACGTGGCCAGATAGTCGTTAATCTGGTCAAAGTGCTGGGCTAAAAAGCTGGTAAACGGACTGGACACGGGTTCTCGCATTCTTTCTGAGGTTGCATTGATGCAATATGCAGACAACATATTGCCACATCAGGGCGTTTGGCGCGGCAGTTTTGGCGATTTAGGACAACGGGCGTGCGTTTGATGGAGTGTGCCTAAATCAGCCTAAAATGCTCGAGCGCCGCAACGACACCGTCGTGATCGACGGTGTCGGTCACGTAATCGGCCTTATCCTTGAGATAGTCCGGCGCATTGCCCATGGCGATACCGACATCGACGGCGTTCATCAGCGAGACGTCATTGCTGGCGTCGCCGATGCCGTATACGGTTCCGTGGTGGGGGTCGAGGGCGTCGAGTACAGACTGGATGCCCCCGCGCTTCGTGCATTCGCGGGGCGAGATTTCGGTTACCTCGAGTTCGAGCTCGTTAAAGCACAGCAGCGGCTCAAGTGCCTTATCTTGAGCGATGTGGTTGGCGAGCGATGTAGACATCAAGATCTTGTAGACACTGTAATGTTGCAGCTGCGTGACTGCGTCGCCCAGGGTGCGCGCGTATCCGGGAGCATCGGGCGCATCGGCACTCATGCGCACGACGCCGTTGAGGCCCTCAAAGCGGATGACCTCGCCCGATTGCTCAAGGTAGGGGGCAAGACGCTGCAGCATACTGGGCGTCATCGACAGATCGCGAATTGCGTGTCCGTTGATCTCGGCGTAACCGCCCGCAAGACAGACGATGCCGGTCCAAGGCAGCTCAAGAAGTTTGGGGTGGATGCAGCTGAGGGTACGTCCCGTGCAGATAAAGGCCATGTTGCCGTTGGCGACAAACTCGCGGATTGCCTGCGAAACCGCCTCGTTGGGATAGGGGGAGAGGTCCCGCTCGTCTTCGGGAAGGTCTTGGGCGAGCCTGGGGTCTTGCCAGGCGAGCGTTCCGTCGATATCGAAGAAGCAAATATCGCCGCGCTTATGGGCTGCGCTGGCGGCAGGGGAGGCCGAGGTGGTGGGCACAAATTCCGGCTCGAGGCCCATGATCTGGTCAAAATGCTCTTTAACGCGGGGAACGGAGATGCCGATGACCACCTGGGCGGTCTTGTCCGTAATGATGAGGCCCTTGGCGCCCACCGCGACAAACGACGCGTTATCTGCAACGATGGAAGGGTCTGCGACCTCGACGCGCAGGCGCGTGGCGCAGTTGGTTGCGCCCACAATATTGCCAACGCCACCTAAAAGCTGAATTACCCGCTCAGCGAGGACGTGATCTTGATCGGATCGACTATTGACCTCGTCATTGGGAGATTGCTCTTTGGCAAAGCCGCTTTCCGTTAAACGATCGATTGCCGCGCGATTGGCAACATGATCCTCGCGGCCCGGCGTCTTAAGGTCATAGACCAAGATGAGTGCTCGAAAACTAACAAAAAAGATGAGGCTAAAGGCAAGGCCGATACCGAGCGCCAAAAGATAGGCACCGGCATGCGTGCGCATGAGCGGAATAAAGTTGAAGGCTGCCATCTCAATCAGGCCGCCCGAGAAGATGCCGACGATGCCAAAGAGATTCATGGTTGTGGCAAGGCAAGACGATAAGACGGCGTAGAGCAAAAAGAGCCCGGGGTGGGTGAACATAAAGAGAAACTCGAGTGGCTCGGTAACGCCGCAAACCACCGAGGCGACGATGGCGGGCAAAAGGATGACCTTAAGGCCGGCGCGGCGCTCTGGTTTTGCGGTGGAGTAGAACGCGGCTGCGATGGCGGGAAGGCCAAAGAGCTTGACCCAGCCGGTGGCGGTAAAACCGGCCCACGGCGCAAGTTCATTAAGGGGGCGCGTGCTATGGGAGAGGATGGGGAGCAAGCTGCTCCACGTGGCGTAGATGCCGTCGTTAATGACCAGGTTGTCGTAGTAGATCGGCATGTAGAGCAGGTGGTGCAGCCCCATGGGCTCGAGCGCTCGCTCCAAAAGCACAAAGATGCCCACGCCAAAGGGGCCGACGCTCGTAAGTGCATGGCGCAGCGTTTCGGTCATTGCGTATACGGAGGGCACGATGGCGGCCGAGATAGCGGCAAGGGCAAACACGGCAAAAAAGCTGATGAGGTAGACTAGCGAGGAGCCCGAGAAGGTGCCGAGCCAATCGGGAACCTTGGCATCGTAGAAGCGGTCATGGATGGCGACGACGGTTGCCGATACCGCCAGCGGGCCGATAATGCCGGTGTCGAGCGTCTTGATGCCGTCGATGATGGTGATGCCGCTAGCGGAGGTCAAAGACGACGGGTACTTAAGTCCAAGATTGTCTCCGCTCAGCTTAATGATCTCGCTCAAAAAGAAGCAGTAGGCAAAATAGGCGACGAGAGCCTCGAGGCAGCAACGAGCCGGTTGTTTTTGGGCAAGACCGATGGGCAGCGCTACGGCAAAAAGGAGCGGGAGGCGTTTAAAGACCGTCCACGAGCCGCGCTGGATGATGGTCCAAAAAGCGTACCAAGGGGTTCCGTATACGGCGAGATCGCCGACGATGTCCGCAGTCGTTGCGAGAGCGGAGACGCCGACCATGAGGCCTGATATAGAAAACAGCATGGCGGGCGCGAACATTGCCCCGCCAAAGCGTTGGATTTTTTGCAGCATGTTCTGCCTTCCGAATATCGAGGCGCGTTGCGCGTGGGGAAACGTTTAAACAATGGATTCATTGTAGAGGACCAGACGATTGTCGTACCGGCAGTTTTGAGCGAAACCGATTTGGGCATGACAGAAACCGTCAACGGTTAAATCCTGTCGCTTTACCGATATTCGGTTTAAACAACTTTAAGAAATGCTATCGTGCCTAGCCGGAAATGAATAATGTAGAGGTGAAACAATGCCAAAAGCGATATACGAAGGAATCTACCGAGAAATACGCTCGCGCATCATTAATGGGACCTATGCGTTTCAGGAGATGCTGCCAACCGAAGCCGAGCTGACCGCGGAGTTCGGATGCACTCGCAATACCGTCCGTCGCGCCTTGGGTATGCTGGCCGACGGGATGTTTGTGCAGCCCATACACGGCAAGGGCGTGCGCGTTATTTGGCTTAAGGGCGAAACCGACATGTTGGGCGCACTCGAAGAGGTTGAGTCGTTTGGCGAGTTTGCAAAGCGCAACAATGCCGTTGCATCGACGGACGTTAAGTCTTTCGAACATCTGGTTTGCACCGAGCAACTCTCTCGTCACCTGGGCTTTAAGGTGGGCGAGGAGTTGATTCGCGTAGTGCGTGTCCGAAGCCTCAACGGCAACGCGCGCCAAGTGGACCATGGCTATTTTTTGGCGTCGATCGCCAAGGGCCTGACTCCCGAGATCGCGGCAGATTCTATTTACGGCTATCTGGAGCACAAGCGCGGTGTCAAAGTGATGGCGAGCCGTCGTACGGTGAGTGTCGAGCTCGCCAACGATGAGGACTGCAGCTATCTTGACCTCGGCAAATACAACTGCGTTGCCGTCATGGAGAGTCAGTCGTACACCTCGGATGGCATCTTGTTTGAGGTGACGCACACTCGCACACACCCCGAGATCTTCCATTACCGCGTCAATTCCAAGCGATAGCCGGCTAGCTCGCAGCCTGACGAGACTCATGGCCTCAAAGAGAAAACGCCCGGTCAAACCGACGGTACATTGGCTTGACCGGGCGTTTTCTCTGCATTCGATAACAAATAATTGTTTATACAAAACTTGTCAAGTATCAAGTTGAAATTACCGTTCACCGAAGTTTTTCTACCGCTCTAGTAATACTTGTTCAAACAACTAGCCAAATAGCGTATCGTTCAAATCAGCAAAAGGGGCAAAGTCCCCGAGCCAATCTCCGAAGGCGGCGGCAAAGGGTGCCGCCACGGTGTGAAAGGGTGGATTGTAATGAAGAACGAAATGAGCAGAAGGCAGTTCCTGGGCTTTGCTGGTTCCGCGGCTGCAGTTCTTGGTCTGGGCCTCGTGGGTTGCGGTGGTTCTGCCGGCTCCGGCTCCTCTGCTTCTGGTGACGCTGCCGAGGTCTACTTCCTCCAATTCAAGCCCGAGGTCGACAAGGAGTGGAAGGAGATCGCCAAGGCCTATAAGAAGGAGAAGGGCGTCGAGGTCAAGATCGTGACCGCTGCCTCCAACACCTACGAGGAGAAGCTCAAGTCCGAGATGTCCAAGAGCTCCGCTCCGACCCTGTTCCAGGTCAACGGCCCCACCGGTCTTAAGAACTGGAAGGATTACTGCGCCGACCTGTCCGATACCAAGCTCCGCGGTGAGCTCATTGACGACTCCCTGGCTCTGCAGTCCGATGGCAAGGATCTGGGTATCGACTGGGTCCAGGAGAGCTACGGCATCATCTACAACAAGCAGCTGCTCGAGAAGGCTGGCTACAAGGCCGAGGACATCAACTCCTTCGACAAGCTGAAGGCTTGTGCCGACGACATCCAGGCCCGCAAGGACGAGCTTGGTGTCGAGGGTGCCTTTACTTCCGCCGGCATGGATGACTCCTCCAGCTGGCGCTACACCACCCACCTCGCCAACCTCCCGCTCTACTACGAGTTCGAGAAGGAGCACAACCAGGAGGACGACGAGATTAAGGGCGAGTATCTCGACAACTTCAAGCAGATTTTCGACCTGTACATCACCGACTCCACCTGTGATCCTTCGCAGCTTGCCTCCAAGACCGGCGACGACGCCACCAACGAGTTCGCAACCGGCAAGGCCGTCTTCTACCAGAACGGTTCTTGGGCCTATGCTGACCTCACCAAGGCCGGCATGACCGACGATCAGATTGGCATGATGCCCATCTACATCGGTGTCGACGGCGAGGAGAACCAGGGCCTGTGCTCCGGCGGCGAGAACTACTGGTGCGTCAGCTCCCAGGCTTCCGAGGATGCCCAGAAGGCCACCGAGGACTTCATGTATTGGTGCGTCACTTCTGACACCGCCACCAGCATCATCGCTGACAAGATGGGTCTGACTGCCCCGTTCAAGAGCGCTAAGGAGACCACCAACGTCTTCTCGCAGCAGGCCGTTGCCATGGCCAAGGACGGCAAGAAGACCGTCGCTTGGGACTTCGTTTACATCCCCTCCGAGGAGTGGAAGAAGAACCTCAAGCAGGCTCTGATTGCCTATGCTGCCGACAACAGCAAGTGGGACGGCGTCAAGAACGCCTTCGTCGATGGCTGGAAGACCGAGAAGGCTGCTTCCGAGTAAGCAGTTGCTGCCCAAGCTATCTGATTAGCGACAGGGGGCGGGCAGACGTTGGTTTGCCCGCCCCCTGCATATTGAAAGGACCCTTCTATGGGCAAAGCACTCAAGCGCTGGTGGCCGCTCTTTATGCTGCCCACGTGTCTGGCGTTTATGATCGGGTTCGTGATCCCCTTTATCCAGGGTTTCTATCTCTCGTTCTGCCAGTTTATTACCATCAACAACACGCACTTTGTCGGTATCGAGAACTACGTGCGCGCGCTGTCCGATCCGCAGTTCTCCACGTCGTTCTTCTTTACCGTGGCGTTTGCCTTCCTGTCGACGGTGCTCATCAACGTGATCGCCCTGGCCATTGCGCAGGCGCTCACCCGCAAGGCGCTCAAAGGCACCAACATCTTCCGTACGATCTTCTTTATGCCTAACCTGATCGGCGGCATCGTGCTGGGCTACATTTGGCAGATTCTGATCAACTGCCTGCTCTCCAATGTGGGCGCCCAGCTCATCGCCCTTAACTCTGCTGCTGGCTTCTGGGGCCTTATCATCCTGACCCTGTGGCAGCAGGTCGGCTACATGATGATCATCTACATCGCTGGTCTGCAGTCCATTCCGTCCGACTACATCGAGGCCGCCAAGGTCGACGGTGCCACGGCATGGCAGACGTTTTGGAAGGTTAAGATCCCTAACCTGATGCCGACCATCACCATCTGCCTGTTCCTGTCTATCACCAACGGCTTTAAGCTGTTCGACCAGAACCTCGCCCTTACCGGCGGCGCCCCCGCGCACTCCACCGAGATGCTCGCCCTGAACATCTACAACACGTTCTATTCGCGTGCCGGTATCGCATGGCAGGGCATTGGTCAGGCCAAGGCGGTTATCTTCTGCATCCTGGTCGTGGCCATCTCCATGATCCAGCTTAAGGCCACGAGGTCCAAGGAGGTGCAGCAGTAATGAAACGCGATAAGGTTATCAACCGCGCGCTCTCGATTTTCTTTACGATCCTGTCGCTCGCGTGGATCTACCCCGTGTTCATGATTGCGCTTAATTCTTTTAAGAAAGCGACCGCAATCAGCACCACCACGGCATTCGATCTGCTCACGCCCGAGACGTTCAACGGCCTCGCAAACTACATGCACGCCCTTAACGAGCAGGGCTTTGCCTCGGCATTTATGTACTCGCTCATCATCACGGTCACGTCGGTCGTGCTGATCTTGGTGTGCTGCTCCATGTGCGCTTGGTACGTGGTTCGTGTCAACAACAAGATCTCGAACTTCTTCTATTACCTGTTCGTGTTCTCGATGGTCGTGCCGTTCCAGATGCTCATGTTCACGCTGTCCAATTTGGCGGACCGCATCGGCTTCAACACGCCGTTCAACATCTGCTTTATCTACCTCGGCTTTGGCGCGGGCCTGGCGGTCTTTATGTTCGCCGGTTTTGTAAAGAACATCCCGCTCGAGATCGAGGAGGCGGCCATGATTGATGGCTGCAACCCGGTCCAGGTGTTCTTTAAGATCGTCCTTCCCATCATGAAGCCCACCTATCTTTCGGTCGGCATCCTCGAGACCATGTGGGTCTGGAACGACTATCTGCTGCCCTACCTTACGCTCGACTCCACCAAGTACAAGACCATTCCTATCTTGATCCAGTACTTCCGCGGCGGCTACGGCCACGTCGAGCTCGGTCCCATGATGGCCTGCATCATGATGGTTGTTATCCCCATCGTCGTCATGTACATCCTCTGCCAGAAGTACATCATCGACGGCGTGGTGGCAGGTGCCGTCAAGGGCTGATGCCGTAACTGTTTTGCAAGTTTCTGCGGCGCCCTCAACATGGTGCCGCATATCGAAAGGTAAAGACATGGCCGAGATCGTTCTCAAACATGTTCAGAAGGTGTATCCCAACAACGAGTCAAAAAAGAAAGGCTTCTTTGGCAAAAAGAAGAAGACCGAGGAGAAGAAGCACAACCTCAAGGTTACCGAGGACGGTGTGCTCGCTGTAGAGGACTTCAACCTCACCGTTCACGACCAGGAGTTCGTCGTCCTCGTTGGCCCCTCTGGCTGCGGTAAGTCCACGACGATGCGCATGGTCGCCGGCCTGGAGGACATTACCTCGGGCGATGTGCTCATCGACGGCAAGCGTGTCAACGACGTGGCGCCCAAGGACCGCGACATCGCCATGGTGTTCCAGAGCTACGCTCTGTACCCCAATATGACGGTGTACGAGAACATGGCATTTACGCTCGAGCTCAAGAAGGTTCCCAAGGACGAGATCGACCGCAAGGTTCGCTCTGCTGCCGAGATTCTGGGCATTACCGAGTACCTCGACCGTAAGCCCAAGGCGCTCTCCGGCGGCCAGCGCCAGCGTGTCGCTATCGGCCGCGCCATCGTGCGTGACCCCAAGGTCTTCCTGATGGACGAGCCGCTGTCCAACCTGGACGCCAAGCTTCGTAACCAGATGCGTGCCGAGCTCATTAAGCTGCGCCACGAGATCAAGGGCACGTTCATTTATGTTACTCACGACCAGACCGAGGCTATGACCCTCGGTGACCGTATCGTGGTCATGAAGGACGGCGTTGTCCAGCAGATCGCCACGCCGCAGGAGGTCTTCAACCATCCCGCGAACATCTTCGTCGCCGGCTTCATCGGCGTGCCGCAGATGAACTTCTTCGATGCCCAGCTGGTGCGCTCGGGCAACGGCTTTACCGTCAAGACCGAGGATATGAACGTGGCGCTCGCCCCCGAGACTTGCGCTCAGCTTGCCCTCAACTGGGACGGCGGCGACGTGAAGGAGATTACGGCCGGCGTGCGTCCCGAGCAGATCCTGCTTGCCGACAAGGGCGAGGAGGGCGCGCTCCAGGGTACCGTCGAGGTGACCGAGCTCATGGGCTCGACCGAGCATGTCCACGTGACCGCTCCCGACGGCCAGTTTGTCCTGATTATCCCCGTCGTCGACCTCGAGGCCAAGGGCGCGCTCAAGGCTGGCGACACCATCTGGTTCAAGTTCGAGAAGAACGCGACCCACCTCTTCGATAAGGTCTCTGGCAAGAACCTTATCTAGGCCCGGTGCATCCAGGCCCTCCCTTTGGGCGACTGCGGTATTGCCATCCTTTTGCCGCGGTCACATATAAGGTTCCCCTCCCGTCCACTGGGCGAGAGGGGAGCCTTTCTTTGTGTTGGGGCTGTCTGACCGGTCGTTTGTCTCGATCTGTAACGGGTGAGGCTGATTTCGGACGTTAGATGTTACAGATCGAGACGGTTCCGCTGAGCTAACCATTTCATCTAAATCTGTAACACCAAAGGTGAATTTCAGCTGCTAGATGTTACAGATCGAGATTGACCCAAGGGGGGGCGGTATGTCTCAATCTGTAACAGCTGGGGCCGTTTCTACCGAGTAGCTGTTACAGATTGAGATTCTTCGGTCGAGTCGGGTCACAGGGTAACGTGCGGGCACAAAAAACGGAGCCGTGTCGCCACGACTCCGCTTTCAAGAGGATGGGTAAAGGAAACGAAATTAGCTCAGGTGCCAAATCTCGTCGTTGTACTGGGAAATCGTGCGGTCAGACGAGAAGGTGCCGGCGTTGGCGATATTGATGAGCGCCTTGCGCATCCAGGCGTCCTGGTCCTCGTAGTCGGCCAGCACGCGCTCCTTGGTCTGGATGTACTCCTCAATGTCGAGCAGGGCCATAAACCAGTCCTTGCCCTTAATGTCATCGTGCAGGCGCTGCAGGCGCTCGGCATTGCCGGTCGCCATAAAGGCCGGGTTGGTGATGAAGTCCACCAGCAGTTTAATGCCGGGCTTGCGGTAGAGCACGCCGGCGTCATAGGTGCCGTCGGCATAGAGCTGCTCGACCTGTTTGGACGAGGCACCAAAGGTGTAGATGTTCTCGTCGCCCACGAGCTCGGCAATCTCCACGTTGGCACCGTCGAGCGTGCACAGGGTTAGGGCGCCGTTGAGCATGAACTTCATGTTGGAGGTGCCACTCGCCTCCTTGGAGGCCAGGCTGATCTGCTCGGAGATGTCAGCGGCGGGGATCACGCGCTCGGCGGCGGTGACGTTGTAGTTCTCGATCATGACAACCTGCAGGTAGGGAGCCACGTCGGGGTCGTTTGCAATCCACTGCGATAGCGTCAGGATCAGATGGATGATGTCCTGCGCGATAGTGTAGGCAGGCGCCGCTTTGCCGCCAAAGATGATGGTGACGGGGTGCTTAGGTCTGTTGCCGTTCTTGATATCGAGGTACTTCCAGATGATGTAGAGCGCGAGCATCTGCTGGCGCTTGTACTCGTGGATGCGCTTGACCTGGACATCGATGATGGCGTTGGAGGGAATGGTCACGCCCTGCTCGAGCGCCATGAACTGGCGCATGATGGCTTTGGCCTCGACCTTGGTGGCGGCCAGGCGCTCAAGAACGTCCTTGTCGTCAGCGAACTTGGCGAGTTTGCTCAGATCGCCGGTGCTGCGCCAGTCGGTGCCGATCACATCGTCGAGCAGGCTGGCGAGCGCGGGGTTGGCCCCATGGATCCAGCGGCGGAAGGTGATGCCGTTGGTCTTGTTGGAGAACTTCTTGGGATAGATCTCGTAGAACGGATGAAGCTCGGTGTCCTCCAAGATCTTGGTGTGGAGGGCGGCTACGCCGTTGATGGAGAAGCCAAAGTGGATGTCCACGTGGGCCATGTGGACGGTGTCGTATTCGTCGATGATGGCGACGCGCGGGTCATCGTGCTCGGCCTTCGCGATCTCATCGAGCTTGACGATAATGTCGGCGATGGCAGGGGAGACCTTCTGCAGGCTGGCGAGCGGCCACTTCTCGAGCGCCTCGGCAAGAATCGTGTGGTTAGTGTAGGCGACCATGGAGCGTACGATGGTCACGGCCTCGTCAAACTCGATGTCATGCTCGGTGGTGAGCAAGCGAATGAGCTCGGGGATGACCATGGTGGGGTGCGTGTCGTTAATTTGGACCACGGCGTAGTCGGCCAGATCGTGCAGGTTGCTGCCGCGCTCGACGGCCTCGTCGATCAGGAGCTGGGCGGCGTTGCTCACCATGAAGTACTCCTGATAGATGCGAAGTAGGCGGCCCTGCTCGTCGGAATCGTCGGGGTAGAGGAACAAGGTGAGGTTCTTGGCGATCTCGGTCTTGTCGAAGTCGATGGAGCTGCCGGGGACCAGGCCGTCGTCGACGCTTGCCAGGTCGAACAGGCGCAGGCGGTTCTTGGTGGGCTGGCCGTAACCGGGCACATCGATGTTGACGAGCTTGGAAGTAACGGCAAAATCGCCGAACTCGACGGTGTAGGAGCGGTCATCGTCGACTAGGATGTCCTGCTCACCGAGCCACTCGTCGGGGACGGCCTTCTGCTGGTTGTCGACAAAGCGCTGACGGAACAGACCGTAGTGATAGTTGAGGCCCACGCCATCGCCGGTCAAGCCCAGCGTGGCGATGGAATCCAGGAAGCATGCGGCCAAGCGGCCCAGGCCGCCGTTGCCGAGTGACGGCTCGACCTCGAATTCCTCGATCTTGTTGAGGTCGTGACCTGCGGCGGTGAGCTGGTCCTTAACCTCGTCGTAGATGCCGAGGTCGATCATGTTGTTGATGAGCAGCTTGCCGATCAAAAATTCGGCGGAAATGTAATAGAGCTTTTTCTTGCCGTTGTTGAGCGGGCAGGCGGCGGAGCGCTCCTGCACGAGTTTGACCAGCAGCTTGTAAATGCGACGGTCGTCGAGCTGCTCGAGCGAGGTGCCAAAAGACTGCTCGGCGAGTTCCATGAGGTTAATTTGGGGCATGTTTTCTCCTGTGATGGGTTGTTTCATGTCTGCAATTCATAAGAAGCCCGCGCGAGGGGATTGGGGTGGCCTCGCGCGGGAAAAGCAAGCGCGTCCGCACGGTGGGGAGGGGTCGGGCGCGGTAGCTCCTATTGAGGAAGTTCGATTTCGGCTTCCGACGGGATGCGGAAGTAGGTCTCGGTCCAGTCGGTGAGTTTGTGCTCGAGCTCGCGGGTGATGGCGCCGTCGAGCATGCGCCAGGTCCAGTTGCCGCCCAGCGTGGCAGGGGTGTTGATGCGCGCCTCGTTGCCCAAGTTGAGCAGGTCCTGCATGGTGTAGATGCACGTGTCGCTCACGCTGGCGGCGATGGTGCGATTGAGTGCATCTGCCATGGGTTCGCCGGCCTGCTGATGGGTGTACAGGGCTGCCTGCTCGCGCTGACGCGGGGTGGCCGTTCCCTCAAACCAACCGCGCGCCGTCTCGTTGTCGTGGGTGCCCACGTAGGCGACGGTGTTGGCAATGTAGTTATGCGGCAGGTAGTACGAGTTGGTGCCCTCAAAGGCAAACTGCAGGATCTTCATGCCGGGGAAGCCCGAGTTGTCGCGCATGTCGATGACGCCGGGGGTGAGGAAGCCCAAGTCCTCGGCGATGATGGGCAGCGTGCCGAGCTTTTCCTCGAGCGTCTTGAAGAACTTGAGGCCGGGACCCTGCGTCCACGAACCGTAGGACGAATCGGGCGAGGAGAACGGCACCTCCCAATAGGCCTCGAAGCCGCGGAAGTGATCCAGGCGGATGACGTCGTACATGTCGAGGGCGGCGCGAATGCGGCCCTCCCACCAGGAGAAGCCGTCGGACTCCATGGCGTCCCAGTCGTAGATGGGGTTGCCCCAGTACTGGCCGGTGGCCGAGAACTGGTCGGGCGGCGTGCCGGCGACGCTCACGGGATTGCCGGCGGCGTCGATCTTAAAGAGCTCAGGCGTCGCCCACATCTCGACGGAGTCACGCGAGACATAGATGGGCAGGTCGCCGATGATGAGAATGTCGCGCTCGTTGGCATAGGCCTTGAGGCGGCTCCACTGGCGATCGAAGAAGTACTGCGTCATCTGGTGGTAGAGCATACGCGCCGGATGGTCGGCGCAGACCTTGGCGGAAGCCTCGCCGCGGGTGCGGAGCTCCGCGGGCCACTCCCAAAACGCCTTGAGACCGCACTCCTCTTTGACGGTCATGAACTCACAGTAGGGGATGAGCCAGTCCTCGTTGGCCTGGATAAAGTCATCGAAATCGGCCGGCTTGTCGGCAGCAAAGCGCTCAGCGGCTCGGTCGAGAATCTGACGGCGGCCACCAAAGATAGCACCGTAGTCGACATTGCTGGGGTCGGATCCCAGATACACGCCATCGATATCGCGCTGCTCCAGATACCCTGCCTCGATAAGCTCGGCAAAGTCGATAAAGTTGGGGTTGCCTGCGCGGGCCGAGAACGACTGATAGGGCGAATCGCCATAGCTGGTCGTCGTAAGGGGCAGAATCTGCCAGTAATGTTGTTTGCACGAGGCGAGAAAATCGACGAAGTCGTAGGCATTCCAGCCAAAGCCGCCGATTCCGTATGGTCCGGGCAGAGATGAGACGGGCATGAGGACGCCGCTTGCACGCTCCATGAATGCGCTCACCAACCTTCTTGTTGTGGGGTCGGCCTGCCGATGGGTGTGCAGTCCGCCTCCGATGTTCTGATTCGATACGCCTATTGTAAAACATGTTGTTTAAACATGTACAGGCAAGATAAAAAAGTTGGTCGATTTTCGGCGAATGGTTACATGCCATGAAAAAGCCCCGACCTCACAACGTGAGATCGGGGCAAGAGCGGTATGTAGGTTTTTGCTACTCGGCGTCGGCGAAGCCGTTGGGGTTGTGGCTCTGCCAGTTCCAGCTATCGCGGCACATGTCCGCGATGTCGTACTGGGCCTTCCAGCCCATCATGCGCTCGGCCTTGGAGGCATCGCACCAGTTGGCGGCGATGTCGCCGGCGCGGCGCTCGCGGATCACGTAGGGCAGCTCCTTGCCACAAGCCTTGGAGAAGGCGGCGACGACCTCGAGTACCGAGGTGCCGGTGCCGGTGCCCAGGTTAAAGATCTCGACGCCGGTCTTGCCGTTCATCCAGTTAAGGGCGGCAACGTGACCAGAGGCCAGATCGCACACGTGGATGTAGTCGCGCACGCCGGTGCCGTCGGGGGTGGGGTAGTCGTTGCCAAAGACCTGAACGGCCTCGAGCTTGCCCACGGCGACCTGGGCGACATAGGGCACCAGGTTGTTGGGGATGCCCTTGGGGTCCTCGCCGATCAGGCCCGACGGATGAGCGCCGATGGGGTTGAAGTAACGGAGCAGCACGACGTCCCACTCGGGGTCGGCGGTGTGGACGTCCATAAGGATCTGCTCGATCATCCACTTGGTCCAACCATAGGGGTTGGTCGCGGGCTTCTTAGGATCCTCCTCGGTGACGGGCGGGTTGTCCGGGTCGCCGTAGACGGTCGAGGAGCTCGAGAAGATGATGGACTTGCAGCCATGGTTGCGCATGACGTCGATGAGCACCAGGGTGTTCTCGATGTTGTTGTGATAGTACTCGACGGGCTTGCTCACCGACTCGCCGACGGCCTTAAAGCCGGCAAAGTGGATGACGCGGTCGATCTGATGGGTATCGAAGATCTTGTTCATCGCATCGCGGTCGAGCACGTTGGCCTCGTAGAAGGTGAGGTTCTTGGCGGCCTCGTCGCCCACGATGGTCTTGACGCGGTCGACGGCGACGGCGCTGGAGTTGGAGAGATCATCGACGATGACGACCTGGTAGCCACCCTCGAGCAGCTGAACGACGGTGTGCGAGCCGATAAAGCCGGCGCCACCGGTAACGAGGACGCAGGTGTCTTTGGGGTCGAGTGCTTTGGACATGTAGTCTCCTATCGAATCAGGAACACTTCTTCAGGGGAGTATAGCGCAGGCAGTTGTTCCAAGAACGTACGCGGCAGGAAAAGCAGAGGATTATGCTAACGTACTCATAGAAGAGCTTGCACACGCATAACCTGATCTTTGACGCTCGCTTACGAGCCGCCGACCTTGCAGTTTCCTGCCGTTCGTGGAAATCGTTGGGACGCGCCATATGTACGCTAATATGTATGAGTTGAGCGACATATAAATAAGCATGTAACGGAGTACATATGTCACCAAACAGCGATTCCATCCTTTCCCAGGAGCTCTCGCGCCGCACTGCCCTCAAGGCCCTGTTCGGCGCCGCTTCTGCGGCAGTTCTTTTTGGCCTGCCCGCTCGCGCCCATGCGGCGGAGGCTTCCAAAGAAACCACCGATAAACTGAATGCCGCCCAGGCCCAGCTCGACGAGGTTCAGGCCCAGCTCGACAGCATCGCAAATGAGTATGCGGCGCTGGCCAACAAGAATGCCCAGACCCTCAACGACATCGAGAATGTCCAGGGCAAGATTGACGACACGCAGGCCCAGATCGATGAAAAGAAGGCCGAGCTCAAGAAGAAGCGCAACGACCTTTCCGATCGCGTGGCCGCTAGCTACAAGTCCGGCGGCACGAACATCCTGTCGCTGCTGCTGGCCTCTGGCTCGTTTGAGGAACTCGTCGCCAACGCGCATTACGTTGAGAAGATCAACAAGAGCGACCGCGACGCCATCGAGGACATCCAGACGATTCAGGCTGAGCTCGACGCACAGAAGACCGAGCTCGAAGCACAAAAGGCCGACCTGGAGAAACTCAAGGACCAGCAGACGGCTCAGATGCAGGATATGCAGGCCAAGCAGCAAGAAGTCCAGACCGTGCTGAACGGTCTTTCCGACGACGTCAAGGAGCTCATGGCTCAGCGTGATTCCGAGATCCTCGCTGCTGCCCAGGCTGAGGAGGCCGCTAGGAAGGCGGCTGCGGCAGCCGCGGCCTCTGCGAACAAGAACAATTCCTACTCGGGTGGTTCGAGCTCGGGTGGCGGATCGTATGCCGGCGGCACCCCGCAACAGACGGGCGGTTCGGGCAAGCAGCAGGCCGTCGTCAATGCGTGCTACTCGACGCCTTCTCCCGGCCAGGGCTGGTGCGCTGCCTGGGTTACCAACGTCTTCCGCAATGCCGGCGTGGGCTATTTTGGCGGCAACGCGTGTGACATGTTCAACGCCTGGTGCTATAGCTCCGACCGCTCGGCGCTGCAGGTGGGCATGATCGTTGCCGATTCCTCGCACAGCGGCACGGGTGCTCCGGGTCTTATTTACGGTCATGTGGGTATCTACGTTGGCGGCGGCATCGTTATGAGCAACGAGGGTGCCATTACGTCTAAGTCGCTTGATTCGTTTATTAGCTTCTATGGCACTGGCTCTGGCGTGCGCTGGGGCTGGCTCGGCGGTATTGCGCTGTCGTAACTGCGGTTTGAAGCAGGTTGGTCCGGGACTGCGGGCGAGGCATAAGGTTGCCTGCTCTACAGTCCTGCGCAAGACGAAGGCCACATTAAGTGGCCTTCTTTGCGTGCGGAACTCGCGACCAACCTTATGCCTCGCCCGCAGTCCCGGACCTTCCGGGTTCGGGGCGCCACACGCCGGACTGGGTTATCTGAATAGATATGGCGAAGGCCCCTTTCGGGGCCTTCTTTTTTATAAAAATTCGCCTACTCGGTGGACTTCGGGTTCTAGGTCTACGTTGAATTGGTCTTTGACGGTTGCCTGGATGTGGCGGATGAGTTCGTCGACATCGGTGGCGGTGGCGTGGTCGGCGTTGACGATGAAGCCGCAGTGTTTCTCGCTCACCTGCGCGCCGCCAACGGCGTGTCCTCGCAGGCCGGCATCCATGATGAGTTTGCCGGCAAAGTAACCCTCGGGGCGCTTGAAAGTGGAGCCGGCACTCGGCATGTCGAGCGGCTGCTTGTCCTCGCGGCGCTGGCGGTAGTCGTCCATGTCGGCCTTGATCATCGCGGCGTTGCCCGGAGCGAGATTGAAGGTGGCCGAAAGCACGATGAAGCCGTCGTCGGCAATGCGGCTCTTGCGATAGCCCAGGTTGAGCTCATCGACATCGAACTCAATGATATTGCCGCTGCCGCGGGTGCCGTCGTCGAGCTGGCGAGCGGGTTTGTAGACGCGCACGGACTCCAGCACATCGGCCATGCAGGCACCGTAGGCACCGGCGTTCATGTAGCAGGCGCCGCCGACCGATCCGGGGATGCCCGAGATGGGCTCCATGCCGGTGAGACAGGCCTCGGCTGCCGCGGCTGCGACATCGGAAAGCAGCGCGCCGGCTGCCGCCGTGACGTGCGTGCCGTCGATCGTAATGTCGGAGAGGCCTTCGCCCAGCGCCACGACGACGCCGCGGATGCCCTTGTCGCCGACGAGTAGGTCGGAGCCGTTGCCCACGATGGTGAGGGGCAGATCGCAGCGATAGCAGGTATCGAGCGTGGCGACGAGGCCCTGCTCGGTATCGGGCGTGACAAAGACGTCGGCCGGGCCGCCGATCTTAAACGTGGTGTGCTCGCGCATGGGCTCGCTCATCAGTACGTTGTCCTCGCCGGCAACGCCAGCAAGCGCGCACAGCAGGTCCTCGTTAAAAAAGTCGTTCTCGTGCATACGAATATCCGCCTTTTGGTGGTCGTTGTCATCAATCGATTGCAATATACCCCACCCGGACGGATTTGGTGCGCTGGCGGCGATAAAACAGCCGTCTACCGGATTGGTAAAGTGTTTATCACCGAGGTAGAGGGGTAGTCGCTATACTTTCAAGAGATTGCGCGTAAACCCGGAAGGAGCGAGATGGCCAACAAAGTCACCCTCAAGCAGATCGCCCAGGAGGTGGGGCTTTCCCCCTCGTCGGTCTCGCTTGTGCTCAATAATCGGCCCTGTCGCATCTCGGAAGAAAACCGCAAGCTCATCAAAGAGGTCGCGGCGCGCAACCACTATGTTCCCAACCAGATCGCGCGCAGCCTGGTCATGCGCGAGTCGCGCACCCTGGGCCTTATCGTCCCTAACATCGAGAGCCGCTTTTTTGCTTCGCTCGCCGGTAGCCTGGAAAAGCGCTGCCGCGAGGACGGCTATGCGCTCTTCATTACCAGCTCGGGCGGAAGCGCCGATGACGATCTGGAGCTGCTGCGCCAGCTGGTAACGCGCGGCGTTGATGGCGTCTTCCTGGTCGTGGGCGACGAGTTCTCCGACGACCGCGCCCTGCGCGAAGAAGTCAGCCATCTGCCTATCCCTGCCGTGATGGTCGACCGTGCCATTGAGGGGCTCGAGTGCGACAAGGTGATGTTCGACCACGAGATGGGTGGCTACATGGCCACTCGCTATCTGATCGAGCAGGGCCACCGTCGCATTGCCTGCTTGGTTAACGCGCGCCGTTCCAATACGGGGCGTAAGCGACTTGCCGGCTATGAGCGCGCGCTGCGCGAGGTTGGCCTGCCTATCGACGCACGTTTGGAGTTTGAGAGCGAGTACTACATTCCGAGTGCCTACGAGGCCTCGGAGGCGGTGCTCGCAACTGATGCCACCGCCGTGTTCGCAAGCTCGGATAACATTGCCCTTGGTTTGCTCAAGCGCCTGCACGAGATGGGGAAGAGCATCCCGGGCGATATCTCGGTGGTGAGCTATGACAACTCGGCGGCCGACGTTCTCTTTGAGCCGGCGCTGACCGCGATTGAGCAGGATCCTGGTGTCCTTGCGGAGCATGCTTTTGGCTGCATGTCCAAGCGTCTTGCCGGTAGGGGCGGCAGGCGTGCCGAAGAGGTCGTCCTGGAGCCGGCGCTTATCGTTAAGGGCAGCGTGCTCGAACTTACCGAATGTAGCTAAGCGTACTTGAATGTAGCTAAGCGTACTTGTTTATTTGCATAGATTGCATGCGGAGTGTCCGCTATTTGCCGGCGGGGCCGGGGAGGCGTGCTTTGTTTTGAGAAGTTCGCGAAGCCCACTTCTCAAAACAAAGCACGCCTCCCCGGCCTTCGCTCGTGCACTCTTCCGCTGAGCGAGCCATAGACGCCGCGTACCGATGCGGTAAAGCGGCGGCTTTAAATTGGTGCTATATTCAGCTTGAGTTGTTTAATGCTAGTACGGGAGGCTGATATGGGGCTGTTCAAGAAGAAAAACCCGCAGGATGCCTTTGATCCCGATGTGTTTACCATCACGGATACGATTTTGGACCCGCCGCGGTTTACGTTTTTGCCGGCTATCTACCGGGATGCCACGCGTCGCAAGTGGGCCGTGCATCAGCGCGGAGCGACCCCGAGGATTTTTGATTACGCGGATGTGCTGCAGTGTGAGATTGTCGAGACCGGAAATCCCGAGGATGTGCCGGAGCTCAGCAATCGCGAACTCGCTCAGCAGATTTTGCTTAATCCAGCTCAGGCTACCAAAAACAACGCTGCCAAGCGTAATATGTGCCTTGGTATGGGTGTCATCGTTGCCGTGCAAACCGGCGAGGATGAGATTTCGAAGCTTGAGATTCCGGTGACCGCGGGCGAAGTCAAGCGAGACTCCGGCCTATATCGGTCGTATCGGAGTGTTGCGGAGCAAATCAAAGAAGCCTTCGACGCCATGAGGCGTCCGGAGCAATGATTCCTGCAGCATCAAGCGGTTGAGGCGTCTTGCCCATGTCGAGTGAACCATATGCGATTCCGCCCAAAGACCGCGCCTTTGAGGGCATTCTTTGGTATATCAAACATTATGACCTGCGGAGTGGCGACCGGCTGCCCGCCGAGCGTGTGCTCTGTGAAGAGCTGGGCGTGTCGCGCACGGCGTTGCGTGCTGCGATCACGCGCCTTATTTCGTGCGGAACTTTGGAAAGCCGCCGCGGTTCGGGCACCTATGTGTGTCCTCCCAAACCGCTGAACATCTTTCAGGAAACATGGAACTATACGCAGGCGGTGGAGAGGGTTGGCTCAAAGTCGACCGCGCGCCTGGTTTGGTCCAAGGTCGTGTATGCCGATATCGATCTTGCCCAAAAAGCCCAGATCGACCTGGGCATGCCGCTCTTCTGCATTCGGCGCGTGCGTGTGGTCAACGGTTCCCCGGCATCGATCGAGACGGCTTACGTCAATCTGTCTTTGTGCCCCTCGCTTCCCGATCACGATTTTGAGCAGGAAAGCCTCTACGACGTTTTGCTCAAGGAGGGGAATGTCCATGTGACGCACGGCAAGGAGCATATTTCCATCAGCCGTCTGAACGCCGACGAGGCCAAGTTGCTGAATGCTCAGGAGGGCACGCCGGTGTTTTACAAGGCTTCGCACGAGCGCGACGAGACCGATGGCTTTGTCGAGTATTGCAAGTCCGTGATTCTGCCGACCAAGTATCGTTTTGCCGATAACGGCGAGGCAGACGGCGTTGCGACGAAGGTGGGTGTCGAATGGCTGATGCAGTAGAAGACTTGCCGGTTTACAAACAAATTCGCCGCTGCATTGCGGAGCGAATCGAGCGCGGCGACTACCCGACGGGCTCGATGATTCCGTCCGAAAACGAGCTGGCCGAGGAGTTTGGCACGACGCGCCTGACAATCCGAAGCGCCATGGACGAGCTGGTCAAAAGTGGCCAGATTCGTCGCGTGCAGGGCAAAGGCGCCTTTGTGGGACACAAGTGGTTTGACGAGCACGAACGCAAGGGCGGCTTCCGCCAGTCGGTTCTGGCATCGGGCGCGACGCCGTCGGTGCGCATCCTGGCGCGCTCCAAACGCTACGCTGGCCCGTATTATGCCGACTTGTTTGGCATCGCCGAGGACGATCTGCTTTACTCGGTGCGCCGCCTCAACTGCATCGATGGTGAGCCCGTATCGATCGAGATGACACTGATTCCGTGCCTGCTGTTTCCGGGCATCGAAGGCGTGGACATTTCGGTCTTCAGCCTGTTCGAGACCTACGATATGTTGGGACGCAAGCCAGATCAGTCGGTAGAGAAACTCGATATCGAGGCGCTGGGCGCACGCGATGCGAGCTTGCTCAATCTTGAGCCGGGCGATCTGGCGCTCGTGCTGGAAGGCCTGACCTATGACTCGAGTGGGCAGGCAATCGAGCATGCCAAGTCTTTTACCCGCGGCGACGCCGGCGGATATACCTACAACTATTAGCGTCTAGAGCGTCCCTGCGCACGGCGGGGGCGCTCGTTTTTACAGACATGTGTCGCATGACCGATGAGCGGCAAAAACTGACCGTCTACCGAGATGGGAGGACGAAATCAAAAAATCGGTATTAAAAACGGCTAACCTGTAATCGTTCACTGGTATTAAGAACCTTTGAATTGTTGAGCTTGGGGCCAAGATGTCCACAAGGTTAAGCGGCGCGACGGGGCGGCAAGCCCGTCCATTCCGTGCGACAATTCAAACTGCTCGTGAAAGGAGCGGGAATGAAGGAGACCGAGAAGATCGAGATCATGCACTTCGACCAGGAGGGCTACCTCGAGGACGGCAGGAACGTCTACGAGGCCGGCAAGAAGATGACCGCCCTGGCCGACCGCGTGCACGAGGAGGGCTACGACGCCGTCTTCCTGATGGGCGTCGGCGGCACCTGGGACGAGTTCATGCAGCTCGAGTACCTCATGAACAAGTTCGGCGACCGCGACCTCGAGGTCTACCTGATCCACGCCGCCGAGTGGAACGTCATGGGCCACAAGCGCATGACCGACAGGTCCGTCGTGCTGACCGCCTCCGAGTCCGGCACCACCCCCGAGGTGCTCGAGGCCGTCGGCAAGATGAGGGAGATGGGCGTGCGCGTCTTCGCCATGACCAACCCCGAGGGCAAGATCGGCCAGGCCGTGGGCGCCGAGAACTGCGTCATGATGGCCTCCGACCACGGCGCCGGCGGCTGCGAGAAGGGCTACTACCTCGCCGACTGCTTCGGCCTGCGCCTGCTCAACCGCCGCGGCTGCTTCCCCAAGTTCGACCTGTTCATCGAGCAGACGAAGGACGTCTGGAAGGACATGCTCGACATCCGCAAGCGCTTCGAGCCGCGCGCCGAGGAGCTCGCCAGGAAGTACGCGCTGGCCGACTACACCATGTTCATCGGCTCGGGCGCGCTGTGGGGCGAGACCATCCTGTACTCCATGTGCCTGCTCGAGGAGATGCAGTGGAAGCGCATCCGCCACATCACCTCGCACGACTTCTTCCACGGCACGCTCGAGCTGCTCGAGCCCGGCGTCCCGGTGTTCCTGTTTATGGGCGAGGACGAGTGCCGCGCCCTCGACGAGCGCGTCCGCGCCTTCCTCACCAGCGGCGTGACCGGCGACGAGGACTACGTCATCATCGACACCGCCGAGTACGCGATCCCGGGCCTGGACGACGACTTCCGCGTCATCGTGTCGCCGTGGATCCTGTCCGTGCTGACCACCGACCGCCTCGCGCGCAACTACGAGCTGGTCACCAAGCACAACCTCAAGTACCGCCGCTACTACCACCAGTTCGACTACTAAGAGCTGGTCACGGGTTCGATATCTTGGCTGGTTGATATCTCGACCCTGCACAAGGGCGTCCGCATTTGCGCGGGCGCCCTTTTTGCGTTGATGTCGGCGCAGGGTGTCCTCGGCGGAAATCTCATCCCGGAATTTCGGCTCAGAGTGGGATGCGGTTTCCGGATGCGTCCCATTCTGAAGCCCCGAAACGGGACGCGCTTTCCGCTTGGGGTCCGATCCGGAAAGCTCATCCCGTTCCGAGCATCAAATCCGGGACATGCTTTCCGCGCTCCGCCCCTTGCAGAAAGCGCGTCTCCTTCCAAACACAAATCTTGCGGTACAGCTTCTGCAAAGACGCGAAGTGGCCGCTGACAGCAAAGAGGGGCTGCCGAGACAATGCCCGACGGCCCCTCCCCTCATAACTTGCTATCGATGCCAATCGCCACAAGGGCGCGGCTGCCTACTTGCTGATCGCGCCCGTCATATAGATAAACTGCACGCGATTTATATGTCCGCCCTGCTCGCCGTTGACAAAGTCCGTCGGCGTAAAGCCGGGGTTGAGCATTTCCTCGATCTTGTCCTTAACGGTGTCGATGACCTGAGTATCGAGATTGCTCGTTCGGTCGGTAAGCTCCTGCATGCCGTTGCCGAGCTCGGATGCGCCGCTGGCAAGCGTACCTGCACCCGAGGAGAGAAGATTCATGCCGCTAGCAAGGCTAGCAGCACCTGTCTTGAGCTGCGCCGCACCGTTGTTGAGCTGTGATGCGCCGTTGGCAAGCGCGGGCGTGGCACCGTTGAGCTGCTGTGTGCCCGCAGCAAGCTGGTCGGTGCCCGCGGCAAGAGCCGCGGCGCCATCGCTCAGCTGACCCGCGCCCGTTGCTGCAGAGCCAACACCGGCGACAAGACCGGGGTTCACGGCCGTGGGGTTTGCCGGGTTGATCGCGCTGTTCATATAGGCGATGGCTCCGGCCAGGCTCAGCTGTTGGCCATCCTGGACAGTGGTGTAGCCCTGAATGGCGCTATCGAGCGCGGTGACGGCACCCTGGGCGCCGCCCTGGGCGCCGGCCGCCTGGGCCAAAGTCGTAACCTGATCGGTAAGCGTGCCAAACATGGACTCGGCACCCTTAAGGCTCTGCGACACCTGCGTGTTAAGACCCTGCGCGCCCGCAACGGCATTGGATGCAGAATCGAGAAGCGCGGTAAGACCCGTCGCATCGGCGCTCGATGCCGCCGTGGCGGCGGCACCCGCGCTGGTAGCAGCACTGCCGGCACTTGCGGTGGCGGCATCCAGCTGTGCCGTAGCCTCGCTTAGCTTGGCTGCCGCAGCCTTGGCGGAGTCGAGATCGGCCGCGTTATCCAGCGCGTCCTGAGCATCGGCGACCGCCGCCTTGGCAGCGGCAATAGATGCAACGGTGCTCTCGGCGCCAGCCTTTGCGCTCTCGGCGTTAGCCTTTGCCGCATCGTTGCCCATGGCGCTTGCGGCCTGCTTTGCCCCGCCGAGCGCCTGCTGTGCACCGGCAAGGTACTGCCCCTCGCCGCTGAGCGCCGCCGTAAGACCCTGCGGCCCGTACAGCGCGCTGTAGGCGTTGCCCGACGTAGCGGTCACGGCGTCCTGGGCCGCCTTGGCCGCAGCCTGCGCCTTGGCAAGGTTTGCCTCCTGAGCCTGCTTGCCCAGCGTCAGCGCGTCGACGTACGTATCGGACCCAGCGGCAATTCCACTTATGCCGCCCGAGATCTGCTGTGCGCTCCCCTGCAGCTTGGAAAGGCCCGCCGAAAGATCGGACGCACCGCCCTTAAGCTGCACGGCACCGGCATTAACCCCCTCGGCACCGGCATTAAGGTTGCTCACGCCTTCGACCAGCGTGGGGACCTGCGCGTTGAGCTGACTCGTACCCGCCGCGAGCGCAGCGGCGCCACTGGACAGCGTGCCGGCACCGGTATTGGCCGTGGCAAGCGAGGCCGCGAGCGTCTTGACACCGTCGGCAACCTGGCCAGCACCGCTATTGGCCGTAGCAATACCGTTGGAGAGCTCCACGAGCTGGCTCGTATCCATGCTGCTCGAGTCCACATCGATGGCAAGATTCAGCGGCACGCCGACAATCTGCCAGCCATCAAACTCAAAATCCTCAACATCGGTCGTAATGGTGTAGTCTCCGGTGCTGCCGGGAATCACCATGTAGGTAAGCTGCGTGTTGGAGCCGTTGGCAGCAACCGTGGCGCCCTCAGCCTCAATATCGTGTGCCTCGGCATCCTTAAGCTGACCGGTAATCTGAACCAGGTAGTTATCGGCATAATCGCCACCGGTATAGTCGTCATTCTTTTCGACCTTGAGCTTCATGGTGAGCTTGCCGCTCTTGCCCGCCAAATCCTTGGCGTCGATATCGCGGCCATCGAGCTGGTATGCCACGGTGACGTTCCACGGCATCTGAGTGTTCTTGTCCAGATCGCCCTGGTAGACAAAGTCCTGCACTCCCTGGCCCGTAACGGCAACCGACCCGCTGTCGTCCGTTAGTTTTTGAGTCGTCGATAGGTTGGTCACTTTGTTATAGGTGCCGGCATCGTCGATCTTGACGCCCTTATTGGCCTCGAAGCTATTGACCACGTAAACACCCGTGCGATTGCCGTCGGCATCGGTTTTGACGTATACGACCTGGTTTTTCTTATATCCCGGCGTGCTGTTATCGGAGTCCGTCGCCATCTGTTCACTCGTAGCCGAGGCAGCGCTCGTCGACCCTACGCCGTCGGCGAACACAACGGCACCGGGAACGGTAAGGGCCACGGTCAGACCGGCGGCAAGAGCGAGCGCAGCGATGCGCTTATGGGGACGACGTACAAGATCGCGTTGGGCTTTGAGCTCTTTCGAAGCGGTATCAGTGGTATGGGTATGCATTGCGGTATTCCTTCCAACTGCTTTGTAAAACGTTACTGAGCGGAGCCGTCCGCAGCCGATGCCTCGGTGGTATCCGAAACCGGATCCTGGGCATCCTTGGGCAAAAAATGAGCTTTGAGCGTGGTCTTGCCGATGAGGCCATCGAGCACATAAAGGAAACCCGGCAGCGCAAAGAGTACGGCGACTAGGGAGATGCTCACGCCGACGCCCAGGAACCAGCCGATCTGCTTGAGCACGCCGTGGCTCGAGATCGCATGGATCAGGAAGCCACTGATCAGCAGAACCGATCCAGAGGTCAAAACAGGAATCGTGCAAGCTTCCATGGTCTCGAGTAGCGCTTCGCGCTTATGCATGGTCACGCGGTCCTCACGATAGCGGTCAGCAATCAGGATGCCGTAGTCGACGGCAACGCCCAGCTGGATGGAGCTCACAATTAAGTAGGCGAGGAAGAACTCGTGCATACCGGTGTAGAGCGGTGCAGCAAAGTTGATCCAGATCGAGGTCTCAATCACGAGCACCAAGATGATCGGCAGGCTCAGCGACTTGGTGGCCAGCAGCAAGACCGCGAACACGGCCACGACGGCGATGAGGTCGACCTTGCCCTTATCGACGGTGATGGTGTCCTTAAGGTCGGTGGTGCTCACGCCCTCGCCGGCGAGCATTGCCTTACCCGGATAATGTTTGTCCGCGATACAACGAATCTTCTTGACCAGCTTAAATGTACTCGGACCCTCGTAGGGCGCGGTAACCGTGAGCACCAAACGGCTGTAGTGCTCTCCCTCCACCAGATCGAGCGTGTCCTTTTCGGCCATGCCCGTGGGGATATAGGGACTCGCAACGTCAACATAGCTCTGGATGGACTTGACCTCGGGGAGCGCCTTGAGCTCATTGGAGAGTGCCTGCTCCTCGCTCACCTCTCCACGGGGAACGAGCACAACGTAGGTATCGGAGTTGCCAAAGACCTCCTTGACCTTGTCCATATCCTGACCAAGCCGCGTATCCGAACCAAAAATGTGCGAAGTGCCGTAGTAGTACGTGATATCGCTGGAGGTCGATGCCACACGCGCAGGGTAAACCACGGCGAGGATCACGACGGCAGCGGGGATACAGACCTTGAGCACCAGACGGGCGAACTTACCCAGCGGCGGGACAAAGGGCCTGTGCTGCGATTTTTGCACAAAGCCATCGAACTGAACGAACATCGAAGGAACAAAGGTAAAGACCGATACCAGGCTGATGGCGATACCCTTTGCAAGGGCAAGACCAAGGTCGGGGCCGATCTTAAACTGCATGGCGGCAAGCGCGATAAAGCCGATGCAGACCGTGCAACCGCTCGAAAACACGGCGACCGAGGACAGGCAGCACGACTGCACCATGTCTTCGGCAACGCTGCCGTGGCGGCCACGCTCCTCGTTAAAGCGGTGCAGCAAAAAGACCGAGAAGTCCAGCGCGATGGCAACCTGCAAAATGGAGCCCGCAGAGTTGGTGACAAAGCTAATCTCGCCAAAGATGAGGTTGGTGCCCCAGTTGATAAACACCGAGACGCCCAGGCCCAGCAGCACCAGGATGGGTTCGGCCCAGCTGGTAGTCGTGATGACCAGAATCACGAAGATAATCGCTATGACAGCGACCGTGATAATGCTGATCTGCTGCTCGGTCGATGTGGTGGCGAGCGCGTTAGACATGGCCGAGCCCGTAATGGCGCCCTCGTCGCCCACGATATCTCGAATAGCGTCGGTTGCCTCGATCTCCTTTTCGGAATTAACCGTCACCGTAAACAGGGCGTTGTTCTTTTTGTAATAGGTCTCAACGGTGTCTTTGTCTTGCGTGGCAAGCGGCTGATCGATATCTGCCGCGTCGTCAAGCCATAGGACCTCCTCGACGCCGTCGACCTTTTTGATTTTGTCCTTGTATTTGAGCGCCTGAGCGATCGAGACATTGGGCACCATAACGCGACAGTTGGGAATGTCACCCTCAAACTCATCACCCATGGTATTCAGAGCGACGGTCGACGCCGCTTCGTCGGGCAGATAGCTCGTAATGTCGTAGTTAACGCCTACAAACTGGCGCAGGAACAGGCATACCAGTGCTGCCACCGCATAGAACGCGATGATGGGTTTGCGGTGCTTCACGACCCATCGAAATAGCTTCTCTTTCAACCTCAATCCTCCATAACGCTCAGCCTATGTTTTGCTCTTTGTTATATTCCACATTTGGTAGTTATACAACATGTGTAGGATAAAGGCGCCATAAAGATATGCGATTGACGCGGTCCCGGAGCCAAAACAGCCGCTGCAGAAGCAGTTCGGAAAAGGTCCTCAGCGGAAACTGCATCCCAGTTTTTAGACGAAAAACGGGATATGGTTTCTGGTTGGCCTAGATAATCGTCAGATTTAGCTGAGCGTCTGCCCCTATGTTTCCAAATGAATACGGTGTGAGCTGCGGACAAGGATTTTCCCCGCAAGCACTCTAGTATGCTAAAGTACCCAAAAGACCGGCGGAGCTATGCCGGTCGTTTGTTCTGTATGCAACACAGCATGAGGAGGCTCACCAGATGACGGCCACACCGTGGGGATTCCGGGACATATTGCCCGAGGAGGCTCAGGCGCGCGAGGAGATTGCGCTGACGGTGAAGGGCTGCTTTAGGGAGCATCATTATCTGCCGGTTGAGACGCCGCTGCTCGAGGACAAGGGCTCGCTCGAGGAGGACGGCCGTATCGCGGACACGCCGTTTAAGCTTTTTGACGATGACGGCCGCTTGTTGGTGGTTCGTCCCGACAATACGTTGCCGATCGTGCGTTTGGTCTCGACCCGCATGCGCGCGGCCGACTTGCCGCTGCGCCTGCGCTATGAGGCGCCGGTGGTTCGCGAATGCCAGCGCAATGCCGGCGGTTCGCGTCAATTTACCCAGCTGGGTTTTGAGCTCATCGGCGCGGGCGATACCGCGGGCGATGTCGAGATCGTCTCGCTGGTGGCCGAGGCCGTTCGCAAGTTGGCGCTGCCCGATGCGCGCATTATCGCAGGTAGCGTGCGCCCGTTTAAGGAGCTGCTCGCGGCGTGCGAGGATCGCGAGCTGGCTGCCGAGGCTCTGCGCTGCGTGCACGCCAACGACTTTGTGGGCCTCGATGCCCGCGTGGCGAAAAGCACCGAGCCCGAGGCCGTCAAGGCCGCCATTAGCGAGCTGCCGCGCCTGCACGGTGGTGCCGAGGTGCTCGACCGCGTCGACGCGCTGCTGGCGGCGGCGGGCATTGTTGCGCCGCTCACGCGCGAGCTGCGTGCCCTGGTCGAGGGCCTGGCACCCGAGGACGCCCAGGTGCTGTCGTTCGACTTCTCCATCATGAACTCTTTCGATTACTACACGGGTCTGGTCTTTAAGGCCTATGCCGGCGGCCTGCCCGATCCGGTCGGTTCGGGCGGACGCTACGACTCCATCTTTACCGGCGCATTTGGCGACGGCATCGAGGTACCGGCGGCGGGCTTTGCCTTTTCGCTCGAGCGTCTGGAGGCCGCGCGCACCTCGGCCGAGGACGCCGCTTCCGACGGCGATCACGCCGTGGGTCGCGGCGCCGAGGGTCCGCTGCGCATCGCCGTGCCCAAGGGCTCGCTCAAGGCCGACACGCTCGACGTGCTCGAGGCCGCGGGCTTGGACGTCTCTGAGCTGCGTGACCCCGGCCGTCACCTGATTGTGGGCGGTCGCGACACGCGTGCCGGCGAGGGCACGGTCGGCGATATCGAGTTTGTCATCGTGCGTCCCAGCGACGCGCCCGCTTTTGTGGGCTGTGGCGGTGCCGACTGCGGCATCTGCGGTTGGGACTCGCTTATCGAGGCAGACCTCAACCTGCTGCAGCTGGTCGACCTGGGCTACGGCCTGTGCACGTTTATCGAGGCGGAGCCCGCGTGGCGCGCCGGCCAGGCCGAGCGCAACTATGCCCGCCGTGGGTCGCTTCGCGTGGCCACCAAGTATCCGCGCATCGCGAGCGCCTGGTATGCCGAGCGCGGCGTGAACGCCGACATCGTTTCGCTGCACGGTAACATCGAGTTGGGCCCCATTGTCGGTATGACCGACCGTATCGTGGACATCACCGCCACGGGCGCCACGCTGCGCGATAACGACCTGGTTATTACCGGTCGCATTATGGACTGCACGGCGCGATTCTTCGTCAACCCGGGTGCCGCGCGCCTGGACCCGCGCGTGCGCAACTTGGCCGATCGCCTGGCGGCGGCCGTGAAGGACAAGCATTTTGAGCCCGTTGCGGGCTCGGCACAATAGCGCGAGCACGCACGGGCGTCCCAACGTCTGGGCTGCGGGCCGATTGGCGCCGCCGCCCGGCCTCTCGTTTTTCGAACACAACCTCGACCGATAGGGGATACCGATATGAAGACCATCAAGCTTGCTCCCGGTGAGCGCCTCGTTACCAACCAGCTCAACCGCAAGGGTGTGCTGCCGCAAAACATCGTCGACGCCGCCCGCGATATCGTGGCCGACGTGCGCGCCAACGGCGATGCCGCGGTGCGCGATTACTGTCAGCGTTTTGACGGTGTTGAGCTGCAGAGCTTCCGTCTGCCGCAAGAGCAGATCGATGCCGCGCTCGAAGGTCTTGATCCGGCCTTTGTTGCCGCGCTCGAGAAGGCCGCGCGCCAGATTCGCGAATTCCACCAGCGCGAGGTCGAGCAGAGCTGGTTTACCACGCGCCCGGACGGCACGATGCTCGGCGTTAAGGTGACCCCGCTCGCGGCGGCCGGCATCTACGTGCCGGGCGGTCGCGCGCAGTATCCCTCCACGGTGCTCATGAATGCCATTCCCGCCAAGGTTGCCGGCGTCAAGCGCGTGGTCATGGTGACCCCGCCGCAAAAAGACGGCCTGATCAGCCCCTACACGCTCGCCGCGGCAAAGCTCGGCGGCGTGGACGAGATCTATATGGTGGGCGGCGCCCAGGCCGTGGCCGCGCTGGCATACGGTACCGAGACCATTCCGCGCGTCGACAAAATCACCGGCCCGGGCAACGCCTTTGTTGCGGCGGCCAAGCAGATTGTCTCGGGCGATGTGGGAATCGACATGGTCGCCGGTCCGTCCGAGGTCTGCGTGCTGGCCGATGCCACGGCCAAGCCCATGGTGGTCGCGGCCGACCTGATGGCCCAGGCCGAGCACGATCCGCTGGCAGCCTGCTATCTGGTGACCTGCGACGAGCAGTTTGCGCGCGAGGTCGAGGCGGGTATCGACATTCTGGTGGCGCAGTCGCCGCGTGCCGAGATCACGCGCGCCTCGCTCGACAACGAAGGCACCATCGTGGTCGCCGCCGACATGGCCGCCGCCGTCGAGGCCGTGAACACCGTGGCGCCTGAGCACCTTGAGCTGCACTGCAAGGATGCGATGGGCCTGCTCGGCGGCATTCGCAACGCCGGCGCCATCTTTGTGGGCGCTTGGAGCTCCGAGCCGCTCGGCGATTACGTTGCCGGTCCCAACCACACGCTGCCGACTGGCGGCACGGCCATGTTCTCCAACCCGCTTTCGGTCGAAGAGTTCGTTAAGCGCTCGAGCGTCATTTGCTATACGCCCGAGGGCCTGCTCTCCGATGCTCCCGCTACGCAGCGTTTGGCCGAGGCCGAGGGCCTGTGGGCACACGCGCTTTCCGCCGCACTGCGTCGCCGTGTGCTGGAGCAGGGCGAGGATGCCGTGAGCGCCGAGTCTCTGGCCGCGGCCGACCTGACCAAGGTCGCCTGGCCGGGCGACGCCGTGGCGACGGTTGCCGAGGGTGTGGACCTGGCGGCGGCGGGCGGTGCCGCTGGCGCGGTCGTCGAGGGTGTGGACCTGGCGGCTGCGGGCGCGGATGGCGTTGGCGCGACCGGCGAGGAGGCCTAATATGGCCGAACTCACGCCCCGCATGAAGGAGCTCGTCCAGTCCTACTTGACCGGCATTGAGCCCTACGATCCCAACTTTACGCCCACGCGCATCAACCTTTCGGCCAACGAGAACACCTATCCCGTGCCGGCCGGCGTGCGCGAGGCGGTCGACGCCGCCCTGGCTGCCACGCCGCTCAACCGCTATCCCGATCCCATGTCTAACGACCTGCGCGACGAGCTTGCTGCCTGGCATGGCGTGACGCGCGAGAACATCTGCGTGGGAAACGGCGGCGACGAGCTGCTCTATAACTATCTGCTGGCGTTTGGCGGCGCGGGGAGGACTCTACTCAACTGCCCACCGTGCTTTAGCGAGTACGCGTTCTTTGCGTCGCTCTGCCAGACCGAGGTGCGCGACGTGTGGCGCGACCCCGCGACCTTTGAGCTTGACCAGGCAGCTGTGCTCGCAGCGGCGCCCGAGTGCAGCCTGGCGATCGTGACCTCGCCCAACAATCCCACGGGTGACGTGGCACCGCTCGACTTTGTCGCGGCCCTGTGCAATGCCTGCCCCGGCGTGGTGATGGTCGATGAGGCCTACGTTGAGTTTGCCGACGATTCGTTTGGCGCGGCCACCACGGCGCAAGGGCTTATCGCCGAGCATCCAAACCTGGTGATTCTGCATACGCTGTCCAAGGCGTTTGGCGCCGCCGGCACGCGTTTGGGCTACGTGATCGCGGCACCCGAGGTCATCGATGTGTTCGCGGCGATTCGCCAGATCTACTCGGTCAATGTGCTGAGCCAGGCGACGGCGCTTGCCTGCGTGCGTGCGCGCGATGCGTATGCGCCCGTGGTGGCGCAAGTTACATCCGAGCGCGAGTGCGAGTTGTGCGCCCTGCGTGCAATGGCTGCCGAGGGCATGCCCGTGGAGGCATGGCCGAGCGCGGCGAACTTTGTGCTCGTGCGCACGCCGCATGCCACGCGCGTGCGCGAGCGTCTGCGTGATGAGTATTCGATTTTGGTGCGCGACTTTAGCTATGCGCCGGGCCTTGCGGACTGTCTGCGCATCACTGTGGGTACGCCGCAGGAAAACGACGAGGTGCTGGCTGCGTTTGCCGCGCTGGTGAAGGAGGAGATGTAGATGGGCCGTTATGCCGAGGTGACCCGCAAGACGGGTGAGACCGACATTGTCGTCAAGCTCGACCTGGATGGAACCGGTACGTGCGATATCTCGACCGGCGTGCCGTTTTTCGACCACATGCTCAACGCCTTTGGCCGCCATGGCCTGTTCGATTTGACGGTGCATGCGGTGGGCGATGTTGAGGTCGATGCGCATCATACCGTCGAGGACACGGGTATTGTGCTGGGCGAGGCGTTCTGCCAGGCGCTGGGCGACAAGGCGGGCATTACACGCTTTGCCGACGCGGCGATTGCCATGGACGAGACGCTCGTGATGGCCGCCGTGGATATCTCGGGCCGCGGGCAGGCCTATTGCGAGCTGCCCGTGCCAACCGAGCGCGTGGGCACCTTCGATACCGAGCTGGCTGTCGAGTTCTTCTACGCTTTTGCGCGCGACGCCAAGCTCACACTGCATGTGCGCGAACTGGCGGGCGGCAACTCGCATCACATTATCGAGGCCGCCTTTAAGGCCGTGGGCCGCACAATGCGCCGCGCCTGCGAGCTCGATCCCCGCGTGCAGGGCATCCCCAGCACCAAGGGCTCGCTGTAACCTGCCAAAAAGGGACAGGTTTTGAATGGGGAAAGGGAGGGTCGCGTGGGCGAACCGAAGATCGTGGTGGTCGACTACCATAAGGGTAACTTGTCGAGCGTCGTGCGCGGGCTTGTGCGCGCCGGTGCCGCTGCCTGCACGTCGGACGATCCGGAGCAGATCTGCAACGCCGACGGCCTGGTCATCCCGGGCGTGGGCGCGTTCTATGACGCGATCGCCTTTATGCGCCAGAGCGGTGAGGAGGCGGCTGTGCTCGACGCCGTTGCCGCCGGAACTCCGCTGCTCGGCATCTGCCTGGGCCTTCAGCTATTTTTTGAGCGCGGCAACGAGGGCGTGCCTGCGGACGAGGGCGCGATTGCCGGCGGTAACGCCCCCGAGCAGGCTGGCAGTCCCTGGGTCGATGGGCTGGGCATTATGCGCGGCTCGTGCACGCGCTTGGAGTCGAGTCGCCTTAAGGTGCCGCACGTGGGCTGGGACCAGGTGCACATGACGCCCGCCGGTGCGGCCGATCCACTGCTTGCCGGTTTTGCCGAGGGTGCCAACATGTATTTCACCCACAGCTATGCGGTGGCCGACGATGCCGATGCCGCCGATGTGCT
Source organism: uncultured Collinsella sp. (assembly GCA_902472315.1). Taxonomy (GTDB): domain Bacteria; phylum Actinomycetota; class Coriobacteriia; order Coriobacteriales; family Coriobacteriaceae; genus Collinsella. The sequence continues at coordinate 34,957 of CABRNM010000002.1, forward strand.
GGCGCGCACGCACTATACGCGGAGTTTCCCGTGCATCGTGCGCCACGGCAACGTGTGGGGCTGCCAGTTCCATCCCGAGAAATCCTCCGCGCTGGGTCAGCGCATCCTTAAGAATTTCGTCAGCATCGTCGAGGAGGTCGGCCGATGATTCTGTTTCCCGCAATCGATTTGATCGGCGGCAAGGTCGTGCGCTTGGAGCGCGGCGACCGGAGCCGCTGCAAGGTATATTCCGACGACCCCGTGGCCGTCGCCCGCTCGTTTGCCGAGCAGGGCGCGAGCTGGGTGCACGTCGTCGACCTGTCCGCTGCCTTTGGCGAGGACGAGGGAGCGTGCGCTGCCAATTCGGCGGCGATTAAGGCCACCTGCGGCGTCGATGGTCTGTCCGTGGACGTGGGCGGCGGCGTCCGCTCGCTCGCGCGCATCGACGAGTTGGCCGGCTACGGTGCGCGCCGCATTGCGCTGGGTACCGTGCTGGTGACCGAGCCGGGTTTTGCCGAGGTGGCGGCTCGCGGCTTTGGCGAGCTGTTGGTGGCTGACATTGCCGCGCGCGACGGCCAGGTTAAGGTGAACGGCTGGCGCGACGGCGCGGGCGTGGCGCTCGACGATGCCGTGGCGCAGCTTTCCGAGCTGGGCTTTAAGCATCTGGTGTATACCGACATCGCGCGCGATGGCATGCAGACGGGCATCGATGTGGCGGCGTATCGCCATGTGGCGCAGGTCGCGGGCTTTCCCGTCGTGGCTTCGGGCGGCATCTCGACGCTCGACGACATCCGCGCGCTGGCCGCGGTGGGCGAGGGCGCGATTGAAGGCGCCATTACCGGTCGTGCGCTCTACGAGGGCAACTTTATGCTGGTACAGGCGCTGGCCGCCGCCCGAGGGGAGGAGTAGACCATGCTTACCAAGCGTGTAATTCCCTGCCTGGACGTCAAGGACGGCCGTGTGGTCAAGGGCGTCAACTTTGTGAGCTTGCGCGATGCGGGCGACCCGGTGGAGCTGGCCCGCGCCTACGACCGCGAGGGTGCGGACGAGGTCGTATTTTTGGACATTACCGCGACGAGCGACAACCGTGCGACGACCATCGAGATGGCGGCGCACGCGGCCGAGGAGCTGGCCATTCCCTACACCGTGGGCGGCGGCTTTCGCGACCTGGCGGGCATGCGGACCATGGTGGCTGCCGGTGCCGACAAGGTATCGCTCAACTCTGCCGCCGTGCGCGACCCGTCGCTGATCAGCCAAGCTGCCGCGGCGTTTGGCAGCCAGGCCGTGGTCGTGGCGATCGATGCCAAACGCGTGGGGCTGCCCGGGGAGCCGGGCGCCGATAAGTGGGAGGTCTTCACGGCGGGCGGCCGCAACGCCACGGGTATCGATGCGGTGGCGTGGGCCGAGGAGGCGGCTCGTCGCGGCGCCGGCGAGATCCTGCTGACCAGCATGGATCGCGACGGCACCAAGGCCGGCTTTGACCTGGCGCTCACCCGCGCCGTGGCCCGCGCGGTGCCGATTCCCGTCATCGCGAGCGGCGGCGTGGGCACGCTCGAGCATTTTGCCGAGGGCGTGATCGAGGGCGAGGCCGATGCCGTGCTGGCGGCTAGCGTCTTTCACTTTGGGACGTTCAGCATTCGCGAAGTCAAAGAGTATATGGCCTCTCAAGACATCCCTGTCAGGTTGGACTTCTAGCGCTGCGGCTTGTCCAGGCACCGCATCTTGCCGCTCAAACCGTCGCTCGCGTACCAAAGCACGCGTCGCTCCTCTTTCGCGGCAACCTGCGGCACCTGGACAACCCTCGCCGACCTGTGGGGTTTAAATTGGGGAGAGAAATGGAAGAGATAACCGATCCTTCAAAGCTTACATACGACGCCAAGGGGCTGATTCCTTGTGTTGTTCAGCAGTATGACACCGGCGAGGTGCTTATGGTTGCCTGGATGAACGAGGAGTCGGTGGGGTTGACGCTCAAGACCGGCACCACGTGGTTTTGGAGCCGTAGCCGCCAGGAGCTCTGGAACAAGGGAGCGACGAGCGGCAATATGCAGGAGGTCAAGGAACTCTGGGCCGACTGCGATAGCGATACGCTGCTGGTCAAGGTCGACTCGCCGGGTCCGGCCTGCCACACCGGCAACCGTACCTGCTTCTTTAAGAAACTCGCGTAGGGCGGGCGCTCGACTAAGCGCTTGGCCAACCAGAAAGGATTGAACCATGGGTGTGCGCACTGCGAATGTTCAGGATGGAAATATCGGTGAGACGCTGACGGGGTTGGCCGAGGTGATTCATGGTCGTCGCGACGCATCGCCGCAGGAGAGCTACACCGCTCGCCTGTTGACCGACGTCGAGGACGAGCTGCTCAAGAAGCTTGCCGAGGAGGCGAGCGAGGTCATCATGGCCTGTAAGGATAACGACCACGATCACATTCGCTACGAGGCCGGCGACCTGGTCTACCACCTGCTCGTGACGCTTGAGCGCTACGGCATCACCCTCGACGAACTGGCCGGCGAACTCAACGCCCGCCGCCACTAGTCATTGGGGACGTTCTTAAACGACTAGTCGTTTGGGACAGTCTTTGCCGGCGCTGCCAAATAGCATGCCCAATTACTACGATGAAACTGGATCTGCTGACCACACGTCGATTTTGAGCAAATCGTCAACGCTTCTACCTGCGGTTTTATTTTCCACATTAAGCCGATGGTCGGAGGTTTGCGGTTCATCGTAGTAAACGGGCGTTCTTTTTGGCGGGTGGTGTTGCACGGGCGTCGGTGGTGAGCAAAACGACCTGTTTTCCTCCGTCCCCAAGGGGTCATTTGTGAAGAGTGTCCCCAACGACTAGTCTTAGGCGAGGGGCGTGGGCTCCCATTCTCCGGTGAGGTGGGGGATGTCGAAGGTTCGATAGCCACAGTCGTAGGCGTGGGCCTGGGCCTCGCGGATGTTCCAGCAGATATCGCAGGCGCGGTGCGCATCCGAACCAAAGGTAATGGGCACCTCGGCATGGGCAAAGCAACGCAGCAATCCGGTCGCGGGGTAGTAGTCGTCGAGCCCCTTGCGCGGCGCGGCAGTCGAGACCTCAACGCGGCGGCCCGTGTCGTGTGCACACTCTGCCATCTGCTCCCAGAATGGCGCGGGGTCAAAGTCGGGCGCAAAGCCTTCCTTCGAAAAGCGCATGACCAGGTCGGGGTGGGCCATTACATCAAAGTTAAGCGGGCTTTCACAGGCGCGGCACCAGTTATCGACATAGCGCTCCCACACGCCGCGTACGCCCAGGTTTTCCCAAACATGCAGGTCGGTGTCATCGTCGACCCAGCCACAAAGCGAATCGGGCGTATCGGGACGAGCGACGTCCTCCGTCCCCGCCGTGCCCGCAGCACCGGCCATGATATCGCCCGGATCGCCAGTCCAGTGCACACTGCCCAAGCGCACTATGGCACCCGCTGACCAGCGCTCGACCAAAGGCTCGCAGCCCTCGTACCAATCGCATTCAAAGCCATAGATAAGCTCGAGCTCCGGCGCAATCTGCGCGGCAAGCTTGCGGGCGTCCTCAAAGGCCAGGCGATGTGCCGGCAGGTCGCCCTCGACAACCTGCACTTCGCAGTTGGCGTCCATGCTGGCGGGTAGGGTGAGGTGGTCAGTCGAGACCATGACGTGGCACCCGGCCGCAGCAGCGGCGCGAACGTTGTCCTCAAACGAGGCGTGCCCGTCCGAAAACGAGGTGTGGGTATGGCAATCGACCAGCGGGCAAGCAGACATGGCAGCTCCTTTGCGTCAGGCGAATTCGCTCCATTGTAGCGGCGCGGCTCTCGATGCGACGAGCGCGCCGGGGTGTCGGTTTCTTGCGGACAGGGAAAATCGCGCTCATCGCGCTCCGCCACATCCACGCCGCCCGCGATGTGCTAGCGTTTGAATGAACAAAACGAGCCCGTGCGGAAAGGAGCCGGACCGTATGCCATGCGATAGCAAATCTCCGCTGTCCCGCGAGACCGATGCGCCCGAGACCATCGTCAAGCTGGAATGCGATATCGATGACGCGTCGCCCGAGGTGCTCGCCTACGCCGCCGACCGCCTGCGCGAGGCCGGTGCGCGCGAGGTGCACTGGCTGCCCCTCTATTGCAAGAAGGGCCGTCCCGGCTGGCAGCTGCAGGTAATCTGTACCCACGAGGATATCGAGCGCCTACAGACGATTATCTTTTTGGAAACCACGACCAATGGCATCCGCCGCCAGGTTATGGAGCGCGTTTGCCTACCACGCCGCTTTGAGCGCGTAACAACGCCATGGGGCGAGGTGTCCGTCAAGGTGGCGACCCTGCCCGACGGTAGTGAGCGTGCGGCGCCCGAGTACGAAGACTGCTCCCGCCTCGCTCGCGAGCATAACGTGCCGCTCCAGCGCGTGATGCAGGCGGCACAAGCCGTGGCACTGCGATTTGAGTAACACGGCCGAGCGACGCGCCGCGCCCGGCCACATCAACCCCATCCGAAAGGAACTCCCCATGAAATACCTTATCGCTTCCGACATCCACGGTTCGGCATATTGGACTGAGCGCCTGGTCGCCGCCATCGAGTCCGAGCAGCCCGACCGCATCGTCCTGCTGGGCGACCTGCTCTATCACGGTCCGCGCAACGACCTGCCGCGCGACTACGCCCCCAAGCGCGTAATCCCGCTGCTCAACGCCCTGGCCGACCGCATCATCGCCGTCCGCGGCAACTGCGATGCCGAGGTCGACCAGATGGTCCTCGACTTCCCCCTCATGGCCGACTACGCCACGCTGTTCGACGAGACCGGTCGCGAGCTGTTCCTGACGCACGGCCACGTCTTTGGCGCCGGCATGCACAACAGCGTCGACCACGCGCCCGCGCTGCCCGAGGGCTCCGCGCTCGTCTACGGCCACACGCACATCAAGGTCAACGAGGAGAGCGCCGCGCACCCGGGCCTGCGGCTCTTCAACCCCGGCAGCGTGAGCATTCCCAAGGACGGCTCGCACAGCTACGGCATCTACGAGGGCGGCGCGTTCCGCCACGTGATCATGGAGGAGGACTAACCATGGCGCAGCACATGGCTCAGCAAAATGCCGAGGGCTCGCGCGATCTGTCCACGCTGGTGGATGCATCGGCCGAGCTGCAGCATCTGGTGCAGACCATTTGGCGCCTGCGTCAGCCCGACGGCTGCCCGTGGGACCGCGAACAGACGCATCAGAGCATCGGCAAGAACATGATTGAGGAAGCCTACGAGGCGCTCGATTGCATCGAGGCCGATGATGCCGCGCATCTGCGCGAGGAGCTGGGCGACGTGCTCATGCAGGTGGTGCTGCATGCGCAGATTGCGGCGGACGCCGGTGAGTTTACGCTGGCCGATGTGGCGCGCGATATCGACGCCAAGCTCATTCGCCGCCACCCACACGTGTTTGGCGATGCGGACGCCGATAACTCCGACGAGGTGCTCAAGATCTGGGACGAGGTTAAGCTTGCCGAGAAGGCTGCCAAGGACAAGGCCGTGGCAGCAGGCGAGGCTGCGCCCGAGGGCCTGCTCGACGGCGTGCCCACGCATCTGCCGGCGCTGATGCAGGCGCAGAAGGTGTCGCGCAAGGCGGCTGCCGTGGGCTTTGAATGGGAGACGGTCCAGGATGTGTGGGACGAGGTAGCAGAGGAGTGTGCCGAGTTTGAGGCCGAGGAGCCCGGCTCGCCCGAGCGCGAAATGGAGTTTGGCGACCTGCTCTTTGCCCTAGTCAACGTTGCGCGCAAAGAGGGGATTGACGCCGAGAGCGCCCTTCGCGCCAGCACGGCCAAGTTCCGCCGTCGTTGGGCTGCGATGGAGGCCGCCGTGCACGAGGCGGGCGATGACCTCGCCGCCTGCTCAACCGCTCAACTCAACGACCTGTGGGACCAAGCAAAAGCAAGCGAGTGAGGCCTGCGTCTCTCACGGCATCCATTCGTAGAGAGGTCTCTACAAGCAAAAAGCCATATACAACGGAAGATGTGCCAGCTGCGCTTCGGCATCCCACTCGAGTTGTTTAGGGTGCAACACGTAAGCCATCCCAATCTTCTTGTTAAAGCGCGCGCGGAATCGGTCGAGGGAGATGGTTCCGTATCTGCGTGGCGACTTAACTTCGACGGGGCTGATGCGCGGCTTTCCGGCGGCATTGACATAGGGTCGGGTAACGAGGAAGTCGATTTCCATGCGCTCCTCCCCCTCCTTCTTTCCGCTTTGGGAATAAAAGAAGAGCCTGTGTCCATTGGCCTTTAGAGATTGGGCAACGTAGTTTTCGGTAAGCATTCCTTCGTTCAATCCGATGTCGCCGCGAAGCACGGCCCTGTAAACGTCTTCATCGGTATCGTTGTTGTCAGAGAAGGCAAGCGTTACAAGCAGGCCGGTGTCTGCCATGTAGCACTTGAGGGCCGTTTGCTCCATGCTGAGTGAAAGGCCCACGCTCGGTTCGCTTGCGGCATAGCAGATATTGGCAATTCGCGCGTCTGCCAGCCAAAAGAAGGCTTCTTCGTAGGTGCGCATGCGTGCGTTTTTATCAAGTGAGGAAAGCTTGAATCGTTTTTCGTGCCTAGAGAGCTGACCCGGGATGCCATCGAGTACGGAGACGACTTTGAATTCGTAACCGGTTGCAAAACGAGAGATATCGTTGCGATAGAGCTGAACGATTCGGCGCTTCGAAGCGTCGACGGGCGCAAAAGCGCGCTGTTCAACATAGATGGATACCGGCTCAGGCATGCCGCCTACAAGCATGTATTCGCGCATAAGGGAGAGCGCTCTGCGATGTAGGGCATCGGGGAGCGGCTTCATCTTGTTAAAACTCATGCGAATGAGATCGGCCAGCCCCTTTTCGTCCATGCCCCAAAGAAACTCCTCAAAGTCGAGGGGCTCAAGTTCCAGAGACTCTTCTTCGGACGGGATGACGATATCTTTAATGTTCTGCTTGATGCTGAGCAGGGATCCAGTTTCGATGTAGTCGTAACGTCCGTCTGCAACGAGATACTTGATGAGTCCGCGTGCTTGCGGGTACATCTGGACCTCGTCAAAGACGATAAGCGTCTCATGTTCATAGAGTTTGACGTTATAGAAAACCGAGAGATAGAGGAAGAGCGAGTCGAAGTCAGTGCGATAGTCCTCAAAATATTGCTTAACTTCGGCAGGTGCTTGAAAGAAATCAATGACAAGGCAGGATTTGTATTCGGTTTCTCCAAACGTGCGGACAAGCGTGCTCTTGCCGACGCGGCGGGCTCCTTCAATAAGAAGTGCTGTTTTACCAGCGCTTTCATGCTTCCATTTTAGTAGTTTGTCATAGGCTTTTCGTTTAAGCATGGCTACCTCGTGCACGATATCCAGAACTTTTATAACCTGATTATGCACGATATCCAGAACTTCAGACCCTTAAAATTGCACGATATCCAGAACTTTGCACGATGTAAAAGCACATTACTGGCTCTTTCATTCGCAAGCCAGGTAAAGACGGTATGCCGATAGAAGAATTTAATGGGGGGGGGTGATCTCTAGAGATGAATGCTCGGTGCAAAAATAAGCGCCTCAAAGAATGATTTCTCCAATTCATATGTATCCCTCGGCTAGCTTAGGGCATAATGCAAAAAGTGCGACATGGCTAACTTATGAACCTGCGCGCCTCTACAGCGTGCAAGCCGCGTCGCCAAGCATTCAACCCGTTTCCAAGTGAGAGGGAGACAACATGAGCGATATTTTGGACGTCTACGGTCGCGAGGTGCTCGACAGCCGCGGCAATCCCACCGTCGAGGTCGAGGTCGTGCTCGAGGACGGCAGCTTTGGCCGCGCAATGGTGCCTTCGGGTGCTTCGACCGGAGCCTTTGAGGCCTGCGAGCTGCGCGATGGCGACAAGGGCCGCTACCTGGGCAAGGGTGTTTTGCAGGCCGTCGAGCACGTCAACAACGAGTGCGCTAACGCCGTCGTGGGCCTCGACGCCTTCGACCAGCGCGCCGTCGATGCCGCGCTGATTGCCGCGGACGGTACCCCCAACAAGACCAAGCTCGGTGCCAACGCCATCCTGGGCGTGTCGCTGGCCGTCGCCCGCGCCGCTGCCGAGTCGGCGGGCCTGTCACTGTACCAGTACCTGGGCGGCGTCAACGCCCATCTGCTGCCCACGCCCATGATGAACATCCTCAACGGCGGTGTGCATGCCGACAATAACGTCGACTTCCAGGAGTTCATGATCATGCCAGTGGGCGCCCCGAGCTTTGCCGAGGGCCTGCGTTGGTGCGCCGAGGTCTACCACACCCTCAAGGGCGTGCTGCACGAGGCCGGCCTGGGCGGCGGCGTGGGCGACGAGGGCGGCTTTGCCCCCAACCTTAAGACCAATGCCGAGCCGTTCGAGTACATCACCAAGGCCGTCGAGAAGGCTGGCTTTAAGCCCGGCGTCGACTTTATGTACGCCATGGATCCGGCGTCCACCGAGTTCTACAACGCTGAGACCGGTATGTACGAGCTCAAGGGCGAGGGCGTTGAGTACACGAGCGCCCAGATGGTCGATTACTGGGAGAAGCTCGTCGACACTTATCCCATCATCTCCATCGAGGACGGCATGGCCGAGGAGGACTGGGACGGCTGGGTCGAGCTTACCCGCCGCATTGGCAATAAGGTGCAGCTCGTAGGCGACGACCTGTTCGTCACCAACACCGAGCGCCTCAAGAAGGGCATCGAGCTTGGTGCCGCCAACGCGATCCTGGTCAAGGTCAACCAGATCGGTACGCTCACCGAGTCGCTCGAGGCCATCGAGACCGCCAAGGAGGCCGGCTACGCCTGCATCGTGAGTCACCGCTCCGGCGAGACCGAGGACTCCACGATCGCCGACCTGGTCGTGGGCGTCAACGCCGGCCAGATCAAGTCGGGCGCCCCGTGCCGCAGCGATCGCATCGCCAAGTACAACCAGCTCATCCGCATCGAGGACGAGCTCGAGGGCAGTGCGCGCTACGCCGGCAAGGCCGCGTTCTACAACATTCGCTAAACGGGCGAATTTGGCGAGGGGGAGGCTGACTCGGTTCCGCCTCGCCTTGGCAGGATACCGCAAAGCGCTATGGGCGCTGGGCCATACGGCTCAGCGCCTTTTTTATGTCGAGCAAAGGCTGGCGAAGGCGGTGCGGGCGCTCGTGCTATAACTAGAATACTTAGCGCAAACAAACCTCAACCGCACAAGGCGCACATGGATCAGATTTACGACAACAGGTATTATTCCGCCGGTTCGCGCGAGCCGTCGCCTCGCCGCGCACCTACCGTGCAGCTCGGCGGGTCCGACTACGCCGGTGTCGATCGCCGCGCACAGCGTCCGGCAAGTGCCTCACATCCCCGTGCTCAAATGAATACGTCGACGGGCCGCCCGCCACGCTCGGCGCCCCCGACGCATGCTTCGCGTACGCAGCACCCCTCGGCTCAAACGCACGAAAAGTCGACCAGGCCCTCGAGCCGTCTTTCGGGCTCGGACTTCATGCACTACGCCAACGACAATGCGGTGGTCAAGGCGATCTACGACTTTACCCATGGACCCCAGCGCGGGCTGTTTATTGGCATTGTCGTCGTCCTGGTGCTCGTGAGCCTGTACTTTCCCGTGCGCGACCTCTACGTTGCCAAACGCTCGAACGATATCTTGGCCAAGCAGGTCGAGATTCGCCAGCAGTACAACGACGAGCTGCAGAAAAGCGTCGACAAGCTGCTCTCGGAGGAGGGTATCAAGGACGCGGCATCCGAGGACTTGGGCCTGGTGATGCCCGGCGAGAAGAGAATTGAAGTGCAGGGCCTGGACGACGATTCGGATTCGTCTTCGAGCAAGAAGTCGTCGAACGCCAAGAAGGCCAGCGAAGTTGCCAAGGAAATCGAAGACGTCGGTAAGGACGCGCCGTGGTACATCCAGGCGCTCGACATGCTGTTTGGGTTTAACGGTGTCGAGGGCCAGACGGTCGTGTCCAACGGCAAATAGCGCCCGGAGGGGAGCCTGCAATGGCAGATTGCAAACGCTATAAGGTAGCCGCGATCGACCTGGGAACAGTGTCGTCGCGACTGGTGTTAGCGCAGGTCGAGGCCGGGGCGATCGTGGAATCGTCCAAGCATACCGAGATCACCGACTTGGGCGAGGGCGTGGACGCGACGGGCCGCTTTTGCGAGGCGGCCGTCGAGCGTGTGCTCGCCGCGTGTCGCATGTTTGTGGACGAGGCGCATGCCTTTGGGGCCGTGTGCATCTGCACCACGTGCACGAGTGCCGCGCGCGATGCGTCCAATGCCGCCCTGCTGCTGGACGGCCTGCGCGAGCTGGGGCTCGAACCGCAGGTGATTCCGGGCGAGGTCGAGGCACGCCTGACGTTTTTTGGCGTGGCGCACGACTTTGCCGGCGAGCGCATTATTGTTGCCGATTCGGGTGGCGGATCCACGGAGCTCGCGACGGGCGTCTATGCGCCGGAGCGTGGCGTCTTTGCGCTAGAAGGGACGCGCTCGCTGGACATTGGCTGCCGCCGTGTGACGGAGCGGTTTTTCTCGGCGCTGCCGCCTGCGGACGGCGAGCTTGCTGCCGCTGCCGCATGGGCAAACGAGCAGTTTGCGGGCTACTTTGAGAGTCTGCCTGTCGACTTTGAGCGCGCCGAACGCTTGGTCGCAGTGGGCGGCACGGTGACTACGCTGGTGGCTCTGGTCCACGAGCTGGAGCCGTATGATTCGAGCTTCGTGCACCTGCGCGAGCTTTCGCTGGAGCAGGTCTCGGCCGCTATCGAGCGCATGTCCACGCTGGACGCGGACAGCATCGCCGCGCTACCGGGTGTGCAGCCCAAACGCGCGGGCGTGATCTTGGCTGGCGCCGTGGTAATCCGCGAGCTCATGCGAGCCGGCGGCTACGACACGCTCACCGTAAGCGAGAACAGCCTGCTTGCCGGCATGGCCGCCACCATCAACGAGGTTCTCGACGGCGCGACCCCCACCATCGCCTGGGTCCCCAGCCTGAGCGCTCTTTAACCGTCTTCCTCTGAGTTGCGGTGAAATAGTTCCTAAATAAGCTGATAAACGGTATAAACAGGATCTATTCCACCGCAGCTTAGAGTCCCACCGGCATCTAAAAGAAACAAGCCCGCATCCCTTGGGGACACGGGCTCGAAAGCTCCATATGGTAGGGGCGGTGGGACGTCCGCGTATTTGCTGCGCAAATCCGCACCGGCTTCGGCCGCCTGCCGGCGCCCTCGTCGGCTCGCTGCGGACGCTGCGCGTCCGCCTGGTGCTCGCCCCCTCGCGGGTTCGAGTCCCGCCGGCGTCCAAAAGAAACGAGCCCGCATCCCAACGGGACACGGGCTCGTAAGCAATCACATGGTAGGGGCGGTGGGACTCGAACCCACAATCCTTGCGGCGAGAGATTTTAAGTCTCCTGCGTATGCCAATTCCGCCACGCCCCCGTGAGACTAGAAGTCTAGCACAAGCCGTCCGTTACGCGTTGACGGCCATTGAGTGCCGGCCTGACTTTTCCAAGTACTCGGCAAACTTGGCTTCGTCGCCCTTGTTCTTGTACTGCAGGGCCAGCAGGTATTCCAGGCGGCAGCTCTTGACCTTGTCGTCACCGGCCTCCTTGAGCATGCGCTCCAGCTCGGGAATGTCGTTGTGGCGCTTGAGGATCATCGTGTCGTACATCAGCTGGCACTCGTGCGCGACTGCCTCGGCCTGACCGCCCTCAAAGCCCTTGATCTCGTGCAGCAACTCCTTGGACTTTTTGCGGTCCTCCTGGCCAACGTAGTAGTTAAAGGCCTTAATGACCAGGTCGACGCGCTGCATCTTGGGGAGATTGAGCCCCAGCAGCAGGTCGAACATCTCGCTGGCGCGCTCGTGGTCCTCGCGCAGCAGATAGGAGTTCAGGCGCAGGTAGTCGCGGTTGTAGCGCGGGTACAGCATGCTGGTGAGTTTGCCGTCGAGCAAACGATCGAACTCGTCCCACTGCTTGGCGGCCATGAGCTGCTGCAGGCGCTTAAACGTGGTGCGTTTTTTGACGCTAAAGAACACCGACACGGCGATGCAGATGATAACGACGGCGGTCCAGAGTGTGCGGGAATCGGGCATATTAGGGTCCTTAGTCGCTCATAAAGCGAGCGGTATGACAACACGTACTGGATGTATTATACGCAGTGCGCAAGCAAACTGGCATAAAAGCTCATCGAGGCCGAGTGGCATCGCTCGCTGCGGTACACTTACCTAAAGTAAACCATGAAGGGAGACATTACCTATGAAGAAGATCGTTTTGGCTTGCGGTGCTGGCGCTGCTACTTCCACGCTCGTTGCCCAGAAGGTCGCCACCCTGCTCGACGCCAACGGTTACGCCGACAAGTACGAGATCGTGCAGTGCGCCATCTCCGAGGCCAAGGATTACTGCGACGAGGGCGCTGACCTGCTGATCGCCACCACCGTTGCCCCCGAGGGCCTCACCTGCCCGTACGTGAGCGGCGTGCCCTTCATGACCGGCATGAACCGCGTCGCTGCCGAGAAGGCCGTCCTCGACGTTATGGCTCAGTAGGCGCTGCCTGTATGAGTGAGCAGAACGCCAATCCGGTCGAGCTCTTTGGCATGCGCGTTGCCCATGTGGGCATTAACGCCACCGACCCGGCAGACGCCCTGGAGATCGCGGAGCTGTTCTCGACGATGATGGGCCTGCCCGTCATCGAGACCCCCGTTTCGTACTTTAACGATTCGCTGGTCGAGATCATGAAGCAGAACGGTCGTGGCGCCAAGGGCCACATTGGCTTTGCCGTCAACGACATCGATGCGGCCGAGAAGTGGTTTGCCGAGCGCGGGCTCGAGGTTAACGAGGAGTCGCGCGTGCTGCTGCCCGACGGCGGCACCAAACTCGTGTACTTTAAGCGCGAGTTCGCCGGCTTCGCCGTGCACCTGTGCCGCGACTAGCGCACAAGCTGCTATAGCTAGCAAAAAGGGATAGAGCCGCGTGGCCCTATCCCTTTATTTATGCCGAGGGGCATCCCTACCGTGGCAGGCGAATCGTAAAGCGGCTGCCGACACCCTCGACCGAGGTCACGCCAATGACACCGCCATGGCTATCGACGATCCACTTGGCAATGGCAAGCCCCAGACCCGAGCCCTGCGCGCCGGCATCGCGCGCGTTGTCGGCGCGGTAGAACCGCTCGAACGCGTGGGCTGCGGATTCCTGGTTCATGCCGATGCCCTCGTCCTCAACGTTTATGTCGATCGTGCCCGCGCCCGCATCCGGCGCCACGCCAAACGTGATGGGCGTGCCCGCGTTCGAATACTTGGCGGCATTCTGCACGATTACGCGCAGAGCCTGCTTCACGAGCGCCACATCGACGGGCGCGTCGCAGCGCGGGTCGCTGGCAAGCGCAGCGTCAAAGGCCAGTCGATACGTGTGCTCGGTATCGATCATCTGCGATTCCTCGCATACCTCGTCGACCAGTGCAGCCAGGTTGGTATTCGCGCGCCGCAGCACGGTGCGGCCGGCATCGCCGCGTGCCAAAAACAGCAGCTGCTCCACGAGCTCCTGCATGTGCTCGCTTTCGGCCTTGAGCGAGGCGATGGATTCCGCCAGCACGTCCGGGTCGTCTTTGCCCCAGCGGTCGAGCATGTTTACGTAGCCCTGAATCACCGCAATGGGCGTGCGCAGCTCGTGGCTTGCATCGTTGACAAAGCGCATCTGCTGTAGCTTGGCCTCTTGCATCTGGCGCAGCAGGCGGTTGAGCGCGACCTCGATGCTTGCCAGGTCGGCGTCGCCGGTGGTGACGCTCGGCGAGTCGACGCTTGCGCGCTCGATGGCCTGCTCCAGCGTTTCCATCTTGCCGCCGGAGAGCTGCATACGGCCGAGCTCGTCCACGCGCAAGGCCAGGTCGTTGAGCGGCGCCATGGTGCGGCGCACGCGCCTCGCGCCGCCGAGCATGTTGAGCACGCTGATGACCTGCCAACCCACAACGACAAGGTAGAGAGGCCATAGCGTGACGAGGTCCTGCGCGAGGGGGAAGGTCTTGCTGGCGCGCGCAAGCTCGACGGTATAGGTGAGCGTTGTCAGGTCCCAGCCGCGCGCGGGCGTCAGCGACATGCCGTGAACGGTGGCACCGGGGATCCATCCTGCGGTAAACGTGTCGTCGGGCAGTGTCTGGTTGTATCCATAGACGAAGATCGCCGCTGCAATCACTACCAGCAACAGATCGAGCCAGATGTAGCTCATCAGACGGCGCCACATATAGCTCCAGTTGATGGCGCGGGCGATGGAGGTGACGCGCTTGGCCTCGGCGTTACGCACGGCAGACATAGCCCACCCCGCGCACGGTCTGGATGATGCGGGCGCTGCCGGCGTCCTCGATCTTGGCACGCAGGTGCGCGATGTGTACGTCGACGTTGTTGGTGTCGCCCACGTATTCGTAGCCCAGCGCTTCGTGCGCGATGCGCTCGCGTGTGAGCACGGTGCCGGCGTGCGCCATAAGCAGGGCGAGAACGTCGAACTCGCGGGCCGTGAGCGCGATGGGCGAGCCGCCGACCGTGACTTCGCGGCGGTCGGGGTCGAGCACGACTGAGCCCACAGTGAGCGTGGCGGGGGAGGGCGCGGCAGCGGTCTGGGCCGTGTCGGTTGCCGGGGACATTGTGGCGATACCGGCGGCCGTGCCGCTCGCTACGCCAGCCCTGGCGCCGGCGCCGCCAACGCCCGAAGCCGTCCGCGCGGCCTCCGAGCGCTTCAGCGCCACGCGAATCCGTGCGAACAGCTCCTCGATCGCAAACGGCTTGGTCAGGTAATCGTCGGCACCGGCATCGAGCCCGGCAACCTTATCCATCACGGCATCGCGCGCGGTGACCATGATCACCGGCACGTCCTTGTGCTTGCGGACACGCCGCAGGACCTCCATGCCGTTGAGCTGCGGCAACAGCACATCGAGCAGAATCAGATCGTAGTCGCGCTCCAGTGCCAGGTCCACGGCGGTGCGGCCGTCGGCGGCGTGCTCCACCTGGTAGCCCTCGTGCTCCAGCTCGAGCGTCACAAAGCGGGCGATTTTCTCCTCGTCCTCTACGATCAGAATCCGTGCCATGCGTGCCCCCGTCTGCGATTACTTGTCGTCGTTCAGATTTTGTTTGATGTCGTCCGCGGCATCGGCAGCGTGATTCATAAGGTTGTTGATGCTGCCGGGCACGTCGCCGTCGCTGTCGATGCGGTAGCGCATGCCAAAGAACAGGCCAATCAGCATCAGCCATATCGTGGCGCCCCAGGCAAACAGCGCGACGATGGGAATCAGGATAGGAATGTTGAGGATGATCGCATCGCGGCGCGTGGCGATAAACTTGGTGTCCAGGCTCAGACGGAAGAGCTTTTTGAGGTACTCCCACACGCTGTCCATCTTCTTGGAGAAGTCGGTCTTCTCACTCGACTTCTCGTAGGCGGCCTGCGCGGCGACCATCTCGGCCGAGGGCTCGTCGACCGGCTCGGACTCGGTGGCGGCGTGCGCCGATGTGGTCTGGGTCTTGCCCTGCGACTCGAGCCAAATGATGGCATCCAGAACGTTGCCATCGGCGGCGTCGAGCGCTGCCTTGGCATCGGTGTAGCTCACGTTGCGCTTGGTGCGGATGGTTTCAACTTTTTCGAGGTCGTCCATGACCTGTCCTTTCGTTCGATGGGCGCGACGCCGGGCGATCTGCCCGGGCGCGAGCGTTGCGTTCGGCGGCCTGCGTGGCGCCGCCCCGCCCTTGGTCGAACTCTATAGTGCAGGTTATAGATTAAGCGATTCTTGAGCCAAGATTAATGTTGGATGAGTTTTTGGGTGGCGGTGGGGAAGGGGGAGGTGCCCTTCTAGGCGGCTAGCAGTGAGGTCTAATACTTTTCCGAGAAGTGAACGAGCTAAATCGGACCCCCGAAGCATCGACACTTTAAGGGCGTCGTTTCCTGCGGTTTCGGTGCTGAAATCCTGTGATTTTGCCGACGAAAAATGCGGATGCTTCAGGGGTCCTAAAACAGCCGTTCACTTCGCGGAAAAGTATTAGACCTCAATAGCGGGGGATGGGGTGCCGGTGCAAAACGGCGTTGAGGGTTGGTCGAGCAGGTGGTTTTCAGGCGACTGGGACATGGCGGGCGGTCGATCACCTATACTGGTTGGGCTCAATTGGAGAGGTGATGGCTAGTTATGAAATCAATCAATGTTGCAGCAGCGATTATTCAGAAGGACGGAAAAATCCTGAGCTGCCAGCGCGGCTATGGCGAGTTTAAAGACGGCTGGGAGTTTCCGGGCGGCAAGCTCGAGCCGGGCGAGACCGGCGAGCAGGCAATCGTGCGCGAGATTCAAGAAGAGCTCGAGGTCACGATCGGTAACCTCGACTATCTTTGCACGGTCGAACACGATTACGCGACGTTTCACCTGTCGATGCAGTGCTACCTGGCTAACATCCTTTCGGGGGAGTTCAAAGAGCACGCTCACGAAGACATGAAGTGGCTCGATACCAATAACCTGTGGGATGTCGATTGGCTTCCGGCAGACGTTAAAGTCGTTAAGGAGCTCGAGAAAAAGCTCGGACTTAAGTAAAAAAGGAGTGGGGCGCCACATGGCGATCCACTCCTTTTTGTTACTCGGCCTCGCTTAAATCGCTGAGCATAAACTCGTAAATGTCCTGCCTCACGGGCGCATTGAGCTCATATTCGATTTCGACGGCGTTGTCGCCGCTCTTAGTTTTAATAGCTTCGAACTCGCCGGTCGGATGCATTTCGCCTAAGAAATAGAACTCCTTGCCGCCCTTATCGTCCTTGTTCTTTCGCATAAACAAATACGTCTTCAGGCCGTTTTCCGGCCATGTCTTCAGGCGCTGGATCTCGGGGGAGTTGAGCGTGCGGTTGCCCTTGGAGATTGCGATGAGCTTGCTCGGCGAAACAAAGCGGTCTTCATACTGAATTGACTCACTAATGTCGGGCGCCTTGTCATAGTTAATGAACACGGGGAATGTATTGGTCTTCTCGTCGTAAAAATAGCCGCCAAGATTTTGGCCGTTGATGTTCTTTTCCCAGTTCATCAAGCGGCAAACCTCTTCGTACGTGTACTTGGCGTTGAGAACGAAATTTGTGTTTTCGTACGTCTCGGCATAGTCGAGTCGGTTGCGCGCGATGCCAAAATCCAGCACCTCGAGAATCTGACGCTTGAACTCTGCGTTGCGCAGGGCGGTCGCAAACGTTTCGGTCAGACGAGGTCCGCATCCATCGTCAATAAGCAGGGAAACGAAATCCTTAGGAGTGGCAAAGTCGCCTTTAAGGACAGAGATTGCCGACCTAACAGCGTTGTCCTTAAGCTGCGCGCGGTAGTTTCTAAGAGCAGCCTCGCGCATATGCCGATAGCCCTCGTGTCCGGCTTCGACGAGCGTTTGAAGCAAATAGAGGTCTTCGATCCGCTTGCCTGCGGCGAGTTTCTGGGAAATAAATCTGAGGATTTTGGTCTGGTCCGAGGAAAACTGGACCGTGTAGTCCGGCTCACATTTGGAAAGAAAATCGTGGTAGGACTTGCTGCTTTTGAAGATGAGTAGAGGGTCGATAGAGCCGTTGCGATCAAATTCGAGCAGCGAGGGGATCTTTCCGAGCTTCTGCCGCAAGTCGAGATATTCGTTCTTCAAAAAGCGGGCGGAGGTAAAGTTACCACCGTCGATTGCCTTATAGATGCGTGCCTCGGAAATGCGATCGAAGCTCACGGTCGAGCATCCGGGGATCGCCGAATCGCCCTCTTGGACAAGACGGCGCAGACGGTCTTTGTTATACGTCTTGTCACCCGAAAGCGCGATGGGCACCAAGAAGTTGCTCTGGTAGTTGCCAATAAAGTCGAGCACCAGTGCGTATTCCTTGCCATCATTCAGGCGCAAGCCTCGTCCGAGCTGTTGAATAAAGATGATTGCGGAGTCGGTGCGCCGAAGCATGATGATCTGATTGAGAGAGGGGATGTCGACGCCTTCGTTCATGATATCGACCGAGAAGATGTACTCGAGCTCGCCGGCTTCAAGTCGGCTGATCGCGGCATCGCGGACCTCATCGGAATCTTGACCGCTAATCGCAACCGTTCGATATCCGAGAGCGTTGAATTTGCGCGACAGCTCTTCGGCCTCGGCGTTTCGATTACAGAAAATCAAACCCCTGCGGTTGCTTTTGGTGACGCTATATTCTTCGATCTTCTCGGTGATGTGACGCACACGCTCGTCGGATGTTAGGCGTCCGAACAAGGCGGTATCTTCGACCGTTTCGTCGTCAATCTCCAGATCGTGAATGCCAAAATAATGGTTGATTTCCGATCTCAGCCGAACACTTTGAGCGGATAGGCCGTTCCCGCAGTTAGCTGAACGCCCCCGCGGCCCCTCCTGGGGTCCGGGGGCGCCGTTTTCCCAGTTGAAGGAACGGTGGAGATGTGTTTCGATAGGTCCGGTGGCCATGCTCCGCCCGCCGCCCGGCACCTCTTCCCAGACTCAGCCGGACGGTCGGTCCGTCTATTCCGTTTTTCCTTCTAGCCTAGGCCAGCGGGGCATCGCCCCTCTCGGCGCGCGCCCTCTCGATGAGCCCCGGCGTCAGGTCGAGATCGCCGAGCGCCACGTCCTCCACGCCGTAGGCGTCCAGCAGCGCCGCCGCGTCCTCCCCGAGCATCGCCCTGAAGGCCCTGGCGGGCGTCGAGAAGCCGAGCGCGCCGCGGGGCTCGGAGTTCACGTGCGACATGGCCAGCGCCAGGTCCGCCGGGGCGAGCCGGTCGAACCTGAGTCCGGAGCCCTTGGGCAGCAGCTTCCTTATCTCGACGTGGTTTCGCTCGCAGGCGCCCTTCTGGTCGCTGCGCCTCGGGTCGCAGTAGAACAGCCTCGTCTCGCCCGGCCCCTCGCCGACGAGGTCCGCGATCGCCCGCTCGTCGGAGAACTCCGTGCCGTTGTCGGTGAGCACGGCGCGGAAGACCCTGCCCATGCCGTCGGCGCCGAGGACCTCCCTGATATCGCCCAGGGCGGCCGCGACGCGCCCGGCGGTCTTCTCCGCCAGCGGCAGCGCGAGCTGCAGCCTGCTGGGGCGGTGCAGCAGCGTGAGCAGGCAGGCGGAGTCCTCCCGGGCGCCCTCGACGGTGTCCATCTCCCAGGCCGCGGCGCACGCGTCCTCCCCGAGGGCGAGGAACGCGGCATGCGACCTGCGGGCGGAGTGGCGCGTGGCCGCCCGGCCGGCGGCGCGCTTCCTCGGCCTGTAGCCGACCTTGCGCCTGAGCTCCATGTTGGTCATGCCGTCGTAGCCCGCCGAGACCCAGCGGTAGATCGTCGAGGGCGACAGGTCCACGGGCCCGCCGTTCCGGGCCGACAGCTGCTCGGGCGACAGGCCGCGGCGCAGGCCGTCGCGAATGTGGGCGAGCGCCTCGGCCGCGGCGGGCTCGTCGGCGTCTATCCCGCGCCTGGACGAGACGAGGACCGAGTCGGCGCACAGCTGCGCGGCCCGGGCCTCGTAGAAGATGTGGGGGCGGCGCTTGCAGCCGATCGCGCGGTACCGGCCGCAGCCGTTGCAGCATCGCGGCCACGCCGCCAGGCGCGGGCAGGCCGCCGACAGGTCGGCGGAGGCGTCCACGCGCTCGCCGCGCCTGGACTTCGGCGCCGTCACGAACCTGTGCGACGCCACCTCGGCGCTCACCGTCGAGGGCGACCTGCCCAGCTCCCTCGCGATCTCCCTGCACGAGGCCCTGCGCTCCAGCATCCTCTGGACCGTGTCCCGCTCGTGCCTCGTGAGCCTTCCGTAGGCCCTCGGGACCGCCTTCTCGGAACCCTTCTTCCTCTTTCCGGACATGCCGTCCTCCGATCTCCCGGGGCCGGCCGGTCCGGCCCTCAGGGTATCGGGTTCCCACATTCATCCGCACATGTGCGGATGAATGTGGGAGGTGTTCGGATGAAGTTGATAATCAAGGATGCCAAAATAATGGAAGGGGGCAAGCATCTCCTCGGCCAAAGCGTCCTGCAGCGTGATCTGGAACGCGATGACGTGATTGAAAAGGGCAAAGACGTCATAGCCGTCGGTGCGATTAGGCGTAGCGGTCATACCCAGATAAAACCGAGGCGCAAAGTGCGACATGATGGATTGGTAACCCTGGGATCCCGTGCGGTGGGCCTCGTCGATGACGATGTAGTCGAACTCATCGGGACGGAAATCACTCAGATGCTTGGCGACCGAAGAACACATGGCAAACACGCAGGTAGCATTGCTTATATTCTTGCCAGTTTGATAGGTGTCGAACGTATAGGTACTACCTAAGAGCCGTTCGTAGCTTGCACGGGAGGCGTCGATAATGCGCCGGCGGTGCGCAAGAAAGAGGACGCGCCGGGGTTTAGTTGCGAGTACGTCGAACGCCGAAAGGAAGGTCTTGCCAGTGCCGGTTGCCGAGACGAGCAGGGCGCGGGTCTCGCCCTTGCGGTGGATTGCGCCGAGCGCCTCAAGGGCGCGCTGCTGCATTTTATTGGGCTTGATTTCTTCGAGGTCGTTCTGCGCCGGCGTTTCAGCAGATCTGAATGTCGGTTTCGATTTGGGCTTTGACGGACGTGCCGATCGATATGCGGCATAGTTCTCAATCCAGCCTTGGGAAAGCAAAACGGTTGAGGTGTCGTTCCACAACGAATCAAACTCGCCCCTCAGTTCGCCGAGTAGACGGCTGTTCTCGACAGTCTGGTACAGTACGTTCCATTCTTTGTTGCAGGTGAGGGCGGTCTGCGTCATGTTCGAGCTGCCGACGATGACCGTGCTGGTTTCGCCCTTATCAAAAATGTATCCCTTGGCATGCAAATTACCCTGGAATATGCGAACTTCCATGTTGTCGTATTCCAGCAGCTTGCGAAAGGCATCGGGTGAGTTGAAGTTGAGATAGGTGGACGTCAGCAGCCTGCCCTTAATGCCACGCTGCTTGAGCTCCTGGAACGTCTCGACCAGGATTTGAAGGCCGCCGTCTGCAACAAACGCTACGCAAAAGTCAAAAGAGCTGCAGGTTGAGAGCTGCTCTTTGATAACGGATAGTAGTGTTCCGCCTGTCGCCTTTGAGTTGGCGATGAGCTTGGGTGAATCGTTCTCGCGTGCAAGCGAGTCGAATTCAATATCAATCTGCTGCTGCGTAGTCATCCCGGCCAAACCTTTCGAAAGACTATGTTGGCGCCAGGATAGCAGATCGATCGTTCGTGTTTTTGGGCGTATGTGATTTTTAGACTATCGGCCACTCAAGTTTTGTGGCTGCGGCCTTGGCGCCGTGTCTTGCTGGGCTTCTCTCTATCTATGTGTATGTGTTTTTGTCTTATAGGCTGCTGGGAGAAGTCCTGCCCCCAAGATTCAGCGCATGCCATGGCTCCGTGTCGGCCATGTGGCAAGCCGCTTGTCATGGCCTCGCCGGAATCCGACCGCAAATGGCCACGGACGGATATGCAAGTTCTTGTCGCATTGTGAGAAAAACTTGCAAAACTCGCAAGTTCTTGTCATGCTGTGAGAAAAACTTGCAGATTGGGGCGGGAGATGGATAAACGGATGGTTCCTAGAAATCGATATCTCGAAAAGTTGATCGCCTTTCGTGATGCGGATGTCATCAAGGTCGTAACGGGTATGCGCCGCTGTGGCAAATCGACGCTTCTGGACATGATGCGGAAACATCTGGAGGATAACGGCGTTCCATCCGAGTGTCTTTTGACCTTTAAGATGGAGTCATTTGAGCTGGAGGGCGTGCGTGATTGGCGAGAGCTTTACCGCCACGTGGACGGCCTGATGCCTGCGGGCAAGAGGTGCTATCTCTTCTTCGATGAGCTTCAGGACGTTGTCGGATGGGAGAAGGCGATTAACGCGCTTCGTATCGACCGGGACTGCGATATATATGTTACGGGTTCGAATGCTTTTCTCCTCTCGTCAGAGATTGCGACTTTAATCTCGGGCAGGTATGTCGAGATTCGGATGCATCCGCTCGCTTTTTCGGAATATGTCGACTTTCTTGGTCCGACTGACGTCACGAATAGGCTTGCTGTTTTTGGCCGGGAGGATATTGTTGCACTCGACGATCTTCTTGACCGCTATCTGACGTTTGGAGGCCTGCCGTTCCTCGCTGCTTCAAAGCTGCCGGAGCAGGAAATGAGGGACTATATCTGGAGCACATACCAGACAATCGTCGGGCGCGATATTTTGGCTCGCGAAGCCCGTCGGGGCAGACGGTCGGTGACGAGCAGGAGTGTGCTCGACCGCGTCACTTCCTACTTGGCTGATAACATTTCAAACCCGACATCAATTAATAAGATCGTTGGAACGCTGGCAGAGAACGGGGCGAAATCCTCACACGGCGTCGTGGACACTTGTGTGTCCGCCCTTGAGGAGACCTATATCTTTTCGCACGCGCGCCGATTTGATATTAAGGGTCGGGACATTTTGAAGACCGGTGGCAAATTCTACATTGAGGATCTGGGACTTCGAGCTTTCTTGGATGGGTATCGCGGCAGCGACAGTGGGCGTGTTCTCGAAAATGCCATTTACAATCGCCTTGTCTATGACGGATACCAGGTCTTCACGGGTCATCTTCGAGATGCTGAAATCGACTTTGTTGCGATCGGCGACGGCTCGGATCGTAAGTTTATTCAGGTCACGGAGTCGATTGACGAGGAGGCGACGCGCAAGCGTGAATTGCGTCCATTTGAGCTCAGGTCGCTCGAGAAGATCACCGGCGGTTACGAGAAGATCATCATTGTTCGCCGGGGAAGCCATCCGACCGACATTGATGGCATCAAAATCGTTTCCGCAGTCGATTTCTTAATGGGTAGGCTTGGGGCTTAGAGCGTTTGGAGCACGTCTGTTTCCTATGCCTAGCGACATTGCCGCAGCTCGTGACGCCGCCGGCTCCTTCCTTTCCGTCAAGCGGCGCCAACTCAGCTGATCCGTTGGGGACGGAGGAAAGCGGATTATTTTCGGTGCGCCGCAGGTGATACGAATCCTGCGGCGCGCTGTTTTTTGCGCGGGGGCTTTCAGCTGTGTCCGCACGACATGTGACACTTGCCCTGTCGCCCTGCTCTGCCGCGGCGGCATGTACCTGAACAACGACCCTCTAAGGAGTTCGATTTTGATGAGTGACAACACCAAGCATCTCGCAAAGAAATGCGTCAAGGACGCGGGGCCGCGCCTCGCGTTGTGCCTTGCCGGCGCAGCGGTCGCGCTGCTGGCTGTTCTGGGGCCGTTCGACGTGCTCCGAAGTGTCAGCTCTCTGCACGTTTGCATGGCCCTTGCCGGCGCCATGATAACCGGCGGCGTGCTCGATCTGATTTTTTGGGTGCTTGACCCGTTTGGATGGAAAAATGAAGGGTAAGCCCTAAGGGATGGATGCCCCGCAGCAACAGGAGGTCCCCGTGATCTGGTTTACCAGCGATACTCATTTTGGACACGAGAACATGCTACGGCTTAGCGATAGGCCTTGGTCGGCTGTTGCGCAGATGAACGACGCCATGGTCGCCAACATTAACAGCAAGGTTGCTGCGGATGACGAGCTCTACATCTTGGGCGACTTCAGCTTTAAGATGACGGTCCAAGACGCCTATGAGCTGCGCAAAAGCATTACATGCAAGCGCGTTCATCTGCTGCCCGGCAATCACGATAAAGACTGGACGCAGTCTGCGGTAGCGGATGCTTTTATCGTTGAGCCGCCCATTTGCGTGCTCAAGATCGACCGCCAAAAAATCGTGCTGAGTCACTATCCCATGGTCGACTGGCAGGGCATGTCGCACGGCAGCTGGCATCTGCACGGGCATATCCACAGCTGCGGCGGCTCGTACAACAAGTTCAACCTCAGACAGGGGTTGCTGCGCTATGACGTGGGCATGGACGCTAACGGCTACGCCCCGGTAAGTCTGGATGAGCTCAGGTCGTGGTTTGCGCGGGTAGACGAGCCGATGCGGTGCGTTAAATGGCCGTGGTGGGTCAATGCCACGGGTGACGAGCAGATCGAGCACGATCTCGAAGCCTATAAGAGGGAAGTGGTGATCCGATGACGGTCTATGTGACAGGCGATATTCACGGCGGCCTCGACATGCAAAAGCTGCGCGATTGGGAGCTTGGGGATAGCCTGACGAGCGACGACTATCTGATTGTTGCGGGCGACTTTGGCTTTCCGTGGGATTTCTCTGCTGAGGAATGCGCCGATATCGCCTGGCTGGAATCGCGTCCCTATACCGTGCTGTTCGTCGACGGCAACCACGAGCGTTTCGATCACTGGGCGGAGCGTCCCATGGAGTTGTGGCACGGTGGGCTGACGCAGCGCCTGTCGGATACCTCTCCCATACGGCGCCTGACGCGCGGCGAGGTTTTTGAGCTCGACGGCTCAACGATTTTTACCATGGGCGGCGCCACGAGTGTGGATAAGGAATACCGCATTCCCTATTCCAGCTGGTGGCCGCAGGAGCTGCCGGACGAGCGCAACTTTGAGGAGGCGCGGGCAAAGCTCGACAGCGTGGGTTGGAAGGTCGACTACGTGGTCACCCACACCTGCTCGACGCGCATGCTTTCGCCCACGCTTTATCCGGCACCCGGCTGGAATTACCCCGCCGTTGATCGGCTTACGGCATTTTTCGATGAGCTGGAAGATCGCATGGACTACAAGCGCTGGTACTACGGGCATTTCCATCGGGATGCCAACCCGGCCGAGCGTCACACCGTGCTCTACGACCACATCGTTCGCCTGGGTGACGAACTCCAGCCCTGGGATGTTGCGTAGTGGCGGGGTGGCTGGCTACTCGGCCGTTACAGTGATGTTCTCCCGGTGTGCGCGGATAGCGTCCCAGCTAAAGTGCTCGACCAGCTGCTCGGCAGAGCGTGGCGTGGTGTCCGGCGCGATGCCCGTTTGCCTGGCGAGCCAGCCCAGCAGTGCCTCGGGCGTGCCAAAGCGGGCGCGGAGCTCGCCCAGGTCCAGGTCGCGGTCGCGCTTGGAAAGGCGGCGGCCATCCGGTGACATGAGCAGCGGAATATGTGCGTAGTGCGGCGTGGGAAGTCCCAGCAGATGCTGCAGGTAGATTTGGCGCGGCGTGGAGCCCAGCAGGTCGCATCCGCGCACGACCTCGGTGACGCCCATGGCAGCGTCGTCGACCACCACGGCTAGCTGATAGGCAAAAACGCCGTCGCTGCGGCGCACCAAAAAATCGCCGCACTCGGTGGCGAGCGCCTCGCATTGGGCCCCGTACGTGCGGTCCACGAATTCGATCACGTCGCCCGCGAGGTCGTCGATGTCGGGCACGCGCAGGCGCGTGGCCGGGGCGCGCAGGGCACTGCGGCGGGCGACCTCTTCGGCCGAAAGGCCTCGGCAGGCGCCGCGGTAGATGGGCGTGCCGTCGCTGGCGTGCGGCGCGCTCGCAGCGTGGAGCTCGGCACGCGTGCAAAAGCAGGGGTAGGTGAGGCTGGCGTCTTGCAGCTGGCGCAAGGCGCCCTCGTACAGGTCGAGGCGATCGTGCTGGTAGTAGGGGCCTTCGTCCCACTCGAGTCCCAGCCAGGTCAGGTCGTCAATCAGTTGAGTGGCAAGTTCCGGGCGCTTGCAGCGATCGTCCAGGTCCTCGATGCGCAACACGATGCTGCCGCCCTGGCTGCGGGCCGAAAGCCACGCGCACAGGCAGCTGAACACGTTGCCCAGGTGCATGCGGCCCGAGGGCGACGGGGCAAAACGGCCTACGACAGGTGCGGGAACGGAGGCGGGCTGCGTCGTTGGCGCATCCGCGGCGGGCGTTGGTATGTTGCGTGTTTTGATATCCATGCGGACGAGTATAGCGCGGGGTACGGTAGGGAAGGCGTTTCCGTGGCTCGCAAGTTGGCGGCGCTGCGCATTGCGCACGGTGGGTCTGCGGCCCAACGTCTCGATCGCCGTACGCCGACTCGGCCTCACAAACGACAGAAACCCCGGCAGCTCTTCGCAACTGCCGGGGTTTCCGCGGAAAAGGGGGACATGATCCTCGAGCGAACGGCAAAGGGGCAAACCGTTTTCGCTCAATTGCTTTATGCCCCTCGACTGGCGGCTCAATCAGCGCATGCCGCGCCCACACAAAGCCGCTACACCTGTGACGGAGCTGTGAAGTGGTATCTATCGTTGGCGCGGGACTCGGCCAAAGAACGTCCCAAACGACAAATTTGTTGCAGTCCGTCGGTTCAACCCAATGATCCGTTTTCCTCCGTCCCCAATAGATCATTAGGAACGTCCCTAAGTGCCAGACTCGGGTGGGACTTTTGTCCCATTTGACGTTCCGTTGGCCCAGATATTCGTCATGTGTGTCCGCAAACGTGGGACAATGGCGATGTTGGTTTTACAGACAAAGGATGTGCCTATGAACGCCCCCGTTGCCAATACTTGTCGGCAGCGCTGCCTGTTTGCGCGATTCGCTTCCGTCTGCGTGCTCGTCGCGCTTGCGTTGTTGCTGCTGCCTGTCGCCGCGCACGCCGACGGCTACTCCATGACCCAAACCTATATCGGTGCCACGGTCGAGGCCGACGGCTCGCTGACCGTTGTCGAGGGACGCCAGTTTGATTTCGATGACGACATCAACGGCGTGTTTTGGGAGATCAATACGGGCACCAACCAGCAGGGCGGCACGGCGACCGTCGATGTGCTGAGCGTTGAGGAAGACGACACCGCGTTTAACAAGGTCGACAGCGCAAACAAAGGCGACGACGGCGTTTACACGGTGGAACAGTCCGACGATGGCGTGAGAATCAAGGTGTTCAGCCCCCACGAGAGCGGCGACAGCGCGATCTATTACGTGAGCTACACCATGACCGGTGCGGTTATGAACTGGGCCGATACCGCCGAGCTCTATTGGAAATTTGTGGGTGACGGCTGGTCTGCGGATTCCGATGATGTCGAGATGGAAGTGTACTTCGCAAATGCCGCCGCCGGGACGGCGGCCGTCAAGGGCGATAACTTCCGCGCATGGGGCCACGGCCCGCTGACGGGCGACGTGTCGCTCGATGCGGATGAACCCATGGTCACCTATACCATTCCCTGCGTGCATCAGGGCGAATTCGCCGAGGCGCGCATCGCCTTCCCCAGCGATTGGGTGCCTTGGCTTTCCGCTTCGAGCGAGGAGCGCATGTCAACGATCCTGAGCGAAGAGAAGGAATGGGTCGACGAAGCTAACGCCCGCCGCGCTCACGCTCGCATGATTGCCAATGCGCTTGCCGCGCTAAGTGTTGTCGCGGCGGTCGCCTTTACCGGCACAATCGTTGTGCTCAAGCTACGCAGGCCCAAGCCCAAGCCGCTCTTCCAAGACGAGTACTTCCGCGATGTGCCCTCCGCCGACCATCCCGCGGTGCTTGCAGCTCTTATGAGCTGGAACAACGTGCCCGATCAGGCATATATCGCCACGCTGATGAAGCTGACCGACGACCGCGTGATCAAGCTGGAAGAAGCGACCGAGGCCAAGAAGAAGGGCCTGCTCCGTCGCGAAAAAGAGGAGCAGACGTATCGCATCACGGTGACCGACGAGGCCTGGAAGGCTGCCAAGAAGGACGGCATCGATCGCGATGTGCTCAAGGTCTTCTTCGCCGGCGTTAAGCCCGATAAGGACGGAGTCCGTTCGCGCACGTTTAGCGAGCTGGAGGAGTACGCTAGCGAGCGCACCACATCTGTTGGCGACAAGCTCGAGGACTATCAGAGCACGGTTAAGGGCAAGCTGGAGGCGCGTGAGTTTATCGCATCGGATGGCACTATCGCGATGGTGGCCGGCCTGGTTCTCGGCATCATCATTGTCTTTGGCATTCTGGGCTCTCTGATCTATACCGACTTTGCGGACGCCAACGTCGGCGCCGCTATGATCTCGATTCCCGTCACGATCGTGGGCTTTGTCCTGAGCTGCACCTTCCGCCGTTACACGCCGGAGGGCGCCGAGGTGGCGGCTCGCTGCAAGGCGCTCAAGCATTGGCTCGAGGACTTTACGCGCCTGAAGGAGGCTATCCCCAGCGACCTGATCTTGTGGAACAAACTGCTGGTGATGGGCGTTGCCCTGGGCGTTTCGAAAGAAGTGCTGCGACAGCTGGCCGAGGCCGTGCCTGCGGATCTGCGCAACAGCGACGATTTCTACGACAACTACCCCTGCTACTGGTGGTATTACCATCACTACGGCAACGAGTCTCCGCTCGATTCGTTCAACGATGTGTATCACGAGACCATCCGCGAGCTGGCTTCGAGTTCCGATAGCTCGAGCGGCGGCAGCGGCGGCGGCTTTTCCGGTGGCGGCGGTGGCGGCGTCGGCGGAGGCGGCGGCGGAACGTTCTAACGGTCGTAAATTATGGGATGGGCTTTTCTCGACAGCCGTCGGGGGAAGCCCATCCCTTTTTATGCGCTACCTACGAAGACTGTCCCCAACGACTAGTCACTGGGGACGTTCCTAAATGACTAGGTATGGCTGCTGGGCCTAGGCTGTTAGGTCGAGTTCGTAGAGGAAGCTTTCGCGCGGCATGTCGTGACGGCGCTCTTCGCGGTTGGCGCGGTGCGTGGCCGTGCGCTTAAAGCCATGCAGCTCGTAGAACTTCCACGAGCAGTTGGAGTCGGTGCACAGGTGCGCCCTCGTCGCCCCGCGCGAGGATAGGTACGAGACTGCGGCGTCGAGCAACACCGAGCCAACGCCCAGGCCATGGACGTCGCGATCTACGGCAAGCAGCGTGACCTCGTTGTCGTGTGGCAACGGGCTGCTTTCGAGCAGGCGGTTGTTGGTTCGGATGGTTGCGCGCACAAACGAGAGATACTCGGCGCAGGCATCGGGCTCCAGCTCGCGCATTTGCGATAGCAGTGCGCGTTCGGTATCCAGCCAATGTTCCTTAACGGTGGCGCCGGAGCTCTGTCCCGCACGCGCGAGCGCAATGCCGCGCGCCTGACCGTCGATTACGGCAACTTGCGAAAACGTCGAAGACGAAAGGCAGTAGGCAAGGTCGCACGCGGCCTCGAGGCGGTTGTACTCATCGTTATCCGAATTGTCATGCCAAAGCTGCTGTAGAATCAGCGCGATGGCGTCGAAGTCTTCGGTATCAAACGGTCGGTAGAGAACCCGCGAGACCATGGTGCCTCTTTCTTTTGCGGATGCATATCGAGCACAGTTCTACCACGCTATTGGCATCTAATTATGGTGCCCCTGTGTTCCATGAACTCACCGTGCCCGGTGCCGTGCCCATCCCCTCCGCTCGCAAACTTTTTCTGCATATGCGCCCGTTGCGGGGTGCATCGATGCGCTCGATGCGCTACATTGAATCAGTATTTTCAATGCCGCTGCGCGAGCGCTGCAGATCGACGTATCACCGGCTCACAGAGCACGGCGGCGTACCAGAC
This sequence comes from uncultured Collinsella sp., assembly GCA_902472315.1. Taxonomy (GTDB): domain Bacteria; phylum Actinomycetota; class Coriobacteriia; order Coriobacteriales; family Coriobacteriaceae; genus Collinsella. The sequence goes on from CABRNM010000002.1 coordinate 64,198, forward strand.
AGGAGGACTGCATGGGATCTGATGTGAAGATCGCACGCGCGTTGATCTCGGTTACCGATAAGACGGGCGTCGTCGATTTCGCACGGACGCTGGTCGATGACTTTGGCGTCGAGATCATCTCTACGGGCGGCACGGCTCGTGCCATCGAGGACGCGGGCGTCCCCGTAACCCCCATCGAGGAGTTCACGGGCTATCCCGAGATGATGGACGGCCGCGTTAAGACCCTGCACCCCAAGGTTCACGGCGCGCTGCTGGCCCGCCGCGATTCCGAGCAGCACATGCAGGAGGCGGCACAGCACGGCATTAAGCTGATCGACCTGGTCGTCGTCAACCTGTACGAGTTCGAGAAGACCGTCGCCAACCCCGAGGTCACCTTCGCGGATGCCATCGAGCACATCGACATCGGCGGTCCCTCCATGCTGCGATCTGCCGCCAAGAACGCCGCGAGCGTTACCGTCATCTCCGACCCGGCCGACTATGATGCCGTCCTGGCCGAGATGCGCGAGACCGGTGGCTGCACCACGCTTTCCACCCGTCGTCGCCTGCAGGTGAAGGTCTACCAGACCACCGCCGCCTACGACACGGCTATCTCCCGTTGGCTTGCCGCCCAGGCAAGCGACGTGGCGGACACCTCTGCCAAGCTCGAGATCTCGCTGGAGAAGGTCGACGACCTGCGCTATGGCGAGAACCCGCAGCAGAAGGCTACGGTCTATCGCTTTGCCGAGGGCTGCGAGAACACCGCGAGCTCGCAGTTCCCGCTCGTGGGCTCCGAGCAGATCCAGGGCAAGCCGCTCAGCTACAACAACTATCTGGATGCCGACGCCGCTTGGAACCTGGTCCGCGAGTTCGACGAGCCGGCCTGCGTGATCCTCAAGCATCAGAACCCCTGCGGCTCCGCCGTGGCCGAGGACATCACGGCCGCCTACGACCGCGCCTTCGCCTGCGATCCCAAGAGCGCCTTTGGCGGCATCATCGCCTGCAACCGCGAGGTTCCCTATGAGCTGGTTGAGCACTTTGCCGATCAGAACAAGCAGTTCGTCGAGGTTATCATCGCTCCGAGCTACACTGCCGAGGCGCTCGAGCGCATGGCCAAGCGCCCCAACCTGCGCGTGCTGGCCACCGGCGGCGTGGACCACGGCGCCCAGGTGGAGCTGCGCTCCGTCGACGGCGGCATGCTGGTGCAGGAGGTCGACCACGTGACCGAGGATCCTGCGACCTTTACGTTCCCCACCGACCGCAAGCCCACCGACGCCGAGATGGCCGAGCTCGAGTTTGCCTGGAAGGTCTGCAAGGGCGTCAAGTCCAACGCCATCCTGGTCTCCAAGGGTAAGGCCGGCATTGGCATGGGCCCGGGTCAGCCCAACCGCGTTGACTCTGCACTGCTTGCCTGCGAGCGCGCCGAGGACTTCTGCGAGCGCGAGGGCGTGGAGAAGGGCGGCTTTGCCTGTGCAAGCGACGCGTTCTTCCCGTTCCGCGACAACGTCGACGTGCTTGCCGCGCACGGCGTGACCTGCATCATCCAGCCCGGCGGCTCCAAGCGCGACGACGAGAGCGTCCAGGCCTGCAACGAGCATGGTATTGCGATGGTCTTCACGGGTGCCAGGCATTTTAGGCACTAGAGGCTTTCCCAAGCACCCGACCTTGCCCCTCAAACCGTCGCTTGCGTACATTTAGTACGCGGCACTCCTCTTTCGGGGCAATCTCGGACACTTGGAAAACCCTTAAAGGGATGTTGTTCTATCCCATTAAGCCGATCGGTCGCCTGGCCGTATCGTCAAAATAATCTCTGCAAAAGACGGTCGCTCCGTTTGGAGGGCCGTCTTTTTGGTATAAGAGGACGGAATGACTAACACGAAAGGTATGACCATGCCCCAGATTGATGATGCCGAGCTGTTTGGCAATGCCGAGGATCAGCGTGCGTACGAGGACTTTTGCGCCAATCAGGAGGCGGTCGAGAAGTTTACGCTCGACAAGCCCGCGCTTGTCTGCCGTTGGCGCATGTCCAACAAAAAGGTGCCCATGCTCAACCGCCACATTCGCGCACTGTCCGAGCGCCTGGTACAGGGCGAGCCGCTTACCCATAACATGCTCAGCTGGGCCAAACAGCACGTTGAGTGGTCGCTTGCCGAGGGCGATTACACCGCACATGACGGCGTGCTCATGCTGGTGATCGACGTCAACGGCAACGCCGCCATGACGGTGGGGGAGTACGAGCCGCTCGCCGATACGTCGGCCAAGGCGCTGCGCGCCCGCTCCGCAGAGGCCCGCTCCGAGGCCGACGAAACCGGCGTGGCGCCCGAGCTGCTCGCCGCCGTCAACAACGGCGAGCTTGCCTTTGTGGCGCCGGCGGACGAGTGCCTGTGCGGCACGGCGACGCTCATCGAGCAGCTGGCCCAGACCAAGGGCATCCCGGTCACGCGCGTAGACATTCCCGCGCAGCTTAAGGGCGCGCTGTTCCTAGTGAGCGACGAGCACGGCGTGGTCCCCGCGACCGAGACAGATGCCGCCGAGGCCGACGCCGCCACGGTCGCCTTCTTCGCCGAAGGCTACGAAAAGCTCCGTGCCCGCCGCTAAATGATTTTTCTGGGACGGGGATTAAAGAATCATTTTGGTCCCCGCCACCGCTGCGAGCGAAGGGCAAGCTAAACGCTTTCGTTCGCGAACAGTTCTGTCACCTTGGCACCGCGCGCGGTGCACACCTGCAGTTTCGCAGCCATAATGGTGGCAAGACAACCAAGAGGGGAGCGGAATCCATGGCGCTGATCTATATCGTTGAGGACGACGAGCCCATCCGTCGTGAGCTTGTCGACATCCTTGCCCGCGCTGGGTTTGAAATCGAGGCCTGCGAATCGTTTGAGCATGTCTCGCGCGATATTCTCGCCGCCGCACCCGACCTGGTGCTGCTCGACCTCACGCTTCCCGTCAAAGACGGCCAGCACATCTGCCATGAGGTCCGTCGCGAATCCGAGGTCCCCATCATCGTTCTCACGTCGCGCACGACCGAGATCGACGAGGTCATGGCCATGACGCTCGGCGCGGACGACTTTGTTCCCAAGCCCTACAGCGCGCGCGTGCTTGTGGCGCGCATCAACGCACTGCTGCGTCGCACCGCGGCGGCAGGCGAGCGCAGTACACTTGTCCACAAGGGGCTGGAGCTCGACCTCGCCCGCTCAATGGTCACCAACACGCAAACCGGCACTAGCACCGAGCTCACCAAAAACGAACTGCGTATCCTCTCACTGCTTCTGAGTCGCGCGGGCAAGATTGTTTCGCGCTCGGCCATCATGCAGGACCTGTGGGACTCCGACGCCTTCGTGGACGACAATACGCTCACCGTCAACATCAACCGCCTGCGCACCACGCTCGAAAAAATCGGCATCAAGGGGTATTTGACGACGCATCGCGGCCAAGGCTATTCGGTCTAGGGGCCGGCTATGTCGTTTGGCAAATTCTTTAAAGATGCGCTGCTTCCCGTCGCCGTGTGGACGTGCGGCGTGCTGCTGAGCTGCTTTGTGCTGACGGTCGCCGGTGCACCCGTTTCTATTGTGGTCGTGGCGGTCGGCGTGTCCTTTATCTTTGGTATGCTCGGCATCGTGGTCGAGTACGCGCGTCGCCGCCGTTTTCTGCGTCAGCTGGAGCGCGCGGCCGAGGAGCTCGAGAGCCCCGCATGGGTGCAGGAGATGGTGCAATGCCCGACCTATGCCGAGGGCGAGCTCGAGTACGAGGTCTTGCGCCGGGTGGGCAAAGCCGCTTGCGACGAGGTTGCCGAAGGCCGGCGTCAGACCGATGACTATCGCGACTATATCGAGAGCTGGGTCCACGAGGCCAAACTGCCCCTGGCGGCGGCTCATCTAATTTTGGAAAACCTGGATGGCAGCGAAGACGACCTGTCTCGTGTGGATGACCTGGGCCGTGAGTTGGCTCGCGTGGAGCGCTATATCGACCAGGCGCTGTACTACGCGCGTTCGGAAGTCGTGGAGCGCGACTACCTGATTCGCCGCTGGGATCTCAAGACCTTGGTGACGGGCGCGATTAAGGCCAACGCGCGCGAGCTCATCGCGGCGCACGTGGCCCCGGTGTGCGAGAACCTCGACTTTGAGGTCTTTACCGACGAGAAGTGGCTCGAGTTTATTCTGGGCCAGCTCATTCAGAACAGCATTAAATATGCGCGCGAGGACGGCGCAAAGATCGTGTTTTCGGGCGCGTTGCTGGACGAGGGCCTGGCGAGCGAACGCATCGAGCTCACCGTCGCGGACAACGGCTGCGGCGTGAGCGCGGCCGACCTGCCGCGCGTGTTCGAGAAGGGCTTTACCGGCGACAACGGCCGCACCACCAAGCGCGCAACGGGCATTGGCCTCTACCTGGTGGCGCGTCTGTGCTCCAAGATGGGTATCGATGTCACCGCGGCATCCGAGCCCGGCGAAGGCTTCGTCGTCACGTTTGCCTTCTCGACCAACAAATTCCAATACTTTGAGTAGTCGTCGCGGTGTAACGTCCCGGAGCGTCATTCACGTTAAGACAATTATCCCAAACGGGATAATTCCATCATGATGTGCTATGATTATCCCGTTTGGGATAATCATAGGGGATTAGCATGCAAGACTGGAATGAGCGAACGATTTTTGACCCAGCTGAACTCGGTGCATATTTGCGTGAGCGCCGGAAGAAGCTCGGTTATACCCAACGCGATGTGGCTGATTTCAACCAGTGCAGTTTGCGCTTTGTGAGCGAGCTTGAGCGTGGAAAGGCGGGTGCCAATCTTCGCCAAACCCTTCAAATCGCTAACAGCTTGGGGGTCGATTTGATCCTGAGGGAGAGGGGCGACGGCTCATGGCATTAAAGGTTTATCGTGAGTATCGGGGAACGTTTGAGCTGGTCGGAGAATTTGAGAGGGCCGACCCCGTAAACGAGACGTTTGCATATGATGAGGGATATCTTGAACGCGACGATGCTGCCGCACTCTCAGCTTCTCTTCCCTTGCGACATGAGCCATATGCCAGCAATGAGTTTTCGGCCTTCTTTTCGGGCATGCTTCCCGAGGGCCCGGTTCGGCATGAGCTGTCGATGCGTTTTCAAATCCCCCAGTCAGACTATTTATCGATGCTCGAGCGTTTGGGCGATGAGTGCGTTGGTGCCTTGAGGTTTCTCGGCGATGAGAAATCGAGCTACGATCCGGGCTATCGTCCTCTGCAAGACGAGGATTTTGAGGCACTTTCTAAGGCGGAAGTGTTTGAGATTGCAAATGATATGCAGGATTCGAGGCTGTCGTTGGCGGGCGCTCAGTCTAAAACCGGTTGGTTTTTACCGCGCGGTAAAGATGCAAAAAAGGCCGGGTCGGGGGATTGGATGCTGCCGCTCGGCTCTGCCCCCTCGACTCACATAGTCAAGATTGCTTCAACTAAACATCCGGATTTGCCGTTCAACGAATTAATTTGCATGACGGCAGCGTCTGCTGCTGGGCTTGAAATTGCCCGTTCAGAAGCTTCGGATACGATTCCTGGTGCGTTCTTTTCCGAGCGTTATGACAGAATCTGGAGCAATGAGCCGCCGTCGATGAGCGGATTCGATGTGCCTCTGAGGCTGCATCAGGAGGATTTTTGCCAAGCGGTTGGCTGGCCTTCGTATATGAAATACGAGACACGTCCCGATAGCTGCTATATGGCTCTTTGCGGCCGATTGATAAGAGAGCAATCGTCTAACGTAATTGCTGATACTCAAATGTTCGCTCGTCAGGTAATGGTCGATTATGCGTTGGGGAATTGCGACTCGCATCTCAAGAACCATTCGTTTCTTTATAGTCCGAGTTGGCGGGAAAAGAGGTTGGCCCCTGCATACGATATTGTTTGCACGACGATAATGGGATACGACCATAATCTTGGGATTGATATTGGGGATCACCGGGTGATCGATGGGGTGACTCCTGAAGATTTCGAATTCATGTCTCAAGATTTGCATCTGCCACTCAAGATGATCAAGAACATCGCGGCGGAAGTGGCTGAAGAGGTGTCTGCCCAGCTTGCAGAACTTGCCTCTGCAACCGGAGATTTGGGTCGGGTCGCTCTGAAAATTCAGACGGATTCCGTTGAGAGAATGAGGGTTCTGGAGCAATTCTCAGCCTAAAGCAAAGCGGGGCCACCGTAATGGTGGTCCCGCTCTTGGAAGACTTGGGCACGTGGGCTTGCGCTCCGCGATGCGTTAGGCGTACGTTTGCTACTTCACGACCAAGATGTCGCAGTCCGTATTGCGCAGCAGGAACGTCGAAATCGAACCCAGGAGCGCATACTTGATCGAGGACAGGCCGCGTGCGCCGCAGAGCACCAGGTCGGGCTTCACCACGTCGAGCATCTCGTCTTTGAGCGTCTCGCGAATACGGCCGGCGCGAATCATGACCTCGACCTCGGGAATATCGGGATTGGCCTTGGCCTCTTCGAGCTGCTTGGCGATGGAGTTCTTAAATGCCTCCTCCAGTCCGTTGACCAGATCGACCGGATAGGAACCAGCGCTCTCGAGTGCCGTGGAATCGATAACGTGGCCGATAATCAGCTTGGCGCCGTTGTTCGCGGCGACCTTGATGGCGCGTGCGAGCACAAAATCCTGCTGCTCAGTACCGTCGAGCGAAACAAATACCTTGGTATAGCCCTCGTTCATGGTTTCCTCCTTGGTCTATCGCACGGGCGCGGGGCTCGTGCGTCGGGCGGGCGCGGATGCGTGGCCGCCGGACACTTTATCTTGTTGCAGTTATACCCAAGGATTTGGGTTTGACCGCTCGCAATTCTGTGAACGGGCGAGTTTTTTGGTAAGGGTAGGCGCAGGCGCGCCGCCAACGGTTGATAATGGGACATCGCCCGCACCGTCCGCAGAACAATATCGGCGGGTGTCTAACGAGGGGGTCCCTTTGGATATCATTGAGCTTCTAAAATCTGCCTTCATGGGCCTGGTCGAGGGCATCACCGAATGGCTGCCTGTTTCGTCGACCGGTCACATGATCTTGGTGGACGAGTTCGTCAAGATGAACGTGAGCGAGACGTTCTGGAATATGTTCCTGGTCGTGATTCAGCTTGGCGCCATTTTGGCCGTCTGCGTTTTGTTCTTCTACGACCTCAACCCGTTTTCTCCCAGCAAGGGCAAGGAGGGCCGTCGCGACACCTGGGTGCTATGGGGCAAGATTGTGCTCGGCTGCATTCCCGCCGCGGCGATCGGTCTGCCGCTTAACGACTGGATGGAGGAGCATTTCTACAATGCTCCCGTCGTGGCGTTGGCGCTCATTGTGTACGGCGTGCTGTTTATCGTGATCGAGAACTGGCGCGCGAACAAGCGCGACCAGGCTGCTCTTGCCGGTTCGTTTGGTTCGCGTGCTGTGGTGGCGGGCGGACGTCCCGCCGGTGCGCATTTTGCCGCGCCCGCTGCGACTGCCGCCGCAGACGATGACGATAGCTTGGACTTTGGCTCCATCACTACGCTCGAGGATCTGAGCTGGAAGACCGCGCTGGGTATCGGTTGCTTCCAGGTGCTTTCGCTGATTCCGGGCACATCGCGCTCCGGCTCCACGATCATCGGCGGCTTGCTTTTGGGCTGCACGCGTTCGGTGGCGTCCAAGTTTACGTTCTTCCTGGCCATTCCCGTCATGTTTGGCGCGAGTGCGCTCAAGCTGGTCAAGTACTTTATTAAGGGCGGCACGTTCGGCACCAACGAAATCGCCATCCTGGGCGTGGGCTGCGTCGTCGCCTTTGTGGTGTCGCTCATTGCCATCAAGTGGCTTATGGGCTTCGTGCGCCGTCACGACTTCAAGTGCTTCGGCGTCTACCGCATCATCCTGGGCATCGTGGTGCTCGCGTACTTCTTTGTCCTGGAGCCTATGCTCGGCCTGTAACTTGGTTGACGCTGCGCGGCGACCAGAGCGACAACTTGTCATTCAAAGGGGGTGGCATGACCAAAAGGTCTATGCCGCCCCCTTTTCATGCCAATTTGTTCGCTCTGGCCGCCGCTCGCTGCTGCCATGACATCGGTGGCCCCCCAATGCACCAAATCCGCTGGGGCGGGCCTGACGGTGGCGCACGGAGTCGTGGTGTGATTTGCGTCGGTGTCCGCGCGGCTCGGTATACTGGTACGGCTCAAACTATGGCGCCGCCCGCAGGCGCGCCGTCCGTCAGATGAGGAGTCGCCCATGACCCAGCCCCTGCCCTGGGAAAAGAACGCCGCGGTACCCGTACCGCCCGCGCCGGAACCCGTGCCGCTCGATGCATACACCGCCCCCGCTGCGCCGGAGCCCGAGCTCGTTCCGCTCGACATCTACGACGCTCCCGCGCCGGCGCCCAAGCCCGCCAAACCGCTCGTCGACATCGACAGCCTTAATCCCGCCCAGCGCGAGGCGGTCCTGTCCACCGAGGGCCCGTTGCTGGTGCTCGCCGGCGCCGGCTCGGGCAAGACCCGCGTCTTGACCTTCCGCATCGCACATATGCTCGGCGACCTGGGTGTTAAGCCTTGGCAGGTTCTTGCCATTACGTTTACCAACAAGGCCGCGGCAGAGATGCGCGAGCGTCTGGCGGCACTCATTCCCAGCGGCACCCGTGGCATGTGGGTGTGCACCTTCCATGCTATGTGCGTGCGCATGCTGCGCGAGGACGCCGACCTGTTGGGCTACACCGGCCAGTTCACCATCTACGATGACGATGACTCAAAGCGCATGGTGCGCGACATTATGCAGGCGCTCGGCATCGAGCAAAAGCAGTTCCCCATCAACATGATCCGCAGCAAGATTAGCTCGGCCAAAAACGCCATGATCGGCCCCGAGGACATGCTCAAGAGCGCCGATAGCCCCAACGACAAAAAGGCCGCGCAGGTCTACCTAGAGCTGGAGCGCCGCCTGCGCGCCGCCAATGCGATGGACTTTGACGACCTGCTCGTGCGCGCGCTCGAGCTGCTGCGCACCCGTCCCGAGGTGCTCGATAAGTACCAAGAGCGCTTCCGCTACATTAGCGTCGACGAGTATCAGGACACCAACCACGTCCAGTACGAAATCGCCAACCTGCTGGCCGCTAAGTACCAAAACCTCATGGTCGTGGGCGACGATGACCAGTCCATTTACAGCTGGCGTGGCGCCGACATCACCAACATCCTGGACTTTGAGAAGGACTTTAAAAACTGCAAGACCGTCAAGCTGGAGCAGAACTATCGCTCTACGGGTCACATCCTGAGCGCCGCCAACGCCGTGGTGCGCCACAACTCGCAGCGCAAGGACAAGCGCCTGTTTACGGCCGAGGGCGATGGCGAGAAGATCCAGGCCTTCCAGGCGAGCGACGAACGCGACGAGGGTCGCTGGATTGCCGGCGAGATCGAGAAACTGCATGCCAAAGGCACGAGCTACGACGACATCGCCGTGTTCTATCGCACCAACGCCCAGTCGCGTATCCTCGAAGATATGTTCCTGCGCGCGGGCGTGCCCTACAAGATCGTGGGCGGCACGCGATTCTTCGACCGTGCCGAGATCCGCGACGTCATGGCCTACCTTAAGATGATCGTGAACCCGGCCGACGAGATGAGCGTCAAGCGCGTCATCAACACACCGCGCCGCGGCATCGGTTCCACCTCGATCCAAAAGATCGAGCAGCTGGCGCGCGACAACCGCTGCTCGTTCTTCCAGGCTTGCGAGATCGCGTGTGCCGAAACCGGCATGTTTAGCGCCAAGGTGCGCAACGGCCTGTCGAGCTTTGTGTCGCTGGTGCGCGAGGGTCGCCGCATGGACGGCGAGCTCAAGGACGTTGTCGAGATGATTGTCGATAAGACGGGCCTACTGCAGGCTTTCCGCGCCGAGGGCACCATGGAGTCCGAGAGCCGCGCCGAGAACATCCAGGAATTCCTGGGCGTCGCTGCCGAATTTGAGGAGACGCACGAGGACATCGAGGGTACGCTCGAGAGCTTGGAAGAGCTGCGCGCAGCCGGTGTTGCCGACGTGCCTGCCGGCGCCGAGCCCGAGCCCGTCGTGGTGAGCGCGCCTGCGCCCGAACCGGGGCCATCTGCCCCGGCATCCTCGTTTGAGGCACTCGTCGGCGCGCGCGATGCCGCGGGCTCCAATCCGCTCGATAGTCTGGCTGCTCCGGCGCTGTCTCCGCAGGATGCCCTGGCTGCTGCCATCGCGGGCAACGCGTATGCCGCGCCGACGGAGATGCCGGCGGGTGCCGTGCATGCCGACGAGATTGAGCGCACCTACGGTCCGCTCACCTGTAAGGCGCTGCCGGCACTCATGGAGTGGCTGGCCCTGCGCTCCGACTTGGATTCCCTGGCCGGCGAGACGCATGCCATCACCATGATGACCATCCACTCCGCCAAGGGCCTGGAGTTCCCGGCGGTGTTCGTGGCCGGCATGGAGGAGGGCATCTTCCCGCACGTGCACGACTTTGGCGGCAGCGATGACCCGGGTAAGCTTGAGGAGGAGCGTCGCCTGGCCTACGTCGCCATCACGCGCGCCCGCAAGCGCCTGTTCCTGACCTATGCGGCCACGCGTCGCACCTACGGCTCGACCTCTGCCAACCCGCGCTCGCGCTTCCTCAATGAGATTCCGTTTGAGGATATCGAGTTTAGCGGTATCGGTTCTGCCGGTTTTGAAGGCACGGGCTGGGAGAAGCGCGGCGACCGTCACGGCACCTTTGGCTCGGGCATGGGTTCGGATATGTATGGCGGCAAGGTGTTTGGCTCGCATACGCGCTCGACCGGCGGTTCCGGTTCGCGCGGTGGATCGAGCTTTGACGATTTCTTTGGCGGCAGCAGCTACGGGACCGAGCGCCATCGTGGGGTCTCGCCCGACGCCGGCCGTGTTGCCTCGACCTTTGGCTCGGGCGCGCCGCGAGCCAAAAAGCCGTCGTCCAAGGTGTCCCCGACGGTGGAGCGCAAGGTCGATCGCGCCAGCGCATCGCAGGACTTTGCCGCGGGCGATACCGTGAGCCATAAGACCTTTGGCACGGGTACCGTGATCTCGGTCGCCGGAGACATGATCGAGGTCCAGTTCGAAAAGACCGGCCAGACCAAAAAGCTCATGAAGGGATTCGCTCCGATCGTCAAGCTGTCATAATCCCGGCGGACCTGGGCGGGCGTATGGGGCAACATCGCCTGCTCGGGCAGTCTTGCTCGCACGGAGAGCACATTAAGTGCTCTCCGGCTCGTGCGGAACTCGCGATCGATGTTGCCCCATACGCCCGCCCAGGTCCTTAGATAACGTTGCTTGCGAACGTCGCTTTGCCCGTTCGCTTTTTGGTCTGGAGGGCCGGGTGGGCTGATAAATAGATATGGCAAGGGGCTCTCCCGCACATGGACGGGAGAGCCCCTTGTTGCGTTTGGGTTGTTGGTGCGACCTACAGGTGGCTGATGATCAGTTCCATCTTGCCTTCGAGGTCGATGGAGCTGACGGTGCTCGGGGCCAGCAGGTGGCTTCCCTTGTGGACGGGGTCGCCGCAGACGGTGCCTTCGCCGTCGATGAGCGACAGACACATGAAGGGCCAGCGCTGGTCGAGGGTTTTGCTGCCGTCGACGCGCACACGATCGACGGTGTAGCAGGAGTTAGACTCGAGCTCGGTCACGCCGTTCACCTCGGGCGCGGTCACCGTGCCGTCGGTCGGAGCCTGGGCATCAAAGTCGATGCAGTCGAGGCTCTGCTCAATGTGCAGTGGGCGCAGCTTGCCGTCGGTGCCGGGACGGTCGTAGTCGTACAGGCGATACGTCACGTCGCTCGACTGCTGCGTCTCCAAAATGAGCGTGCCGGTCTTGATGGCGTGCACGGTACCGGAATCAATCTGGAAAAAGTCGCCCTTGTGGATCGGCAGTACGTTGAGCATGTCGTCCCAGCGGCCGTCCTCGATCATCTGCGCGGCCTCGGCGCGGTCGTGCGCGCGCTGGCCGACAATGATCGTGGCACCGGGCTCGCAGTCCAGCACATACCAGCACTCGGTTTTGCCCAGGCTGCCGTTCTCGTGCTTGGCGGCGTACTCGTCGTTGGGATGAATCTGGATCGAAAGGTCGTCCTTGGCGTCCAGAATCTTAATGAGCAGTGGGAACTCCTTGCCCTCGCAGTTGCCAAAGAGCTCGCGGTGCTCGGCCCACAGCCACGACAGCGTGTGGCCTGCATACGGGCCTTCCGCAATCTGGCAGTCGCCGTTGGGGTGGGCCGAGATGGCCCAGCACTCACCGATGGGTCCATCGGGAATGTCGTAGCCAAATACGGTTTCGAGCTGGCGACCGCCCCAGATCTTCTCGTGGAAGATCGGCGTCAGCTTAATCAAATCGGACATGTTCATACCCCCATTGTGTTGCGCGGGCGCTGCACAAAACAGCTCAAAGCGAGCGCCCGGATGACTACAAAAACCTATGCCAACGTTACGTTGTGCAACTCAAAGCGGTCGCCAACGTTGCGCGAGACCGAATACTCAAAGGCGGCGCCGCTGTCCAAAAAGCCAATCTGGGTGAGCTCGAGCAGGGGAGAGCCAGGCTTGGTGTCCAAGCGCTCGGCTTCTTCCTCGGTTGCTGCCACGGCGCGAATGGTACGGTGGAAGCTCGAAATCTTCAGCCCACATTGCTCGCGGATGAAGTGGTAGACCGATCCGTACAGGTCCTTCTTTTTAAGGCCTGGAATCAGCTCGAGGGGCATGTAGGTGTACTCGATAACGATGGGCTTCTCATCGGCCTGACGCACGCGCACGATGTGATAGGCAAAGTCATCCTCGGCAATTCCCAGCTGGGCTGCGATGTCCGCTGGTGGATTAACAATCGAGAAATCGTAGACCACCGAGGTCACCTTCTCCCCGCGGTGCTCATACGAAAAGCCCTGGGCACGGTCGTTTTTGCCCTGGAAAAACGCCTGACCGGGAAGTCCCGCCGTGTCCTTAACGTAGGTACCCGATCCGCGTCGGCTGGTAATAAGACCTTCCTCGGTGATTTGCTCGATAGCTCGTTTGACGGTGATTTTGGAAACGCTATAGAGCTCGCAGAACTCAACGACGGTGGGAAGCTTGTCGCCCGGTTTAAGAGTGCCATCCTCGATGCTTCGACGAATATCTGCAGCTATCGCCTCGTATTTGGGAATCATTGAACCTCCTTTCCGACATATATCAATACGCAAGTAAGTATAACCCTTAACAAGGCACCCATATAACCTTTATCTAAGAAGCTCGAGAAAGAAAAAAGAAAAAGACGCTTTACTTTTAGAATTAGAGCGCTATAGTTTAAGCAACGAACGGAATCTTTCCGCAGAACAGGATCGACCGTTTGGGGACGGTTTTGTTTTGGCGGGTTGGATATCGGTATGACCGGTGCGCGCCCGCGCCGGATAACCTGCCAAAGCAAACCCGTCTCCAACCGGAAGCTCTAGAACACGAAAGCGAGGACTTTGATGGCACAGTATCAGCTGCCCAACGACTTCTTCTTTGGCGCTGCTATGTCCGGCCCGCAGACTGAGGGTCAGTGGAACCAGGGCGGCAAGCTCGAGAACCTGTGGGATACCTGGTCCATCCAGGATCTGGGCTCGTTCTACAACTGCGTTGGCTCTTACGCCGGCAATGACTTTATGGCCAAGTACCAGGAAGACCTTCGCATTTTGAAGGACTTGGGCCTGGATACCTATCGCACTTCCATCCAGTGGAGCCGTCTGCTCGATGCCGACGGCAACCTCAACGAGGAAGGCGCCGCGTGGTATCACGAGTTGTTCCGCGCCTCTCGCGAAGCCGGCCTGGAGCCGTTTGTCAACTTGTACCACTTTGACATGCCCACCTACCTTTTTAACCGTGGCGGCTGGGAGAGCCGTGAGGTTGTCGAGGCTTACGCACATTACGCCGACGTCGCCTTCCACGAGTTTGGCCAGGAGATCAAGTACTGGTTCACCTTTAACGAGCCCATCGTCGAGCCCGAGCAGCGCTATCAGGAGGGCGTGTGGTTCCCGCAACTCCACGACTTCAACCGTGCTCGCACCGTGCAGTATCACATCTCGCTGGCACATGCGCTGGCCGTGGCCAACTATCGTAAGGCCTATGACGAGGGCGCCGTTCGCGCTGATGCCAAGATCGGCATGATCAACTGCTTTACCCCGGTCTACACCAAGGAGAACCCCAGCGAGGCGGACCTCGAGGCCGTGCGTATGACCAGCGGCATCAACAACCGCTGGTGGCTCGACCTCATTACCAAGGGCGAGCTTCCCGCCGACGTGCTCGACAGCCTGGCCGAGGGCGGCGTTAAGCTTCCGTTCCGTGCCGGCGACCAAGAGATTCTTAAGCAGGGTGTTGTCGACTGGCTCGGTTGCAACTACTACCACCCCACGCGCGTTCAGGCGCCGGCGAGCAAGATCGACCAGTACGGTCTGCCGCACTTTGCCGACGAGTACGTGTGGCCCGACGCCGTTATGAACGAGAGCCGCGGCTGGGAGATCTACCCGCAGGGCCTCTACGACTTTGGCATGGACTGCGCTAAGAACTACCCCGATCTTGAGTGGTTCGTTTCCGAGAACGGCATCGGCATCATGGACGAATACAGGAACCGAGACGCCGAAGGAACCATCCAGGATGACTACCGCGTCGACTTTGTACGCCAGCACCTGGAGTGGGTTGCCAAGGCAATTGCCGAGGGCGCCAAGTGCCGTGGATACCATTATTGGGCCGTCATCGATAACTGGTCTTGGGCGAATGCCTTTAAGAACCGTTACGGTTTTGTCGAGGTCGACCTTATGGACGGCTACAAGCGCCGCCTTAAGAAGTCGGCAGCTTGGCTCAAGCAGGTCGCCACGACTCACGTGGTTGATTAGCGAACGGGCGAACGCCCAGACCGCGCGCCGCCGCGCGCAACACATGGCACATCTGGTGGCAGAGGGCGACAGACCACCGTGCGCATAGGAAAAGGCCGGATTTGAAAGTTAGGAGCAATCATGGTCAGTGACAACGGAAAGAGCTTCCTCGACAAGTTTGCCGAGGTCTCTGCGAAGGTGGGAAACCAGGTTCACCTGCGTTCCCTGCGTGACGCCTTCGCGACCATCACGCCGCTCTATATCCTTGCGGGTATCGCGGTTCTTATTAACAACGTCGTGTTCCCTCTGTTCCCGCTCGATGCGGCGGGCCTTGCCAACCTTCAGACGTGGGGTTCGGCAATTACGCTGGGCACCCTCAACGTCTCTGCCATTATCTTGGCCGGATTGATTGGCTACAGCCTCGCTAAGAACAAGCGTTTCGATAACCCGCTCGCTTGCGTGGTCGTCGCTATCTCTGCTTTCGTCATCATGATGCCGCAGCAGATCACCGCCTCGCTTGCCGCCACGAGCCCGCTGCTCACCGACAAGATCACCTCCGCCGAGGTCACGGGCGCCCTTTCGACTGCCAACACCGGCACCAACGGTCTGTTCTCGGCTATTATCATCGCCCTGCTTTCCGTCTCGCTCTTCATCAAGATTTCTGGCGTCGAGAAGCTCAAGGTTAAGCTGGGCGAGGGCGTGCCTCCCGCGGTCTCCAACTCCTTCAACGTCATGATCCCGATGCTGCTCAACCTCGCGATCTTCGCTCTTGCCGCAGCCCTGCTCGCCGTGTGCGCCGGCACCGATCTGTGCACCATCATCTCCACGTGCATCTCCAACCCGCTCAAGAGCATCATGAACGCCGGTCCGTGGGCTGTTATCCTCATCTACACCCTTGCTAACCTGCTGTTCTGCGTCGGTATTCACCAGTCCACCATCTCTGGCGCTACCGTCGAGCCGATCCTGACCATGCTCATCGTCGACAACATGGCTACCTTTGCCGCCGGTGGCACCATCCAGCCCGATCACTACATGAACATGCAGATCGTTAACAGCTTCGCCCTCATCGGCGGCTCGGGCTGCACCCTCATGCTTCTGCTCGACACGCTCCTGTTCTCCAAGAACAAGGCTTCCGAGACCGTTTCCAAGATGGCTATCCTGCCTGGTCTGTTCAACATCAACGAGCCGGTTATCTACGGTTACCCCATCGTGTACAACCTGCCGCTCATGATCCCGTTCGTCCTTCTTCCCGATCTGTTCATCGGCATCACCTATGGCCTTACCTGCGCAGGCATCATCAGCCCCTGCATCGCCCAGGTGCCCTGGACCATGCCTCCCGTCATCAATGCCCTGCTCGCTACGGGCTTTGACTGGCGCGCCGGCGTGTGGCAGGCTCTCGAGATTGTCATTGGCATGGCCGTCTACCTGCCCTTTATGAAGATTTCCGAGAAGGCAATCGCCAAGCAGGAGGCTCTCGCCGAGTAGAACGCCTAACGTTCGTCCCTTTCACCTTTGCGGGCGCCGGTACGCGGTGCCGGTGCCCGCGGCTCTCTCCCTTGCGTAAAGATACAGGGGAGCGGGCACAATAGCCGCAAGGAATACAACCAGTTGTCGTCTGCGCGCCGCGCAGTTATAAGGAGGAAACCATGAAGAAGATCATGCTCTGCTGCAATGCCGGCATGTCCACGAGCCTGCTGGTCCAGAAGATGCAGGCCGAGGTTGCAAACCGTGGTCTGGATATTGAGGTCGAGGCTCGTCCCATGAACGAGGCCCACGATCACCTGGACGAGTGCGACATGTTGCTGCTTGGTCCGCAGATCGGCTACACCAAGGGCGATTTTGAGAAGGAGGCCGCCGGTCGTTTTCCGGTCGAGGTCATCAACATGGTCGACTACGGCCGCATGAACGCTGCCGGCATCATCGACCACTGCGTCAGCGTGATGGGCTAGGTGCTCTGCATGGAGGATATGAACGAACTGCAGATGACCTGCTTTGAGATCATCAGCTACGTCGGTACCGCTAAGAGCATGTACATCAATGCCGTGCAAAAGGCCAAGGAGGGCGATTTTGACGCCGCCGAGGAGCTTATCAAGCAGGGCGACGAGGCCTATAACGGTGGCCACGATGTTCACATGGGGCTTCTGAAGAAGGAGGCCAACGGCGAACGTAACGGCGAGGCCCCGTTGATTTTGCTGCATGCCGAGGACCAGATGGCCGGCACCGAGACCATGCGCGTCATGGCGACGGAGCTCATCGAGGTTCACAAGCAGCTGCAGGCACTTCAGGCCTAGTCGGCGTTATCGCCGCGACGGACCGTGCGGTCCAACAGACAACATAGTCCCTTTGACGGGCGCCGGGAGCCTCCGCCTCCCGGCGCCTTTATTTTTGGGGATGGTCTTGCGCGGCCTGTTGGGCAGCCAATTGCGTTACCCCAGATAAAACCTGCCAAAACAAACCTGTCCCTTTTTGGTAGGTTTTTGCCTTGAGAGCGGTACCATACAGGCAATGTTTAAACGAGAAAGGTGGGCTCCCATGGAACCTAAGCAGTACTACATCGGCATCGACGTCGGCGGCACTTCGGTTAAGGAGGGCCTGTTCGACGAGGACGGCAACCTGCTTGCCAAGGCCAGCGTGCCCACGCCTCCTATCGTTGACGCCGCGGGCTTTGCCGCGGTGACCGAGGCTATCGACCAGGTGGTCGCCAAGGCACAGATTCCGCGTGCCTTTGTGGCGGGCATTGGCCTGGCCGTTCCGTGTCCCATCCCGGCGTCGGGCGATGCCAAGGTCAAGGCCAACATTGCCATTAACCTGCCCGAGCTGAGGGTCGCCATTCAGAAGCACTGCCCCGATGCGGTCGTTAAGTATGAGAACGATGCCAACGCCGCTGCCATGGGCGAGGCCTGGCTCGGTTCTGCCAAGGGCGTGCAGAACGTGGTGATGGTCACCATCGGTACCGGCGTGGGCGGCGGCGTTATCGTTAACGGCGACGTGGTATCGGGCGTTGTGGGCGCCGGCGGCGAGATTGGCCACATGTGCCTGAACCCGGCCGAGGAGCGCACCTGCGGCTGTGGCGGCCATGGCCATCTGGAGCAGTATTCCAGCGCCACCGGCGTGGTGAGCAACTACCTTGCCGAGTGCAAGAAGGCGGGCGTCGAGCCCATTGAGCTCACCGGCCCCTCCGATTCCAAGGACGTGTTCCAGGCCTGCCGCGAGGGCGACAAGCTCGCGCTGGCCGCAGCCGACACCATGGCCGACTACCTTGGCCGCGCCCTGGCGCTTATCGCCAACGTGGTCGACCCCGAGATGTTCCTGATCGGTGGCGGCGCGTCCGCTTCGGCCGATGTTTATCTCGACAAGGTTCGCGAGCACTTTAAGCAGTACGCGCTCTCTGCCTCGCGCGAGACGCCCATTAAGGTCGCTTCGCTCGGAAACGACGCCGGCATCATCGGTGCCGCCTACGTAGCCCTGCGCGCCGCCGGTAAATAGCTGGTGCAAGGGGGTCAGGTTACTTTGCACCAACACGGTGCAAAAGGGACAGTCTTGGCCCCCATGCCTGCCCCAAAATATGCCGTGACCCTTCCGTCTGCGAAGGCTCGGCATCGGCGTGCTACCATAGCTACGTCCAAGTACACATATCAAGTGGAGGATATCCATGGCAAACGTTCTTGTCTTTGGTCACCAGAACCCCGATAACGACGCCATCATGAGCGCCGTCGTCCTGTCCCAGCTGCTCAACCAGGTTGAGTATGCCGGCAACACCTACGAGGCCTGCGCCCTTGGTCAGCTTCCGGCCGAGTCCGCCAAGCTGCTCGCCGACGCCGGCATCGCCGAGCCCCGCGTGATCGAGTCCGTCGAGGCCGGTCAGCTCGTCGTCCTCACCGACCACAACGAGTCTGCCCAGTCCGTCGCCGGCCTTAAGGACGCCACGGTCTTTGGCGTTGTCGATCATCACCGCATCGGCGACTTCGAGACCGCCGGCCCGCTGCACTACATCTGCCTGCCCTGGGGCTCCAGCTGCACCATCGTCACCAAGCTCGCCGGCGTGCTCGGCGTTGAGCTTTCCGACGTCCAGGCTAAGCTGCTGCTCTCGGCCATGATGACCGACACGCTCATGCTCAAGAGCCCCACCACCACCGATGTCGACCGCGCCGTCGCCGCCAAGCTCGGCGAGCAGGTGGGCGTCGACCCGGTCAAGTTTGGCATGGAGGTCTTCCTCACCCGTCCGTCCGGCTCCTTTACCGCTGCCGAGATGGTCGGCAACGACATCAAGATGTTCGAGCCCGCCGGCAAGAAGCTGCTCATCGGCCAGTACGAGACTGTCGACAAGACCCGCGCACTCGGCATGATCGACGAGATTCGCGAGGCCATGCGCGCCTACGCTGCCGAGAAGGGCGCTGACGGCATTGTCCTGTGCATCACCGACATCATGGAGGAGGGCTCGCAGGTCCTGCTCGAGGGCGAGACCGAGGCCGCTCAGAAGGGCCTGGGCATTGCCGACGAGCACGACGGCGTCTGGATGCCGGGCGTCCTCTCCCGTAAGAAGCAGGTCGCTGCCCCCATCATGGCCGCCTGCTAGGTTTAGTTCACTAAACGCCACGACCGGATCGCGGACGCCCCGCGCTCCGGTCGTTTTTTGTGCATGGCGCCGCGTCGTCTCTTGGACAGGCGTGCCCGTGCCGTTGGGCAAATAATGTTCAACCTGTGGTTCCGCTTTTCGGCCACGCCTGCGTGCTTGTCGTGCAGGGTAGGCTAGATGCAAGCGTAATACGTTAGAGCGCGGCGCCGCCACTTGGGCGGGCCGTGCTTTTTTAAGACGGGAGCCTTCCCGTGAAAGGAGCCGCCCATGGCAGCACCCGAGCAGCTGTTCAACGTCCGTGAGCGCAAGCGTTTTGAGCGTCACGACATCTGGGAGCGCATCGCCGAGAACGGCACGATTTCCGCCGCCGTCATGGTCTTCGCCGCCATCGCCGCCGTCATTTGCGCCAATACCGATGCCTACGAGGCCATCCATCACTTTTTGGAGACCCCGCTGTATGTGGGTCTGGGCAACCTTACGGCCGGTCTCACCGTTGAGCTTTTCGTCAACGACTTTCTCATGGCGATTTTCTTTTTGTTGGTGGGTATTGAGCTTAAGTACGAGATGACGGTCGGCGAGCTCAAGAATCCGCGTCAGGCCATGCTTCCCATGCTGGCGGCCGTGGGTGGCGTCGTCGTTCCCGCCTGCATCTACCTGATCTTTAACCATGCCGGCGCTCACAACGGTTGGGCCATCCCCATGGCAACCGATATTGCCTTCGCACTGGGCGTGCTGTCGCTTTTGGGCAATCGCGTGCCCAACGGCGTGCGCGTGTTCTTCTCGACGCTCGCCATCGCCGACGACCTCATCTCTATCGCCGCCATCGCCATCTTCTACGGTCAGAGCCCCAATCCGTTTTGGTTGGGCGCCGCCGCGCTTGTGACCTGCGCGCTCGTGTGGCTCAACAAGACGCAGCATTACCGCCTTGCCCCGTATTCGGTACTGGGTTTGCTGTTGTGGTTCTGCATGTTCAAGAGCGGCGTACACGCCACGCTTGCCGGCGTCATCTTGGCTTTTACCATCCCGGCCAAGTGCGGCGTCAAGCTCGATAGCCTTACCGATTGGTTGGGCGAGTGCCTGCCGTTGCTCGATGACCGCTACGATGACGAGGCACACATCCTGGGCCAGCATGACTTTACCGTTTCGACCACTAAGGTCGAGCGCGTCATGCACCGCGTCACCCCGCCGCTCATCCGCATGGAGCGTCTGATCTCCACGCCGGTCAACTTTGTGATTCTTCCGATCTTTGCGTTCGTGAACGCACAGGTTCGCCTAGTGGGCGTGGACATGAGCACGCTGCTCACCGACCCGGTGACGCTCGGCGTGTACTTTGGCATGCTGCTGGGCAAGCCGATCGGCATCTTTGGCATGACGTTCGCCTTGGTCAAGCTCAAGGTCTGCGAGCTGCCGCACAATGTCAACTGGCACATGATTGCCGGTGTGGGCATTCTGGGCGGCATCGGCTTTACCATGTCGATTCTCATCAGCGGCCTTGCCTTCCCGACGGCCCAGTTTGAGGTCCTGGCCGCCAAGGCCGCCATCCTTGCCGGTTCGGTCACCGCTGCCGTGCTCGGTATGATCTACATGAGTGTGGTCTGCAAACACCTCGCGCCCAAAGACAAGTAAAAGCATATACAAGTTTGAAAACGCCGCCTGTGGACACCATCACAAGCGGCGTTTTAGTCAATGGGGACGTTCTTAAATGACTAGGTTTATTCCACGGTGCCGTAGATGGCGCCCCAGCCGTGGGCGGCCAAGGCGGAGTTGAGCTGGTCGCAAAGTGACTGGCGGTCGTAATAGCCGGGCGGTAGCAGGTTCACGATTTCCATGAGATCGGGCGCCAGGTCCAAGATTTCGGCCTGTACGATCAGATCCAGGCGGTCGATGGCGCGGCGGTCGTAAAACAGTCCGTCGACCAGGCGCTGCAGGTCGCCGAATTCCTCGGCCTGGAACGATCCGTACTCCATAGTGCCTCCTTGGGCGCTCCACGCCGGCATGCGCGGCGATTCGTAATTCATTGCGATGGACTTAATCTATCACGGCTTCATACCGTTGCGGCGGTGGCGGTCTATACTTAGACGAACTGCAACGTACCGCTTCGTGAAAGGTCGCACCCATGCAGACGATCTACCAGAAGATGGAAACCACCGAACTCGATGCCGCCATTGAGGCGCTCAAAGCCGAGGTCGCCGAGGTCAAGGCCAAGGGCCTGGCGCTCGACATGGCCCGCGGCAAGCCGTCGCCCTCCCAGGTGGACATCTCTCGACCCATGCTCGATATCCTCAATGCCGATGCCGATCTGCACGACGGTAACGTCGACTGCTCCAACTACGGTTGCTTTGAGGGCATTCCCTCGGCACGCAAGCTGGCGGGGGAGTTCCTGGGTTGCCCCGCCGAGCAGACGCTCGTACTGGGTTCGTCGAGCCTGCTGATCGAGCACGACATCGCCGGCATGTTCTGGCGCTGCGGCTCGTGCGGCAGCGAGCCCTGGGAGGCTTATGAGGCCGCGCACGACGGCAAGAAGGTCAAGTTCCTGTGCCCTGTTCCCGGCTACGACCGCCACTTTGGCATCACCGCCGATCTGGGTATCGAGAATGTCCCCGTCGCGATGACCGACAACGGCCCCGACATGGACGAGATCGAGCGCTTGGTTGCCGCCGACGACTCCATCAAGGGCATCTGGTGCGTGCCCAAGTATTCCAACCCCACGGGCATCACCTTTAGCGAGGACACCGTGCGCCGCCTGGTCGAGATGCCCACGGCCGCGCCCGATTTCCGCATCTTCTGGGACAACGCCTACTGCGTACACGACCTGTACGACGAGACCGACGAGCTCGCCAACATTTTTGACCTCGCTCGCGCGGCGGGCACCGAGGATCGCGTGGTGGCCTTTGCCTCGACGTCCAAGATCACCTTCCCGGGCGCCGGCATTGGCTTTATCGGTGCGAGCCCCGCGGTTATCGCCGAGTTCTCCAAGCGCCTGAAGGCAGGTCTTATCAGCGCCGACAAGCTCAACCAGCTGCGTCATGTGCGTTTTCTTCCCACCATCGAGGCGGTCAAGGAGCATATGAAAAAGCATGCCGAGTTCTTGCGCCCGCGCTTTGAGGCCGTTGAGCGCAAGCTCACCGAGGGCCTGGGCGATACGGGTTGCGCCACCTGGACGCATCCCCGCGGCGGCTACTTTGTGAGCTTTGATGGTCCCGAGGGCTCGGCCCAAAAGGTTGCCGCGCTTTGTGCCGACCTGGGTGTCAAGCTCACGCCGGCTGGTGCCACTTGGCCTTATGGCAAGGACCCGCGCGACACCAACATCCGCATCGCGCCGAGCTATCCCACGGTCGAGGACCTGGAGGCAGCGCTCGACGTACTGGTGCTGGCCGTCAAGCTCGTCGCTGCCGAGCTTGCGCGTGCCGAGCGCGCCTAACGCCTAGGGCCCCGCAAGTCCGCGCCCAGTACTATCAGCACTCTCGATTCGCAAAGGAGCGTATACATGGATTTGGGTATTTCCACCAACCCCACGCCGGAGCTCTACACCATCAAGGTGGCCGGCGAAATCGATATCTCTAATGCCGACAGTCTGCGTAACGCCATCGACTTGGCGCTCGAGCAGCCCACCGAGGCCGTTGAGCTCGATTTTGCCCAGGTGAGCTACATCGATTCGACGGGCATTGGCGTGCTCGTGGGCGCCGCGCACCACGCGGTCGACCACGGTAAGCGCTTTAGCTGCACTAATGTGCAGCCCCAGGTGATGCGCGTGGTTCAGCTGCTGGGCGTCGACCAGGAGATTTCGATCACGGCGGCATAATCTTTGCCCCCAAAAGGGCGTGCCGTTTGGCATATGTTTGTGATGCGCTCGGACGTTTTGGCGTCCGGGCGCTATACTTGACCGAATGAATAGACGAGTTCCGGCCGAATGGCGCGGTGCGGGCTCGACTCACATCGAGCCTTGGAGGTATGTGTGTTTGGTATTGGAGAGGGTGAGCTCGCGATCATCGTGGTCTTCGGCTTTTTGCTGTTTGGCCCGGATAAGCTCCCGCAGATGGGCCGCACGATCGGCCGTGCCATCCGTCAGTTCCGCGAGACGCAGGAAAAGATGACGGCCGTTGTTCAGTCCGAGATCATCGATCCGGTAAGCGAAGCCGCGTCGGCCCCGGTCAAGCCCAAGAAGGCTGCCATCGATGACGATTCCGATGCGGACGAGGATGCCGCCGGGACGGCTGCACCCGCAAAGAAGGAGACCTTTGCCGAGCGCCGTGCCCGCCTTGCCGCCGAGAAGGCTGCGAGCGAGGGTGCCACCGAGGGCGAAGGCGCTGCTGATGAGGCCGAGAGCGCCGAGCCCGCCAAGGCCGAGCCTGCTGCTGCCGCCGTCGAACCCGAGCCAGCTGCAGAGCCGGAGCCCGAGCCCGAGCCGGCAGAGCCCACGACGGCTGACCTCTACGCCCGTCGTCCCCGTAAGCGCAAGGCCGTCGTCGACCAGCTCGCTCGCGAGCTCGAGGCCGAGGACGACGCTGCTGACGCCGACGCCCCGAAGGGAGGCGATGAGTAATGCCTATCGGACCTGCGCGAATGCCGCTCTTCGATCACCTGGGAGAGCTCCGTCGCCGCCTGACCATCGTGGTCGTGTCGGTGTTTGCCGCCGCTATCGTGCTGTATTTCGCCACGCCTGTGGTGCTCGACATCCTGGAAGACCCCATCCGCTCTTTTGTGCCGGACGGTAAGTTCTACATCACCACCACGCTCGGTGGCTTTGGTTTGCGCTTTTCGCTGGCCATCAAGATGGCCGTTGTCATGTGCACGCCCATGATCATCTGGCAGATTCTGGCGTTTTTCCTGCCGGCGCTTCGCCCCAACGAGCGCAAGTGGGTCGTGCCCACGGTGCTCGCCTCGACGGTGCTGTTCTTCCTGGGCGCCATTTTCTGCTATTTCATCATCATTCCTGCGGGCTTTGAGTGGCTCATCGGCGAGACCTCGGCCGTCGCTACGGCGCTGCCCGATCTAGAGAACTACGTCAACATGGAGCTGCTCTTTATGATCGGCTTTGGCGTGGCGTTTGAGCTGCCGCTCATCATCTTCTACCTGTCCGTCTTCCACATCGTGTCCTACGCTGCTTTCCGCGGTGCCTGGCGTTATGTATACGTTGGCCTGCTCGTGGGTTCGGCCGTGATCACGCCCGACGGCTCGCCCGTCACCCTGGGCCTTATGTACGGTGCTCTGCTTTCGCTCTACGAGATCTCGCTCGCTATCGCCCGCGTGGTCATTACCGCGCGCGAGGGCAAAGAGGGCCTGTTCGTGAGCCGTCTGGACCTGTTCTCGGACGACGAGGACGACGAGGAGTAAAACGGTATGCACGAGGTTGGCATTGTCAACGGCATACTCGATACAGTGATTCGCGCGGCGCGTGGGGCGGGGGCCTCGCGCGCCGTTTTGGTGACGCTGCGTATCGGGGATATGACCGAGGTCGTGCGCGAGGCGCTCGGCTTTGCCTGGGAGACGTTTCGCGACGAGGACCCGCTCACGCGCGGCTGCGAGCTTGCTGTGGAGGAAGTCCATCCACAAAGCGAGTGCCTGGACTGCGGCGAGGTCTTTGAGCACGACCGCTTCCATTGCCGCTGTCCCCAGTGTGGCGGCGCCAACGTGCGTCTGCTGCACGGCCGCGAGCTCGACATCGCCAGTATCGAAATCGAAACCCCCGACGATTAACCCGCCAGCCACCTGGGGACAGGGTACAAAGGGGCTAAAGTAAGGAGCGCTAAGTATGGCCGAGAAAACGATTGATATCGCGTCGCCGATCCTGTCGCGCAACGAGCGCCTGGCAGATCAGCTGCGTCAGCGATTTAATGAGACAGGCACCTATGTGATCAATGTGCTGTCGAGCCCTGGCTCGGGCAAGACCACTACGATTCTGGGCACCAACGAGCGCCTGCGCGACAAGGCCGGCTTGCGCTGCGCCGTCATCGAGGGCGATATCGCCTCGGACGTCGACGCCATCACCATGAAGGAAGCCGGCATGCCCGCCATCCAAATCAACACGGGCGGCCTGTGCCACCTCGAGGGCAACATGATCATGGAGGCCGTTGACGCCTTCGACCAGGCTGTGGGTCTGGAAAACATCGACGTCATCTTTATCGAAAACGTGGGCAACCTGGTCTGCCCAGTCGACTTTGACCTGGGCGAGAACCTGTCTATCATGATCCTCTCGGTGCCCGAGGGCGACGACAAGCCCATCAAGTACCCGGGCATCTTCCAGCACGCCGGCGCACAGCTGCTCAACAAGGTCGATGTGGCCCCGGCTTTCGATTTTGACATGGATAGGTATACTAAGACACTCGATGACCTCAATCCGCAGGCGCCGCGGTTTGCCGTGAGCGCGCGCAAGGGCGAGGGCATGGATGCCTGGTGCGATTGGCTCATCGGGCAGATTGAGCAAGCAAGGGCGTAAGTCGGCCGCCATACGGGCGGGCGTAGCCGCAGAGATACGAGATAGGAGCCTCTTTTGAAGCTCATCATCGCCGAGAAAAACGACGCCGCGCGTCAGATTGCCGAGCGGCTGACCACGGGTAAGCCCAAAAAGGACAAGGTGTACAACACCGCCATCTACCGTTTTGAGTGGAAGGGCGAGGAGTGCGTGACCATCGGCCTTGCCGGTCACATCCTAGCGCCCGATTTTTGCGACAGCGTGCTGTTCGATAAAAAGCTGGGCTGGTATTCGGTCACCGAGGACGGCGAGATGCTGCCGGCCGACATACCCGATGGCCTGGCCCGTCCGCCCTACGACACCAAGCGCAAGCCGTTCCTTGCCGACGGTATCTCCATTAAGGGCTGGAAGCTCGAGAGCCTGCCCTACCTCACGTGGGCACCGGTCATTAAACTGCCGGCCGAGAAGGAACTCATTCGCTCGCTCAAGAACCTGGCTAAGAAGTCCGACAGTGTCATCATCGCCACGGACTTCGATCGCGAGGGCGAGCTGATCGGTTCGGACGCCCTCAACAAGGTGCGCGAGGTTGCGCCCGACCTGCCGGTCGCCCGCGCCCAGTATTCTTCGTTTACCAAGGCCGAGATCACGCAGGCCTTTGATAATCTCGTCTCGCTCGACCAGAACTTGGCCGACGCCGGCGAGAGCCGTCAGCACATCGACCTCATTTGGGGCGCGGTGCTCACGCGCTACCTGACGCTCGCCAAGTTTGGCGGCTTTGGCAACGTGCGTTCCGCCGGCCGCGTGCAGACGCCGACGCTCGCCCTGGTGGTCGAGCGCGAGCGCGAGCGCATGGCGTTTGTGCCCGAAGACTATTGGCAGATCCGTGGCATGGGCGCCGCGCAGGGCGCTGCCGAGGACGACCGCTTTAAGATCGCGCACAAGACGGCGCGTTTTACCGACAAGGATGCTGCCGAGACGGCGTACGGCCACGTTGACGGCGCTACGACGGCGACCGTTGCCGCGGTGACCAAGCGCTCGCGTAAGCAGCAGCCGCCCACGCCGTTTGCGACCACCTCGCTGCAGGCTGCCGCCGCGGCCGAGGGCATCTCGCCTGCGCGTACGATGCGCATCGCCGAGTCCCTCTACATGGCGGGCCTCATCAGCTACCCGCGTGTCGATAATACCGTGTACCCTGCGACGCTCGATCTGGGCGCCGTGGTGAGCGACCTGGCAAAGATCAATCCGGCGCTGGCGCCCGTATGCAAAAAGGTGCTCGCCGGTCCCATGAAGCCCACGCGCGGCAAGGTCGAGACCACCGACCACCCGCCTATCTATCCCACGGGCGAGGGCGATCCGTCCACGCTCGACGGCGGCCAGCGTAAGCTCTACGACCTCATCGCCCGTCGCTTCCTAGCGACGCTTATGGGTCCCGCGACCATCGAGAATACCAAGCTCGAGCTCGACGTGAACGGCGAGCCGTTCGTGGCCTCGGGCGACGTGCTCGTGACCCCCGGTTTCCGCGAGGCATACCCGTACGGTCTCAAGCGCGACGAGCAGATGCCGCCGCTGGAGCAGGGCGATACGGTCGACGTGTTCGACATTAAGCTCGAGGCCAAGCAGACCGAGCCGCCCGCGCGCTACAGCCAGGGCAAGCTCGTGCAGGAGATGGAAAAGCGCGGCCTGGGTACCAAGTCCACGCGCGCGAGCATCATCGAGCGCCTGTACGCCGTGCGCTATCTCAAAAACGATCCCGTTGAGCCAAGCCAGCTGGGCATTGCCATCATTGACGCGCTGTCGCAGTTTGCCCCGCGCATCACGAGCCCCGATATGACCAGTGAGCTCGACGGCGACATGACTCGCGTGGAGCGCGGCGAGGACACCGAAGAGCATGTCGTGACGCACTCGCGCGCGCTGCTGGCCGGTGTGCTCGACGAGCTGCTCAAGCATACGCAGGAACTGGGCGATGCTATCAGCGACGCCGTCACGGCCGATGCGCGCGTGGGCGCCTGCCCCAAGTGCGGCAAGGACTTGGTTATGAAGACGAGCGCCAAGACCCGCGGCAGCTTTATCGGCTGCATGGGCTGGCCCGACTGCGATGTGACCTATCCGGTGCCGAGCGGCGTCAAGGTGAGCCCGCTCGAGGGCGAGGCTGCTGTGTGCCCCGAATGCGGTGCGCCGCGCATTAAGTGCCAGCCGTTCCGCCAAAAGGCTTTCGAGATTTGCGTGAACCCCACATGCCCCACCAACTACGAGCCCGACCTTAAGGTGGGCGAGTGCAAGGTGTGCGCCGAGGCAGGACGCCATGGCGACCTGATCGCACACAAGAGCGAGAAGAGCGGCAAGCGCTTTATCCGCTGCACCAACTATGACGACTGCGGCGTGAGCTATCCGCTGCCGGCGCGTGGCAAGCTCGAGGCGACGGGCGAGACCTGCCCCGAGTGCGGCGCCCCCATCGTGGTGGTCAACACCGCGCGCGGCCCGTGGCGCATCTGCGTGAACATGGACTGCCCGACCAAGGAGAAGAAGCCCGCCCGCGGCCGCAAGACCACGACCAAGGCGAGCGCGGCGAAGAAGACCTCGACTGCGAAGAAGACGACGGCTAAGAAAGCCACTGCCGCCAAGAAGACGACCACGAAGAAGTCGACTGCCAAGAAAGCAGCCGCCGACAAGTAACGGCGCAGTCGAAACATTGCCCAAAAAACGAGCGAGGGTCCCATGATCCTCGCTCGTTTTTTGACCGGCAGTTAGGGACATTCCTTTTTCTGCCGGCAGTTTAGGAACGTCCCTAACTGCCGGCTCGGAAACGACAAGGCGTTAGTTCACTTCGACGGGTTTGGCGCCGGGATAGCGCTCCTCAAAGTCTAGGCGGTACTTATTGTCATTGGTGCCCGCCACGTTGTCGCGCGACAGCGGCGCCACGATCTCGTTCTTATGGTCTGCGGGCTTTGCGTACTTTAAGCTGATCTCCCAGGCATCGCAGATCGCATCGATGCGGTGATCCAGGTCGTCGTACAGAGCAATGATGTCCTTCCACGAGCTGTAGTTCTTAGAGCTTGTGGGGACGTCCAGGTCCTCGACGATATCGTAGTACTGCTCGATGGTGTCTTCCGTGCGCTCGGCGACGTCGGCGAGATTTTGACGGGCGGTACGGTCCTCTTCCAGATAACCGCCATTGAACGCCTCTGCGCAGGCACGGACCTGGTTATCGAGATCTTCGAGCAGGTCGTAGTATTCGCTCAGGCGACGGTAGAGGTTTTGCTCGGAGAGGGTCGCCTGGCTGCCATCCTCGTCATCATCGTCGTCATCGTCAAAAAGGCTATTGGGGTCGTCGAGAGGCTTGAGGTCATCATCGTCAACATCATGGTGCAGCTTAGTAATCTCGGCAGTCGTTTGCGTGGCGGCGTTGTCGAAAGGCTTGATCACAAAAAAGATGACCAAGGCGATGATAATTGCCACGAGCACAACGATAACGGCGATAAGCGCCTTGGTGCTGCTCTTTTTGGCGGCGGGGGCCTGCGGTGAATCAGGCGCGTACGTAGATGCCGGTTGCTGTTGGGGCGGGGTGTCCGCGACGGGTATGCGCTGCGTCGTTTCGACCGCTGCGGGGCTGGCGGCGGGGTCGGGGCGATAGGCGAGGGGGTCGTCCGGCTTAGCTTGCGGCGTATCGAGGAAGCCGGTCTGCTCAAACGCGGGTTGGCCATTGCTTGCGGTTGTCTGCTCAACGGGTGCACCGCATGAGGTGCAGAACTTGGCATCATCTGCAAGAAGTTTGCCGCACGAGGCGCAATACCGAGACATTGCCACTCCTTTCGCCACATTTCAAATCAATACGACGATTATACCCAGCGCTCAAAAAAGTCGGCAGCTAGGGACGTTCCTTTTCTGCCGGCACTTTAGGAACGTCCCTAGCTGTCGCCTAGTCATTTAAGAGCGTCCCCAATGACTACCCAATGACTAGGCCCGATTTGGGGCGCGCCTGCCCCTGGGGTATCATGGCTTGGTTGATATATCTGCATTTACGCGCCTTATAGGAAGGGGCTGCGCTCATGGCTTTTGAGCCCGCTCAACATAGCTTTATCACGCTCGAGGGCGTCGATGGTGCCGGCAAGTCCACGCAGGCGCGTCTGCTTGCCCGCGCGCTCGAACTCGCTGGCTATCAGGTTGTGAGCCTGCGCGAGCCGGGCGGCACCGCCATCAGCGAAAAGATCCGCGCTCTGCTGCTCGACCCCGCCAATACGGCGATGGGCGACACCTGCGAGTTGCTGCTCTACGAGGCGGCGCGCGCTCAGTTGGTGCACGAGGTCATAGCTCCCGCCCTCGCGGCCGGCAAGGTGGTCCTGTGCGACCGCTTCTACGATTCCACGACCTGCTACCAGGCATTTGCCGACGGCCTCGATCGCCAGATAGTGTGCGATGCCAATAACCTGGCCGTCGCGGGAACACACCCGGCGCTCACGCTCGTCTACCACATCACGCCCGAGCAGGCGGCGCTACGCATGGCAGCCCGTGGCGCGGCAGATCGCATGGAGGCAAAAGGCATGACATTCCAGGAGCGTGTTTATCAGGGATTTTGCGCCATTGCTGCCGAGGAGCCAAACCGCGTAAAGCTCATCGACGCCACTGCGACCGTCGAGGAAGTCTTCGAGAAGACGGTCGAGCAGATTCGCGCGTACGGTCTCGTCATTTCGCAAGATGCTGTCGTCGCCGCGCTTGCCAAGGAGGCCGAGTAACATGGCCCCCGCTCAGGCAAGCCTGCTGGCCAAGCTCGACACCCAAGAGCGCGTTCGCGATTTTTTGACCAACGCCGTCGCCAGCGGCCGCGCATCGCACGCCTACCTGTTTTTGGGCGCTCCCGGTGCCGGCAAGCTCGATGCCGCATGGGCGCTCGCCCAGGCCTTCCTGTGCGAGCAGGACGGCTGCGGAGCATGCGACAGCTGCGTACGCGTTGCTCGGCATACGCATCCTGACGTGCACTATTACACGCCCGAGAGCGCCACAGGCTACCTCATTGCCCAGACCCGCGAGCTGCTCGATGACGTGCCGCTGGCGCCCATCCGTGCCAAGGCCAAGGTCTACATCATCGATCGTGCCGAGCAACTGCGCGCTAACACCGCCAACGCGCTGCTCAAGACACTCGAGGAGCCGCCCGAGGGCGTTATGTTCATCTTGTTGGGCACCTCGGCAGACGTGATGTTGCCCACCATCGTGAGCCGCTGTCAGTGCGTGCCGTTTCGGCTGGTGTCGCCCACCGTGGCCGCGCAGGCCGTGAGCCGCGCGACGGGTCAGGATCTCGCGCGTTGCCGCATGGCGGTCGCCGTGGCGGGAAGCCCCACACGCGGCATCGAGTTCCTTAAGAGTGCCGAGCGCCAGGATGCTCGCCGCCAAATGGTCCGCGCCATCGATTCGCTCATCGCTGCCGACGAGGCTGATGTGCTCAGCCGCGCCAAGTCGCTCATCGTCGCCGTTAAGGCGCCGCTCGCCGAGGTCAAGTCCACACAGGAAAAGGTGCTCGAGCAAAACGCCGACTACCTGTCGCGTGGAGCATTGAAGCAGCTTGAGGACCGCAACAAGCGCGAACTCAACGCGCGCGAGCGTTCGGGTATCATGGAAGCGCTGGCGAGCGCGCGGACGCTCATGCGCGACGTGCTGCTGACACTTCAGGACGAGGCGGCCGACGTCGTGAACGAAGACGTGCGCGACACGATCGGGCGGCTTGCCGCCGCGACGAATGTTGCGGGTGCCACCCGGGCGCTCGAGGCGGTCGCGACCGCCGAGCGCAACATCGCCAGAAACGTTACTCCCCAGCTGGCCATCGAGGTCATGCTGTTCGATATCAGGAAGGCACTGAAATGCCGTTAGTCGTACCCGTTAAGTTTACCTACGCCTCGCGCGACCTGTGGTTTGATCCGCAGGATCTGGATATCCTCGAGGCCGATTATGCCATTTGCTCCACCGAGCGCGGAACCGAGATCGGCCTGGTCACGGCCGATCCCTTCGAGGTGCCGCAAGATGAGATCGGCCAGCCGCTCAAGCCCGTGCTGCGCGTGGCGAGCGACATCGACCTGCAGCTTGCCGACGACCTGGCCATCCAGGGCGACGAGGCCATGGTCGATTTCCGTCGTCTGGTCAAAGAGCTCGACCTCGAGATGAAGCCGGTCGGCGTCGAGTACCTGTTTGGCGGCGAGAAGGCTGTGTTCTACTTTGCGGCCGAGGAGCGCGTCGATTTCCGTCAGCTCGTCAAGGACCTGTCCTCGACGCTGCACATTCGCGTCGACATGCGCCAGATCGGCGTGCGCGACGAGACCCGCCTGGTGGGCGGCTATGCCCAGTGCGGCCAGGAGCTCTGCTGCACGCGCTTTGGCGGACAGTTTGAGCCGGTTTCGATCCGCATGGCAAAGGAGCAGGACCTGCCGCTCAACTCGTCCAAGATTAGTGGCGTCTGCGGCCGCCTGATGTGCTGCCTGCGCTACGAGTTCGAGGCGTACAAGGACTTTAAGAGCCGCGCGCCCAAAAAGAAGACGCTTATCGATACGCCGCTTGGCAAGGCGCGCATCCAGGAATATGACACGCCGCGTGAGCAGCTGGTGCTGCGCCTGGAGAACGGCAAAGTCTTTAAGGTCAACCTGGCCGATATGACGTGCTCGGAGGGTTGCAAAAAGAAGGCCGCCGAGCAGGGCTGCAACTGCCGCCCCGACTGCGTGACGCGCGACGTGCTCGAGCGCATCGAGTCGCCCGAGATGCGTCTGGCGCTCATGGAACTCGATCGCGAAAACGGCGTCGACGTGGGCGATGGCCTGTCGAGCGCCGATCGTCTGGCCGGCACATCGATGCCCAAGCGCCGTCGTCGCGATGCCGAATCCGATGCTCGCACCGCTCAGGGCCAGGGCGAGGGCCGTGGCCGTGGAAAGGGCCGCGGCAAGGCCGAGGCGCCCGAGACCGAGGGAGCAGCCGATGGCCGTCGCCGCCGCAAGCGCACGGCGTCCGTCGACAATGGCGAGGCCGCGGGTAAGAACGCTTCCCGCGAGCGCGAGGCTCAGCAGCCCCAGCAGCAAAATCGCGGCGGTGGCATGAACCCCACGCGCCGTCGTCGCCGTCACCTGTCGAGCGAGGAGCGCGAGGACGCCTTCCGCGCCGCAGCTGCTCGCGAGGCCGGTGCCGCTCCCAAGGGCGCCTCGGCCTCCGACGCGCCTGCCGACAAGGCTGGCAAGCCGCGTGGCGAGGAGGAGCGCGCGTCACGTCCGCGTCGTCGCCATTCCTCGGGCGCGCAGCAGAAACCCTCGATTCCTTCTGTGGCCGATCAGGTTTCGGATGGCGAAGTCAAGGTCACGCGCCGTCGCCCCGGCGATGGCGGAGGAGCTGCCGCCAAGGCTTCGCACGGCGGCGCTCGCGACGAGTGCGAACCGCGTGAGAATCGCGGTGGCGAGGGCTCGACCGACCAGGGTCAAAAGCGTCGCCGTCGCCGTCGCTCCCGCAAGCCGCGCCAGGACGGCGGCGAAGGCTCGACCCGCACCTCGTCCGCACCGCAACCGCCTACCGGCGAATAGCGCCCGTAAACGGATGCAACCTGTCTGACCCCAGCACCTCTGGGTATCATGGCTCTACACCGACAACCCTCCCTTCGCCTTCGCGTAGGGAGGGTTGTGTCATGAAGAGACATCTGAACGTATTGACTCGCTTGCAGAGTGCTGGTGCCCTACCGTTTGCGGACGAATTGCTACCGTTTGCCGAGCGCGCGACGTACGAGGCGCTCGAGGCATTGTCGCCAACACGATGTACCGGCTGCGAGCGCGCCGGTGCGCTTATTTGCCAAGACTGCCTGGCCGCGCTCACGCTCATCGACCCACGTCATAGCTGCACCCGATGTGGCGCCCCGTTTGGGGATTTGCTGTGCACTGAGTGTTCGGTCGAGGGCACGTCTTCGGCAATGGCGGAGGCGCTCGACCGCTGCCTGGCGTGCGCCGTCTATGCGCAT
This sequence comes from uncultured Collinsella sp., assembly GCA_902472315.1. GTDB lineage: Bacteria > Actinomycetota > Coriobacteriia > Coriobacteriales > Coriobacteriaceae > Collinsella. Next base: position 97,913 of record CABRNM010000002.1, read on the forward strand.
CCGCTGCCGCGCATCATTAAAGCGTACAAGGATGCGGGCGAGCGACGTCTGGCTCCGTATCTGGCGGAGCTGCTCTACGACACCGCCCTGCATGCCCAGGTCGTAGCGCCCGATCGCTATGGAGGTGTGCTGTCCGGTGCGGATGCGGTGGTGTTTGTGCCTGCGACGGCGGCAGCGTTTCGGCGGCGTGGTTTCGATCATATGGAGGCCACTGCGCGCCCATTTTGCGAGCTGTCGGGCGTGCCGTTGCTGGACGCCCTGGTCAAGTACGGCCATGGCGACCAGCGCGAACTCGGTCGTGAGGAGCGCCGCGAGCGTGCCCAAGGCATGTATGAGACGGTTGAGGACGTGCACGGCCGCCGCCTGCTGCTTATCGATGACGTTATCACCACGGGCGCGACGATGGCCGCGGCTTCGGCGGAACTCAAGCGCGCCGGTGCCGCGGCCGTTGATGGCCTCGCTATCGCACGCGTTTGGTAGGGGTGGTTTTGTGGCAGTGAAGATTGAGCGGCGCAACGAGCCGACAAGCGAACAGCTAGCGGCTTCCGTAATCCTAACAGGCGCCTCGGCGCTACGCATGATGCGCTCCGAGCGCCGGCAGATGGGCTACATAAGCTGGAGGGACCTTGATCCCGATGAAGAGCGCCATGTGCTGCGCACGTCGTCGCCCTCGACCGAGGACATCTATCTTCCCGACTTGGTGCGGATTGGGGCCGCAAGCGGCGAGGTGCAAGAAGATCTTTGCTTGCTGGTGGGATCTGCGGCGCAGCGCCGCCGTATTCTTGGCGTGAGCTGGTCCGTATGCTCCGAGTTGCCCGCCGGCTCGATTCTAGAGGTGGAACCGGGGGTGTACAGTCAATCTCCCGAGGCCCTTTGCGTAGCCGTCGCGCGCGAGGTCGGCTGTATCCAGGCATTTGCCCTGGCCCAGGAGCTGTGCTCTAAGATTTCGCTGAGTGACCGCGGGAAGTATCTGCCTCCCTACACCTCGCCCGTTACGAATAAACTTGCAAAGGACAAGGACCAGCCAGCAGACGTGGGCTACTTTGAGGTTGAGCCGGTGCTGACGCCCGATCGTCTGGCAGATTACCTCGCGGTATGCAAGGGGAATGCGGCCAAACAACTGCAGCGTCTGTGTCCCTACTTGTCAGAAAACCCGCGCTCGCCCATGGAGTGCATCATGCTCGCTCTGTTTTCGCTTCCGTTTTCCTATGGCGGATTTGCCTGCGGTCCCTTTAAGACCGACTACAAGATCGAGTTCGATGACCGCGCGCGGGCAATCTCGGGGATGCCGCATGCAGTTTGCGATGCGTATCAGGAAGCAGCCCAGTTTGACCTGGAATACAACGGTGAGCTGGGCCATTCCTCCCGGAGGGGACGTATCCATGATGAAAAACGCAACACGGGCTTGATTACTATGGGAATCGAGGTCGCGACGGTCAACAACGAAATGCTCTGCGACATGGAAGCGATGGAAGCACTCGCATGGCGCATCCACCAGCGTATGGGTAAGCGATATCAGAATCGCGTAGAGGCTCGTCGAAAGAGGCAAGATGCTCTGCTGAATACGCTCCGAGCGTGCTTTGGGCTCAAACCAGCGTAAAACTATGGCTTTATAGGGGGTCTGTTTATATGCTCTGTGCAAAAAACGGCAAATATGAGTACTGTTACTAGATTAGTGACAGCAAAAACAAAGAAACTTGGGCCGATAATCTGGATTCAGCGAAGAGATAATAAACGAATGTGGAATATCTTGGCGCCAAGCAGGCTGTGCGGAACTCAAAAAGGGCTCGTGAGGCGGTAATACGCTGCTACTAAATTGGTAACAGTACTCATATTTGCCGTTTTTTGCACACGGCACCCTGAGACGGGTGCCCCGGAGCTCCCCGTAGGGGAGCTCCGGGCTTCATAGGGGCACGAATGGTCCGCTCCGACCCGCAAAATCTGTACTCGAGATGCGAATGACGCCCCTAACCTTAAACTTTAGCTTGAACTTAGTTATAATGCGCTTCGTTCCTACCAGGCTGTGGTTGCGGACGGACGAAATGCCCGTCCTAGTCCAAGACAGACGCGGTCAAAGGGATCCACGTAAGCGACCGCGTGCGCGCGGCGCGATCATGGCGCGTCCTAGATGTAAGCCGCACCGTCCGTTCTACTTTCTTTGGGGCAATACCGCCTCGCGGGCGAGCGGGTCAGTCGTGAAGGTGGCTGCGGCCTCCCGAGCAAACACCCCGGTGCGCAAGTGTGGGGTCAAATACCAGGTCAGCTGGTGGGAACAACCTGATATTCCGCGCAACGCACGGATTGTATACGACACAGAAGGCAGGGTAGTGGACATGGTGAGGGGCAGCTTGATGCACGCGGCTCGGTTAGGTGCTGGGACCGCAGCGGTCATCGCCGTTTTGGGCCTGAGCGGATGCGCGTTCAACCCGCTGTCTACGTTCACGACTCCCACGATCGACCAGATCGAGTACGAGACCGTCACGCCGGCGGTGTCGGACGATGCCCTGGTCACTCCCGGAACCCTGACGGTCGCCCTCGATACTTCCGATGCGCCGCAGGCCATGCAGGGCGCCGACGGCGAGCTCACGGGGTATGCGGTTGACGCCGCCCGCGCCCTCGCAAGCCGCATGGGCCTTAAGGTCGCCTTCGTCGATGCGTCCTCGGCAGGTTCCGCGCTCGGCGACAAAAAGGCCGATATCTTTATCGGCGAGATTAACTCCACGGACGGGGACATTAGCTCGCTCGGCACCTGCCTGTACGATGCCACTTCCGTGTTCGGTAAAACTAGCGATGGTGGGTCGCTAAGCGTTTCCACCGATACCCTTAACACGTCCACCCTGGGCGTTCAGACGTCCTCGGCCTCGCAGGAGGCGCTTGCTAAGCAGAGCATCACCGCCAACCAAAAGACCTACTCCAACATCAACGAGTGCTTTGAGGCGCTCGAGTCCGGCGAGGTCGACTATGTGATCTGCGATTCCACGGCCGGCGGCTACCTTGCACGCCTGATGAGCGAGGTCTCCTATGTCGGTGCGCTCGAGGCGCCCTCGACGCTTGGTGTTGCGGGCCTCTCGTCCAATGACGAACTGTGCCGTGCCGTGAGCGATGCCCTCGACGGTATTACGGCCGACGGCACGCTCGAGGCGGTCCACTCTGTCTGGTATGGCACGATGCCCTACGACCTCACCACTAAGACGGTTTCGGGCGCTAACGTGCAGCCGGGCGATTCTGAGTCCAGTGAGACCATGTCCTCCGGCAGCGAGTCCTCCGATTCCAACAATGAGACCGCATCCTCCGAGGATAACTCGTCCAGCCAGGAAGGCACCATCACCGACGACGACATTAACAAACTCAATAGCTAGTTATTGCTAGGGGTGGCGTCTCCTATACGTTGGAAAGGACACTTCTTCACGGTTTCAACACGCACTGCCGGGCTTCCCCGATGGGGGAGCCCGGCTTTTTCATCCCAATAAAACTAGCAGGTCAAAGCCAATTTTCGGGACCAAATACAAAGCCGCCGGCCCCCTCCTATAGCGCACTTTGCCACAGAAAAGTGCGAGACTTCGGTATGCGGTATCAAGCAATCGTTATTCGGGTCTTTAGGAATCCGCGTGATTAAATGCACGGCAATGGGTACATAGCCAGTACAGTAAGTCCCCGAGGCAGATTGGAGCCACGTATGGATATCAAGGTTTCTGGACGCAAGACGACGGTAACCGATGCTCTGCGTGCGCATGTGGATGAGAAGATCGGCGAGGCGCTCAAGGTTTTCGATATCGAGCCCATGACGGTCGACGTTGTACTTCGCTATGAGAAGAACCCCTCGAACCCCAACCCGGCAATCGTCGAGGTTACGGTTCGTGCTCGCGGTTCGGTGATTCGCGTTGCCGAGCACGGTGCAGATATGTACGCCGCCATCGACCTCTCCGCCGATAAGGTCACCCGCCAGCTGCGCAAGTTCAAGACCAAGGTCGTGGACAACCGCCAGGGCGGTGCCAGCGCCGCGGATGTTGCGCCGGTCGAGCGCGTCGAGGATCTGGCCGACCTGCTGCTGCCCGAGGAGGAGGACGACCTGCTCGTCCGCGAGAAGGTTATCGACGTCACCCCGATGACTGAGGAGCAGGCGCTGGTGCAGACCGACCTGCTCGGCCACGACTTCTACGTGTTCGAGAATGCGACGACCGGCCTTATCAATGTGGTGTATCACCGTAAGAATGGTGGATATGGCATCATCAAGCCCCGTATCGAAACACTTGACGAGTAAAATACGTTAACTTGCATGAGTTAACGGTTGGCGGCCATCCCATGCGGATGGCCGCCTTTTTACGTAAGGAGTCGCTTTGATGGACAAGGCCGCATCCGCCGGTCATTCGGACCGTTGCCGCATCGTCGTCGATACCTGCTGCGACTTTAGCCCCGAGGTCGCCGCGAACCTCGATGTCGATATCCTGGGTTTCCCCTTCATTATCGATGGCGAGGAGCGCACGGATGACATCTGGTCGAGCATCACACCCAAGGAGTTCTACGATCGCATGCGCGCCGGCGCTCGCGTGTCTACCTCGGCTGTGTCGCTCGGTCGCTATATCGAGTTCTTTACCGAGTGCGCCAAAGAAGGTACGCCCACGGTCTACCTGTGCTTTACCTCGGCGCTGTCGTCGAGCTACAACTCCGCGTGCCAGGCGGCAGATGCCGTGCGCGCCGAGTATCCCAACTTTGAGCTCTACGTGGTCGACAACGCTCTGCCCTGCGCGACCGGCGCGCTCTTGGCGCTCGAGGCCGTGCGCCAGCGTTCGGCGGGACTGACCGCCAAGCAGCTGGTCGATTGGGCAAACGAGGCAAAGACCTACGTCCACGGCTACTTTACGCTCGAGAGCTTCGACGCACTGGCTGCCGGCGGCCGCATTCCGCCCGCGGCGGCGCAGCTCACGGCAAAGCTCGATGTCAAGCCCGAGCTCTCCTACGACCTTGCCGGCTCGCTGTCGCTGATCGGCGTCAACCGCGGCCGCAAGAAGGCGCTCAAGTCCATTCTCAAGTCGTTCCGCGAGAACTACGTGCCCGACCGCACCATGCCCATCGCAATCATGACGGCCGATGCCGAAAAGGATGGTGACTGGCTCGAAGCCGCCATCCGCAAGGAGGAGGGTTGCGCCGACGTCACGATCATTCGCGGCTCCGTGGGTCCCACCATCGGCTCGCACGTGGGCCCCGGCATGGTGGGCTGCGCGTTTTGGGGTAAGAACCGCGCCGACAAGGCGTCGCTTTCCGACCGTATCGCCCGCCGCGTGCGCGGTCAGTAGGCAAGCGCTGCGTCCGTAATCGCCCTCGACTCACAGCCCAAACGCTGGCACCGAGTATTCAACCTGGTAACAACACCCAACCCAAAAGGAAAGGTTTCATGGCAAACAAGCTCTCCGTCGCATTCATCGGCACCGGAATTATGGGTGCCCCCATCGCCGGCCACATTCTGGACGCTGGCTATCCCGTCACGGTCAACAACCGCACCAAGTCCAAGGCTGCAGCGCTCGTTGAGCGCGGTGCCGTCTGGGCCGATGCGCCGGCAGATGCCGCGGCGAACGCCGACGTCGTCTTTACCATGGTGGGCTATCCCTCCGAGGTCGAGGAGCTCTACCTGGCGGGCGACGGCCTGCTCGCGTGCACTAAGCCCGGCGCGGTCCTGATCGACCTCACCACGAGCTCGCCCGAGCTGGCGCGCGACATTGCCGAGGCCGCCCAGGTTTCCGGCCGCATGGCGTTTGACTGCCCCGTCACCGGCGGCGAGTCGGGTGCTATCGCCGGCACGCTTACAGCTATCGTGGGCGCTACCGAGAACGACATTGCCCCGGTCCGCGATATCCTTTCCACCTTTGCGGCAACCATCTGCTGCTTCGACGGCGCCGGCAAGGGCCAGGCTGCCAAGCTCGCCAACCAGGTGTCGCTGGGCGCCTGCATGGTCGGCATGGCCGATGCGCTGGCGTTTGCCGAGCTGAGCGGCCTCGATCTGGAGAAGACCCGTCAGATGATTCTGGGCGGTACCGGCAAGTCCGGCGCCATGGAGAGTCTGGCGCCCAAGGCGCTCGACGGCGATTACAAGCCCGGCTTTATGGTCGAGCACTTCATCAAGGACCTGCGCTTGGCGCTCGCCTATGCCGACGACCGCGAGCTTGCGCTGCCCGGCGCCGACGTGGCCTTTACGCTCTACGACATGCTCGATGCCATCGGTGGCGCCAAGCTGGGCACCCAGGCCATCACGGTGCTCTACAAGGAGGAGGCCGACGCCATCGCCGCCGGTCTTGACTGGTCGCAGTATCGTCCCGAGGAGCATGGTGCTCACGAGGAAGGCTGCGGTTGCGGCGAACATGGCGACGACCACGAGTGCGGTTGTGGCCACCACCATGGCGAGGACCACGAGTGCTGCGGCGGCCACGGCCATGACGACGGCCACGAGTGCTGCTGCGGCCACCATCACGGGGAGTAGCGCCCATGAGCTGGACGTTCGTGGTGCTTGCGCTGGTGCTCTTTCTCTTTGCGATCTACATCGGCTTTTTGTGCGGCCAGTGGGCGTGCGAAAAGCGCGTCATCACCAAGCGTGACTACTGGATTGCCAACTTTGCGGGAGCGGCGGCAGTCATCCTGCTGACCTGGGTGTTCTCGCTGTTCCCGCTAGTGCAGTTTGCGCCGATCGGCTGGCTCGGCGGCTTTATCGCCGGCCTTAAAATGAGCTTTGGCGAATCCGTCGGCCCGTGGCGCAAGCACGACGAGGTCTTTAACGTCAACAAGGCTCACCGCGCCGCCGCCGACGCGGGCGACGCCGAGGAGCGCCGCCGCGCGCGTCGCAATGGCGCGGCCGACCGACAGCTCATCTCGGTCACCGATGACAGCAAAGGTGCTGGCAAGCACGCTAAGAAATAGTAAAAAGAGGTAACTATGGCAGAAAACAAAGACGAACAGCTCACCGACGAGGAGCTGGCACAGCTCCAGCTGGCAGAGGAGAACGAGAACGCCGTCGACCGCCTGGTCCAGGAGCTCGGCTGCCCCACGCGCCGCATCCGTCAGTTTGCCGCCCGCGTGCTGCACCTGCTTGCCGAGCGCGATCCGCAGCGCGTCGTGCCCTGTGTGCCCGCGCTGATCGAGGCGCTCGATCGCCCCGAGGCTCAGACCCGCTGGGAGGCCCTCGATGCCCTGACGGCGCTCGCCACCACTTGCCCCGAGCAGCTGGGCGATGCCTTTGAGGGCGCCGAGACCGCGCTGTTCGACGAGATTTCCTCCACGCTGCGCTATGCCGCCTTCCGCCTGCTGTGCGTGTGGGGCGCCACGAGCGTCGAGCGTTCGCGCGAGGCTTGGCCCATCCTGGACGAGGCCATCCAGTGCTACCACGGCGACCTTGAGTATCGCGATATGCTCGGTTGCCTGTACGAGTTTGGCCAGGGCGAGATCGACGCCGAGGTCGCCGAGAAGCTTGCGCTGCGCCTTAAGTTCGACGCCGAGAACGGCAAGGGCAGCTATCTCAAGGCCCGTTCGAGCGAGATTTGCGAAATGCTTGTTAAACGTTTTGGCCTGGATCTCTCCAAAAAGAAGAAGCGTGCTAGCGTTAAAAAATCTGACGACGCCGAAGACGAGGAGTAACAGATTATGGCGCACGATGTAGTCCTGATTCCCGGTGACGGTATCGGTCCCGAGATTACGCAGGCCATGCGCCGCGTGGTCGAGGCCACCGGTGTCCAGATCAACTGGAACGTCCAGGAGGCAGGTGCCGGCGTCATGGACGAGTTTGGCACGCCGCTGCCCCAGCACGTGCTCGATGCGGTCGCCGAGACCAAGGTTGCCATCAAGGGCCCCATCACCACGCCGGTCGGCACGGGTTTCCGCAGCGTTAACGTGGCCCTGCGCAAGCACTTCGACCTGTACGCCTGCGTGCGCCCCTGCCTGTCGCAGCCGGGCGACGGCTCGCGCTTCCGCGACGTCGACCTGGTCATCGTGCGTGAGAACACCGAGGACCTCTACGCCGGGATCGAGTTCGATGAGGGCGCTGCCGAGGTCGAGGAGCTCTCACAGCTTGTCGAGCGCTCGGGTCAGAAGACCTTCGCCGCCGATTCCGCCATCTCAATTAAGCCCATCTCCATCGCCAAGAGCCGCCGCATTGTGGAGTACGCCTTTGAGTACGCCCGCCGTTGCGGCCGCAAAAAGGTGACGGCCGTACACAAGGCAAACATCATGAAAGCGACTGACGGCCTGTTCCTGCGCGTTGCGCGCGAGGTGGCCGCCAACTATCCCGAAATCGAGTTCAACGACAAGATCGTCGACGCCACCTGCATGGGTCTGGTCCAGAACCCCAACGACTTCGATGTCCTGGTGCTGCCCAACCTGTACGGCGACATCGTGAGCGACCTGTGCGCCGGCCTGGTGGGCGGCTTAGGCATGGCCCCCGGCTCCAACATCGGTGCCGACTGCGCCATCTTCGAGGCAACGCACGGCTCTGCGCCCGATATCGCTGGTCAGGATATCGCCAACCCCACGGCCGAGATTCTCTCTGCTGCGATGATGCTCGATCACCTGGGCGAGAACGACGCTGCCAATCGCATTCGCGCCGCCGTATCTGCCACGCTCGACGAGGGCGAGCAGGTTACCGGTGACGTGCGCCGTGCCCAGACCGGCTCCGTTGAGGGCGCTGTCGGTACGCAGGCCTTTGCCGATGCCGTTATCGCGCACCTGGCCTAAGGTAGACACGCTGCAAACGCCTAAATAGTACTTAAGTGTTTGCGTATAACCTAAGAATCAATACGCCCGGCGCTCTGTCGGGCGTATTCTATTGAGGACTATGTTTCCTAACAAGGAGTAACCGATATGGGTCTGATTCAAAAGAAGGACGAGAAGGACGAGATCGACGGCATCCAGATCATCGAGCGCGGCGAAGGCCCCGACGGTGACGAGGACGAGAAGATCGACCTGGTCGCCGGTACGTCTGCCGAGCACATTGCTGCCGGTACGACGGCCGAGGAGGAGGACGCCCGTCTGGAGGCTCAGATTGCCGCGGATGCCGCTGACGAGAATCTGATGCCCGAGGCCCAGGATGAGGACGACGATATCCTGGGTTCCGATGAAGACGATCGCGTATCCAAGCACAAGAAGACGATGATTGCCGCCTTTGTGGTTGCAGTCGTGATCGCTGCGGTGGTCGGCTTCTTTATCGGCAATGGCGGCTTTGGCGGCAAGGGTGTCGGCTCGGCGACCCTGACCGAGGACCAGCTCGATTCGACCGTGGCAAGCTATAGCTACAACGGCAAGAAGAGTGATATCACCGCGCGCGAGGCCATCGAGAGCCAGTACAGCCTCGATACCGTCAAGGATAGTGATGGCAACTACACCGCTCCCTCTGCCGACGTCATCCTGTCCTACGTGCGCAACAAGATCCTGCTCGACGCTGCCGAGGACGAGGGCATCACCGTCTCTTCTAAGGAGATGAAGAAGTACGCCGAGGATTCCATCGGCACTTCGGACTACAAGACCATGGCCACGCAGTACGGCGTGTCCAAGGACCAGGCCAAGCAGATCGTCCGCCAGTCCGCGACGCTGCAGAAGCTCTACAAGAAGAAGGTGGGCGATAGCTCCGCAAGCATGCCGACCGCTCCGACCGAGCCTTCTGACGGCAATGAGGACACCGCGAGCAAGGATTACGCCGACTACATCATCAACCTTGCCGGCGACGAGTGGGATAGCTCAAAGGGCACTTGGAAGGACGAGAACAGCACCTACGCTAAGGCCTTTGCCGACGATGCCTTTACGGCCGATAGCGCCACCTATAAGCAGGCCATGACCGCCTACTACACTGCTTACCAGCAGTACTCTTCACAGGCTTCGAGCGCCAGCTCCAAGTGGACCGAGTATGCTAACGGCCTCTACGCCAAGGCCAACATCAGCATCTACGGCCTGTTTGCGTAAGGTTTGCCTGCACTACTGCGCGTTAACCGATCACCTGATTAAGCCCGCTAGAACGGACAACGTTCTAGCGGGCTTATTGCTGCCGAAACCACTGGGGTAGGCCTTGCGCCCGCGCAAGCGCTCCATCGCGCTTCCCTAATTCATCTGGGAAAACGACTGCAAACGATTGCAAGTAACCGGTGAACGGTCGAAAACTACCGTTCACCGATAATCTCAAAACTGGTTCTAACTGGTATTAAGTCAAAAAGACCAATTCACATATCTTCACAATGACCTGCAATTTTTCTACACGCTATTTTTAGCCGCCCTGCGTTGTTTAGACACAGGAAAAGATCCGATCTTTTGCCAAAGCATTTCGAAACGGTTTCAAAACCGCAGGTAGAAGTGTTAACGACCGGTAAACGGTCGATTTATCACCGTGAGCGGTGCAAAAACGTTTTACCGTATGAATCAACGAAAGCGACCTCTTCTGGGGTGATATAGTGACAACAACACGTCACGTGGTTACTACCAGTTTAGAAACCACTGGTCTTCAAAGTACGCTTTCTAAGAAGCTTTAAGGGCGAGCGCCCGCTGGCTTCCGAAAATCATCGGACTCAGATCGTACACACCTTCGGAAGGGAAATTTGAATGGTTGGCTTTATTCTTACCGGTCATGGACAGTTCGCACCCGGCCTCGCAAGCGCTATCGCTATGGTTGCTGGCGACCAGCCCGCTTTTACCGTCGTTCCTTTTGAGGGCGACCAGGCTGCTTCCTACGGTGAGGATCTCCGCGCCGCTATTACCGCCATGCGCGAGGAGTGCGATGGCGTGCTCGTCTTTACCGACCTGCTTGGTGGCACCCCGTTCAACCAGGCGATGATGATTGCCCAGGATGTCGACAACGTCGAGGTTCTGACCGGCACCAACCTTCCCATGGTTATTGAGCTTCTGTTCCTCCGCGGCAACGCCACGCTCGCCGAGCTTGGCGAGCAGGCCGTGACCGTTGGCCAGACGGGCATCACCGCCCAGACGGTCGCATCCGTTGCCGGCTCCGACGAAGAGGATATCTTCGGCGACGAGGACGGCATCTAATGGCCGATTTCGGAGCCAACGTCCTGAGCTCCTCGGTCGCCCTTTTAGGCCTGCTTGTCATCATGGGCTTGATTTACACCATCTGGTCGCAAATCAACATGAAGAAGAAGCAGAAGTACTTCAAGGAGCTGCACACCGAGCTCAAGCCGGGTCAAGAGGTTCTTTTCGCCGGCGGTATCTACGGAACCGTCAAAGGCATCGAAGGCGAGAAGGTCCAGATCAAAGTCCGATCCGGAGCCGTCGTAGATGTTTCGCGTTACGCGATTCAGGAGATCAAGTAACTGTCGTCAGCAAATAACGAAAGGAAGCTGATCAACATGGCAGAACCCAACATTCTTCTTACCCGCATCGATAACCGACTGGTTCATGGTCAGGTTGCCACCCAGTGGAACTCCACCCTGGGCTCCAACCTCATCCTCGTCGCCAACGACGACGTGGCGTCCAACACCATGCGCCAGAACCTCATGAAGATGGCCGCTCCCGCCGGCGTCGCTACGCGTTTCTTCTCTCTGCAGAAGACCATCGACGTCATTGGCAAGGCGAGCCCGCGCCAGAAGATCTTCATCGTGGCCGAAACACCGGAAGACGTGCTTACGCTCGTCAAGGGCGGTGTGCCTATAAAGAAGGTAAACATCGGCAACATGCACATGTCGGAAGGAAAGCGCCAAGTCGCCACCTCCGTCGCAGTTAACGACGAGGATGTCGCTGCGTTTAAAGAGCTGCAGGAATTGGGGGTGGAGTTGGAGATCAGGCGCGTTCCGAGCACGCCTGTTGAGGACACGAGCAAGCTCTTCTCGTAATCCTCGTGATCCACGTTGTCAGGAGTGAAACCCTGACGTTCTGTACGTGAAATCCAAAGTGCGTACATACATTTTGAAAGGAGGAGCAAGATGGAATACTCGATCATCCAGATCGCTCTGGTCTTCGTCGTCACGTTCATCGCGGCAATCGACCAGTTTGACTTCCTCGAGTCTCTCTATCAGCCCATCGTCACCGGCGCCGTCATCGGTCTTATCCTTGGCGACCTCAACACCGGTCTTCTCGTGGGTGGTACCTATCAGCTCATGACGATCGGCAACATGCCGATCGGAGGCGCTCAGCCGCCTAACGCCGTCATCGGCGGCATCATGGCAGCCATTCTCGCTATCGCCACGGGCCTCGAGCCCAACGCGGCAGTCGGCCTCGCCATTCCGTTCGCTCTGCTTGGCCAGCTTGGCGTTACCCTGGTCTTCACGCTTATGTCCCCGCTTATGTCCACGGCCGATAACATGGCTCACAACGCGGACACCAAGGGCATCGAGCGCCTGAACTACTTCGCCATGGCTCTGCTCGGCCTGATCTTCGCTGTCGTCGTCACCCTGTTCTTCATCGCTGGCGCTACCATTGGTCAGACCATCGCTTCCGCCATCCCGACTTGGCTGCAGACCGGTCTGTCCGCTGCAGGCGGCATGATGCGCTTCGTCGGCTTCGCCGTCCTGCTCAAGGTTATGATGAACCGCGATATGTGGGGCTTCTTCCTCATGGGCTTTGGCCTCGCGCTCATCACCGTTGCCAACGATTCGCTGGCAACCCCTGCTCTGCTCATCCTCGCTCTCATCGGCTTCGGCATCGCTTTCTGGGACTTCCAGCAGCAGACCGAGCTGAAGGGTGCAGCTGTTTCTGACGGAGGTGACTTCGAAGATGGCATCTAATGAGTATGTGATCCCGGAGCACTACGAGGATCTCACTCCTGCTCCGCAGCTCGACCAGAAGACCCTCAACAAGATGGCTTGGCGCTCCTGCTTCCTGCAGGCATCGTTCAACTACGAGCGCATGCAGGCCGCTGGCTGGCTCTACTCCATCATCCCCGGTCTGGAGAAGATCCACACCAACAAGAACGACCTCGCGGCTTCCATGAGCCACAACCTGGAGTTCTTCAACACCCACCCGTTCCTTGTCACCTTTGTTATGGGCATCGTGCTTTCGCTCGAGCAGAACAAGGTTGACATCCCCACGATCCGCGCCGTCCGCGTCGCCGCAATGGGCCCGCTCGGTGGTATCGGTGACGCCCTGTTCTGGCTGACGCTCGTGCCTATCACGGCCGGCATCACCTCCAACATGGCCATCAACGGCAACGCCGCTGCACCGATCATCTTCCTGGTGATCTTCAACGTCGTCCAGTTCGCTCTGCGCTTCTGGCTCATGAACTGGTCCTACAAGCTTGGCACCAGCGCTATTGACGCTCTGACCGCCAACATGCAGGCCTTCACGCGTGCCGCTTCCATCATGGGCGTCTTCGTCGTCGGTTGCCTGGTCGTCACCATGGGTGGCACCCAGATCAACCTCCAGATCCCCAACGGCACCACCCGTGGTCTCTCCGCTACTACCGTGATCGTCTCCGAGAAGGAGGCCGAGAACTTCACCGGTATGGAGGGCATCGATACCGAGACCGCTGAGGCCGGTACCATCGCCATGACCGATAAGGACGGCAACGCCCTTACCGCTTCCGATGCCGACGGCAACGCTGTCGAGTGCGGCGTCACCGATCTGGGCAACGGCATGGAGTCCGTTACCTACGGCACCGTTACCGAGGATCCGGTCAACTTCTCTGTTGCCGACACCCTCAACACCATCGTCCCGAAGCTCGTCCCGCTTATGCTTACGCTGCTGCTTTACTACATGTTCGCTAAGCACAGCTGGACCCCGACCAAGGGCATTCTCCTGCTCTTCGTCCTTGGCATCCTGGGCGCTGGCCCGCTTGGTCTCTGGCCGAGCATCTGGTAAGGCTCTAGCTTGAGGGGTGTGTCCCTACGCGGCTCACACCCCGACCCCTTAAGCCATGTGTATGTTAAAAGCCGCGTGCTCGAAAGAGCGCGCGGCTTTTGTTTTCTTGTTGATTCGGGTGTGGCAGACAGATAATGCATAACACCCTAGGTAGTTAGCCGAATTCGAGCAAAAGGGAGGATAGGATGGCGATCGGAGCGCGTAAGCAACCGCTGTACGATCAGCTGGTCGATATTCTGACCGAAAAGATTGACCATGAATATCGCGCCGGTGACATGATTCCTTCCGAGCGCGAACTTTCGGAGCGCTATGGTCTCTCGCGCACTACGGTACGCCTGGCTCTGCAGGAACTGGAGCGTTTAGGACTGGTGGTTCGGCAGCACGGTCGCGGTACCTTTGTGACCGACCGTTCGGCAAAAGCAACCAATCTTATGCAGTCCTACAGCTTTACCGAGCAGATGCGCGCGATGGGTCGAGAACCCGAGACCACGATTCTCGAGTTTTGCGAGATGGAGGCCGATAAGAATCTGGCCGAGCATATGGGATTGCGCATCGGTGATCGCATTTTTAAGCTCAAGCGCCTTCGTTCTGCCGACAACATGCCCATGATGGTCGAACGCAGCTATCTACCGGTTCGTCAATTTCTGTCCCTAAAGCGACCGCTGCTGGAGCGTAAGCCGCTTTACGATGTGATTGAGCAGGACTTTCAGCAAAAGATTCGCGTGGCCGAAGAGGAGTTCTATGCGAGCATAGCCCGTCCCACCGATGCCCACCTTTTGGGAATTGTCGAGGGCTCGCCTGTGCTCGATTTGGTTAGGACTACGTATAACGAGTCAAACGAGGTAGTGGAGTACACACTCTCGGTTGCTCGTGCCGATCAGTTTAAATACAAGGTTTACCACCAGCGCAGTAACTAGTGCTCGCATCGTTTCCATATGGTGATTCTTTGCATTTAACTGGTTACTACCAGATAACCAACCGAAGTGTATAATTGCACGTCAGAGGATTACTTCTAGAGAGAGGTATTAGAAATGTTCGAGAAGAGTGTCGAGGAGCTCACCGAGCTCGGCGCCCAGATCACCACGGCCGAGATTGCTCAGCAGCCCGAGCTTTGGCGTGATACGCTCAACATCTATCGCGAGAACAAGGAGGCCATCGAGGCCTTCCTGGCCGAGGCTCGCGCTATGGGCGAGGGCCGTCTGTCCGTTGTCTTCACCGGTGCCGGTACGTCCGACTACGTTGGCGATACCTGCGCCCCGTACCTGCGTCACGCTGGCAACACTGATCTCTACGACTTTAAGCCCATCGCCACGACCGACATCGTGAGCGCCCCGCGCGACTTCCTACGCGCCGAGGATCCCACGCTCGTGGTTTCCTTTGCCCGCTCTGGCAACAGCCCCGAGAGCCTTGCCGCCGTTGCCGTTGCCAAGGAGCTCGTCCACAACGTCAAGTTCCTCAACATCACCTGCGCTCCCGAGGGCAAGCTCGCCGTCGAGTCTGCCGATGATCCCAACGCGCTGACGCTGCTCATTCCGCGCGCCAACGACAAGGGCTTCGCCATGACCGGTTCTTATTCCTGCATGACCCTGCTCTCCACCCTTATTTTTGACACTGCCTCTGACGAGCAGAAGGCCGAGTGGGTCGAGACCATCGCCAAGATGGGCGAGGAGGTCATCTCCCGTGAGCCCGAGATCGCCGATTACCTGGCTGGCGACTTCAACCGCGTGACCTACTTGGGTTCTGGCTCCTTCGGTGGCCTTGCCCAGGAGAGCCAGCTCAAGATCCTTGAGCTCGCTCACGGTCTGGTCGCTACTTCCTACGACACCTCCATGGGCTATCGTCACGGACCTAAGTCCTTCGTCGACGATAAGACGCTCGTCTTCGTGTTCGTCAACAACGACGCCTACACCCGTCAGTACGACATCGACATCCTCAACGAGATCGGTGGCGACGAAATCGCTCAGCACACCATCGCCGTTCAGCAGGAAGGTGCCACCGTCTACGAGGGCGAGTCCTTCACCTTTAAGGGCTACGAGGCACTTCCCGAGGGCTACCTTGCTCTGCCGTTCGTGATGTTTGCCCAGGCTATCAGCCTGCTCAACTCCGTGCGCGTGGGCAACACGCCCGACACGCCGAGCCCCACTGGCACGGTCAACCGCGTGGTTAAGGGCGTGACGATTCACCCCTTCACCGCTTAATCGCGTCCCCCTGTAAGGGCGCCCGTCCGCTCATAACGGCGGGCGGGCGCTTTTTGTTTTACGTGAGCTGGGTATAAGCATCACCACAGTCAACTGCTTTAGAAGCGAGGAGTGCATATGAGCACGTACGCAATTAAGGCTGACAAGTTCTTCTTGCCGGCAGGCCCGCAACTGGGCGGCTATCTTATGGTCGAGGATGGCGTCTTTGGCGCCTGGCAGGCCGACGAGCCCTCTTGCGAGATTAAGGACTACACGGGATCGTGGATCGCACCGGGTATGGTCGATACTCACATCCATGGCTTCTACAACCACTCAACTACCGATAACGATCCCGAGGGCATCGATATCAGCTCGACCGAGCTCGCCCGTCGCGGTACCACCAGCTGGCTGCCCACGACGTTCACCGATGGCGTCGAGCAGATCAAGGACGCCTGCGCCGCCATCGCTCAGGCGGACGAGGGTCGCGGCCCCGACTTCTGCGGTGCCCGCATTCAGGGCATCTACCTGGAAGGCCCCTTCTTTACCATGAAGCACGTGGGTGCGCAGAACCCCGCTTACCTGATCGATCCCTCCGAGGAGGTCTTCGATCAGTGGCAGGAGGCTGCGGGTGGTCGCATCGTTAAGAGCGCCATGGCGGCCGAGCGCGACGGTGCCGCTGCTTATGCGGCTGCTCTGAATGCCAAGGGTGTGGTGACCAGCATCGGTCACTCCGACGCCACCTACGATGAGTGCATCGCCGCCATCAACGCCGGTGCCAGCTGCTTTACGCATACCTATAACGGTCAGCGCGGGCTGCATCACCGTGAGCCCGGTGTCGTGGGCGCTGCCATGTCCACGCCCGAGACCTACGCCGAGATCATCTGTGACGGCAAGCACGTTAACCCTGCCGCCATCAAGGCGCTGCTGCAGGCAAAGGGCTGGCAACACACGGTGCTCATCACTGACTGCCTGGGTTGCGGCGGCATGCCCGAGGGCAGCTACACCAGTGGTGGCATGGACGTCATCATGAAGGACAACCTGTGCTGGCTCGCCGACGGCAAGAGCATTGCCGGCTCGGTGCTCACGCTTGCCCAGGGCGTCAAGAACATCGTTGACTGGGGCATCGCCAGCGCCGATATCGCCATTCGCATGGCAACCGAGGTGCCGGCACGCTCCGCGCACATCGAGGATAAGTGCGGCAGCATCATGCCGGGTCGCGACGCCGACTTTGTCGTGTTCGACCATGAGCTTACCCTCGTCGAGACGTATGTTGGCGGCCAGAGCGTCGGCAACGCCTTTACCGAGTAACGATAGAAAAAGACGGCGGGCCCGAATCTGCTCGGACCCGCCGTATGGGTTAAACGCTCAAAAGCACCTTCACAGTTACAGCTTGTTAGCGATCTTCTTTGCCGTGCGCTTGACGCCGGCCACCAGGCCTCCTGCAGGATGCTCCTTCTCGTATGCTAGGCGCTTCTCGCGCTTGGCGTACTCTTCGACGATGATGTCGCCATACTCGTCTTCGATCTTGTCGAAGAAGTCGACGGCGCCCTTAATTTCCTCAGCGGTCGGGTGTCCCTTTTGGACACCGCCGGTGAGTTTGAACGGCCCCCACGTATCAAAGCCGGGGCAGCCGTAGACACCCATAAAGATGGCCTGCCTCATGCGGCAGATGCCATCGATATCCTTGCCGTACCACTTGTTTTTGCCACCGTAGGTCATAAGGCCAAACACCTTGTCCTGCGGCTGCAGCACGTTCGTGAGCACGCGCGCCATATCTTTGTCGATCTCGGAGTAATAAATGCCCGTGGCGACGCCGATTAGATGGTATTCGTGCAGGTCGGGGTACTCGTTTTTACCGAGTGACTTCACGTCGAGGGTATCGATTTCGGGGTGCGCCTCGACGATGGCGTCCACGAGCTTTTTCGTATTGCCGTGGTGGCGTGAGGCATAAAGGATGATGGTTCGCATAAGAAGGCCTTTCAGCTGTAATTGCATCAATGTCTGTATGGTACCCCGTTGCATGCCTGGGAAACCGGACGCATCGATGAACGTGCGGGTTTGTCCTTTGGTCAGGGCCGAGACGGGTTCTTGCGAGCAAAAAGCAGTTGTTCGAAAGGATGGACAATGGAATACGCTCTCTCTAACGATTCGATTTCTATCAAGGTCTCCACGGCCGGTGGTTCGTTTACCTCGATTGAGGCTGGAGGTCGCGAGTACTTGTGGCAGGGCGATCCCGCCGTGTGGTCCGGCCAGGCACCGATTTGCTTCCCGATTTGCGGAGGTTTGCGCGATAACAGCGCCATGACGTTTGCCGGACATCATGTGAAGCTCGCCCGCCACGGCTTTGCGCGCAAGCAGGAGTGGAAGCTGTTGAGCCAAAGCACAAACGAGCTGGCTATGTGCCTGGCATCCGAGGATAACGCCGCGCTGCTGAGCGATTATCCGTATCCGTTTAAACTTGTCGCCCGCTATACGCTCGAGGACGCCGGCGTGCGCGTCGCCTATGAGGTTACCAACGAGGGCACCGAGGACATGCCGTTCTTTATCGGTGGACATCCCGGCTTTAGGTGTCCGCTCGATGAGGGCGAGGCCTATACGGACTACGAGTTGCGTTTTGAGAAAGACGAGGCTGTGGAGCTCTGCACCGCCGTTCCCTCGACCGGATTGATTGACGTGACCAACCGCTCCAAGAACCCCATGGTGGGAAAGACGCTGCCTCTGTCACATGAGCTCTTCGATTTTGCGGAGACCATCTTTGACGTGCTCGAGAGCCGTCAGGTCACGCTTTCCAAAAAGGGCGAGGACAAGGGCGTTCGCCTGAGCTTTGAGGGCTTCCCGTACCTCATTGTGTGGAGCAAGCCCGAGGGTGATTTTGTGGCAGTTGAGCCCTGGGGCGGCCTCTCGACCTGTTCCGATGAGGATGACGTGCTTGAGCACAAGCGCGGCTGCCTTATCGCCAAGCCCAAAGAAACCATCGTGCGCTCGTTCACAATCGAGATTCTGTAGTCGCATGTAGCCAATTCGTTTTGCAAGGCATAAGGAGCCTGCGAGATAAGGAGCTAGAAATGATCCTCACCGTTACGATGAACCCGTCCGTCGATACGCGCTATCAGCTCGATGAGCTCATTATCGACGACGTCAACCGCGTGACGCCCGAAAAGACCGCCGGCGGTAAGGGCCTCAACGTGGCCCGCGTCCTGGGCCAGCTGGGCGACGATGTCGTGGCAACCGGCCTGCTTGGTGGTCATATGGGCGCCTATATGGCCGAGCTCATGGATGCCAACGGCATTAAGAATGATTTTGTGCCCATCAAGGGCGAGACTCGCATCTGTCTCAATATCCTTCATGCTGGCAACCAGACCGAGTTGCTCGAGAGCGGCCCGACGATTGCCCCCGAGGAGCTCGATGCCTTTACCGCCAAGTTCGCCGAGCTTGCGAGCAAGGCCGATGTCGTTACCATCTCGGGTTCGCTGCCCCGCGGCGTCGAGGCGGACTACTACGCCAAGATCACGGGCATTGCTGAGAACGCCGGCGCCAAGGTGCTGCTCGATACCTCGGGCGCCTCGCTCGAGGCTGCGCTCAAGTCCGAGGTCAAGCCTGAGCTGGTCAAGCCTAACCTGACCGAGATCAACGGCCTTCTGGGCACGAGCTTTACCACCGACGATGTGGACGAGCTCCGTTCCGCGCTCGCCTCTGACGCCCGCTTCTCCGATATCCCCTGGGTCGTCGTATCCATGGGCGCTGCCGGCTCAGTTGGCTTCCACAATGGCCGTGCGTTCCGCGCCAAGACCCCCGATATCCCCGCCGTTAACGCTACGGGCTCTGGCGATTCGACCATTGCCGGCTTCGCACATGCGATTGCTGCCGGCGCCGACGACGAGACGGTGCTGCGTACCGCCAACACCTGCGGCAAGCTCAATGCCATGGATCCCATGACTGGCCACTTGGTCATGGATCGTTGGGACGAGGTTTACAACGGCGTTGTCGTGACCGAGCTGTAGGAGCTTGTGCTGCGGCCCCGGCATCGGTTGCTAGCTCATGTCGACGACAAGTGCAGTAGCATTATGCCGGGGCGCGACGCCGACACTGTCGTGTTCAATCCCGACCTTACCCTGGTCGAGACGCATGTGGGTGGCAACAGCGTCGGTAATGCGTTTGCCGAGTAGCCGCCAAAGAAACGATCCGAGAGGGGATTTAGATGATTTACGGTGCATTGGGCGATATCGAGGAGTACCGCGGAATGCTCAAGGGGCTCGACGTGCTGATCGACTGGCTCGAGGAGAACGATCCGGCGCAGCTCGAGGTCGGCAGCCATCCGATTCTGGGCGACAAGGTCTTTGCGAACGTCATGGCTCCCACGACGCGTCCCGAAGCCGAGGCTCACTATGAGACGCATCAGCGCTATCACGACCTGCAGATCGACGTCGAGGGTCGCGAGGCCTTTAAGGTTGCCACGGGCAGCCTGACGCTGGTCCAGGAGTTTGACGAGAAGGACGACTACGATCTGGTCGATTCCGACGCCTCGATCGCCGGCGATCTTGCTGACGACAAGTTTGCGCTGTTTGTTGCCGGCGAGCCTCACATGCCCACGCTCGAGTTCCCGGGCGATGGCGCGCAGCCGGTCAAGAAGATCTGCTTTAAGCTGCTTGCAGACGCTTACTGGGAGGAGTAACGAGCCGCTCGGCTGAGCTGTTCGTTTTGCGAGCGTTATCCCTTGGAGGAACGCGCTTGGGCCCCGCTGATCGCGGTTCCTTTGGGGATTGCGGTTGGCGGGGCTTTTGTTGAGTAGGAGAGTTTCCGGCGGCGTTGTGCTTGGATTGGCGGATGTGCGCCCGAAATCGGCAACAAAAAAGCCGCCCGAAGGCGGCTATCTTGTGCAATGGAGCCAGCGACCGGGCTCGAACCGGTGACCCCCGCTTTACGAGAGCGGTGCTCTACCAACTGAGCTACGCTGGCGGCCATGTGGTGACGCAACTGAGGCGTCAACGGCTGTCTATGATACGGGACATCGCACATCCGCGCAAGGGTTCTGATGGCTTTTCTCACTTTAAATGCACTAATATTGGAGACGCGATGTCTTGCTCTTACGGGTCTCAAAGAGAATGGGGCAGCGATGGCTCAACCCAAGATTCTTCTCACACGCATCGATGACCGGTTTATTTACGGGCAAGACGTTGAGCTGTGGAACGAAGCCGTGGGTTCCAACCTTGTTTTAATCGTCAACGATGAGATCGCGGCAGATTCGCGCCAATGGGCACCCATGAGGGTGGCGGCGCCAGAAGGCGTTTGGACGCGGTTTTTCTCGGTGCAAAGGACCATCGACGTCATTCATACCGCAACGCCTCGCCAATTGATTCTGATCATGGTGGCCTCACCCTCCGATGCGCTCGCGCTGGTTAAGGGCGGTGTGCCAATAACCAAGATTAGTATCGGCCATATGCGGGCGGGGGAGGGCAAGCGCTCTGCAACGCCTGCCGTTGCCGTAGGCGATACAGACATCGCCGCCTTCAAAGAGTTGCAAAAGCTCGGTATAGAGCTAGAAATCCGCCATCTCCCCAGTTCCGCCCCCGATCCCATCGGCAATCTGTTCAACTGATCCCTTGGGGACGGAGGAAAACGGATCATTTTGCCCTTGCGAGGGATGCGCGCGATGCCGCCTGTCAAAAACTATGCCCATTTACTACGTTTGATCGGCTATCGCCGAGCATGCCGGATTTGAGAAAAACAAAACTGCAGGTAGACGGCTCGCGAATTTAACAAAAACCGGTGCATGCTCGAGCATCCCGGGCTAAACGTAGTAAATGGGCATAGTTTTGATATGCCACTCATATAGTCACAGCGAAAATGCGCCCAAAAGATGAAAAAGCGCCCGTCGGCGGTGGTGCCGGCGGGCGCTGCTGTGCGAGATGTCGCGTTGTGGGCCTAGTGCCTCATAAAGTGGTATTCGATCATATTGCTGTAGGGGTGACCCGGACCCACAATGCCCTGCGGGAACAGCGGCTGGTGCGGCGTGTCGGGGTACATCTCGGCCTCGAGGGCAAAGCCGGCGCCCCAACCATAGTTGGCATCGTCCTTGGCGTGCTCGTCGCCCAGCCAGTTGCCGGTGTAGAGCTGCACGCCCGGGGCAGTGGTGTAGTAGTCCAGCTCGCGGCCGGTCCACATCTCCTCGACGTGCATCGCACGGCGCAGGCTGCGGCCGTACTGATAGCCATCGATGCACAGGCAGTGATCATAGCCACGGGCCTGCTTGATCTGCGGGTCGTCGGCCTCCATGCCGGGTGCGACGGGGCGCAGCTCGCGAAAGTCAAACGGTGTTCCCTCGACCGGAGCGATTTCGCCGGTGGGGATATTCTGCTCGTTAATGGGCAGGTAGTGAGCAGCGTTAGCAACAAAGAAGTGCTCGCAGTCCATGCCGGCGTTATGGCCGGCAAGGTTAAAGTACGTGTGGTTGGTCATGGACACGTAGGTGGCGCGGTCGCTCTCGCAACCATACTCGATACGGAAGACACCGGTGCGTGTAACGGTAAACACGGCCGTAAAGGTGCGGTTGCCGGGCAGGCCCAGCTCACCATCCTCAAGCGAGGTGGTCATGCGCACGGCGTTATGGACCTCGTCGAGCTCAACATCCCACACGCGTTTATGCAGGCCGTGCTCAAGATCGCTGTGTAGGTTGTTGGCGCCCTCGTTGGCGGGCATATGCCAGTCCGTGCCGTCGATGGTGATCGTGGCGCCCGCGGTGCGGTTTGCCACGGGGCCGATGGTCGCGCCAAAGCAGGCGGGGTTGTTAAAGTAATCCTCGAGCTTATCGAAGCCCAGCACCACATCGTGCACGTTGCCGGGAATGTCGGGCACATCGATACCCAGCACGGTGGCGCCATAGTCCATAATGCGAACGCAGATCTCGGGCCCGTTGAGGGTGTACCGATGAACGGGGGTACCGCACGGCGCGGTGCCGAAAAGCTCGGAAGTGATCATTTGGTTCCTAACATCGAGATATTTCGGACAAACTGTAGCGCGAACAGGCGAGATTATCACTACACCCCACTAAAGCAGGGGGTATTTTTCTCAAAAAAGTGATGATTGGAGCTGTGCGGGCGTTCATTTCTGACGCGCGCGAGTCTGATACAATTTGTTCGTTATTGTTTGAATTGACGTGAGCGTGGAACAGCGAGGACTCATCGTGATTAAAGCGGAGCGACAGGATAAGGTTCGGCAGCTGCTCGAGGAACAGGGAACGGTCTCGGTCAAGGAGATTTCGGATGCGTTAGGTGTCTCGGATATGACGATCCGCCGTGACCTTGAGGAGCTTGCGAGCCTGGGCGAGATCGAGCGCGTGCACGGCGGAGCCCGCAGTGCGCAGAGCCGTCCACACGCTATGCTGCGCCATGAGTATTCGCACAGCGAGAAGCGCACGAAACATGCCGAGGAAAAGTTGCAGATTGCGCGCCGTTCTGTGGAGCTTATCGAGGAAGGCTCGACCATCTTTTTGGGCACGGGCACCACGGTTGAGCAGATGGCCTCGATGCTGCCGGCGTTTCGCCTGCGCATTGTGACCAATTCGCTTTCGGTGTTTAACCTGCTCGAGGCGCGCGAAGACTGCGAACTGTGCCTGGTGGGCGGCGTGTACCGTCGCCGCACTGCCGCCTTTGTGGGCCCCACGGCCGAGGACACCTTGCGCGCGCTGGGAATCGACGCAGCCTTTATCGGCGCAAACGGCATTTTGGACGGCGACGTGTCTACGTCTAACATGGAAGAGGGCCGCATCCAGCAGCTCGCCTTTAGCAAGGCCGACTCGCGCTATCTGATCGCCGATTCCAGCAAGATTGGCAAGCGCGACTTCTACACCTTCTGCCGTCTGGACAGCCTGGACGCCGTGGTGTGCGAGCCGGGCATCGCCGCCGAAGATCGTGCCGCCATCGAGGAGCATACGCAGGTCATTTGCTAGCTAGCGCTACGGGATTGCCAACGGGCGATGCGGGAGGACTTTTACCTCCTGTCATTGTGGAAACCAGCGCGTCAGCGCTACGCGATATGACGCGCAAATGAGGACTCCACTATCAAATCGTCTCAACCTGTGACATCTAGACGTCCAAAACCGGTCTTAGTGTTACAGATTGAGACAATTCGGTGGGGTCTACCTTGTTTGTCTCGATCTGTAACGGTTAGGACTTAAAAACTCGGCTACGTGTTACAGATCGAGACAAAAGAAAAAGAACATTAGGACTTGAAAATAAAGTTTTGATAAGGGACCCGCCCAGTTAAGACGGTGCGGCAGACAATTGAGATTAGTTTGCCTCCGGAGTCGTAAGCATAATGAGTCAGTTCGATGACCGGAAGTTTTGCAACACCATAATTACTGGCTTCGGAATCGCTAAGCTGACGTGCTCTATAGCTTTCCCTAACAGATTGGATAGACTTGGACAAGTCGTCCATGATTCTGCTAAATGCCTGAAAATCTAACTGGTTATTCGGAACGCGCGACTTTGAAATGAAAAACGTATCAGCGCCTATGAAGCTGCCTTCAAGTTCGTAGGTCAATTCAAGACGCTGAATTTCATCGCGACTTTGACATCCAAATTGTTGGAGCATCATTACGGAAATTGGACGACCTGATGTGAGGCCGCCGAAATGTTTGGTGATGGCATCCGGATCAACGCCATCGCAATGGCTTGCAAAGTCAAAGTCTAAAAGTGAATTGAGCTCGCTAACGCGTTTCGGTGCAACAAACGATCCCTTACCTTGGATTCGATAGATACTTCCACGACGCTCCAGCTCACTCATGGCAAGTCGGACGGTTGTTCTGCTTACGGCGTATTCGTCGCAGAGTTCCATTTCTGTTGGAAGTTTATCGTCTGCTTGATATTCATCGACGATCTGCTTGAGCAGCGCGTCGGTGAGCTGTAAATAGAGTGGCCGTTTTTCGTGTGTATCGAGCATTAGAGCCTCAGTTTGCATGTTGGTTATACCTGATGGTTGTCTCAGTCGGGATGTAACGTGGGCAAGGTAACCTTAACGTATCACAGAGCGGCTCAGCATGACGATCTGATGCCTGTATCCACGAAGGGCTTGTCCGAGCGTGAAGATATTCTGGGGCAGGCAAATACCGTTCATGGAGTCCCCGATATGTTGGAGGTCAGCGCCGGCTGCTTTTGCTGCAAGGCCTATTTTCTTAATGGTCTCGCTGTCGCAGGAGTCTTGACTCGTCCCGTTCGCCGCCATGACGAGAACCTTCTCTTCAATTGACTTGCCTACGTTGTGGGATCGTACAAAGTCTACGATGGCGCGCAGGTCTGCTTCTTGGAAGCAAGGGACGGTGTAGGGGGCTGGCACGAGAAGGATATCGACGCCGAGGTCAACAAACTTGCGCGCAATTTCGAGCGTCATGACAGGTTCCGCAACGCCCGCTCCATGCATTTTTCCGGCTATGACCAGGCCATTGAAATGCTCTTTGGAGAGTTTAATCGAATGGGCGATTGCATCGTTGGAGACGCCGGTTCCAGGGTTGCCCGTCAGGCAGATAAAATCAAATCCGAGTTCGTTAGCCTTTTCTAAGGTCTTGGGAGAGACGCGACGACCCATGGGGATTTCCGTTCGGGATTCAGACATCTCTGCCTCGTTATCAACTGGCTCCAGATTGACGCCAATGGGCCTTCCGCATGCTCGCTTCACCCAAGTGACCGGGTTTTCATTGAGATCATCTGGAATACCGGCAATAACTGGATCGAACACATCGAGCGCGTTAAACAGAAGCAGGTCGGCACCTGCGGCACGTTCGATTTCTGCATTAGTAACGCCGCCGAGAAATTGGGAAGAGGGTACGTTTTCCGCCATGATGGTACGTCCCTCGGAAGCCAGAATTGCCTGTTTTAGATCCATGGGTGACGTGGCGGCAAAATCGGATGCGGACATGTTCAGTAATCGTTTGGGCATTGTTACTTCCTTTGACTAGAACGACAGGCTTGTGACATTGTCTCTAATATTGTTACAACAATATATTCAATATGTTATATCCAATCGGTGAACGGTTGCAAGCTTATTGTACTGCTTGGAAAAAATAGTCTTTAGCTGGGAAAACCTTATATTAATCAACTACCGTTCACCGAATAAGTATTTGAATTCTTGACATATCGACAAAGCGGAAAAAGAATTGGTTATGACAAATCGTGCAAATGATATTACATTTCGCACAAGAACGTATTCACTTACATAAGTGGATACAAACGGGGACGACGACGGTTGAGTCCGGATAAATCGTTACGTGCCCGGGAATCATGAAAGGATGTGTTATGGACGCTATCGTCAAATTCCTTGAAAAACACCAGCCCCTCTTCGACAAAATCTCGAGGAACATTTATCTGGTGGCGATCAAGGATGGCTTTCTCTCGAATATGCCAATTGTGCTGTTCTCGAGCCTGTTCCTTCTTCTTTCGACGCTCCCTGCCTATGTAGGCATCACGCTTCCGCCTGAGGTGCTGGATTTCTTCAATAAAATCTATGCATATACCATGGGACTTCTTGGCATTATGGTGGCCGGCACCACGGCGAGCTCACTTGCCATGTCGATGAACCGTCGCATGCCTTCGGGTAAATCTCTCAACCCCACTTCGTGCATGGTTTGTGCCA
The DNA here is from genome assembly GCA_902472315.1 of uncultured Collinsella sp. Lineage (GTDB taxonomy): Bacteria > Actinomycetota > Coriobacteriia > Coriobacteriales > Coriobacteriaceae > Collinsella. The sequence continues at coordinate 124,483 of CABRNM010000002.1, forward strand.
TGTGCGGCATGCTCTTGCTATCGGTGACGAACGATGTTGTCTCGATTGGCGGAGCAGATACATCTGTTTTTGAAACCGGCTATATGGGAACCAAGGGTTTTCTCGCTGCGTTCGTAGCCGCATTCTTGACCGTTAATATCTATAAGGTGTGCATTAGCCATAATGTGACGATCAAGCTCCCCAAAGAGGTCCCTGGCTCTATTGCGCAGAGTTTTCGCGATATCTTTGCATTTGGGTTTTCGATCCTTGCGTGCGCTTTTATCGATCTTGCGAGCCGCAAGCTGCTTGCTGTGCCGTTCGCCAATTTGGTATCCGCTCTCATCTCGCCGCTGTTCTCCGCGGTCGACACCTATCCTGGCATGGCGCTTATCGAAGGCGCGGTCGCACTTTTCCAATTTATGGGTATCCACGGTGCTTCGGTTGTCATGAGTCCGATCAATGCTGCGCTCTACGGCAATACCGTTACCAATCTTGAGGTTTTCCAAGCAGGTGGACACCCGTCAATTGCTCTCACGCAGGACTTTACAAGCTTCATCGGCGGTCTGGGCGGTTCTGGCTGCACGTTCATCGTTCCTATTATCCTGATCATGTTTATGCGCTCCAAGCAGCTTAAAGCCATGGGCAAGGCATCGATTATCCCGGTGATTTTTGGAGTTAACGAGCCCGTTATCTTCGGTATGCCGATTGTTCTCAATCCCTATATGTTCGTGCCCTTCCTAGTGGCTCCTATGGTCAACGCCATTATCGGTAAATTTTTCATTGACGTCATTGGAATGAACGCCCCCATGTATACCATGCCGTGGGCGCTTCCCGGCCCAATCGGTGCATTCCTCACCACGGGTCTCGATCTGCGTTCTCTCGTATTGATGGCAGTGCTGTTGGTCGTTGACTTTGTGATTTACTATCCGTTCTGCAAGGCGTATGACCATCAGCTTTGTTTGGAAGAGTCTGCAAAGGAGACTGCAGGAAACTCGGATGCAGATGCTATTGCCGCACAGGAAAATGTCGCAAAAGCTCTCGAGGCGGTAAAGGACAAGGCGGAGCAGATCCGCGTGCTTGTGCTTTGCCAGGGTGCCGGCACTTCGACTCTCTTGGCAAATGCTCTTCGCGAAGGTGCCGCTGCTAAGGGTATCGATCTGGTTTCTCAGTCCGGTGCGTACGGAAGCCACTATGAGACGATGGATCAGTACAACGTGATTGTTCTGGCGCCCCAGGCACGCATGTACTATGACGCTATGAAGGCCGATACCGATCGCCTTGGAATTAAACTGCTCACCACAAGGGGCAAGGAGTATATCGACCTTACCAACGATCCCGAAGGTGCAATTGACTGGATCGTTCAGGAGCTGGCCAAATAGTGGATGCACTCCGTCGTTGATTCGTCGGTGTATAGTACGGTCCCGCAGCTTATTGAGCTGCGGGGCCGTATTTCGTTGAGTATCTAATTGAGACAATGAGCGCAACCGTCGTGAGATCGCATTGGCGCTCTTCGAGTCACCGACAAGCTGCCTTCCATCTATGTGACCAATTCGCTTTCGGTCTTTAGCCTGCTCGAGGCGCGCGAGGATTGCGAGCTGTGCCTGGTGGGCGGCATGTACCGCCGCCGCACCGCCGTCTTTGTGGGGCCCACGGCCGAGGATCGTGTCGCCATCGAGGAGCACACGCAGGTCATCTGCTAGCTAGTGCAGCAGGCGATACTTCTGCCCCCTGCCGGCGCGGGGATACCGCTTTACAATGACACGCAAATAACTTTGGGCAACAAGGATGAGGCTATTCTGAGATATGACTAGACTCCGTATTTCGTCTTTATGTCCCTTGAGAATGAATCGTAGTCTTCATAGAGTCCTTCTCTGCTTTCATCCTCGGCGTGGTTTACACGTTCAAGGAGCTTATCCTTTGGAGCCTCTTTTGTTATTGCGGCCTCGCCATCGGGTATTGTGGCTTGCAAGAATAGTTCTAGAGCATGGACGTCTTTGAGTATGTAGCCCGTCGAACGACCCGCTCCTGTTTTTTCGATTGCGCTGCAACTAACAAGCTGACCGAGGGTTCGTTTAACGGTAACCTCGCTGATATCGGGGCAGTTGGATCGGATGTCGGATTTCTTAATGACGCCGGGTCTCTGTTGAAATAGAACAGCGATGCGCGCTTGCTTCGACATGGGACGAGTGCTTGATTCAATTAAGGTACGCTGCTCGAGCTGTCGGTAGGCGGCCAGGGTTGTTCCGAGCATGAAACGGATAAAGGGTACTTCGGTGTTTTGATTTTCATTCCATCCAGTGGAGCTTGCAGCGAGGGCGTTGTAGTAGAGCGCCTTGTTGTCTTCAATAAGTCGTTCGATGCTGATGTAACGCGCAACGTCGTATCCAGTCTTTTCGAGTAGCAGCGTTGTAAGGAGCCGGCTCATCCTGCCATTGCCATCGTTGAAGGGATGAATGCTGACAAAATCGAAGATGAAGCGGAATGATATAAGGAGGGGGTCGCAAACTTGACGAGATAAGGCGTCGTTGAGGGACCGACAGGCTTCTTCGATAAGTCCGGGGGTTGCTAGGGCCGAAGGCGGCCTAAAGCGCACAAATCGATTGCCTTGATTGTCGATGGAGATGATTTCGTTATCGCTATCTTTCCAATGGCCCCCATACGAGATTGCCGTGTGCGCCATGAGGTCACGATGCAACTGCAAAATGACCGATGGCGTTACGGGAATGGAATCGTGTTGCTCGTGAATAAGCGACAGCACATCTCGGTATCCAGCGATTTCTTCCTCTGCGCGGGAGCTTGGCTTGGCGGAATACGCCATGATTGCTTTGAGTCTTTTTTGGGTGGTAACAATTCCTTCAAGTCCGTTGGAGGATTGGGTGCTTTGGATCTTAGCTTCCTCCATAAGTGACGATAGAAGTTCGGGTTTAACTTGACTCAGAGCAAGCTGTCGGCCTTTATGCTCGCGTATCGAGAGGAGGAGGTTGGTGATTGGAGTTGCCTCGAGTTCCGCTGGGACTGTGGTGTAATCGAACTGGCGCATGCGGCTCCTTTCGGTATCACGAACATACTTTCGATATCATAATACCATTAAATGACACCGAAAGTATGTTCGTGATACCGAAAACTAGAAACCATGCTTCATAACTGCTTGGAAAGTTCGGATTTGACTATCTTATTGTCTTGATCTGTAACAGGTAGACGGTCGAAAGTGGGCTACGTGTTACAGATTGAGATTTTTTGACCGGACTCCTGTTTGTCTCGATCTGTAACATTTAAGACCGAAAATCCCAGTTAGATGTTACAGATCGAGACGAATGATCCGCTCGGGCTCACCAAAAACAAAAAGGCCGCATGCGAACCCGTGGAGGGATTCGCATACGGCCGACAGGGGGTATGCGGCGGAAACTAGGCCATAAGCAGGCCGGTCTCCGCGACGTTCTTGTACCAGTACGCGCTCGCCTTGGGATAGCGCTTCTGGGTCTCAAAGTCGATGTAGAACAGGCCGTAGCGCTTGTTATAGCCGTTGGTCCAGGAGAACTGGTCCTGCAGCGACCACACAAAGTAACCGTCGACGTTTACGCCGCCGTCGATTGCCTTGAGGATCCACGCGAGATGCTGGCGCATGTAGTCGATACGAGGGGCGTCGTCTATAAAGCCATCCTCGAAGTCGTCCTTATAGCCCATGCCGTTCTCGGTGATGTAGATCTTCTTGTAGTTGGGGTAATCGTTCTTAATGCGGAGCAGCAGGTCGTAGAGGCCCTCGGGATAGATGATCCAGTCCCAATCGGTGGTGGGTACGCCTTCGCGCACGCATGACTCGCCCACGCCCTTGAGGAACCAGCGCGAGGAGCCCTTGTCGCCGGTGCCATTGTGGTTGATGTCGTTTTCGCCCTCGGCGGCACGCAGGAACTGGCACTTGTAGGTGTTGACGCCCAGGCAATCGTTGTAGGGGAGCGCGGCGGTCAGCGCGGCGATGTCCTCGTCGCGGACGTCGAGCTCGCCGCCGGCGATATGGGCCAGCTTGGTCGCAGCCTCCATGGTGTCGGCTGCATAGTGGCCGCGGAAGGTGGCGTCGAGTACCCAGCGGTTGTTGATGACGTCGGCCATGCGAGCTGCCTCGCAGTCGGCGGCGTTGTTGGGGTCGAGGGGATACTTGGGCTCCAGGTTCTGGACAATGCCGATCTCGCCCTCAAAGCCGCCCTCATGGAAGGCGACGACAGCCTTGGCGTGGGCCACCATCATGTTGTGCATGAGCTGGAAAGCCTTGTCCAGGCGGTACTTCTCGCCGTGCGGCCAGTTGCCGACGATAAAGCTGCCCTCGGCGGTTGCGGGAATCTCGTTAAAGGTAAACCAGTGCTTGACCTCGGTGAACTCGGCAAAGCAGAACTTGGCGTACTCGACGAAGGCGTCGATGGTCGTGCGCGTCAGGAATCCCTCGCCGCCGTTCTGGTAAAAGGCCTCGGGCGTATCGAAGTGATCGAGCGTGACATAGGGGATAACGCCAGCTTTGTTGCAGGTGGCGAAAAGCTCGTGATAGAAAGCGACGCCCTCGGGGTTAATCTCGCCGGTGCCACTGGGGAAGATACGGCTCCAAGCGATGGAGACACGGATGCCATTGATGCCGAAGCGTTGGCACAGGTCGATATCGACCGGATACTTGTTGTAGAAATCGCTTGCGGGATCGGGGGAGAAGCGACCCTGGGCAGCCAGGAAATCGTCCCAGGGTACTTTGCCCTTGCCGTGCGTGCGGGTCTCACCCTCAACCTGGTAAGCGGCGGTGGCGCCGCCAAATACAAAGCCGTCGGGGAACTGCATGGGGTTGGTCATGAGTCATCCTTTCTGTGGGATACGGATAGGGAGAGGTGCCCGAACTGGGGATCCGGGCACCAACAGAGGGAGGAAACTAGTCGAGGTTCTCGCGGAGCCACTTGATGGCGCCAGCGGGGTCGCGGGTAAGGTCGATATATTCCTTACCGCGCGGAGCGAGCAGCTTAATGCCCAGGCGATCGGTGTCGGCCTTCATGTCGTTGTAGTAGCTACGAACCTGCGGGGCGAGCACGATGACGTCGTACTGATCCATGATGGCAGTGTGCTGACCATAAGCGCCTGCGGAGGAAGCGATGTTCTCTCCGGTCTGCGCGGCACCTTCCTTGATGGCGTTGGCGAGCATGGCAGAGGTGCCGGCGCCGGCGCACAGGACGAGGACCTTCAGGCCGTCGACATCCTTCTTAGCGGATGCGTCGGCTGCGGGCTCGGGCTGATCGGCGACAGGCTCGCTGTCGGCGGCAGCGGCGGTCGGCTCGACGGCAGCGGTGGCCTGCTCGACAGCGGGCGCAGAGGTGCTGGCGGCGATGGTGGCAGCACCATCGGACTCGAGACCCAGCTCGGCGGCGCGCTCGGCTTCCTGGTCGCAGAGCAGCTTATCGTATGCCTTCAAGAACGGCAGGTAGATGATGGCGTCCAGCAAGATAATGATTGCGACAAACACCAGGGCGATAAGCTGGAAGTTTGTGGTGATGAAGATGCCGATGGGGGCAGGGGTAGCCCAAGGCACCACGAAGGAGAAGCCGTTCATGCCCACGTTGTCGATAAAGAACTTGGCAACACTCACGTTGACGCAGCCGGCGGCAACAAAGGGGATGAGCATGTAGGGGTTAAGGATCATCGGCGCGCCAAAGAGCAGCGGTTCGTTGACGGCGAAGGCAACAGGAACAATCGAGGCCTTACCGACGGCTTTGAGCTGCTTGGACTTCATAAAGAGAATCAGCAGAAGCGGCACGATGAACGTGGCGCCGGTGCCGCCGAACTCACCTACGAGCGACATGTTAAAGGTGAGGGAGTGGGCGGGGTGACCACCGGCCAGCAGAACCTGCAGGTTCTCGGCCTGGTTGGCAAGACGGATGGGGTCGATGCCCGGCTGGACAATCGAAGGACCGTGGACACCGATGAACCAGAAGAACGCGGTGGCTGCCTGGATAAGGATAAGGCCAGGATAGGTTTCTGCAGCGGTAAAGAGCGGGGAGAGCAGCTTGATGAGCAGCTCGGAGAACGGAACGCCCATGAGGTTGCGCACGACGACATCGATGATGCCGCAGATGATGACGGCGCCGCCAAAGGGGATGATGTCGCGGAAGTTCTGAGCGATGGCGCCCGGGACCTCCTTGGGCAGCTTAATGGTCAGATCGCGCGAGACGCAGAATTTGTAGACCCACACGGTGATGAACGCGGCGATGTAGGCCGAGAACAGACCGCGCGTGCCCATGCTGGTGCAGTCGAAGACCGAAAGCTCGGAGCCGTTGAACTTGGTGGTGAACTGCGTAACGGCGAGCAAAAGCATACTGCACTGGGCGGCTACCATGGTGGAGCCGTCGTTGAGCACCTTGCCGGCGGGCATGCGACGGTTCATGGAAGCCGTAAAGTTCTTGGCAGTGGTGCCGGCAACCATGATGCCCATGACGCCCATGGTGAAGTTGTACAGCTTGTTGCACCAGTCGATGAGCGGCTGGGGCAGCGTGATGCCGACTACGCCGGGAAGGGTGGCAATGAGCAGAAAGATCGAAGAGGTGAGGACGATGGGCATGCACCCAAGGAATCCGTCCTTAATAGCCTGGAGGTAGATGTTCCTCGAGATCTTCTCAAAGAACGGCTGATGCTTTTCGAGCATCTTTACGATGGCGTCCATAAAGCTCCTTTGCTACTTGATGCGCGATGCATGTGGATGGAACTGGTCGTCGATGGATGGTCAGGACTGCCCGGAAACCTTCCTGCTTAAGGAAGGCATTGCGAAATGACAACGTTGTCATTTCGTTAATGACAACGTAAGACATTTTTGGAAGAGCAACAAGGATTTACGGGTGAACGGTCGATATTGTCCGATAAACGGCTGATTTGTCAGTCGGGCAGGTAGTGTATGCTAGAACGCAAAAAACAAGCGATGCAAAACCGACTGGAGAAGTAGTGGCAACGATGGACAAGAAAAATGTCTCAATGAATGATGTGGCAGTTGCCGCGGGCGTTTCTCTCAAGACGGTGTCGCGCGTGATCAACGAGCCCGATAGCGTGCGAGAGTCGACACGCGATAAGGTCCATTCGGCAATGGAGGCGCTCGGGTTTCGAGCCAACTTTGCCGCGCGTTCACTCAAGTTGGGCCGTTACGGGTGCATCGGCGTGGTGATGTTCCACTTGTCGGGCGGCGCCGTGGACATGATTGACGGTATCGCCGATGCCGCCGAAGAACGCGGCTTTGCGCTCACGATGATCAAAAAGCGGGCGGGGGAGAAGATGACCCTTGCCGAAGCGGCGCGTAGGATGTCGCAGCTTCCCGTCGACGGCATGATCTTCAATCTGCGCCAGATGGTCGATGACTTTGATACCTTTGAGGCGCCGAAAGACCTCAAGACGGTGATTATCACGCCGATGGAGCATCCTACCTGCTCTACCGTCAGTGACGACCAAGAGGGCGGCGCACGCATGGCATGCGAGTACTTCTTGAATCGCGGGCACAAGGACGTGTACTTCGTCTCTGGTAAAAAAGAGTCGCTGTCGAGCCAGTGCCGTATGAAAGGTTGGCGTGCGGCACTCGAGGCGCGTGGCATTGAGCCGCCCGAGCCTCTGCAAGGCGATTGGAATGCGGATAGTGGCTATGCCGCGGGCCTTGTGCTTGCCGATAAGCCCGATTGCACGGCGGTCCTCGCTGCTAACGACTGCATGGCAAACGGCGTGATGATGGCTCTACGTGACAAAGGGCTCAGTGTGCCCGACGACGTGTCCGTGATCGGCTTCGACGATGAGCTCTACAAGACGATTCCCAACTCGATTCTGACGTCGGTGAAGTTCCGTCATCGCGAACTGGGCGTCCGTGCGCTTAACGAGGTTGTCGCAGGTCTGGAAGCCCCGAGCTCCAGAAGCCGTACGCTCGTCTCGGGCGTGCTGGTCGAGCGTTCCAGCGTGAAGGACCTGCGGTCGTAGACGTGCTCGGCCTGTTTGTCTCAATCTGTAACAGGTAGGGCCGAAAATCTCAGCTAGATGTTACAGATTTAGACAATTCGGTCCGGCTTATTCCGTTTGTCTCGATCTGTAACATCTAAGCGGTCAAAAGTGGTCTACATGTTACAGATTGAGATTTTCGGCTTGGCCTGTGCGTTCGTCTCAATCTGTAACAGCTAGGACCCAAAAACTCGGCTAGATGTTACAGATTGAGATGAACAGGAGGACGGGTGCGGTCTAAACAAAATGGCCCGCGCATCACACATCGATGCACGGGCCATTTATTGTCTGCAAGCGGCAGGTGGTGTCAGCGTCTTATGCCTCGAGGTTTTCCTCGATCCAGGCGACGGCGCCCTTGGGATCCTTAGTGAGGTCGATGTACTGTTTGCCCTTGGGCGACAGCAGCGTGATGCCCAGGCGGTCGGTGTCGGCCTTCATCTCGTTGTAATAGGTGCGAACCTGCGGAGCCAGGACGATGACGTTGTACTGGTCCATGATGGCGTAGTGGCTGCCGTAGGCACCGGCGTTGGCGGTAATGTCGATGCCCAGCTCGTCGGCGCCTTCCTTAAGCGCGTTGGCGAGCAGTGCAGAGGTGCCGGCGCCAGCGCACAGAACCAGAACCCTCAGATCCTTGCCCTTAAGGGCGGACGGAGCTGCGGAGGCCTCGGTGGCAGAAGCGGTCTCGACAACAGGAGCCTCAACGGCGGGGGCGGCAGCGGTCTTGACGGCCTTGGTCTCCTTGGCCTCTTCTTCGGCCAGGGTCTCGGCCTCCTGCTTGCACAGGACGTTGTCGTAGGCCTTGCAGAACGGGTAGTAGATCAAGAAGTCAACGACCAGCAGGACGACAACCAGGACCAGAGAGATCGGCTGGAAGTTGGTGTCGATGAAGGTGCCGATCGGTCCGGGGAGTGCCCACGGCATGGCATAGATAAAGCCGTTCATGCCCAAAAAGTCGATGAAGAACTTACCAATGAGGACGTTGGCCACGGGGGCAAACAGGAACGGGATCAGGAAGTACGGGTTGAGGATGATGGGCGCGGCGAACAGCAGCGGCTCGTTGACGGCGAACATCACGGGTACGACAGAGGCTTTGCCGACGGCCTTGAGCTGCTTGGAGCGCATAAAGAGCAGGAAGATGATCGGGACAATGAACGTGGCGCCGGTGCCGCCGAGTTCGCCGATGTAGTTACCGAAGTTCTCGGTCAGGGCGAGGGCGGGGTGACCGCCGGCCTGCAGCGTGGCGAGGTTGGTGGTGATGTTGCCAAACAGCGCGGCGTTGAGGGCAGGCTTAACGACCGAGGGGCCGTGGATGCCCATGAACCAGAACAGCGGGATCATGAACCAGATGAGGGCGAGGCCGGCGTAGGAATCGGCAGCGGCGAACAGCGGGCTCACCAGCGTGGAGATGACGTTGGCAAACGGGACGGCCAAGCAGGTGCGGCAGATAACGTCGATGACGGCGACAAACAGGATGGAGAAGCTGAAGGCGAAGATGTCGCGGAAGTTCTGGGCGATGGCGCCGGGGACTTCTTTGGGCAGCTTGATGGTGATGTCTCGCTTAATGCAGAAGGCATAGATGTTGACCGTGGCAAATGCGGCGACAAAGGAGCTCAGCAGGCCCTTGGTGCCCATGTTGTCGGTAAAGAACACCGAGACATCGGCGCCGTCGATCTTGGCACTCGTCTGGGTAACGGCCAAGATGAGCATAGCGCACATGGCGGCGACCATGGTGCTCGTGGCGTTGATGGCCTTGCCGGCAGGCATGCGGCGGTTCTTGGAGCCGGTCAGCGCGCTTGCGGTGGTGCCGGCGACCATGATGCCCACGACGCCCATCGTGAAGTTGTAAACCTTGTTGCAGAAGTTCACGACGTCGACGTTCCACCAGTCGGGCAGCGTAAAGCCGCCGACCGTGGCGACAACGCCCGGCAGGGTCGAAATAAGCAGGAAGACAGAAGAAGACAGGATGATGGGCATTGCTGCCAAAAAGCCGTCTTTAATGGCCTGAAGGTAGATGTTCTTAGAGACCTTGTCGAAGTACGGCTGACCTTTCTCCAAGAACTTAACGATCGATTCCATAGTTCACGCTCCTCTTTGCATGAAATCTTAATGGCATGGACGTTGAAAACCTATATGGTCTCCCGCTTGCTAAAAGCCCGGGTGCAGGCGGGGTCGGTCCCAGGGGGAGAGAGGGGAGCGGCTGGGTTTGTATCGCATAGGGCCGCTCCCTTCTCGGGGGAAAGCGAGGCGATGCGCTACTGCGCGTCCGCCATAGTGTCGGCGAGCTCCTTGTACCAGAGTGCCGACTGCTTGATGTAGCGTTTTTGCGTGTCGAAGTCGATGTAGAACAGGCCGTAGCGCTTGTTATAGCCATTGGCCCACGAGAACTGGTCCTGCAGGCTCCAGATAAAGTAGCCCTGGACGTCGACGCCCTCGGCGCGCGCCTGGAGCACCTTCTCCATGTGCTGGTCGACAAAGTCGATGCGCTCGGGATCGGCGACGATGCCGTTTGCGTCGGGCTCGGGGTCCTTGTGGCCCAGGCCGTTTTCGGTGATATAGATGACGGGGAGGTTGGGATAGGTGGCGCTGATGTGCTTGAGCGTGTCGTAGAGGCCTTGCGGGTAGATGAGCCAATCCCAGTCGGTGGTGGGGATACCCGGCATATCGACCTGCTGCCCGACGCCCTTAAACTTAAAGCACGAGGTGCCCTTGTCTCCGGTGCCGTTAAAGCTGTTGGTGGACTCGCCATCGTAGGCGGCGATAAACGCCGACTGATAGTAGTTGAGGCCGAACATATCGTTGCGGGGCGCCGCCTTGGCGAGCTCCTCCATGTCGCTGTCCTCAACCGTAAGTGTGGCGTTGTTGGCACGCAGAATCTCGTTGATGAGTGAGAGGGTGCGCGCGGAGTAGTGACCCAGGAAGGCGCCGTCCATGATGAAGTCGGTGTAGAAGGCGTTGTACAGGTCGGCGGCGTGCTGGTCGGCGGGCGAGTCGGTGGCAGGATATGCCGGCGTCAGGACGTTGACCATGCCAATGCGTCCGCCCAGGTGCTCGGTCTCGTCAAGATCCTTATACAGGTTGACGGCGCGGGCGTGGGCAACGAGCTCGTTGTGCTGGCTCTGGATGCCGCTCGTCACATCAAAGTGATGGTTGGGCGGGAAGTTGCCTTGGATGTATTGGGAGTGCGAGAGGCTGATGAGCTCGTTGATGGTGAACCAATTCTTGACCTCGCGGAACTCGCGGAAGCAGAACTCGGCATAGCGCACATAGGCGTCGACGGTCTTGCGGTTGAGCCAGTCGCCCTGGTTGAACAGGGCGGCGGGGGAGTCAAAGTGATGCAGGGACACATAGGGCTCGACGCCATACTTTTTGCAGCAGGCGAACAGCTCGTGGTAGTGCTTAACGCCCTCGGCGAGGGGTTCGGCATCGTCGCCGTTGGGGAAGATGCGGGTCCAGGCGATGGACACACGAATGGCGTTGAGTCCATGCTCGGCAGAAAGGCGGATATCCTCCTCGTAGCGGTTGTAGAAATCACTGGCCGGGTCGGGCAAAAAGCGACCCTGGGCGACAAGGTAATCGTCCCACATGGTCTTACCCTTGCCTGCCACCTTCGTGGAACCTTCCGTTTGGTACGCGGCGGTTGCGGCGCCCCAAACAAAGCCCTTCGGCAGCTGCTGTACGCGGTTTAGCAAAGACATATGCATACACCCTCTCGTCTCGCTGTTCGATATTGCGCGTTTGTGCTCAGGAGGCTCCCTGGTTAGCGTTCAGCGGTGAAAAAGCCCGATAAACACTATCTTAAAATGATTAGAACCAAAATGAGCACGTGAACATTTGACAATGAGCACGTTAACATCCGGCTGGGATGTATAGAAACAAAACAACTTCAAACAGCCGCGAACGGTTGTATTTGTTCGGTAAGCGGTTTTGATTGACAGAAGTTTTCATGTTGTGGTATATGGCTCGGGTATCATGAGCACGTTATCAATGTATGTACGATGCGCCATGGGCGCGGGGAATAGTTGGGAAGCAGGTTAGCGTGGAAGGCATGGCTCAGCGGACAAGGAATGGTCGTTCGGCGAGCGCGGCAGAGGTTGCGGCGCTCGCTGGCGTGAGCCGCCAGACTGTGTCTCGCGTGGTCAACGGTATGCCCAACGTGACGGAAAAGACGCGCAAGCGTGTGCTGGCCGCCATGGAAGAGCTGGGCTTTCGTCCCAATTTTGCTGGAACGGCGTTGCGCGGCGGGTCGTATCGTTCTATTGGCCTGTGCATGTACAACATCACACGTGTCGGTAACCTGGCGACGCTCGAGGGTATCATGCAAGCGGCGCGCGAGCATGATTTTGCCGTCACTATGATCGAGATGGGCGGCGACAAGCCCTATACACTTGCCGATGCCTCGCGCCGCATGGTCGAGCGACCCGTCGACGGCATGATTCTCAACATGAACCGCATGGCTCCCGATTTTGAGGAGTTTGTTCCCCAGCCGGGAGTGCGAACGGTCATCCTGTCCATGTATGCGCATCCGCGCTGCACGACGATCGACTCCGACCAGTATGGTTCGTGCGAGCTGTTGACCAATTATCTGCTGGAACATGGTCACTCGAATATGCGGTTTGTGGCGGGTCCGGAAAACTCGATTTCCTCGCGTTTTCGTGAGGCCGGTTGGCGCGATACGCTGGGTCGTGCTCATGTCGATGCCGCTCCGATGCTGCGTGGCGATTGGAGTGCGGACAGTGGGTACGCCATGGGCGAGCGGATTGCGGCCGAGGTGCTTGCCGGCGGGTCGCAGGCGCCGACTGCCGTGCTTGCGGCAAATGACCAGATGGCGCTGGGCGTTATCGCCGCGCTCGAGAACGCGGGCCTGTCCGTGCCCGACGACGTGAGCGTGGTTGGTATCGACGACGCACTCGAGGGACTTGTTCCTCACAATCGGCTGACGACGTTGCGATTTGATTTGCGCGGTGTCGGTAAGCTTGCGTTTGAGGCGGCGATTGGAGAGAGCTCGTCTATCGAGGCGATTCATGTGCCGAGTACGTTGGTCGAACGCTCGACTGTTAGGGACATACGGGGTTAGGTCCTACTCCGTTTGTCTCGATTTGTAACAGGTAGACGGTCAAAAGCGGGCTACGTGTTACAGATTTAGATTCTTCGGAAAGAGCAATCCTGTTCGTCTCAATCTGTAACAGCTAGGACCCAAAAACTCGGCTAGATGTTACAGATTGAGACAAACGGCTTCCGACCTGCACAAAAAGGCCGGGGGGCGGCGCGCCGTGTGACGTGCCGCCCCCGGCTGAGAAATGGGGACAGGTTGTGTGAGCGGGCAACCCCGCCAGTCACTAGTCCAGACGACGGGTCTGCGCCACGTGCTTATACCAGTAGGCGCTTGCCTTGGGCGTGCGCTTCTGGGTTTCAAAGTCAACGTAGAAGAAGCCGTAACGCTTGTTGTAACCATTGGTCCAGGAGAACTGATCCTGCAGGCTCCACAGGAAGTAGCCACCCACGTTGACGCCCACCTCCATGGCCTTGAGCAACCAGCGCAGGTGCTGCTCGATGTAGTCGATGCGCGGCTGGTCGTCCACAAAACCGTCCTTGTAGGGGTCCTTGTAGCCCATGCCGTTTTCGGTAATGAAGATCTGCTTGTAGTTGGGGTAGCGCTGCTTGATGTAGACGAGCAGGTCGAACAGGCCCTCGGGATAGATGATCCAGTCCCAGTCGGTGGTGGGGATGCCGGGCTTGTTCACGTGCTCGCCAATACCCTTGACGCGCCAGCGGCCGGTGCCCTTCTCGCCCGTACCGTTGTGGTGCAGGTCGTTCTCGCCGTCGTAAGCCTTCAAAAAGCGGCACTGGTAGTTGTTAACGCCCAGGTAGTCGTTGTAGAGCGCGGCCTCGCGCATGATTTTCAGATCCTCGTCCGGGATCTCGATGGTGCCGCCCGAGATGGCCGCCAGGCGGTTGGCGCACTCGAGGGTGTCGGGCGCGTAGTCGCCGCGGAACGTCGCGTCGAGCAAGAACTGGTTTTGCAGCACGTGCTCGTTGTTGGCGGCTTTGATGTCGGCGGGGTCGTTCTCGTTGAGCGGATACTTGAACTCCAGCGACTGGATGACGCCGATTTTGCCCTTAAAACCGCCGTTGTGGAAGGCCAGTACGGCCTTGGCGTGGGCGAGCATCATGTTGTGCTCGCACTGGAAGGCCTCGGCCAGATGCGCCTTGACGCCGCCGGGGAAGGTGCCCTCGATGTAGGTGTTGGAGGCGTCCGCCCAGATCTCGTTAAAGGTGAACCAATAGGTCACCTGGTCGGCGTACTCCTTAAAGCAGAAGGTGGCAAAGTCCACAAAGGCGTCGATGGTCTCGCGGTTGAGGAAGTCGCCCTTCTCAAAGAGGGGCAGCGGCGTGTCAAAGTGATGCAGCGTGACGAACGGCTCAACATGGTGCTTATGGCATTCGGCGAAGAGGTCGTGGTAGAACTGGACGCCCTCGGGGTTGATCTCGCCGGTGCCGTTGGGGAAGATGCGGCTCCAGGCGATGGAGAGGCGGATGCCGTTGATGCCAAACTCCTCGCACAGTTCCAGGTCGACGGGGTACTGGTTGTAGAAGTCCGAAGCGGGATCGGGGGAAAAGCGCCCCTGGGCCTCCAGGAAGTCGTCCCAGGCAACCTTGCCCTTACCGTGAGTGCGGGTCTCGCCCTCTACCTGGTAGGCAGCAGTGGCGCCGCCAAAGACAAAGTCCTCGGGAAACTGCGCAGGCGGGTTAGTGACGCTAGCAGGGTTAACGGACATGATGATCCAATCGTCTAAATCGAAGGGCCAGCCGGTCTTGGATGGTCGGCTGGCCCTGAGCGTTACTTACTTCGAGAGTTGCTCGCTTACGAAGGCGAGAGACTTGTCGCCGTTCTGGGAGAGCTCGATGTACTGCTTGCCACGGCAGGCGACGCACTTGTTGCCCACGCGCTCGCAGTCCTTCTGAAGGTCGGCCAGGTAGCTTGCGGCCTGCGGGGCCAGGACGACCAGGTCAAAGTCGGGGAGCATGTCAACGTGGTTGCCATAGGCCTCGGCAGCGGTCTCGAGGTTAATACCGCGCTCCCTGGCAGCCTTGGCCAGCGCGTTGGCGAGCAGGCCCGAGGTACCGCCGCCCTGGCAGAGCACGAGCACGCGCTTGCCGTTGAGGTCGCTGGTGGACGTAGCCTCGGTGGCGGGGGTAGAGGCGGGAGCGGCATCGGTCTTTACAGCCTCGGCAGCAGCGCCGGCGGCAACGCTCTTGGCGTCAGCCTTGCCCTGGAAGGCGTCGTTGAGCTTGGCGGCCTTCTCGGCGTTCTTGGCGGCGAGCTCCTCCTGGGAGATCTCGGCCTCCTCGGTGCACTTCTGGGCGTCATAGGCACGGAAGAACGGGTAGTACAGGGCAAAGTCGACGACCAGGATAAGGGCGAGCATCACAAAAGCGAGCGGCTGGAAGCCCAGGCCCATGATGGTGCCGATGGGGCCGGGGACGGTCCAGGGCAGGGTATACATAAAGCCGTTCATGCCCAAGAAGTCGATAAAGATCTTGAGGATCCAGATGTTGGCGATCGGGGCAAAGACAAACGGGACAAAGAAGACGGGGTTGAGCACGATGGGCGCGGCGAACAGCAGCGGCTCGTTAACGGCAAAGCACACGGGAACGATGGCGGCCTTACCGACGGCGCGCATCTCCTGGGACTTGGCCAGGAAGCAGAACATAAAGACCAGGACAAGCGTGGCGCCGGTGCCGCCCATGCAGACGACGAAGTACTGGGCACCCTGGGTCAGGACAGCGGAAGCGTGCTGGCCGGCCTGGAACGCAGCCAGGTTGTCGGTCATGTTGGCAACGAGGGCGGCGGCGATGGCGGGCTCGACGATCGAGGGGCCGTGGACGCCCACGAACCAGAAGAGGCTCATGGCGCCGTAGATCACAGCAAGGCCGATGTAGCCGTCGGCAGCGGTGAACAGGGGCTGGAACACCTGGATGACGCCCTGGGCAAAGCAGAAGCCAAAGGCAGCGCGGAAGACGATGTCAAAGACCCAAAAGACGGTGATGCAGACGGAGAAGGGGATGATGTCCTTAAAGGTCTGCGAGATGTTAGGCGGAACCTGCTCGGGCATCTTGACGGTGATGTTACGCTTGATAAAGAACTTGTAGATGATGCCGGTCACAAACGCAGCGATGAAGGCAGTCAGCAGGCCCTTGGAACCAAGGTAGGTGGTGTTGAAGCCGCTGGCGGCGTCCGTGGCGATCGTGTCGCTCGAAAGGAGCAGGAAGCCGATGATGGCCGCGCACATGCACGAGATAAAGTTGATCTGGTTATTCTTGGGCAGATCGCGGTTCTGGGCGTCGGCGAAGTGCTTGGCCGTGGTGGCGGCGCAGGCGATGGCCAGGATGCCCATGGAGTAGTTGTAGCACTTCCACAGGGCGTTGTTGATGTCATCGGGCCAGTAGAAACCCCAGATGTTGGGGACCGAGGCTACCAGGCAAAAGATGGACGAGAAGATGATGATGGGGATGACGGAGATAAAGCCGTCGCGGATCGCCTTGAGGTACTTGTTGCGGGCGATCGCGTTGAAAAAGGGCTGGCCCTTTTCGATGATGGCGATGAGTTGCTCCATGCAAAGCTCCTAAGAGTCGGTGGGTTAGCAACGATGGTAGCTTTTGACATTCGGTTGCCAAAATGTTGACGTTGCCATTTTGTGACACAAAATAAGAAGCGAACCGATGGTTCCTGTGCCTGCGAACCGTCGATTCCTTACGCGTAAACGTCTGAGCCGCCCGGTGGCTCCGTGTTTGCACAATGGCAACGTTAACATTTGGGCGACAAAAGCCGTTCGGGGAAGCAAAAATGTCGGTGAACGGTAGGTTTTGGGTGGTGAGCGTATGGTGGGGGAGGCGTTGGATATACTTGAAGACGTTTCATTTGACTGCGCAGGATGCCACTAATGGCATCGTTGACATAGAAAGATCGACCTATGGCCGCTGTTAAAAAATCGGTTTCCGTTAAGGACGTGGCGCGTCTCGCGGGCGTCTCGGAGCAGACAGTCTCGCGTACGGTGCACGATTCGCCCAGCGTGCGCCCCGAGACCAAGGAGCGCGTGCGTGCCGCCATGCGCGAGCTGGGGTATCGCCCCAATTTTGCCGGTCGATCGCTGCGCCGCGGCAAGTTTAAGACCGTCGGCGTCGCCATGTTCAACATTACCGGTACCGGCAACCTCGACCGTATGGAGGGCTTTGCTGCCGCCGCCGATAAGCACGGCTACGCCATTACCCTCACGAAAGTAGATGGGCATCCGTATACCCTCGAGAGCGCATCGTCGCGTATGAGCGCGCTGCCGGTAGACGGCATGGTTGTGATCATGAACCGCATGCCGGCGGACTTTGGCACCTTCGAGCCGCTGCCTGGCATGCAGACAGTGCTCGTTACGATGTTGGAGCACCCGCTGTGCTCGACGGTCGATAACGACCAGTTCGATTGCTCGCGTCAGGTTGTCGAGTACTTGCTGGGGCAGGGGCACAAGACCGTGCACTTTATCTCGTGTCCCGAGCGCTCGCTTTCGGGCATGCAGCGCGAGGAAGGCTGGCGCGAGACATTGCGCGCACATGGTATTGAGCTGCCGCGACTCATCCGTGGCGATTGGACGGCGCAGAGCGGATATGCCGCAGGCCAGGCTCTGGCGGACGATCCGACCTGTACTGCCATCTATGCCTCCAACGACGCCATGGCCTACGGCTGCATTCGCGGGCTCGAGTCGCGCGGAAGGCGTGTGCCCGAGGACGTGAGCGTGGTGGGTGTTGATGACAGCCTGGGCGATATCGTGCCCGACCGTCGCCTGACCACCGTGCGCTTTGACAACAGGCGTGTCGGCATGTGGGCAGTCGATAAGATCGCCGGTGCCGAGGGGGGTGCGTCTGGCGTGGAGCACATGCTGATCCCCGGCGTGCTCGTAGAGGGCGATACGGTGCGCGATTTGCGCTAGGGCGCGGTCCTGTTTGGGTTTCCGTTAATCATGTTTGATATTGTTCGAAATGGTTTGGAAACCGTTCACGGGCGAAAAGTGACCGTTCATAGCTTGAAAATACGTTTTGCGCTGTTCTTTTTTGTTTGAATGTTAATGTTTCTGCCATACAGAACGCAGCGCGTATGCCCGGACGCGATGCTCTCCATTGGTTCATATGTGAAAGGAACGCAACATGGCAACCAAAGAAGAAATCTCGATGGTTGGATTCGAGATTGTCGCATACGCAGGTGACGCCCAGACCGATCTGCTTGCAGCGCTCGATGCTGCTCGCGAGGGTGATTTTGAGAAGGCCGAGCAGCTGCACAAGGATGCCAGCGATGCGCTCATCGGTGCCCACGACACGCAGACCAAGCTGCTTTCGCAGGAGGCCGGCGGTGGCGAGATGGAGATGACCTTCATCATGGCTCACGCTCAGGACACTCTCATGACCACTATGATCCTGGAGAAGCAGACCCGCTTTACCATCGATGCCTACAAGCGCATCGCCGAGCTCGAGGCCAAGCTCGCCTAACGAGCCCGCACAACCAAGTCCCCTTCCAAAAGCTCTGCCGCAAACTCGCGACAGGGCTTTTTCTTTTTACCCGGCACTTGGGGACGTTCCTTATCTGCCGGCAGTTAGGGACACTCCTGCCATGCATTTGATCCTTTGAGGATGGAAGAAAACGGGTTATTAGGTTTGCTGCGGTGCCGACTCGGCCTGTCGGTTACAAAACTATGCCGGTTTACTACGATGAATCGCATTCTTTCAACTATGGATAGAACGGCGTTATCAAAGCCACAGGTAGAAAGCTTGTCATTTTCTGCTAATAGCAAATGTGGTCGGTCCTATCGGTTTTACCGTAGTAAACCGGCATAGTTTTGAAAGGGCACTGTTCGACTAGCAGCGTTATGGAGCTTCTGCATGCCCTCCCGTTCGGTTTTTCGCTGGGTGGGTATACTTCCATCCGCAATACAGGCCGGAATAAGGAGGTATCCAAATGCCGGGCAACGGATTGATTCAAAAGGGAGACGCGCACGAGATGACTCATGGGCGTCCTGTCCAGATAACCGAGCACACGACGGTAACCGAGCTGCAGCCCAGCCTGTCCGATGTCGTGTGCGCAAACAAAAAACTGCAGATTGGCTTTATCGTTGCGCTTGTGGTACTGGCGCTGTTGTCGGGCTTTGTAGCTCGCCCGCATTTCGCCGATACCAAGACCTGGGACTCCACCATCGAGGTCATCGATCAAAAGAAAGGTAACGTACTGGCGCTCACGACCTCGTGCGTGGCGCTGTCTGCGGGCATCACTGCGCTGCCGGGCGATACGGGAACGCCGGTTGCCGAGCAGCTCGCACAGCTTTCGGGTAACTTGGGCATCGTGCTTGCCGTGCTATACCTCGAGAAATATTTGCTTACGATTTTGTGGTCGGTTGGTCTGGGCATCCTGATCCCGTTCTCGTTCGTACTCTTCGCGGTGTCGCTTGGCATTCACGGACGCTGGAGCACCAGCGCCGTCCTTCGTCGCGTGGCGACGCGCGTGCTGGTGGTCGCCATGATCGGCATGGCGTTGGTGCCTGCAAGTGTATGGGTGTCGCAAAAGGTCGACGAAACGTATCGAGTGAGCATCGAAGCGGCTGAGCAAAAGGCGACTGACGCTGCGAGTGCGGAAGATAGTGATAACTCCAAGGCAAGCAAGAAAAAGGCCGAGTCCACAGAGTCCAAGAACGTGCTTGAGCAGCTTGCCGACGGCGCCTCGGGTCTTGTCACGTCGGTGACCAGCGGCGCCAAGCAGATGACCGATGAGATTGTGCAGCAGGTGACCGATCTCATCGAAGGCGTCATCGTGATGATCGTGACCTCGTGCGTGATTCCATTGCTGGTGCTCGCGGCGTTTCTGTGGCTGGGGCATGTGCTGCTGGGGATTGATATTTCCGGCCCGGCGAACTATTTGACGGGCCGCTTTCTGAGTGCTCCGTCCAAGCACACCAAAAAGGGTAGGCAGGTCGAGTAGCTAAAACAGCTGTATTTGCTGGGGCATACCGCAAAGGGACGGCCGAGACTCGTTCTCGGCCGTCCCTTTTGTTTGTTGAAGACGTGCCAGGACGAAGCTTTCACGATCCCAAACGGTCAACAATCATCCGTGAACGGTCTTTGTTCAAAAAAGAACAAAGACAAACAAATAGTTGTTGCAGTCGATGTTCGAATGTGTTCAAATAAACATGAACAGTGAAGAACCGCACATTCAGATGCCCGGACCTGATCGCGATTCAACACTTCCAAACAGAAACTACGCGCCAGCGTATCTCTCAAGGAGGATGTCATGAGGGTTGTAATCGCTTCCGATGCCGACGGTATGTCGATGAAGGAGTCCATCAAGGAGATGCTCATCGCCGACGGTCACGAGGTCGTCGACTATTCCGAGACCCCTGCCGCGGACTTTGTCGATTCCGCCACCGCCGTTGCCAAGGACCTGCTGGAGCACAAGGATTCCCAGGGCTTTGCATTCGATAAGTACGGCGTCGGCTCCTATATGGCCGCCGTCAAGATCAAGGGAATGGTCGTCGCTAACATTTCCGACGAGCGCTCCGCCTACATGACCCGCGAGCATAACGGCTCGCGCATGGTCACCATGGGCCCGGGCGTTGTGGGCACCGAGGTCGCCAAGAAGATCGCCCGCGAGTTCCTGCGCGCCCAGTACGCCGGCGGCCGTCACCAGATCCGTGTCGACATGCTCAACAAGATGGCCTAACGAGAGCCACCGAGAACTCGAACTTCTACCTCAACTTGTGAATTCAGACGAAAGGACGTTCTGATGAAGAAGACCATCGCAATCGGTTGCGACCATATCGTTACGGACGAGAAGATCTATCTGGCCGACCGCCTGGAGCAGGCTGGCTACAAGGTGCTCGACTGCGGCACCTACAGCCACACCCGTACGCACTATCCCATCTACGGTAAGGCCGTGGGCGAGGCTGTTGCCAGCGGCAAGGCTGACTTTGGCGTGGCCCTGTGCGGCACCGGCATCGGCATCACTAACGCCGTCAACAAGGTTCCCGGCGCCCGCTGCGCCCTGGTTCGCGACATGACCTCTGCCCTGTATGCCCGTCGCGAGCTCAACGCCAACATCGTGGGCTTTGGCGGCAAGATCACCGGCGAGTTCCTGATGGCCGACATTATGCTTGCCTTCCTGGAGGAGCCCTACGAGAAGACCCCCGAGCACGATGCCCTGATCGCCAAGATCGATGCCTGCAACAAGGCCGACGCCGAGGCTCAGGCTGACCCGCACTTCTTTGACGAGTTCCTGGAGAAGTGGGACCGCGGCGAATACCATGATTAGCGGGTATCCGGCGTAATTTACTAGTCCGTTGACGGCTCGCGTTTCTGTGAGGGAGCGCGGGCCGGTTTTCTATCGGCCCTATTGACTTGGCGGGCTGTCGTAAGAAAGGGAAGGCTCCTATGGAGTTTGTTCTTGATAACGGTTCTATCCGCGTAGCACTGAGCACGGCGGGCGGGTCGTTCGCTTCTATTGCGGCCAACGGCCGTGAGTACCTGTGGCAGGGTGATTCTTCGGTCTGGTCGGGCCAGGCACCCATTTGCTTCCCGATCTGCGGCGGCCTTCGTGACGGTCGCGCGATGACTATGGGTGGTCGCGAGGTCAAGCTCGCCCGCCATGGTTTTGCCCGCAAGCAGGAGTGGAAGCTCGAGAAGCAGAGTGACAACATGGTTGCGCTGAGCCTAAGCTCTGCCGACCATGCCGAGTTGCTCGAGCAGTACCCGTATCCGTTTAAGATCGTTGCTCGTTACACGATCGATTCGGAAAAGGTGGCCGTGTCGTACGAGGTGACCAATGAGGGCATCGAGGATATGCCATTCTTTGTGGGTGGTCACCCCGGCTTTAAGTGCCCGCTCGACGAGGGCGAGTCCTACGACGACTATGAACTTCGTTTCGATCAGCGTGAGGCGACCGAGCTTTGCACCGCTGTTCCCTCCACAGGCCTGATCGATGTCGAGCACCGTAGCAAGAACCCGATGGTCGGCCACGATCTGCCGCTTACCCATGAGCTCTTCGACTTCGCCGAGACCATCTTTGATGTGCTCGAGAGCCACGTGGTTACGCTGACCAAGAAAACCGAGGACAAGGGCGTGCGCCTGACGTTCCCCGATATGCCGTACCTGATTGTGTGGAGCAAGCCCGAGGGCGACTTTGTGGCTGTTGAACCGTGGGGTGGTCTGTCCACCTGCTCCGACGAGGACGATATTCTGGAGCACAAGCGTGGCTGCCTGGTTGCCAAGCCGGGGGAGACCGTCACCCGCGGCTTTGAGATCGAGATCCTTTAACGAGCTATCGTATGTTTGGGGCCGCGTGTGTCGTGCCCCGGAAACAGGAGTTCAATATGATTCTGACCGTTACCATGAACCCGTCGATTGATACGCGCTATCAGCTCGACAAGTTGATCATCGACGACGTGAACCGTGTGACGCCCGAAAAGACCGCTGGCGGCAAGGGCCTCAACGTGAGCCGTGTGCTGCTGCAGCTGGGCGACGACGTGCTCGCGACCGGTCTGCTCGGCGGCCACATGGGTGCCTATATGGCCGAGCTTATGGATGCCGATGGCGTCAAGAACGACTTTGTGCCCATTGCCGGTGAGACGCGCATTTGCCTGAATATTCTGCACGAGAGCAATCAGACCGAGCTGCTGGAGAGCGGCCCGCAGATCGCCCCGGCCGAGCTCGAGGCCTTTACGGCCAAGTTCGCCGAGCTTGCAGCGAAGGCGGACGTTGTGACGCTTTCGGGCTCGCTGCCGCGTGGTGTCGATGTCGGCTACTATGCCGAGCTCGTCAAGATCGCCGAGGAGGCGGGCGCCAAGGTACTGCTCGACACCTCGGGTGCATCGCTGGAGGCCGCGCTGGAGTCCGACGCTAAGCCTGAGCTCGTAAAGCCCAACCTGACCGAGATTAACGGCCTGCTGGGTACGTCCTTTACGACCGATGATGTCGATGCCCTGCGCGAGGCGCTTGCCGCCGATGGCCGCTTTGCCGGTATTCCCTGGGTCGTCGTTTCGATGGGCGCTGCCGGTTCGGTGGGCTTCCACGAGGGCCGCGCGTTCCGCGCCAAGACGCCCGCGATTGCGGCTGTGAACGCGACGGGTTCCGGCGACTCGACCATCGCCGGCTTTGCGCATGCAATTGCTGCTGGTGCCGACGACGTCACGGTGCTCAAGACCGCCAATACCTGCGGCAAGCTCAACGCCATGGATCCCAAGACCGGCCACCTGGTCATGGACCGCTGGGACGAGATTTACAACAGCGTTGTCGTGACTGAACTGTAGGGTTACGCGGTTTTACCAAACCGCGTAACGGCGCGACGCTGCAAACGCCCCTAAGCGGCAATCTGACGTTCAATCGTCGGGCATGACCAAAAGGTCAATGCCCTCCTCTTTCACGTCACCTTGCTCGCTTAGGGGCGTTTTCGCTGTCGTTGCCAAAACATCGGCGTTGCCTTGTCGCAAGTAGTCATCGGGGACGTTCTTTAATGACCAGTCGTTTAAGAACGTCCCCAATGACTACACTCAAAAAGCGGCGCCCGCCGGCGATGTTGCCGGCGGGCGCCGCTGTCGTGTGTGCGGAAATGATCCGTTTTCCTCCGTCCCCAAGGGATCATTACAGTGAGTCGATAAAGCGCTGTTGGGCGGCGCGGCCGGCTTCGTCCCACTTAAAAACGCCGGCGTTGTCGAGCACGTGGCCAAACACCACGCCGACCTCCTCGTGCAGGATGTCGATGGCGTTGTCCGCCGTAAGCTCGTCGGCGCGGCGGGCAAAGATGTCCTCGGCCCATGCGGCGTGGCTGCGGCAAAGGTCGTCGCCCTCGAGCGCACCGGCAAGGTCGTAGCTGGCATCGGTCTTGGCCGCCAACAGGTGCTCACGGACAGCGCCGAGCTCGGGAACCAGGCGCGGCGGCAAAATGGCCAAGCCCATGACCTCGATCAGGCCGATGTTCTCCTTTTTAATATGGTGATACTCGGCATGCGGGTGGAAAACGCCCAGCGGATGCTCGTCGGTCGTGATGTTGCAGCGAAGTGCCAGGTAGGCCTCGTAAATCTCGCCACCGGCATTGCCGCGGAAGTCGACGCGGCGGATGACGGGCGTCACGGTGTTGTGCGCTACGCCGTCGGCCGTGTGCGCGATAACGCCCACAGACTCATCGGTCCACTCGCGCCAGGCGAGGATAATCTTCTCGGCAGCGTCGAGCAACTGGGCGCGGTCGTGCGAGCGCAGTCGCAGCACCGAAAGCGGCCACTGCAACACGGTACCGCTGACCTGGTCAAAGCCGGGCACGCTAAACTGCGAGACTTCGGTGGCATGCATCATGGGGAACTCGTGCGCGCCGCCCTGGAAGTGGTCGTGCGACAGAATCGAGCCGCCCACGATGGGCAGGTCGGCGTTGGAGCCGATAAAGTAGTGCGGGAACAGGTCCACAAAATCGAGCAGGCAGGTCAGCCCCTTGCGGTCGACGTGCATCGGACGATGCTCGGAGCTCATGGCAATGCAGTGCTCGTTAAAGTACGCGTACGGGCTGTACTGGAAGCCCCAACGCTCGCCGTCGAGCTGGATGGGGATAACGCGCAGATTCTGGCGGGCGGGATGAGCGCCGCCGTCAGCCGCGGCGGAGCGTCCGGGGTAACCCTCGTTCTCGATGCAGAGCTGGCAGGCGGGATACTTCTCGCCCATGTTCTTGGCTGCACCTGCCGCGGCGATATCGCGCGGGTCCTTCTCGGGTTTGGACAGGTTGATGGTGATTTCAAGATCGCCCCAGTTGGTGGGGGTGCTCCATTTGATGTTGCGCGCGATGGCGGCACGGCGCACGTAGCCGGCGTCGCAGCACAGGCCGTAGAACCAGTCGGTCGCGGCGCGGGGCTCGTTGACGCCCATGCGGCCGGTAAACTCGTCAATCACGGCAGACGGGCGCGGCATGAGCGCGCCCATGATGCGCATGGCGATGCGGTCGCGGCCCGATGCCGTGTCCTCGGCGGCGCCGTTGGCAACAGCCGCCTCGGCAAGCGCGGCAAGTGTGCCTTCAAGGTCAAAGTTGGGCAGGGTATCGGGGTGCAAGAGCGAGAGTTTCTCGACCTGGAGCGCCCAGGCCATGTCGAGCGCCGGGCCCGTAGCACCGATGCACTCGAGAATGGTGTTATACGCCCAGATGCGATCGTCCTGGCCGATCATCGATCGGTGGATGGCGTACTCGATCAGGTTCTGCGCGGCCTCGCGCACGTCAGTCATTACAGCCATGCCGCGTAGGCCCCCTTGTCAGAAATTGCGTAGTGGCGGGCAGAGCCCTCGCCCAGCCAGCCGTTCATCTTGGCGATGAAGGTGTCGACCAGGTCGAGCGGCACGAAGGCCTGGATGGTGCCACCAAAGCCGCCACCGTGGATACGGACGGCGCCTCGGCCGTCGAGCACGTGCTCGGCCAGTGCCAGGGCATACATCGAGGGCTGCTCGGAGCCCAGCTTGGCAACGACATTCTGTAGGTACATGGCAGAGCTGGCGCCGGACTCGCGCGTCAGGACCAGGAACTGATCGATGTCGCCGGCGTTTAGGGCAGCCCAGCGCTTGTCGACCAGGCCGTTTTCGTACCAGTAGTGAACGGCGCGCAGACAGGCGCGGTCGCCCAGCTTGGCGCGCAGCTCGGGGAGCTTGGCGTCAAAGTCGGCAACATCGACCTCGCACAGGCGTTCCTTGCCAAACTCGGCGGCGACGTCCTGCATTTCGCGCGGAACGGCGGCGTAGTCGTCGGTGGCGGCCACGTGGTCGGCACCGACCTTAACGAGCACGAGCGCGTAGCCGTGATCCTCAAAGTTGAGCTCGAGCTTCTTGGTTTTAGGCTGAGCCTGGTCCTCAAAGTCCATGTAGGCGAGGCCGCCCAGACATACGGCGGCCTGGTCCATCAGGCCGCAGGGCTTGCCGTAGTAGTTGTTCTCGGTGCGCTGGCTCATCTGAGCGAGCGCGACGGGCTCAATGGCGGGTGCGCCCCAGAGCGTCTCCATGGCGCGACCGTATGCCGCCTCGACAGCAGCGGAGCTGGAAAGGCCGCCGCCCGAGGGGACAGAGCAGGTGAAGGCGAAGTCGAAGCCCTGGGGCTCAACGCCCAGAGCAGCGATTTCGTGGGCCATGCCGCGGACGAGGCTCGCGGACGTGCCCTTCTCGGACGCTTGAATATCCAGCGTGTCGAGCGTGATCTCAAAGGTGGGGTAGCCCTCGTCGGCGACGCGAATCTTGTTGGTGTCGGTCGCTACGGCAATGCCGTCAACGGCGACATCGAGCGAGCCGGCGATGACGTGGCCGCCCTCGTGGTCGGTGTGGTTGCCACTGATTTCGGAACGGCCGGGCGCGTGCACATAGAGCACCTGGCGGTCGCCGATGGGGCCAAACTCCTCCTCAAACAGTTTGGTGAGCGTGGCGAATGTCTTTTCGTCGGGGGTGGTCATGGGAGTCCTTTCCTTGGTGCGCACGGGCGAGTTTTGCGTCGTTATGAGTACGTTAACAACTTGAAGCGGAGTGAACCAAGTGTTCACGATACCGCACGTTACGGGCTATGTTAACGTACTCATAACACAACGCTTGTCACTTTTTGAGAATCTGGTAATCGGTAGAAATACAGCCGTGAACGGTACTGCTGTATGGACTTATAAAGCAGAAGAGTTGCGGATTGAAAAAGTAGAGTACGTTAACATGCGTCCGACGATGGCGGGCCTCGGCGCGGAGTGTATCTCTGCCCGGGCCGGCATGCACGCTATTCAGATCTCGCAAGGGTGAAGGTGATCCTGTGGCAAGGCGTCCGTCCAACGATACCAGTTCGCGTCCGGTCTCCATGGCCGACGTCGCCCGCGCTGCTGGCGTTTCGCAGCAGACGGTTTCGCGCGTCGCCAACGGCTTGCCCAACGTTAACGAGCAGACGCGCCAGCGTGTGCAGGCCGCTATGCAAGAGCTCGGCTTTCGTCCGAGTTATGCCGGTCGCTCGCTGCGCGACGGTCGCTACCATTCGGTCGGCCTGTGCGTCAACGATGTCACCAAGTTTGGCAACCTCTCAATGATCGACGGCATCGCCAGCGCTGCTCGCGAGCATAATTGCGCCATCACGCTGGTCGAGATGTCCAAGACCGAGGAGTTTTCGCTTGCCGAGGCCACGCGTCGTATGGCCGCATTGCCGGTGGACGGCATCATCATCGGCATGAGCCGCATGGCGCCCGATTTTGAGACGTTTGATCCACTGCCGGGCATTGGCACGGTCATCGTTACCATGTATGCACACCCGCGGGTGACTACGGTCGACTCCGATCATTACGGCTGCTCGCTGCTGCTCATGGATCATCTGTTTGAGCTGGGACACGAGCAGATTCGTTATATCGGTGGCCCGTCCTTTTCGGTCGACGAGCAGTTCCGTCGCGCTGGCTGGCAGGATGCGCTCGAGCGTAAGCACATTAAGCCACGGGCGCCGCTCGAGGGCGACTGGTCAGCCAACAGCGGTTACGAGGCCGGCAGGTACCTGGCCGAGCACGACCGCACCATGACGGCGATTTACGCGGCAAACGACCAGATGGCAAATGGCGTGATTGCAGCGCTGCGCGATAGCGGTCTGCGCGTGCCCGAGGACGTGAGCGTGGTGGGCGTCGACGATTCACTCGATGATTTTGTGGCACATAACGAGCTCACGACCGTTCGATTCGATTTGCATCAGCGTGGGCGCGAGGTATTCGAGCATGCGGTTCCCGAGGCGGGTACGGCGGGCAAAACCGTTGCTATTCGTATTCCCGGCCAGCTCATCATTCGACAGAGCACGGCAATACCGCGCGCATAGTTTGTGCAGGTCAAAAGCGGTATATTCCGCATCAATAACAATCGGTAAGGATGCCGGCAGATAGCTGTGGCTCTAAAGGCGAGTGCTATGATAGACGGGTTCTTTTGTCTATCTAGGAGGCTTTGCCTGATGGAGATCACCAAGGATATCCGCTACATCGGTGTCGACGATCACGACATTGACCTGTTCGAGGGCCAGTACGACGTGTCCGAGAACGGTATGGCATACAACAGCTACGTTATCTTGGGCGATAAAATCGCTGTCGCCGATTCGGTCGACGCTGGCTTTGTCGACGAGTGGCTCGGCAACCTCGAGGCCGTGCTCGATGGCCGTACGCCCGACTACCTGGTCGTCCATCACATGGAGCCCGATCACTCCGCCGGTATCGCTGCCTTTATGGAGCGCTATCCCCAGGCGCAGATCGTGGCCAGCATGGGTGCTTTCCGCATGATGGTCAACTACTTTGGCACCGATTTCCCCGAGCGCAAAATGGTCGTCAAAGAGGGCGATGTGCTCGATCTGGGCGGCCACAGCCTGACCTTTATCGGCGCCCCCAACGTTCACTGGCCCGAGGTGATTTTCTCCTACGAGTCCACCGACAAGGTGCTCTTTAGTGCCGACGGCTTTGGCAAGTTTGGCGCCAACGACATCGAGGATCCCGAGGGCTGGGCTTGCGAGGCTCGCCGCTACTACTTTGGCATCGTCGGTAAGTTCGGCAAGTTCGTGCAGGCCGTTCTCAAGAAGGCCGCCGACCTGGACATTCAGATCATCTGCCCGCTCCACGGCCCCGTGCTGACCGAGAACCTGGGCTACTACCTCGACACCTATAACACCTGGTCGAGCTATCAGCCCGAGGACGAGGGCATCACGATCGCCTATGCGAGCGTGTATGGCCATCTGAAGGCTGCCGTCGAGGAGCTCGCATCTGCGCTCGAGGCTCGCGGCCAGAAGGTCTCCGTCTTTGACCTGGCTCGCGACGACATGGCCGAGGCCGTTGAGGATGCGTTCCGCTACGACCGTCTGGTGCTCGCCTCCATTACCTATCAGGGCGAGATCTTCCCGTGCATGAGCACCTTTATCCACACGCTCGCCGAGCATGCCTACCAGAACCGCACCGTGGCGCTTGTCGAGTCCGGTTCCTGGGCGCCCGCAGCTGCCAAGGTTATGACCAAGGAGATCGAGGGCATGAAGGACATCACCCTGACGCAGAACAAGGTGACTGTGCTGGGCTCGCTCAACGACGCCTCGCGCGCTCAGATCGAGGCCCTCGCCGACGAGCTCTCCAAGTAGCGACACGTTCACTTTTGGCGCTCAACTATCACAACCACCACAAAGGGGGCAGGCACCTTTGTGGTGGTTTTTGTTTAAGCGCCGGCGATGATGAGGGCTGGACGTGCGCTGTCGGTGGCCTTGGCGATTGAGGTGGCGACGGCATGATCGGGGTCACGGTCCATCACGATGGCGTCGACATCGGTCAGCTCGGCAAAACGGTACATGCCACGTCCGTTGACCTTACTGGCGTCCATGAGGGCGACGCTTTGATGGGCCGCGGCGATCATAGCCGTTTTGGTCTCGGCCATCTGGGGAAAGTCGGTCGTAAAGCCGCAGCTGGAGACAAAGGCGCCGGGGCACATGACGGCCAGATCGGCATGGACCATTTGAAGCGCCTGCATAGTGAGCGGTCCGTACAAATAACGATGGCCTTTGCGCAGCGCCCCGCCCAGCATGACGACATCGACCGAGGGCATGCTCTCGTCGATGTAATCGGCAATGGTAATGTCTGCCGTGATGACGGTGATGCCGTCGCGCTGGTCGAGGAGCCGGACGAACTCGAGCGCCGTGGTGCCCGAGTCGACGAGCAGCGTGTCGCCGTCATTGACGAGCTCGATGGCGCTTTGCGCGATGGCCTGCTTGGCAGCGACGTTGACATTGATGCGGCGATCCTGCGTGGAGACGGTCAGGCGTTTGTGGAGCGAGACGGCACCGCCGTGCGTGCGGCGCAGCTTGCCTGCTTCGGCGAGCGCGTCCAGGTCGGCGCGGGCGGTGACGGAGGACACGCCAAAGGTCTGGGCGATTTCTGCTACCTGCACCGAGGCATTATGCTCGAGCATTTCCATGATGGCGGCACGACGCTCATCGGCGAAGGCTCGGGTTGTTGCGTGGGCCATAGCTGCTCCATTCTCGGCAAAATTTGCAGGAATTGTGTTGACTCTATTTTCGTTCATTTTCTTTTTGAGTAAGAAAACACCTTTCGATTACTTATCTTTTCTATAAAAGAAAGACGCTGAACGCCTAAAATTCAATATCGAACATGTCCACTCTGCTCAAATTCCTTCCGTTTACTTTTCAAAAACGACTGTATTGACCTGCATGGGCTCAATATCTCGCGCGTGTAAAGCCGCTGAATTTCATACAATGAGCGCAGTAAAACGCAAGGTAAAACGCCTTGTGAACAACTACGCCCGATGTCCAGATGCGGGCGAGGGAGAGGAGCAAACGCTCATGGCACTTGTTACCACCGAAAAGATGCTCAAGGACGCTCAGGCCGGCCACTACGCCGTCGGCGCGTTCAACGTCGAGAACCTCGAGTTTGTTATGGCCGTTCTGGCCGCTGCCGAGGAGACCAAGTCCCCCGTCATCATGCAGACCACCCCGGGCACCATCAAGACCGCTGGTCTGGACTACTTCTACGGCATGGTCAAGGCTGCCGCCGAGCGCGCTTCCGTGCCTGTCGCTCTGCACCTCGATCACGGCGATGGCTATGACCGCTGCATGCAGGCTTTCCGCACGGGCTACACCTCTGTCATGATTGACGGTTCGCACGAGTCCTTCGAGGACAACATCGCTCTGACCAAGTCCGTCGCCGATGCTGGCCGCGCCATGGGCGTGCCCGTCGAGGCCGAGCTCGGTAAGGTTGGCGGCAAGGAGGACGACGGTCCCGCGGTTGAGGGCGAGAGCCCCTACACCGATCCGGCCGAGGCCAAGGAGTTCGTCGAGCGTACCGGCTGCACCTCGCTGGCCATTGGCGTTGGCACCAGCCACGGTGTGTACACGAGCGATCCGCACATCGAGCAGTCCGTGGTCAAGGCCATCCGCGACGCCGTCGACGTGCCGCTGGTTCTGCACGGCACCTCTGGTGTGCCCGATGAGCAGGTTGCCGAGGCTGTGAAGAACGGCATCTGCAAGGTCAACTACGCCACCGAGCTGCGTCAGGCCTACACCAAGGGCTTCATGGCCTACATGGCCGAGAACCCTGCCTGCTTCGATCCCAAGAAGCCGGCCAAGGAGGGCATGCGTGAGATCACCGAGCTGGTTAAGATCCGCATGACCAACCTCAACTCTGTGGGCAAAGCAGAGTAACAGCAAGGGTACTCTGATTCCACCGGACGGCTTGGGCGGGTCCCCGCACTTAGTTTCCAAAACGTCCTCGCGCATGAAGGCCCCCGTTGCCTCGCTTCTACGAAGCGTTGGCAACGGGGGCCTTCGCGCTGCGGAATGATTTTGGAAACTAAGTGCGGGGACCCGTCCAAGCCGTCCTGCTCGATCGCCCTTGTGGCGTTGGGGCGGAAAGTATGGGGCGTTAGGGCTTCTTTGCTGATGGGGGATTAGTATGCCCGGGCTTGGTTGGGGAATGCCTGGTCTAGTGAGGCTTGGAGTTTTTCGAAGGATGTCTGCAGGTTGAGGTGTTGGTCTGCAGAGCGTTTTGCTTCTGTGGTGGGGGAGTCGAGGAGGCCGTTTCTCTGTGTCGGGGGGAAGGAGAAAAGGTTTGCATGATTAAGGGATGGCTGCTGTGCTGCGTCGTTGGAAGAATGCATGCTTATGCGGCCTCCTCGATGTCCACCAAAAGGTTGCGCACGGGGTGTGCTGCTAGGTCCCGTGCGTTGGCAGTATTATGCCGCGGCTGCTGCAAAGAAGCGCTAAAGAAAGGCTTAACCTGGTTTGGTGTTACGATGAAACTGCAGGTCAGAGGTATCGAATAACACTTTTGAAAGGTTTTGGGCTTAAGGGCTTTCTAAGGTTTGTGGCGCGGATGTGGCTCGCCTGTGTGGGGCGTGTGGATGGCTCGTTCCTAGCGCTGCGGCTCTGCGGCGCGCACCTGCTCGATGACCTTTTTCATCGTGGCGTCGATGCGGTCTTTTTTGAGCTCGCATTCCCAGATGGTTATGGGCGTCCAGCCCATTTGAGTGAGTGCTGCCACGGCAGCGCGGTCGCGCTCGACGTTGCGGCGAAACTTTGCCTCCCAAAACTCAACGTTGCGCTTGGGCTTGCTAGGGTTGCATTTGGGACAGCGGTGCCAAAAACAGCCGTTGACGAAGATGGCGATCTTGCGCCCGGGAAAGGCGATGTCGGGTTTGCCGGGAACCTTCCATTCCAAGCGATAGCCCGTAAGGCCCGCGGCGCGCAGGCGCTGGCGAACGAGCAGCTCGGGCTTGGTGTTCGCACGCTTGTTGCCCTTCATGGACTTTTTTATAGCGGCGCGACGGCGTACCAGTTCGCGCTCGTCAGCGGAGAGGTCCGAGGTATCGATGCCGTCGAGCAGACCGGGCTTGGGACGCTTTTTGCTGCGGCGCTTGGCTTTGCGCTTGGGTTTGGTAACGGGCTCGTCGGCTGTGGTGGACTCGGTGCGGTTGGCGGCGTTGGCCTCAAGCCGGTCTTCCTTCAGCTCAATCAGGGCATCAATGAGCCCCTTGTCGGCGGGCATCCATTCCACCGTGGCAAGCGAGGTGCGCGGAATCCAGCGGATATCGAGTTGGCGGTCGTGCTTCTGCGGCTCATCGGATTCATCGGCGAGCGAGCAGTAGTAGCACTCCATGGAGAGATGGAAATCGGGGTAGTCGTACTCAACGGTGTAAAAATCGCGCAGGTTGGTGACTTTGACCCGTAGCTCTTCCATGAGCTCGCGGCGTACAGCGTCCTCGGGCGTCTCGCCGCGCATGAGCTTGCCACCGGGGAACTCCCAAAGTCCCTGCATGTCGCCATAGCCGCGCTGCACGGCAAGCAGCTCATCGGATCCTTCCTTGCGAATGATCCCAGCGGCAACATGAACAGTCTTCAACAGGAGTCCTCCCTCAACATCAAAACATAACAGGGTGGCTACCCGTACCTTACACAACGGTAAGGCAAGCGTAAGCCATATCGATGGTAGCCGACTCGTCTTCTTGCGACTATAGATGCCGTAGACTAATCGCAAGAAAGGACTCGGTATGCAAACCACGCACATGGCGACCCCGGTACTGGAGGTCGCGCATCTCGAAAAGGTATATGGAGCGCTGGGCAACGTGACCCGTGCGCTCAACGACGTCAGCTTTACCGTCAACCGCGGTGAGTTCGTGGGCATCATGGGCGCTTCGGGCTCGGGCAAGTCGACGTTGCTCAACTGCGTGTCGACCATCGATAGCGCCACGAGCGGCACGATCCGCATCAACGGGCAGGACGTAACACGCATGAAGCAGGCTAAGCTTTCGCAGTTCCGCCGCGAGGAGCTCGGCTTTATCTTCCAGGACTCCAACCTGCTCGATACGCTCACGGCACGCGAGAACATCGCCCTGCCGCTCACCATCGCCCGCACAAACTCGGCAGAGATCTCGACCCGCGTGCAGGATGTGGCAGCGCGCCTTTCCATCAGTCAGGTGCTCGACAAGTATCCCTACCAAATGTCCGGCGGCCAGCAGCAGCGCGTCGCCGCGGCTCGCGCGCTCGTCACCGACCCCACCATGATTATGGCCGACGAGCCCACCGGCGCCCTCGATTCCAAGAGCGCTCGCCTGCTGCTCGAGAGCCTAGAGGCCCTTAACCGCCGCCTACGTGCCACCGTGCTCATGGTCACGCACGACAGCTTTGCCGCCAGTTACACGAGCCGTGTGCTGTTTATTCGCGACGGCAAGATCTTCACCGAGCTGCGCCGCGGTGACACCGACCGCCGAGAGTTCTTCGACCGCATTATGGAGGTCGTTGCCATGATGGGCGGTGAGGGCTCCGATGCTCTGTAAACTCGCTTGGGGCAACGTCCGCCGCGCCGGCCGCGACTACCTCGTCTACCTTTTGACGCTCACCCTGGGCGTCACGGTCTTCTATGCCTTTAACACCATCTCGATGCAGGTCGACATCGCCGGCATCGATGAAAAGGGCTTAGCGCAGGTAATGGGCAGCATGCTCGGCGACCTGACGTACTTTTTGGCCGGTGTCATGGCCTTTTTGATGGTGTATGCCAATAACTTCATCATGAAACGCCGCAAGAAGGAGTTTGGCCTGTACCAGGTGCTCGGCATGGGGCGCGGGCGCGTCGCCACGATCATGGCGCTCGAGACGGTGATTGTCTCGGTCGGCGCCTTTGTCGCCGGCATTGTGCTGGGTGTGGGACTCTCCCAGCTCATGACGTTCTTTACGGCCTCGCTCTTTAAGACACAGATCGCCAATTTCCACTTCTTTTTCTCGGTGCATGCGTTCAATCTGACCCTTGCCTGCATGCTCGTAATGTTTGTGCTCACGCTACTGCTGAACCTTCGCGCCGTGCGTCGTACCAAACTCATCGAGCTTATGGGTGCCGAGCGTCGCAACGAGAGCATCAAGACGCGCAACCCCTGGATCGCGATTGCCATCTTTGCCGTGGGCGTGGTGCTTGTGGGCGTGGCCTATTACCGTCTGCTACGTGATGGGTTCCCGCTAACCGCGACGGACAGCAAGCTGCAAGAGGCCATGAACCAGTTTGGTATTACGACCGCTATGGTTACCGTGGGCACCTTTGCCCTGTTCTGGGGACTCTCGGGCATGCTTATCAAGCTGCTGCAGAGCCTGCGCAGCGTGTATTGGCGCGGCCTCAATATGTTTACCGTGCGCCAGCTTGCGGCCAAGGTCAACACGGTGTGCTTTTCGATGGGCGTCATCGCGATGCTCCTGTTTTTGGCCATCACCTCGGTGACGTGCGGTATGTCGATTGCCAACGTGATGAACGAAAACCTGGAGCGCTATAACCCTGTTGACGTGTCTCAGACGTATGTCTATTACACGCCCGATACGCTCGACTACTACAAAAAGTATGTCAATCCGTCTGAGGCTGATCGCATGGCGCTGGCCGATAGTACGGTCGATTTGTACTCCGCATGGCACGGCGATCGTGTCGACCCCGATAACGTTGCAGACGGTATTAAAGGCAAGTCGGCGGACAACAACGACGAGACCGGCAAGAAGGTCAATATCGCCGATGTTGCCGGTGAGCATGTGCAGATCGATTCGTATCTGAGTTACCCGCTTGGCGGCTCGGATCCTTCGGTGACCCCAAGTGAGATGTGCAAGACCATGGGCGAAAAGCTTCCCAAGGCGTTCGGGGGTAGCAATGCCGACATGACAGGCCTGTCTGTGACGCCGGCAAGTCAGTACAACAAACTGCGCCAGATGATGGGCAAGGAGCCGGTGCACATCGGTCACGACCAGTATCTGCTCACGTGTGATATGGGCGGCGAGCTGGTCGACCTGTACACCAAGTATATGGCTGGCGGCCATACCCTTACCTTGGGCGGGCATACGCTCAAGCCCGCAACCGATAAGTCGGACGAAGATACGGCGGCCATCGCCAA
Organism: uncultured Collinsella sp.; assembly: GCA_902472315.1. Lineage (GTDB taxonomy): Bacteria > Actinomycetota > Coriobacteriia > Coriobacteriales > Coriobacteriaceae > Collinsella. Next base: position 159,877 of record CABRNM010000002.1, read on the forward strand.
CTCGGCGATGGGCAGTAATGGGGGTACCGTCGTCGTTGCCGACGAGCTGTTGTCCCAACTTAATCTGCAGCCGTATTCCAGTAGTCTGCTCGTTAACTACAAACAGGGGATGGATACGACCGAGGCAGACGAGAGCATTAAATACACTGTGCTCGACAATCTGCTCGTTGACGGCAAGGAGCCGGGGTCGTGGGGAACCTTCATCACACGCTCCGAGATGTACGCGCAAGCAGCGCAAATGAACGGTCTTATTAGCTACCTAGCCATCTACATCGGCTTTGTATTGGTCGTTGCATGCGCGGCGATTCTGTCGATCCAGCAACTCTCCAACGTGGCCGACGGCAGCCGCAGCTATCGTGTGCTGGCACAGATCGGCTGCGACGACCGCCAGATTCGCCACTCGGTGATGGCGCAACAAGCGGTGTTCTTCCTGTTCCCGTTGGCGGTGGGCTTGGCGCATTCCTTTGTGGCACTTAAGGTGATCATCGAGCTGGTGAGCATATTCGGAAATATGAGCATCGGCGGCACCGTGGGCCTCACCTGTGCAATCTTCCTGGCAGCCTATGGTGGCTACTTCCTGGTGACCTATCTCATGAGCACCGGCATGGTACAAGCTGCCATCGCCACCCGTTACAGCGAGTAACAAGCGGGCAAAATCGTCGCAAAATCAGAGGCGTATGACCGCCGCGAAGGGACCAGGGGCCCTTTCGCGGCGGTTTTTGCCAATCTGGTGCGTCTTAGATACAAGTGAGTAGACTATTTTGAACCTGCCAAGCACATCGCGACAAATGCTCAATAAAACCGCAGGTCAGAGCCGTGGCGTTTTGGGGCGTGCTTGGCTTCCTGCAAAAAGTCTACTCACTTGGTTTTTCTGCTAGAAGACCGCCGCAGGTAGAGGACGGACAGCGAGCGGGTCGCATTTGAGACAAGGTGACGTGAAACGAAAGGGCGCTGACCTTCTGGTCGCGCCCTTGAAGTTGA
>CABRNM010000003.1 GCA_902472315.1 uncultured Collinsella sp.
GGGGTCAGCCCGTGGGAGGCCAGGGCGCCGCTGACCGGTGGACGGCACCGAGCCGTCGCAACGGACTGAAGAAGGGGGAGGCCTCGCGGCCTCCCCCTTTTTTTGTGTTAACACTTCACAATGTAGTTGCATTTCACCCGTGACCCGGTTGGGCTTATGGGAAATGAGCCTTTATTTAAAGACAATAAATCGAATCACAAGGGCAACTGCTATGACCACAATGATCAAAAGTAGCAATTGGAGTCGATGCTGCTTGCGTCGTTTACTTGATGATACGAAGATCGTTTTCCCTTGTTTTGGCGTCTCGAGATAACGAGCCGAATGCGTTAAGGTCTGCTTAGGTCGAGGACCTCTTTGCTGTCGACTTTTGGGCGTTTTCGTCGGGTCGTCATTGATCGCGCTGTTTATTGATAACGGTGCATCTTTCAGATATACGGGATCGCTCGATGCGACACCCATATGCTTACGTCCCGTCTGGGCATCCTCGAGCGTTTGATATCGATTTCTCGTCACATACTCGGGCTCTGCATCATTAATGGGCTCTTGTGAGATGTGGGGGCGATGGAACCGTGGCGGCTGCGTGGAAGTATCTTCCCCCCGCGTCGGTATAAACTTATTGTTCTGGTTTTTGTCGTCCATGATGCCCTTTAGCTCGTTACCAACAACGCGTACGCGCTCATTGTAAGCCCCTTGTTATTTGTAGCTGTGGACATACTCGTTATTTAAGCTCTGGTTCAAAGAACCTTAACCTTACTAAAACCTGAGTCATGCACACTTAGATATGCTTATAGTACTGGACTCAAAAAACTTTATAGTCGATGTATATATGAGCATTGGGTGGGCATATATAAGAGCGTCAAAAGAAGTCCCAGTCACCTAGAAGATGACTCGGCAGTCCTATAAAGGAGTGGTAAACATGGCAAGCATGGTTCCTTATCGTTCGGTTTTTGGCGTTCGTCCCTCTGCAAGCTCGCTGTTCGATCTGTTTGATGATATGAGTGACCTGGCGAACGGCTCGATTGCCTCTAAGGCGTTCCCCGTTGACGTTGAGGATAAGGGCGATGGCTATGAGGTCAAGGCTTATCTGACCGGCGTCGCCAAGGACGATATTGATGTCGAGCTTAACGAGGGCCGTCTCTCCATCAGCGTGAATGTCGAGGAAGACGAGGAGAACGAGGGCAAGAACTTCCTGCAGAAGGAGTTTAGCTCGTACAGCGCGACGCGTGGCGTGTATCTTAAGGACGCTTCGAGCGAGGGCCTCTCGGCTAAGTACGCTGACGGCATCCTGACCGTTACGGTTCCCAAGATCGTCGAGAAGAAGAACGTTACGAAGATCTCCATCGACTAACTTCGTTGGTGCTCCGCACTATTAAAAGACAGCAAAAGGGGCCGGGAAGCGATTCCCGGCCCCTTTTGCTGTCTAGGAAAGCCTATTGAATGGTTGCTGGCCGATACTGGCTCGCGGGTCGTATCGAGAGTTTTCGCGATCCTTGGAGAAGGGTGGCGGAGCTGCCGACCTCGTCATCTAGGGTTGCGGCTAGAGCTTTGGCATAGCTTTTGACGGTAAGGCTCGGACGATTGTTGTCTTGGCTGATATGCATGGCAATGAGTTGTTCGGTGCGATCGGTAACAAGTTCGCGCGCTGCTTCGGCGGCCTGGTCGTTGGAGAGGTGCCCCCTTGCAGACAGGATGCGCTCCTGAAGAAAGCGGGGATATTCTCCCTCGCGCAGCATGGTCACATCGTGGTTGCTTTCGAGCGCGAGGACTCGACAATCTTTGAGGGTGTTCATGGCTTGGCTCGATAGCTCTCCGGTGTCGGTGGCAAAGCCGATGGAATCATCGAGGGCGTCGAATCGATAGCCGACTGGATTGATGACATCGTGTGATGTTGAGTAGGTTTGCACGTTGATGCCGGCAATGGATAGGGTGTCACCGGGATCGAATTCCTCGACAGGCAGATGCGAAAGATTTTCTTTGCTCGAAAGTGTGCCCCTGCTGGCAAAGAGGGGACCGTGCCAGTGCTTGCACCAGACATCGAGACCCTTGATGTGATCGCTATGCTCATGAGTAATGAGAAGAGCCGAGATGTTGTCTGCCAAGAGCCCCAGTTCCGCCATGCGCTTTAATGTCTCGCGGCGAGAAAGACCGTCGTCAATCATGATGAGCCCCCGGGGGCCTTCGGTGAGCGCGCAGTTGCCTTTTGAGCCGCTGCCAAGGATATGAAGGTGCAGACGAGACATAAGATTCCAAAGGATACAATGGGTGCGAACGAATAGAGGAGGAAGCAAATGCCAACGGTATCTCAGCATTATGGACACCATGCTGCATCGTGGGCCGATGATAAGGCCCTGGCAACGCGGCAGACGGCTGCCCCCGTGGTGCTCATGGTATCAGGTGGTGCGGACTCGACGGCTTTGCTCCTTATGGCGTGCACATCAAAGCTGGATATTCTGGATGGGCGTGGTGTAGCCCCCATCGCGCGCGAGCGGCTGCACGTGCTGCATGTGAACCATCATCTGCGCGGCGAGGCATCCGATGGCGACGAGGCCTTTGTGCGCGGCCTATGCGCACAATATGGCTTGCCGCTGTGTGTTGAGCATGCCTATTTTGATGATGAATCGGGCAATATCGAGGCGGCTGCCCGCGAGGTGCGCTATGCCGCGGCGCGGAGGTATGTCCGCGAGCTCTGCGCCCAGACGGGGGCACCGCGAACGGCTGCTCGTATCTGCACCGCGCACACGTCTTCGGATCGCGCGGAAACGTTTTTGATGAACGCGATTAAGGGTTCGGGGCCCGCTGGTCTATCGAGCATTCCCCGCCGAAGGAATATCGTGGTGCGTCCCTTGCTCGACCTGACTCATGATGAGCTCGTGGGCTATCTGCAGGTGCATGGTCAGCCGTGGCGAGAGGACGAGAGCAACGAGGACGTGTCGTACTTGCGTAACTACGTACGCCATCGAGTGATGCCGGTGGTGGCGCAGCGCAACGCGAGCGTCTGTAAGACGATTGGCGCCGCCTGCGAGATCTTAGGCGATGAGGACGCCTTTCTTTCCCAGCTTTCCGCGCAGGCGTTTCGAAGCTGCCTGCGTAAGGAGGCGGCGGGTGCACTGGTCCTTGACGCTCGCCGACTGGCCGCGGCCGAGGTGGTGATTGCTCGGCGCATGGTGCGACTGGCAATTAAGCGTATCGACCCCGACGCTCGCCCGGAGATGCGGCATGTGGAGCGCGTGCTTGCCTGTGTTGCCGAGGGCTCGGGTTCGGTCACGCTGCCGGCGGGAATCGACGCGCGCGTGGAGTTTGGCATGCTGTCATTTAAGGCCCCGGCGGCGCGCGAGGGGTTAGTTGCCGATTGGGTTACCATTCCCGGTCGATTGCCGCTGGGGGCGGGCCGCATCCTGGTGGCAGAGCCGATGGCTGTGGAGCCAGGGTGTGATATTGTGCGCCGTGCCCGCGAGCTCGCGGGTGCCGGAGGGGTGGCCGCTATGGTGGATGCCGCGACGTTGGGCTTTGCCGATCGCGATAGCGAACGGATACTCGCCGGCTCGCGCGGGGAGATTCCCGCCGAGGCGCGTTTGGCGCGTCTGTGGGTAGACGGTCCCGCGCCGGGGGACGTGATGTGTCCGTTGGGCATGAGTGGGCGAAGTAAGAAGGTATCCGACCTACTCAACGAGGCTCGTATTCCCGTTTCTGAGCGCGCAGGCGTTCCTGTGGTGAGAACGGCTCCGGGAGGTGCCGTGGTATGGATCGCAGGCGTTCGCACGGACGAGCGTTTTAAATGCACGGCCGCAACGCGCGTGGCGTATCTGCTTCGTGTGGTCGATGCGGAATAGTGTCCCACGCCAGCTATTCTGTGCGACGTTGACGGTATTCCCGCGCTGATGGCGTACGGGCTGGAAAATATACCCCGTGCGCTGCTAGAATGTGAAGCTCGCGTCCATACGGCGGTGTGTGGGCGATAAGCACAAGAAAGGGTTGTCATGGCTTCTCAACATCCGGATATCGAGAAGGTTCTGTTTACGCAGGAGGATATTGACGGTATCGTCTCTCGCCTAGGCGAGCAGATTACTCGCGACTACGCGGGTAAGGATCTGGTGCTGATTGCGGTTCTGCGCGGCGCCGTGGTCTTTATGGGCGACCTGATGCGCAAGATCGAGCTGCCGACCAACATCGATTTCATGGCTGTTTCGAGCTATGGCGACGGTGTGAAGTCCTCGGGTATCGTGCGTATCATTAAGGACCTGGATATCGACATCCGCGGTCGCGACGTGCTGATCGTCGAGGACATTCTGGACTCGGGCCTGACGCTCAAGTATCTGATGAAGAACCTCGAGAGCCGCAAGCCCGCTTCTCTGGAGGTCGCTGCCTTCCTGTGGAAGGACGTTGAGGACCGTACCTCGGCCATCACGCCCAAGTATGTTGGAACCCATTGCCCCGATGCCTTTGTGGTGGGCTACGGCCTCGACTATGCCGAGCGCTATCGTAACCTTCCGTATCTGGGCATTTTGAAACCGGAGGTTTATTCGTAAGATGCCCGACGACCGTAACGATAACAATTCCCAGACTCCCCGGGAGCCTAAGATCCCGGGGATGCCCGGAGGCAAGAAGCCCACGCGTACGGGCTGGCTGTATTTTATTTTGGCTTGCGCGCTTCTGGGCTACGCCTTCTTTAACATGGGCTCCGGCTTTGCCAATTCCAGCAATACCGTAAAGCTCGCGACGAGCGAGATGGTGAGCGCCATCAAGCAGGATCGCGTCGAAGATCTGACCTATACGGTTCAAGACGGAAGCGTGACGGGTCATTACTGGAAGACGAAGAAGGACAAGGGCGATACGAGCGAGCTCAAGAGCTTCTCCTCGACCTATGTCGGCTCCGATTCGCTTGCCGAGCTTATGGCGGAGCACCCCGATACCAAGTACATCGTCAACACCAATGATCCCGATTTTTGGGGCGACCTGGCGATGAGCGTGCTTCCAACGATCGCCCTGATCGCCATCATGTTCTACTTTATGCGCCAGATGATGGGCGCCAACAACAGGAACATGCAGTTTGGCAAGACCAATGCCAAGACCAACGAGGCCACGCGCCCCAAGGTCAAGTTTGAAGATGTTGCCGGCGTGGACGAGGCAGTCGAGGAGCTCGAGGAGATCCGTGACTTTTTGAGCGATCCGGATCGCTATCGCAAGCTGGGCGCCAAGATCCCGCGTGGCGTGTTGCTGGTGGGCCCTCCGGGCACCGGTAAAACGCTGCTGGCCAAGGCCGTTGCCGGCGAGGCGGGCGTGCCGTTCTTTAGCATCTCGGGTTCCGACTTTGTCGAGATGTTCGTGGGTGTCGGCGCCAGCCGTGTGCGTGACCTCTTTAAGGAGGCCAAGTCCCAGGCCCCGTCGATCATCTTCATCGATGAGATCGATGCCGTGGGACGTCAGCGCGGAGCTGGCTTGGGCGGCGGTCACGACGAGCGCGAGCAGACGCTCAACCAGCTGCTGGTCGAGATGGACGGTTTTGAGGAGAGCGAGTCGGTCATCCTGATCGCTGCAACCAACCGTCCTGACATCCTGGATCCGGCATTGTTGCGTCCCGGTCGTTTTGACCGTCAGGTCACGGTCGACCGTCCGGATGTGAAGGGCCGCGAGCAGATCTTGCGCGTGCATGCCGAGAACAAGCCGATGGACGAGGACGTGAAGTTTGAGAAGCTCGCCCAGATGACCGTTGGCTTTACCGGTGCCGATCTGGCGAACTTGCTCAATGAGTCTGCACTGTTGGCTGCCCGCCGCCATCGTTCCGTGATCTCGATGGACGAGGTCGAGGAATCGATGGAGCGCGTGATTGCCGGTCCGCAGCGCAAGGGTCGCGTGATGACCGAGGCCGAGCGCACCACGATTGCCTACCACGAGAGCGGTCACGCCCTGGTGGGTCACATCCTGGAGCACTCCGATCCGGTCCACAAGATCTCGATTGTCAGTCGCGGTCAGGCCCTGGGCTACACGCTGCAGCTTCCGCAGGAGGACCACTTCCTCAAGACCAAGAACGAGATGCTCGACGAGCTTGCCGTGTTCTTGGGCGGTCGCGTTGCCGAGGAACTCATGTGCGACGACATCACGTCGGGCGCGAGCAACGATCTGGAGCGCGCGACCAAGATGGCGCGCGAGATGGTCACGCGCCTGGGCATGAGCGAGGAGCTTGGAACGCAGGTGTTTGGTGAGGCGCAGCATCAGGTATTCCTGGGCCGCGACTATGCCGATCATCAGGACTACTCTGAGGAGACGGCGCGTCGCATCGACATCGAGGTCCAGCGCATCATGCGTGAGGCCCATCGTCGTGCGGTCGAGATTCTGGATGCCCGTCGCGATCAGCTCGACCTGATGGCCAAGGTACTGCTTGAGCGCGAGACCATCGAGGGTGACGCCGTGAACGCCCTGCTCGACAACGAGTGGGACGCCTACCTTGAGCGCGAGGGCGATATCCTGGCGGCCAAGGAGGAGCGCAATGCCAAGGCGGCCGGCATGCCGACCAAAAAGCGTGCGCCTCGTATGAGCGAGGAGGAGCTGGCGGCTGATGCCGCGGCATTTGCGCAGGCGGCTATGCAGGAGGATGCCGAAGCCACATCCGAGACTGCCGATGATGACTGTGCCGTCAATGCCGGTGCCGACACCGACGACGACAAATAGTCTTTGTGGTGAAAGCCTCCGCGGGGAAACCTGCGGAGGCTTTTCTTTTGAGCGATATGGGGCCATCTGTTGATTGGGGACAGACTTAAATGAGCGTTTTCACGCATTTAAGTCTGTCCCCAATCAACATTGCTGCGGCGCTTTTCCCGACTAAAGCGTACAATAGCGCCTATGCGAAAGGGGAACAGATGATCAACGAAACCATGTATGCTCGCGGTGCGGAGAGCTCCATCATCCGCGAGATTTTTAGCTATGGCCTTGAGCGCAAGGCGCAAATCGGCGCGGAAAACGTGTTCGATTTCTCGCTGGGCAACCCGAGCGTTCCTGCTCCCGCTGCCGTCGCGGAGTCCATCAAAAAGGCGCTTGAACTGCCCAGTGACCAGCTGCACGGCTACACTCCCGCACCGGGCCTGCCGCAGTGCCGTACTGCCGTGGCTGAGTCGCTCAACCGCCGCTTTGGCACGAGCTATGAGGGCAAGGACGTCTTTATGACGGTGGGCGCCGCGGCTTCGCTCACCTGTACGCTCAACGCCGTTACGAACCCGGGCGACGAGGTTATTGTTATTGCCCCGTACTTTCCGGAGTATCGCGTGTGGATTGAGAAGGCCGGCTGCACGTGTATCGAGGCGCTCGCCGATGAAGATACGTTCCAGCTAAGCGTGGACAACGTGTTCAAGGCGATTACCGATAGGACGACTGCCGTCATCATCGACTCGCCCAACAATCCGACCGGTGCCGTATATACGCGCGACACGCTGGCGCGACTGGCCAATGTTCTGCGCGAGGTCAACGCCAAGCGCGATCCCGAGAACCCGATCATGCTCATTTCGGATGAGCCGTATCGCGAGATTGTCTATGGCGCCGAGGTGCCTTGGGTACCTTCGATCTACGAGAACACCGTGGTGTGCTACTCGTATTCTAAGTCGCTGTCGCTGCCGGGCGAGCGCGTGGGCTGGATCTTGGTTCCCAACACCAATCCGCAGGCTGCGCGTCTGATGCCGGCTGTTGCCGGTGCCGCCCGTACGCTGGGTTTCGTGTGCGCGCCGGCGCTCTTCCAGCGCGTCATTATCGACTGCATTGATGAACCGAGTGACGTTGAGGCCTATGCGCGCAACCGCACGGCGCTTACCGACGCATTGGCGGAGTACGGCTACACCTATGTTGAGCCGGATGGCGCGTTCTACCTGTGGGTGAAGGCGCTGGAGCCCGATGCGAACGCCTTCTGCGAGCGCGCGAAGAAGTACGAACTGCTCGCAGTGCCCTCGGACAGCTTTGGCATGCCGGGCTGGTTCCGCTTGGGCTACTGCGTGAGCTACGAGACTATCGTCAACTCACTGCCCGCCTGGAAGCAGCTGGCCGACGAGTATCGTCAAAAGTAAAGCGCTCTGCCTACAATGTTTTACGTGAAACGGGGTTTGGTTTTAAACCAGACCCCGTTGTCATGGACGTTGTGTCGTTGGGATGGAGCGGTTTTACGACCATCGAATGCTATGCGTACAATGAATATACGCGACGGCCATACCGGATAAGGAGACCCGATGCCCTACCTGCTTTCTTGTGACATTCATACTCATACGATGTTCTCTGCGCATGCATATTCGACCATTGAGGAGAATGTGTACTGGGCGGCAGAGCGTGGCCTGCAGGTGCTCGGATCTGCCGACCATTTGAGCTCTATGGTTACGGCTTGCCCCAATGACCTGCGCAGTTTCCAGTTCTTTATCAACCAGGATATCTGGCCGCGCATTTGGAGCGGCGTGCTGGTGCTGCGTGGTGCCGAGGCCGATATCGTTTCACTGGACGGAAGCCTGTTTGGCGAGGACACTCCTGTCACGCTCGATATCGCCGGCGATTCGTACGGCCGCCAGCATTCGCTGTTCGATTTGGTTACGCGTAATTTGGATTATTTGGTTGCAAGCGTGCATAATCCGCAGATTGCTGAGGGCGCGACGCTCGCCCAGACGACCGAGATGTATATCAATGCCCTGGAGCACCCCAAGGTGTTTATGCTGGGCCACACGGGTCGCTCGGGCGTGTCGTTCGATATCGACGAGGTGCTGCTGGCGGCTAAGGCCAAGCACAAGATTATCGAGATCAACAACCATAGTCTTGAGCATGGCACGGATGCCGAGCATTGGAACGTGTGTCGCAAGATTGCCGAGCGCTGCGCCGAGCTGGGCGTGGGTATTGGTGTGTCGACCGATGCCCACATTGGTATGGCCATTGGCAAGCTCGAGCACGCCCGCAAGTTGCTCGACGAGATTCACTTCCCGCTGGACCTGATCGTGACGCGCGACCGCGAGACGCTGCTGCGCGAGATGGCGGCAGCCGGCGTGTGCGACCTGCGCAAGGGGATGTAACGAGACTCATATGCCCAATGGAAGGGGGCGGTCCAGACAGGCCGCCCCCTTTCTTGTCCCAAAAAGCTACCTGGGCTGGTTAGCGGCGCTCTAGGACCGCGACGGTCTCGGTGTGGTCGGTATGAGGGAACATGTCGACGGGCGTAATCTTGAGCAAGCGATAGCCTCCGTCGAGGAGCTGGTGCAGGTCGCGCTCTTGGGTCACGGGGTTGCAGCTGATATAGGTGATGCGGCGCGGCTTAAGTGCACAGGCGGCCTCGAGGAACTCGGGGGTAGAGCCGGCGCGCGGCGGGTCGATGGAAAGGACGTCGACGCGCTCGTTGTTATCGGCGGCATCTAGGATGTAGTCGGTGGCGTCGTCGGCCATAAACCAAGCGCTGCGGGTGAGGCCGTTGAGTTCGGCATTGCGACGTGCGTCGGCAATGCCCGCCGGGTTGCGCTCCACGCCGAGCAGCATAATGCCGACACCTCTGTCCTGGGCATCCTTCGCGGCGCACAGACCGATGGTGCCGCTGCCGCAGTACGCGTCCATAAGAATGTCACCCTGCTGCAGGTCCATGCCGTCAATCGCGAGCTGATAGAGCAGCTCGGTCTGCTGCGGATTGGTCTGATAGAACGCGGTAGGGGAGATATCGAATTCGCAACCGAGCAGCTGATCGCGCATGCACTCGGCGCCATAAACGATACGAGTCTCCTCACCCAAGATGGCGTTACCGGGACGGCCATTGATATTTTGGGCAACGGTGACGATATGCGGATCGAGTGCCGCGACGGCCTCAAAGAACTCCTGTGCATGCGGTAAGTCACGCTGAGCGGTCACGAGCGTAACCATGACTTGGTCGGTACGCCAACCGCAGCGGACGACGGCATAGCGAAGCAAGCCAAGATGCTTGTCCTCGTTAAAGGCGGGAATATGCAGCCGCTCAGCTTCACGTGCGATGCCGTTGAGAATCTGACGGGCACCCGGCGCCTCGACAGGGCACTCGGGAACGGCGACTATCTTGTGCGTGCCGCGCTCAAAAAAGCCGCATCGGACAGCGCCCTCCTTGCCGGGAGCAAAGGGGGTGGCAGCCTTATGACGAAAGCCACGTGGCGCAGGATATTTACCCGGGTCGCCCAGGGTGACGCCCATACCGCGAATAGGATCAACGGCGATACCCTCACGCTCACAGAGCTCAGCAAACAGCTCCTCCATAGCAGCCTGCTTGGCCGCCAGCTGCTTCTTATAAGGACGATTGAGCGCCGTGCACCCACCGCAAGATTTCATGATCGAACAGGGAGACTTGGGGTCCACAGCCTTACGCGCAGACGAAACCGGATCTTTATGCGGGCGCTTGGAGCGAGTCTGAGATGCCTTGTCCTCGCTTCGACGAGAGCTGGCACGCTTGGCCTTAGCCCTGCCCTTGGTCAATTTGCTTTTTGCAGCTTTGGAAGACTTGGATTTCGCAGAAGATTTCTCCTCTTTCGACCCCTCAGCCGCCTCGATCAAAGCACGACGAGCCTTACGCTCCGCACGAGATTCTGCCATGAATTAACCCCACTAATTTACAAATTGAAAGCTGCAAGCATTGTACCGTGCCAAGCTAGCGGACGATATGCAAGCGCCCATTTCCTGTCAGTGATAAGTCCAACGACGTTTGCCCGGCGTGGGCGGGGAGCGGCGCGTAATTAAGTTTATCGCGAGTTCCGCACGCAAAGGAAAGCACTTAATGTGCTTTCCGTCTTGCGCAGGACTGTAGAGCAGGAAACTTAATTACGCGCCGCTCCCCGCCCACGCCGGGCAAACCCTCCCTTGTACTTTATCAAGGTAGAGTGTATGATTCTGAACGTTACATGACTCGCTTTACCTAACTAAAGTGCCACCTAGGGGGAATACCATGAATACCGATATGTCTCGTCGTCAGTTTGTTGGTCTAGCCGGCTCGCTTGCCACGGTGCTTGGCCTTGGTCTTGTCGGCTGCGGCGGTGGTGCCGGCAAGGGCTCCGCTGCAGGCTCTGCCGCGGCCAAGGACGTGAAGGGCGCTGCGGAGTCGAAGAAGCTCGTCGTGGGCTTTGACAAGTCCTATCCTCCGTACGGCTTTGTGGGCGACGACGGTGAGTACACCGGCTTTGATCTCGATCTGGCCAAGGCCGTTGCCGATAAGCAGGGCTGGGAGGTCAAATACGAGGCCATTGACTGGGACGCCAAGGATACGCTGCTCAACTCGGGCGCCATCAACTGTATCTGGAACGGCTTTACCATGGAGGGCCGCGAGGACGACTACACGTTCTCCGAGCCGTACATGCTCAACGAACAGGTGCTGGTGGTCAAGAAGGACGCGGGTATCAAGAGCTGGGACGATCTTGCCGGCAAGACCGTGATTACCCAGACTGATTCCGCCGCACAGGATGTGCTCGAGGGCGACCAGAAGGATTTGGCCGCGACGTTTGCCACGCTCGATACCATCGGTGAGTACAACACGGCGTTTATGCAGCTCGAGAGTGGTGCAGTCGATGCCGTTGCCTGTGACCTCTCGATCGCTCAGTATCAGCTTGCCGCCAAGCCCGATGCCTATACGCAGCTCGACAAGCCGCTGTCCAGCGAGCACTATGCCGTCGGCTTTAAGAAGGGCGACACCAAGTCCGCCGATGCCGTGACCGAATCGCTCAAGGCACTCTACGAGGATGGCACGGTCAAGGACCTCTGCGATAAATATGCAGATTACGGTCTGTCTTTCGATAATTGGGTGCTCAAGTAATGTCTATTCAGGTCATGATGCAGATGCTTGGCCAGGGATTCTTGGTCAGTTTGCAGCTGTTTGTACTGACGCTGCTCGGGTCGATTCCGCTGGGAATCCCCGTGGCGTTTATGCGCATGAGCAAAATTGCGCCGCTCCGCTGGATTGCGCGCATCTACATTTCGGTCATGCGCGGTACGCCGCTCATGCTGCAGATGTTTGCCATCTACTTTGCCCCGTACTACGTGTTTGGCATTTCGCTCACGCCCGATTCCAAGTGGACGGCGTGCGTCGTGGCATTCATCATCAACTACGCCGGATACTTTGCCGAGATCTATCGCTCGGGCCTGCAGTCCATTCCGCGCGGTCAATACGAGGCTGCCGAGGTGTTGGGTTACTCGCGCATACAGACGTTTCTGTATATCGTGATGCCGCAGGTCGCCAAGCGCATTTTGCCGGCGATGGGCAACGAGATCATCACACTGGTCAAGGACACGTCGCTGGCGTTCGCCATCGGCGTGGGTGAGATGTTCTCGACCGCCAAGGCGTTGGTTGCCTCGCAGGTGAGCATGGTGCCGTTTGCAATCGCGGCGCTGATCTACTGGGTCTTTAACTTCGTCGTCGAGATGCTGCTGGGCGCCGCCGAGACAAAATTGGATTACTACCATGACTAGATCGTTCCGCCGTTCTAGCGAACGGCGGACTGCTCGACGCTGCGCGCGTGCCTGACGGCCAATCTGCTCCTCAAGCCGTCGCTTGCGTACAGAAGTACGCGGCGCTCCTCTTTCGGAGCACATTGTCTCGCCAGTCACACGCTCGCTGACTTTTTAAACACATGGAGGTTCCCGTGTCCGGAACGGTAATGAATATATCGAACGCGCGCAAGGCGTTTGGCGGCAATGAGGTGCTCAAGGATATCTCGCTCGAGGTAAAGCGTGGCGAGGTCGTAGCGATTATCGGGCCTTCAGGCGGCGGTAAGTCCACACTTCTGCGCTGTGCCACACTGCTCGAGACACTTGACGGAGGCTCGCTCTCGTTTGGCGACCTTGCCGTTGCGACGGACGCGGGGTCGGGTGCGGTATATGCGAAAGGCGACGTGCCCAAGCGGGCGCGTTCGCGATTTGGCCTGGTGTTTCAGAACTACAATCTGTTTCCGCACTATACGGTGATGAAAAACATCACCGATGCTCCGATTCGCGTACTCAAGCGTCCGCGCGAGCAGGCCGAAGCACGTGCGCGTGAGTTGATCGCGCAGATGGGGCTTACGGGCAACGAGAACAAGGTGCCATGTGAGCTTTCGGGTGGTCAGCAACAGCGTGTGAGTATCGCCCGCGCCTTGGCGCTCGACCCGGAGATCTTGTTCTTTGACGAGCCGACTTCGGCGCTCGATCCCGAGCTAACGGCCGAGGTGCTGCGTGTCATTAAAGACCTTGCCGCGCAGAATATGACGATGGTGATCGTGACCCACGCAATGCAATTTGCGCGCGATGTTGCCGACCGCGTGGTCTTTATGGACGGCGGTCGCATTGTCGAGGAGGGTCCTGCCGAGCAGGTTATCGATCACCCGCGTGAGCAACGTACCCGTGAGTTCTTGAGCCGTATCGAGGGCTAGGCTCAGCTATATATTGAGATGAAGCCGCCGCAGGTCTTATGGTCTGCGACGGCTTTTATTTGTATCGATGGGGTTTAATAATCGCCTCGCATGCGTTCTTCTTCCTCTCGCCGCCTGTATTCATACGTGCGCCGAAAGGTATGCATGGATAGTCGTCCGTGAGGGTAGGGTGGTGCCATAGGACATTTGGAGGGTGAGTCGGCTCGGCTGCCGACCATGCTGCTCCCGGGACGGCACCGACCGCGAACTCTCCCCGTTGGCGTCGCGCATTGCGCGCGGCCCTGCAAGGAGGTCATCATGGGTGCTCCCAAGACCGGTAACGTAAGGAACGTGGTGCTCGTAGGCCAAGGCGGGGTGGGCAAGACCTCACTCGCCGAGGCCATGCTCCACCTTTCCGGCAAGACCGCCCGCCTGGGTGGCCACGACGGCACCAAGCCCACGCTCGACTATGACCCCGAAGAGGTTAAGCGCGCGTTTTCCATCTCGACGACCATTGCGCCGATCGACTGGAAGGGCGCGCGTATCAATGTGCTCGATGCCCCGTGCTACCCCGATTTTATCGGCGACGCCTTTGCCGCTATGAGCGTCTGCGAGACGGCTCTGTTTGTGGTCGACGCCGAAGCCGGCCCGCAGCCTACGACGGTTAAGCTCTGGTATGCCGCCGAGGACCTGCGCCTGGCGCGTGCGGTGTTCGTAAACCGCCTGTCGCGCTCCGAGGCCAGCTTTGCGACCACCATGGAACTGCTGCAGGAGCGCTTTGGCACGCGCCTGGGCGCCGTGACCCTTCCCTGGGGCGAGGGCGAGGACTTTGACGGCATCATCGATCTGGTGCGCATGAAGGCACGCCATTGCAACGGCGCCGAGGCCGTTGAGTCGGAGATTCCCGAGGAGTATCGTGCCCAGGCCGAGGAGGCCCATGACCATCTGTGCGAGCTGGTAGCCGAGGCTGACGACGAACTGATGATGAAGTACTTGGAAGGCGAGGAGACGCTGACGCAGGAGGAGCTTGAAGGCCTGCTGTCGAAAGCGATCGCCGAGCGCATCTTTGTGCCGGTCTTTGCGGGCGATTGTATTAAGGAGCAGGGCGTCAACTCGCTGATGGACGACATCGCCACGTACTTCCCGGCGCCGACCGACTACGGCGAGATGCCGCTTATCGACGGTGATTCGCTCAAGATTTCGAGCGACGATGACCGTCCGGTGGCGTTTGTGTTTAAGACGCTGGCCGATCCGCAGCAGGGCCGCATCAGCTTTATCAAGGTGCTGACGGGCACGCTTGAGCCGGGCCTTGAGCTGATCAACGCGCGTACCCGCAAGAGCGATCGTCTGGCTCACCTGTATGTGATGTGCGGCCGCGACATGACTGAGGTCGGCCACGCCTATGCCGGCGATATCATCGTGGCGCCCAAGCTGGCGGCCGAGACGGGCGATACGCTCTCGATTACCGGCAAGGTCGAGGCTGCGGCGTTTAAGTTCCCCAACTCGCAGTACCGCATCGCCATCGAGGCCGAGAACCGCGGCGACGAAGAGAAGCTCTACACGTTTATCGAGAAGGCCTGCAAGGCCGATCCGACCATGAGTATCGATCGTGACGAGGAGACGGGCCAGACCATCATCTCGGCGGTGGGCGAGGCGCAGGTTTCGGTCCTGCTCAATCGCCTTGAGGACCGCACCAAGGTTGCGGCCAAGAGCGTGCCGATCCGCATCCCGTATCGCGAGACCATCCGCCGCACGGCAAGCGCCCAGGGCCGCCACAAGAAGCAGACTGGCGGTGCCGGTCAGTATGGCGACTGCTGGCTGCGCGTGGAGCCGCTCATTGGGCCCGACGGTACGAGCGGCGGCTATGAGTTTGTTGACGAGGTCGTGGGTGGCCGCATCCCGCGCTCGCTCATTCCTGCCGTGGACAAGGGCGTTCAGGAGACTATGAAGGACGGCATCATTGCCGGCTACCCGCTTACGGGCATTCGCGTGGCTGTGTACGACGGCTCGTATCACAGCGTCGACTCCAACGAGATGGCGTTCCGCGCGGCGGCTCGCATCGGCCTGCGCAAGGCGTGCGCCGATGCCGACCCGGTGGTGCTGGAGCCCATCGAGGAAATCACGGTGACTATCCCCGAGAGCTACGCCGGCGCCGTGATGGGCGACATCTCGGCTTCGCGTGGTCGCGTGACGGGCATGGAGACCGATGAGCGCGGAGACACCGTGGTCATCGCCCAGGCGCCGCTGGCCGAGCTGACGGATTATTCGACGCGCCTGCGCTCTATCACGCGCGGCACGGGCGACTTTACCATGAAGCCCGCGGGCTATGAGCAGGTGCCTTATGACGTTCAGGCCAAGCTGGTCGAGCGCTATGAGGAGGGCCGCGCCAAGTAACGTGTGGTTTTGTCTGCAATGTAGGTGCTGACGAAAAGGCCGCCCTGGGTAACCGGGGCGGCCTTATTTGATCCCTTGGGGACGGAGGAAAACGGATCATTTTTTTGGGTTACGGGCGGCGCGGCTGGCACTAGCCTCCGGATGCCTGGTTGCGGCCGGTGGCGTAGTCGATCTGCACATGCGGCTGCAGGTTGTAGCAATATACGTGGAAGCAGAGGGTCTTGCCGTGGTCCTCGACCGATTGCGCCTCAAGGCGCACGCCACGGCAGACAAGCTCCTCCTCGTTATACATGGGCGTGACGCGATAGAGCACGTGGTTGCCCGTGTCGCGGATGTAGCCGAGGATCTGCTCTTCAAACGGCAGCATGCCCGTCTCGTTGAGATAGCGCGTGCCGGTGAGGAGATTTTTGCGGTTGGCGGTTTCGCCGCAGAGCGACCAGGCGATAAGGTGGCAGCGGTTATAGAGGCTCTGGCCCGGAATAAAGTCGTAGCGCTGCTGGTGCCAGCCGGCGGGGTGGATGCGCGAGATATCGCCGCGCTCGCCTTGACCGAGCGATTCGGGGCCCACGCAGGCGAGCGCTTTACGGGTGCGGCCCAAGCTGTCGAGCTTGGAGAACTTCTTAAAGCAGCCCTCTTCTGTGGCGCGCTCGTATTCATCGAGCGTGAATGATGGTGTGCCGAGCGGGTGCGTGCTATCGGCGCGCAGGGCAACATAGGGGTTACCCGCGTAGTCGGGAATACTGCTGAGGTATACGCCGCGGGCGCGGTCGAGATCGGGGTTTTCGACCTCGTCGATAGGGGTGGCGGCACTGTCCGCGGAGGCGTCGTCATCGGTGTCGCTCGCGGCGGAATCTGAGTCATCGCCAGAGTCTTGGCTATTTTGAGAGACCGAGGAGCTCGCTGTTCCCGATTC
Source organism: uncultured Collinsella sp. (assembly GCA_902472315.1). GTDB lineage: Bacteria > Actinomycetota > Coriobacteriia > Coriobacteriales > Coriobacteriaceae > Collinsella. The sequence goes on from CABRNM010000003.1 coordinate 16,642, forward strand.
GAGTCGAGCGACCAGGTCTGCCTCGTCGTCGGTGCGGCTGGGACTCTCGCTTTGTTTTTCGGCCAGAGCCGCTGCCTGCTCATCGCTTTGCGGCGACAACAGCTTGGGCGCTCCGTCGAGCGACCCTGTGAACAGCGCAAACCCCAGCACCACGGCGGTGCCGATGGAAAGCACTTGCTTGTAAGCGGACTTGCGCGACATTGAGGCTCCTGGATGGACGGTTGGGAATCTACCAGTCTAGCAGGAGCCGGCAGAGGCCGTCCCGCCGAACAAATACTCAAGATTTGGAATAGACGCTGCTGATTCATTTGCCTCATATGGAGCTGCGGCGGTTGTGTATATGGGGCTGTCTGGCGTTTCCCCAGATAAAACCTGCCAAAATAAACCTGTCCCTTTTTGGCAGGTTACTGGTTCATGTTGCCGTGAATGTAGGGGGTGACCTCGGGGGAGATATGGTCGCAGCCCAGCTCGCGCAGCGCGGACTCGATGGCGGCGGGCAGCGGGGTTTTGCCCTCGGCATCGACGGCGTTGCCACCGAGGGCAGCAATCTTGGCGACATCTGCGGGTGCGGCCTCGATATGCATGCAGCCGCCGATTAAGCGCGCGCGTACCTGTGCCAGATCAAGATCGTGCAGGTAATCCTCGCAGGCGCGGATTAAATCGACCTTCTCGCGCGTAAGCTCCTCGCCCGTGGGGACGCGGGTGGCAAGACATGCTCCCGCCGGCAGGTTCCAAACGGGATAGCCCCATGCGCGCAGCAGCTCGCGCTCTTCGTCCTTGGTAAAGCCGACCTCCATAAGGGGTGAGCGTACGCCGAGCTCTTCTGCCGCACGCATGCCGGGGCGGTAGTCACCGCGATCGCTTGCATTGCTGCCATCGATGACGGTGGGAAAGCCGAGCGACTTGGCGTGGTTGACGATGGCGGTAAAGCCGGCGTGCTTGCAGTGGTAGCAGCGATTAGCATCGTTGCAGCCTACTTGGGGGAGCTGCAGCTGATCCACCGAAAGATTGAGCACGGGGAGCTTAAAATGCGGCCCCTCATTGGCCTGCCCATCAACGGACTGCTCAAACGAAGCCTGCTCGGGCGTGCCGATGAGCGGCGTGGTGAGATGGACGAGGAGGGTATTGGTAGGCATGACGCGGGCGCATACGGCGGCCAAAAAGCTGCTGTCAACGCCGCCGGAAAACCCGATAGCCACGCGCCCGTATGCCAAAAGCAGCTGCTCGAGCGTCGTGAGTTTGTCCTGAAGCTCCTCTGCAGGTGCAGTAGTGTCTGAAAGCATGAAACGATCCTTACCATTGAGTACTCGGTCGAAAACTATAATCCTACCGGGCTGCCTGTCATAAGACTTCCGCTTATGTAACGAAAGTGCAATATGCTATATACGTTATATACAAGTTTGTAAAGTGCGCTAGAGTGGCAGTAATGCAATCCGGTGAGGGGATCGATATGATCAAGGCTGTTATTTTTGACATGGACGGAACGCTGGTCGATACCGAGCGTTTGGGCATCAAGGCATGGAAGGCGGGCGCTGCCGAGCTGGGGGTCGCGATTGATGAAGCGCTGATCCATCAGTTTATCGGTCGCACGCTGCCCGATGTCATGGACATCCTTGATAAGCATTACGGCAGCCACGAAACCACCGAGGCGGTCTATGTCCGCCACAAGGAGATTCGCGACGAGATGGTCAAGACCGAACTGGAGCTTAAGGCCGGTGCCGCCGAGTGCCTAGACGAGCTGCTGGCTGCGGGCTATCACGTGGGCCTTGCGACGTCGTCGCGCCTCGCTACGGCCGAGCGCAACCTTAAGATGGTCGGTCTTTTTGACAAGTTTGAGACGGTGACCTGCGGCGAGGACGTCGTGCACGGCAAGCCCGACCCCGAGATGTATCTGCTCGCCTGTGAGCGTGCGGGCTTTGCTCCCGAGGAATGTGCCGTGGTCGAGGATTCGCGCAACGGCTGCGTCTCGGGTATTACGGCCGGCTGCCACGTCTTTGCCGTCCCCGATATCGTGCCGCTGCCGCAGGACGTGGTGGATGGCTGCGAGGCCGTGCTCGATACGTTGTTCGACCTTACGGCGGCGGTCAAGGCCGTGCGCTAGACAATTGCGGAGCTGAAACGAACAATCGGTTGACTTTGCGCTTAAGCAAAAGAGGTTCGGCAATAGTCGGCCCTCTTTTGCTTAAGTGGCGTTTTGGCATACTGGCTGACGTGCTATAGATACGCGCCGAGGTTGATGGCGGTGGCTTCGGCTTGGCTGCTCGCCTGGGTACTGGCGCGCTCCAAGAGGAACGGCCGCACGAGTTCCTGACGGTTGATGTCCTCGGCGGCTGTGACCGCAGTAACGGTTCGCGCTGCGGAACCAATGCGGATGTGCTTGGTTTTTGCCGGCGCCTTGTTCTCGATTTGCTCCATGAGCAGCTGGACACCCTTGCGGCCAATCTCGTAGCCCGGGGGTGCCACCGTGGTGAGGGGGACCGACCCGCTCCATGCAAGCGGGTTGCCGTCGCAGCCGGCCACACGAAGCTGCTCGGGGACGGAGATGCCTTTGTCGGTCAACGCCGAGATAACGCCCGAGGCCAATACATCGGTAAGGCCGATGACAAAATCGGGACGCTCGCCGGTAGAGCGCTCGGCAATCTGAGCGCCGATGCTGTAACCATCGGCAGCGGTATTCCATTCTCCGGCGTCAATGACCTCAATTTTGATATCGGGATGCAGGGCGAGGGCCTTGTGAATGCCAAGCACGCGCAGGGTGAGCTGCATAAATGCCGCTCTGCCCACAACGGTGATATGGTGTGCGCCGCGGGCGATGGCAAGCTCGGCGATAATGCGTCCCTGTGCCTCGTTGTCGGCGGCCACGTAGTAACCTGGCTCGGAACAGTGGATGTCCAGATGGACGATCGGCACGGGCATCTTGGTCATGGCGGGGTGCCAGTCGGGGGACGCCATGGGCTGGACCATGACGCCGGACATCTGCGTGCCCATAAAATAGCGCAGGTAGTGGTCCTCGAGGATGTCGTCGTTATCGGCGTTGGCGATGAGCAGGTCATAGCCGTGCTTGCGGGCCTCGTTATGGGCGCCGCTGGCAATTTGGAGCGAGAAGCCATGGTCGAGACGGGGGAGGACCAGGCCAAAGGACTTGGTGGCGCCGCCCGCGAGCTGACGAGCGCTTTGGTTGGGCAGGTAGCCAAGGCGATTGATGGTCTCGTTGATGAGCTTGAGGGTCTCGGGGCGCAGCTTTTCGGGGTGGTTGAGCGCGTTGGATACCGTGCCCAGCGAGACTCCTGCCTCGCGCGCGACGTCGCTGATTTTTACCTTTGCCATAGCGGCCCCTTTGATGCGTTTCAAGTACGAGTCAGATTGTAGCATCGCCCGTTCCCAGGGTGTCAAAACCCACCAATTAGGGGCAGGTTTATTTTGGCAGGTTTTATCTGGGCAAACACCGGAGTCCAGACCACACAAAGGTGCCTGTCCCCCTTTGTGGTGGTTTTGGCGCGGCTGGGCTGCGCGTTAAACAGTGAAGTGTCTACAATAGAAGCCGTTTTGATCGTAGATTGAAAGGCTTTGGTATGACTCGTGCTGTTTCTCGTCGTGATTTCCTGGGTTTGATCGCCGGTGCTGCAATGGTTGCGGCGAGCGGTTGCGCTGGCAGTGGCGCTGACAAGGGCTCTGCCGCCGGTTCTGCCGCGGTTGCGGGCGACGATATCAAGGGCGCCAAGCTCACCTTTGTGGGCGACGATGCCTTTGCGCCCTATCGCTATCTGGAGACGCAGTCGGACGGCAAGCAGAAGGTTGTCGGCCTGGATATCGCCATTGCCGACGAGATGGTCTCGCGCCTGGGCTTTTCTTACGACTTTGAGCCGCAGGACTTTGCCGCCACGCTTGCATCGGTGCAGAGCGATGACAAGGCCTTTACCATGGCGATGAGCTCCAACGAAGAGCGCGAGCAGACCTACGACTTCACGCGCGGCTACTATCAGCCGCTTGTGGGCGTTCTCACGCTCGGCGGCGATCCCGTCAAGCGCGTTGAGGACCTCGTCGGCAAGTCTATCGCCTGCACCACCGGTACCGTGCAGAACAAGTTCATCGCCAAGGTCATGCCCGATGCTGATATTCACACGTACGACGGTGGCGACCAGTGCCTGCAAGAGGTGCTCGCCGGGCGCATCGATGCCTACCTGTGTGACGGCGCCGAGGGCCAGTCCATGCGCGATGCGAATGAGGGCCTGGTGCTGGGCCTGCTCGATCGCTCCGAGACGAGCGATCACGTGGGCGTGTACCGCCTGATGGCCAAGAAGGGTGCCGGATTTGTCGCGGCGCTTGACGAATGCATCGGCGAGATGCTCGAGGACGGCACCATCGATGACTGCATCAAGCAGTATGTGGGCGCCGACTTCATGTGGAACGGCGACTATTCCGCTTCCGGTACGTCGACGGTTGCCGGAAAATAGCGAGCCGGTGAGGCGCGCGCCAAGGGCATGCTGATGAAGTTTGAACTGCTAGAACCATATATACCGATGTTTATGAGCGGCCTGGTCGTGACCTGTCAGGTGACGGCCGCCGCGCTGGCCCTAGCACTCGTCCTGGGCTTTCTCATTGCCGTGCTCAAGGTTTTGCCCTGTCGCCCATTGCGTGCGGTGCTCAACTTCTACACCTCTATCTTTCGCGGCGTGCCGCTCATCGTGTTGCTTTTTTTGGCGTACTTTGCGACGCCGCAGCTCACGGGCTTCAAAATTTCGATGTTTGCCGCCGGTGCCATTGCGCTGGGGCTCAACGGCTCAGCGACGGTGTCCGAGACGGTGCGCGGTGGTATCGAGGGCGTTGACCGGGGGCAGTACGATGCCGCTCGGGCCATCGGGCTTCGCTATGTTCCCATGATGCGCAAGATCATCGTTCCGCAGGCGATGCGCTCGATTGCCCCTGCTCTGGTCAACGAAGTGATCACGGTCCTCAAGAGCTCCTCGCTGGTGGCAACCATCGGCCTGATGGATATGATGCGCGCCGCCCAGAGCGTGCAGGCGCTCACCTATCGAGCCTTTGAACCGTTTTTAGTGGTGGCCGTGGTCTACTACGTCATTGTTATGGCACTCACGGCCCTGGGCAATCGGCTCGAACGCCGCCTGCGTCCCTAGGGGAGTGCCAACCACAGCAAAGGTGCCTGTTACCGTTGTGGTGGTAGGGTGTGTGCATCGAGTGGTATCCAGTTTAAGATACCACTTCTGGTATATCAGCTTGCGTTTGTGTGAGTACAATACTCGGACGTTATACGTCTCAGCGCCCGTCGTGCGTGGGCGTTTTGCAGTCACGCGAGCGAAGGGATTTATCCTATGTGCGGAATTGTCGGCTACACCGGCTCTGATATTGCAAAGAACATTCTGGTCACGGGCCTTAAGCGTATGGAATATCGCGGTTATGACTCCTCGGGCGTCGCGCTCGAGGTGGGCGAGGGCGCCGCGGCTCACCTCGACGTCATCCGCCGCGTGGGTAAGGTTGCGGGCCTGGAGAGCGAGCTTTCCAATATCGACAGCGACGCTACCTGCGGTATCGGCCATACCCGCTGGGCCACTCACGGCAAGCCTTCCGTTGTCAACGCCCATCCCCACACCAGCTGCGATGGTCGCATCGCCATCGTCCACAACGGCATCATCGAGAACTTCGCCGAGCTGCGCGAAGAGCTGGAGGGCCGCGGCCATCACTTTAAGAGCGAGACCGATACCGAAGTTTTCGCGCACTTGATCGAAGAGGCCTATGCCGAGACGCGCGACCTGATGGCTTCCGTGCGCGAGGTCTGCACCCACGTGGTGGGCGCCTATGGCCTGGCCGCCGTGTGCGCCGACGAACCTGGCGTGATCGCCGTTGCCCGCAAGGACTCCCCGATTGTGGTCGGCGTGGGCGAGACCGGCTCCTACGTTGCCTCCGATGTGATCGCGCTTATCGATGCCACCCGCGATGTCGTGGTGCTCGAAGATGGTCAGTTTGCCAAGCTCACGCCCGCAGGCGTCGAGTATACCGACGAGGCCGGCAATGTGATTGAGCCCAAGATCACCCATATCGACTGGGACCTGGACATGGCCGAAAAGGGCGGTTATCCCGACTTTATGCTCAAGGAGATTCACGAGCAGCCGCGCGTGGTGCGCGACACGCTGGTGGGCCGCATGACCCCTGCCGGTGAGCTCGATATCGACGAGTTGGGCCTTTCGCTCGAGGAACTCAACGATATCGACCGCGTATATGTGATTGCCTGCGGCACCAGCTACCACGCCGGACTCATCGCCAAGAACCTTATTGAGGGCTGGGCTCGTATTCCTACCGAGGTTGAGGCGGCTAGCGAGTTCCGCTACCGCAACCCCATCATCACGCCGACGACGCTCGTCGTGGCCGTGTCCCAATCGGGCGAGACGGCCGACACCCTTGCCGCCATTCGCGATGCGCGCATCAAGGGCGCCAAGGTCTTTGGCATCACCAACGTGGTGGGCAGCCCGGTGGCGCGCGAAAGCGACGGCGTCATCTACACCAAGGCCAACAAGGAGATTGCAGTCGCCTCGACTAAGAGCTTCATCGGTCAGGTCGTGAGCCTCACGCTTTTGGCCTTGCTGCTGGCGCAGGTCAAGTACCGCTTGACCACCAAGCAGACGCGCATGCTGTTCCGCGAGCTTTCCGATACGGCCGAGCAGATCCAGTGGATCCTGGATACGCAGACCGAGGCCGTGCACGAGGCCGCGCTTGTGTGCAAGGACGCGCAGTCCGCGCTGTTTGTGGGTCGCGGCATGGGCGCCGCCATTTCTTATGAGGGCGCGCTTAAGCTCAAGGAGGTCAGCTACCTGCATGCCGAGGCATATGCCGCCGGCGAGATGAAGCACGGCCCCATCGCGCTGATCGATCCGGGTTTCCCTGTCATCGCGGTGGCAACCAAGAGCGCAACATACGATAAGACGGTGTCGAACCTCATGGAGTGCAAGGCTCGCGGCGCCAAGGTCATCGTCGTTGCTACCGAGGGCGACGAGGAAATCAACAAGATTGCCGACTGCATCATTCGCGTGCCGTCCGTCCGTGACGTGTTCAGCCCCATCACGGCGAGCGTTCCGCTGCAGCTGCTCGCCCGCGAGGTGGCCATCCTGCGCGGTTGCGACGTTGACCAGCCTCGTAACCTGGCGAAAAGCGTTACTGTCGAGTAATTGTTGTTCCGCCGTTCTGCCGAACGGCGGACCGGTCGACGCTGCGCGAGCCGCATTCACGCCAATCTGACGTTCAATTTCGAGGGCGCGACCAGAAGGTCAGCGCCCTCTCATTTCACGTCACCTTGGCGCAAATGCGGCTCGCTCACTGTTGACGACTGACATCGAGTGCTCTGTTGTCGAAACGCGCCAACAACAAGGCCCGGCTCCGTTGTGGCGGAGTCGGGCCTTGTTGCATTTGCCCAGATAAAACCTGCCGAAATAAACCTGTCCCTTTTTGGCAGGTTAGCGGAGCTTGCTGGTCTCGAAGTACTTGGGATATTGGTCCAGGACCTCGGTCTGGTTGCGGAACATCATATGCAGGTGCTTGCTGACCAAAAAGCTCGCCTCGATGGGGTCGCGGCCGGCGATGGCGCGGCGGATTTGCTTGTGCTCGTTAACAATCTCCTGATTGTCGAGCCTCTGCGTGGCGGCGCGCAGCCAGCGGAAGCGCTCCAGGTCGGCATTGGTCGCCTCGAGCCACGACCACACGGTGCTGCGGCACGCGATGCTAAAGATCATGCGGTGCATGAGGTTGTCGCTTAAAAAGAATCCGATGCGATCCTCTTCGGCCATGGCCTTTTCCTGCAGCGCGATGGCTCGGTCGAGCTGCTCGATGCCTGCCGAGGTGGCACGGGCGCAGCACTCCACAATTACCTGTTTTTCCAGGTGTTCGCGAATGTAGCAGGCGCTCTCGGCAAAGGTGAGGTTGATGGGCGAGACATAGGTGCCGCTTTGGGGCACGGTGCGCACCAGGCCCTCTTGCGCCAGACGCACCAGTGCCTCGCGCACAGGGGTGCGCCCCATATCCAGGTCGTCGCAAAGCTGCTTGACGCCTAGCTTTTCGCCCGGCTTGTAGTCCAGGTAGACGATTTTGCGTCGAATGGTGTGGTAGGACTGGTCCTGTAGGCTCGTTTCCTGCTCGCCGACGTGCATCGATTCTTCCATAGTGCCTCACAACCGTTCTATCACACTCATATATCAGCTGTTAATTATGCCGCGAATCAGCTCTCCGCGGCGGGTAATTCGGCTGTTGCCCAAGAACTATTGCGGCATCTTAGTCTGTATTTGCGCAGGGCTGTGCCCAATGTTGCCGTATCATAAGCCGTCGCAAACGTGAAATAGAAAGAAGGAATCCCATATGCAACTGGCAAATATCGTACGCGAGCGCTGGAAGGGCGTCTTGTTCTGCCTCATCATCGCCATCCCCGCGACGTTGTTTGGCAAACAGATTGAGGTGGTCGGTGGGCCGGTATTTGCCATCCTCTTTGGCATGGTTCTGGCGCTTGTCTTTCCCAAGAATCGCCGCGAACAGCTCGCCGCCGGTGTCACCTATACGTCTAAAAAAGTCTTGCAGTACGCGGTTATCCTGCTTGGCTTTGGCATGAACCTCTCGCAGATTCTGTCCAAGGGCGCCCAGTCGCTGCCGATTATCGTGGCGACGATCTCGACCTCGCTTGTCATCGCCTTTGTGCTCTGCCGCGTTATGAACGTGCCGGGCAAGATCGCGACGCTTGTGGGTGTGGGCTCGTCGATTTGCGGCGGTTCGGCCATCGCTGCGACCGCGCCCGTTATCGATGCTGATGATCGCGAGATTGCCCAAGCCATTTCGGTCATCTTCCTGTTTAACGTTATCGCGGCGCTCGTGTTTCCGACGCTCGGCGGCATGCTCGGGCTGACCAACGAGGGCTTTGGCCTGTTTGCCGGCACCGCCATCAACGACACCTCGTCCGTAACGGCTGCGGCGAGTGCCTGGGACAGCATGCATCCCGGCGCCAATGTGCTCGAAAGCGCCACAGTGGTTAAGCTCACCAGGACGCTGGCCATTATTCCCATTACATTGGCTCTCGCATGCTGGCAGATGCATCTGGCGCGCAAGGCCGGCGGCGACGCCAAAAGCACGTTCTCGCTTAAACGTGCGTTTCCCATGTTTGTGTTGTTCTTTGTGCTGGCGAGCGTGATCACCACGGTGCTTCAGCTTCCTGCATCTATTACGGCGCCCATCAAGGAGCTGTCGAAGTTCTTTATTGTGATGGCCATGGCGGCTATTGGCTTTAATACCGATATCGTCGAGCTGGTCAAAAAGGGCGGCAAACCTATCGCATTGGGCTTTTGCTGCTGGATTGGCATTGCATGCATGAGTTTGGGAATGCAGCACGTGCTGGGAATCTGGTAGAGAAGTAGCTGATTTGCGTGTTGCGTGCTGGCGAGCGCATTCTCACGGTGGAGCGATAGGAGCTCTTGCGGGTATGGCTTGTCCGCAGGTTGATAGGTCCCGAAGAGCTCTTATCGCCCCGCCAGGATGGCGATGCGGGGCAATTCATATACTCGCAGGACGGCGACTTTTGCCCTATAGTGTTTGGTGAGTAATATCGTTCAATTTTGAAACACTCGGTCGTGCGACCGTCGGCGGTTGCACGTCGCCGCGGACAGGGACAAATCATGGATAGCGATGCCAAGCTGCAGATTCTGATTGAGGCATTGTCCGCAGCCGGAGCATCGGCGCTGGCAATCGACGAGCGCGGTGGCGTTGTGATCTCGACTATGAGTGACGCGGCGCTCGAGCAGGATATCGCTGCTTTTGTTTCCGAGCGTCTCGCTCGCGTGGGCGATGGGGCGCGCCTGGTGATGGGCCACGAGGGCGTGCGGTTGAGCTTGACGGTGCGCCCGACGGCCAAGGAGCGCGGAGCGCTTTGGGTGGTCGTGGCGCATGAGGTGCGCGCCGCTGCGACGCATGCGGGCATCGAGTGGCTCAATGCCGACGAAGTCGAGGCTCGCTACGCGTCGAGCACGTACGGCATCGTCGAAGACGCGGCGGCGGTCGCTGTCCCCGTACGGGAGAGCTATGCGCGTGGGGTGCCCCTTATGCTCGAGGGCGAGCTGGGCGCGGGGCAGGATCAGATTGCAAGACGCCTGTACCTGGATGGACCCTATGCCGATCAGCCCTTTGTGTCCGTTGCGCTCGATGAGCTTACGGATCGCGGCTGGCGCCATCTGCTCAAAAGTTCCGAATCGCCGCTATTCCAAACGGGGCTGACACTTTGTATGGGCGGCTGGCATGCTGTTGGCCCCCAACGTCTGCGCGAGCTCGTGTCCGCAATGATCGACACGGCGCTCGCAACTCGTTGCCATGTGGTGTTGACGGCAAACGATATGCCGGGCGGCGGCGAAAGCGATCAGGCTGCTTTTGTAACCGAGCGTCTGGCCTGTGCCGTGAGTGTGGCGCCGGCGATTGCCGAGCAGGGCGGCGCGTCGGAAAAGGTTGCGCGCTATCTGGGGTATCTGGCAGATATGTTTAAGACGGGTGCCCCCATGTTGTCCGCCGCCGCGGCAGAGACGCTCGATGCGTACCGTTGGCCCCGCAATTACCTGCAGCTGCGTGAAGTCTCTGAACGACTCTATATATTAGTGGGGGCTGGAACGGTGGAGCGTGCCGTGGCGAAAGAGGTGCTTGCCCAGGAGGACGTTATCAAGACCGCGACCTTTGGCGCCCCGGCGCTCGAAAGCGATTTGTACATCTTGCGTCCCCTGGCCGATACCGAGCGCGATGTCGCACGGTTGGTTCTGCAGCACCTTCACGGCAACAGGACACGTGCGGCAGAGGTGCTCGGTATAAGCCGCACGACTTTATGGCGCCTGCTGAAGGACAACGACCGCTGAGCGAGGCGCCGTGACCGCGTGCGGCGCGTGTGATACAGTCCAAAGAAGCATTGTTTCGATTGTGTTACGGCGTGCGGGGGAGTATGGCGGAGACTTCAAAAACGAACCGAACAAAGCGAAGTGCGGCGCCGGTCGGCCGGCGTACGACTTCGCGGACGTGGGGCAAAAGCGCCTCGGGGTTCGACGGCTCGTTCAAGCGCACAAAATATGGCTATCCTTCGGCAAGCGCTCGCTTGGCCATGCAGGCCGAGTCCTCGTTGTGGGGACGAAGGCGCGTGGTGGGCTCAAAGCTCAAGCACGATGGAACGCTTGGCTACATTAGCCGCGGTGCTGCCCGCCGTAGCGGCCTCAATCCTGCAGGCTGGCATCGTTACGTGCCGATCGTGGTCGTTGCCGCGATAATCGTCATCGCGCTCGCGGCGCTCGGATATGCCGGCGACGGCGCGAGTCTGGGCGCGATGTTCAAATCGCCTGAACTTGCGCATGCTGGCACGGAGCTTGTTGAAGGCGCACAAGACCAGACGGGTGTGGCGCCCCAGCGCGGTATGGTCGCAGCTGCTGCCACCATTGCCGATGCTCAAAAGGACGAGGACGAACAAGGCGACGGCGCCAAAACGACTCACACGAACGAAACGACGACAACTCCATCGGCAAGATAAGTTGCGAGTGGGGCAGCAAATATGGGACGGGGCCTTTCAGCGGGTCCGCCGTTCGTTAGAACGGCGGAACATACACCACGTTGTCGCGGCGCGGCTTTGCATCGGGCAGCGTGTCCTCGGCGTAGCCCAGAATGCAGTTGCCCACACCGCGCAGGCTTCCGTCGGCGGGCAGACCCCACTTGGTCAGCAGTTCCAGTCCCTCGGGTGAGTCAAAGATCTCGTGCGCGCGGTGAATCCAACACGAATCGACGCCCAGCGCATAGGCTGCGTTGAGCAGGTTGCCCATGGCGAGCGAGCCGTCTTCCAGGTGCGTGGGCGCGCTGCGGTCGACGAGCACCACCACAACGGTCTTGGCGCCGTAGAAGGGATCTCCCTTGCTGCCCATAACTTGGGCGTTGAGCTGCGAGAGACGCTCGACGGTTGCGGGGTCGGTGACGGCGACGAACGTGACCGGCTGGCGTCCCATGCCGCTCGGCGCGTACTGGCCGGCTTCGATAATGCGTGCGAGCTTCTCGGCCTCGACGGGGCGATCGCTGTATTTGCGGCAGCTGCGGCGGTGGATGAGCGCTTCGATAGTCTCCATGGGTCCTCCTGACGTTGGTTTCGATGCTTCGTTCTTACCCGCCGAACCAAAACCGTAATCGCGCAGTCGGCCCCAAACAATGCAAGCTACCAAGTGGAAAAGTTGGTTTGCATAAAACTTCAGCCAGAATGTGACAAACCGGTGGGATGGTTAAACGTTTTATCCCGTCTACCCTGCGGTTTTTTACCACTTGCCTAAATGATGCGCGCATAAGCTCTGATAAAGGTTTTACTAAAGGAGCACCAACGTTTATCAACGCGCCATGGTGGCGCCGGGCCAGGAGGTAACATCATGTTCCAGGCTGGAGATGTCGTCGAGACCGACTTCGAAGGATTTCTGAAGCTGCTGCGTTCTAAGACGCGCGCTTTTGTGTCAATCAACGATCACGAGTACTACATCACGCACACCGATGGCTATTGGCGTGTTCAGGATTGCGAGGCCCTCAACGATAAGGGCCACTTTACTGACTGCTCCGAGCTGGTCAACACGGTCTGCGAGGTCGTCGAGCTGCCTTGGATTTGCGGCAAGAGCCTGCACGACAGCTTCTCGGGCGCTACGGTCTACGAGGCCGTCGCTGCTTAACAGCCAACAATCGATATTCTCTCGCAACCGCCGGCGCCGCCCCCGCGCCGGCGGTCTTTTTTGTCGATATGCTTATGTGGAGCCGACCATAAGCAACGAGCTTATTGACGATAGTCAAAACTCGGACTAATGTAGAGATATAAATTGGTCAAAACTCGGACAATCGAATGGTGGGAGAGATGAATAGTGCAGTTAGCCTGGTCGATTTCGACCGGATGCTCAACGGGCTTGACCGTATCTATTCGGAGTTCGCACGCACCTGCGGTCTTTCGGACTGCGCCTACTGGATGCTCGTCGACACGAGTGCGGCGGGCGGAAGCGTTGCCGTGAGTCGACTGACGAGTGAATGGTTCTACAGCAAACAGACCATCAATTCGGCGATTAAGACGCTTAGGGCGCGAGGGCTTGCGACGTTGGAGTTTGCCGAGGGCAGTCGTAAGAACAAGGTTGTACGACTGACCGAAGAAGGCGTGCGGTTTGCCAAGCGCTACGCGTTGCCGGCGCAAAAAGCCGAGCAACAGGCATTCGAAGCGCTCGAGCCGTGGGAACAGCGCGAGATCATGCGCCTGGTCGGTAAATTCTCCCATGTTCTGAACGAAGAGTGCGAGGCATTTAAACGGCAAGTGGCCGCCGAGAACGAGGCTGACGATAAGGGCGAGGGGGACACATGCGACTCTTAATGAGGTTTATGAGGCCGTATCGCGGTCTGATTGCGGTGACGCTGTTTGCGGTGCTGATAGATAACGTCGGTACGCTGTTGGTTCCCACGATGCTGGCGAACATGGTCAACACCGGTATTACCACGGGCGATGTCGACTATATTTTACGCAACGGTCTGTACATGCTTATCGCGACCGGCATGGCCAGCGGCGGCACGGTGTTGGGCTGCTATCTTTCGGCGCGCCTGGCCGCCAACGTGGCCTGCGATATCCGCAATGCCGTGTACGACAAGTCGCTCGAGCTGTCCGCCAGCGACTTTGAGCGCTTTGGCACGGGTTCGATGATCACACGCTCGCTCAACGACATCAACGTGATTCAGCAAGCTGTCCTTCAGACGATTCAGTTGGTGCTGCCGGTGCCGTTCTTGGCCGTGGCAGGCATCATTTTTGCTTGGTTCATCGATCCCGCCATGGGCACGTTGCTGGGCGTGGTGGTTGCGATCGTGCTGGTGGCGGCGGTCTTTACCGTTGCCAACGCCGCGCCGATCTTTATGCGCCTGCAGAGCTTTATCGACCGCATGAACGTGGTGCTGCGCGAGAACATCGTGGGCGTGCGCGTCATTCGCGCATTTAACAAGGAACGCCACGAGGAGCAGCGCCTGGACGAGGTGTTTAGCGATTACGCGGCCAATGCCATCAAGGTCAACCACCTGTTTGTGGGTCTCGACAGCTCTAGCTTCTTTTTGATGAATATCGCCGAGGTGGCGGTGCTGTGGGTGGGCGGCAACCGCGTGGGCGTCCATGCCATGCAAATCGGCAGCATCTCGGCCGTGCTGGAGTATGCGATCCTGATCCTGTTCTTTGTGATGATGGCGCAGATGGTGATTCTGACGCTCCCACGCGCCGCCGCATGCCTGAACCGTGCGCAGCAGGTGTTGGAGATTGAGCCGAGCATCGTGGACGGCAAGCGCACGCTGGACACGTGCGCGGCGGAGCCTGTTGACGGTGCCGATGCGGTTGCCGTGTTCGACCATATGTCGTTCCGTTTTGACGATGCCGACGAGGATACCCTGTGCGACCTGAGCTTTGCCTGTCGCCGTGGCCAGACCACGGCGATTGTAGGCTCGACGGGTTCGGGCAAGTCGACGGTGGCCAAGCTCTTGCTTCGCTTCCACGATGCCACAAAGGGCGCCATTCGCCTGAACGGCATCGATCTGCGCGACCTTTCGCAAGGTGAGATTCGCGGGCATATCGCTTACGTTCCGCAGAAGGCGTGGCTGTTCTCGGGCACCGTTGCAAGCAACCTGCGCTTTGGCAACGAGGGCGCGACCGAGGCTGACATGCTCCATGCGCTGGAGGTTGCCCAGAGCACCTTTGTGCTCGATCAGCCCCAGGGGCTCGATACACCGGTATCCCAGGGCGGTACGAACTTCTCTGGCGGTCAGCGCCAGCGCCTGGCGATCGCCCGCGCACTCATGAAGCGCGCCGATCTGTATATCTTCGACGACAGTTTTTCGGCCCTGGACTTTAAGACCGATGCGGCACTGCGCCATGCGCTGCAGGACGAGACGCGCGATGCCGCGGTGCTCATCATCGCCCAGCGCATCTCGACTATTCTGCATGCCGATCAGATCGTGGTGCTCAAAGACGGCGAGATCGTGGGCCTAGGCACGCACGACGAGCTCATGGAAACCTGCGAGGTGTACCGCGCTATCGCGGAATCGCAGATGAAGGGAGGTGAGTAGCA
Source organism: uncultured Collinsella sp. (assembly GCA_902472315.1). Taxonomy (GTDB): domain Bacteria; phylum Actinomycetota; class Coriobacteriia; order Coriobacteriales; family Coriobacteriaceae; genus Collinsella. Next base: position 31,749 of record CABRNM010000003.1, read on the forward strand.
TGACCGAGGAGCTCAAGAAGCAGGGCGTCGCCGAGGATGCCGCGGTTGCAGAGACAGTCGAGGAGACGGGCGTCGCGCCCGACCTGGACGAAGCCGCCAAGGCAGCGGCGGAACGCGAGGCTCGCCGCCAGGCACTCTACGAGGAAAACGAGCGCGCCGAGGATGAGCGCGCCCGCGCCGAGGCGGAGCGCATGCGCGACGTTGACGACGAGGACGAGGACGAGACGCCCCGCGACACCTGGGCGACGGTGCGCCGCCTGTGGAGCGAAGCCGCCGGCGACCATTGGCGCTTCTATATCGTGTTCGCGAGCATCGTGTTCTACGTCATTTTTAACACCGCAGCGCCGGCTTACAGCGCCCGCGTCATCGATGAGCTGTGGGGGCACATGAAGCTGGCGTTTGCCAACAACACAACCTTCAGCATTACCTGGGAGAACTGCGGCAGGACCATCTTCATCTACTTTATGATCTGGACCGCCGCCGCCTCGTTCTACGCGCTTCAGAGCTTTTTGATGTCGAGCGTTGCCGAGCGCCTCAACCTGCGCCTACGCAACCGCATCGCGCAAAAGCTCAACCGTCTGCCGCTTGCCTACTTTGACGCGCATCGACCCGGCGAGGTCGTCAGCCGTGCGACCAACGACTTGGACAAGATGTCCGAGAGCATGCAGCGCGGCTTGCTGCAGCTTCTGGTGTCGATCGGTACCGTGGTGGGCGCCGTGAGCGTGATGTTCGTGTTTAGCGTGCCGCTCACGCTGGTCTTTTTGTTCTTTACGGCACTTTCGCTGCTGGTGACGAAGGTCGTTTCGCGCCGCACGCACGATGTGACGGGCGAGCGCCAGGAGTGGGTATCCAAGATTACGAGCGCGGTGGAGGAAGGCTACTCGGGCCGTCTGGTAATCCGTGCGTTTAACCGCGAGCGCCAGAGCTCTGCCGAGGTGCACGAGGCTTCGAAGGAGCTGGCGCGCGTGAGCACCAGGGCCGACTTTATGATTAACGCCGTCGGTCCCGCGGTGCGCTTTATCGGCCGCTTGGCGCAAATCGTGATTGCGCTTGTGGGCTGCAGCATGTTGGTTGCCGGGCATATGACCGTCGGCGTGTTCCAGGCGTTCTTCCAGTTTATCTATGAGGCGTCCGAGCCCATGACGCAGCTGTCGTTCACTTTCAACTCGCTGCAGAGCGCGCTGGCGAGTGCGGAGCGCGTGTTCGACCTGCTCGATGAGCCCGAGATGGAAGCCGATCCGCTGCCGGGGGAGGCCGCCGTGCTGCCGGGTCGCGTGGAGGGCCGCGTTAGCTTTGAGCATGTGCGTTTTGGCTACACACCCGACAAGCCGCTTATGCGCGACGTGTCGTTTACCGCCGAGCCGGGCCAGAAGATTGCCGTGGTGGGAACCACGGGCGCAGGCAAGACGACGCTCATCAACTTACTCATGCGCTTTTACGAGATCGACGGCGGCCGCATTACGCTCGACGGCGTGGATACGAGCCGCATGGACCGCGGTGAGCTACGGCAGCAGTTTGGCATGGTGCTGCAGGACGCCTGGCTGTTCGATGGCACGATTGCCGAAAACATCGCCTATGGCTGTCCCGAGGCGACGCGCGAGGAGATTGTCGCGGCCGCGCGTGCCGCTCAGGTCGACTTCTTTGTGCGTACTATGCCGCAGGGCTACGACACGCGCGTGGCCAACGATGCCGAAAGCATCAGCCAGGGCCAGCGTCAGCTGCTGACCATCGCACGCGTGCTGCTCAACAACCCGGCGATTCTCATCCTGGACGAGGCGACCTCAAGCGTGGATACGCGCACCGAGCTTGCCATCGGCCGTGCCATGGATGCGCTCATGCGCGGGCGCACGAGCTTTGTGATCGCGCATCGCCTGTCGACGATCGTTGATGCCGACCTCATCCTGGTTATGGATCACGGCAATATCATCGAGCAGGGTACGCACAAGGAGCTGCTGGCTGCCGAGGGCGCTTATGCCGACCTCTACCTAAGCCAGTTCGCATAAGGTGGCAAGGGGGCGGCCCCGCATGTCACATCGAAAAGAAGGCGCGCCGGGGGCGGATTCCCCGGCGCGTTTTGTGTTGGCGTTCATGCTGTGACGGTTGCCCGCGGCCCTAGCGCTCGTCCACGAGCTTGGCGACGAGGGCTTTGAGCTCGGCCACCTCCTGCTCGAGTTCCTTGACGCGACGGGCGTTTTCGGTGATGCCCTGACGGTTGAGGGCGCTCTGCTCGGCGGCATCGTCGGGCATGTACTCGCGATGCTGCTTGGCGTCGAAGCTCTCCTCGAACACGCGGCAGCCGTTGCGCTTGATGATGCGCCCGGGCACGCCCACGACGGTGCAGTTGTCGGGCACGTCCTTGACGACGACCGAGTTGCCGCCGATTTTGACGTTGTTGCCGATATGGATGTTGCCAAGCACCTTGGCGCCCGTGCCCACCGTGACATTGTTGCCCAGGGTGGGGTGGCGTTTGCCGGTCTCGTTGCCGGTGCCGCCGAGCGTGACGCCCTGGTAGAGCACACAGTTGTCGCCCACGATGGCAGTCTCGCCAATAACGACGCCCATGGCGTGGTCGATAAAGAAGTGCTTGCCGATCTGCGCGGCGGGATGAATCTCGACGCCGGTGATGTGACGGGTGATTTGCGAGAGCACACGGGCGAGAGATCGATGGCCGTGTTCCCACAGCCAGTGCTCGGGCACGTGGTTCCACTTGGCGTGCAAGCCGGGGTAGGAAAGGAAGATGACCAGACCGTTTTGCGCGGCGGGGTCTTGCGCCTGGACGGTCTTGATGTCCTCTCGAATGGTGTTGATAAAGCTCATCGGCCGCCCTCCCTTGGCACCGTGACAATGCGATTCAATAAAGTATAGCGATTCGCTAGGGATTAGGAAGGACGATCTTGCTTCGCTTTGGGCGACAAGTGTCAGTTATGCAAACTTGCTGGTAATGAAGTAAGACTTTTGAGGGGTTTGGCCCGCGCTCGCATCGCAACCGTATACTGGTCAACTTGGACGTGTCCGCGCCCACAACTGAGAGGTTTTACTTCATGGGTTTCATCATTTTTATCGCCGAGCTGCTTAAGGACCCGCGCACCGCGATCGCCAGCTGGATCGCCGCCGGCCCGCTTATGGCCTACGGCTGCGTGTTCCTAATCATCTTTATCGAGACGGGCGTGGTGTTCTTCCCGTTCCTTCCCGGCGACTCGCTGCTGTTTGCCTCGGGCTTCTTTGCCCATAACGGCGGCTTTAACATCGCGGCGCTTCTGGCCACCGCATGGGCCGCAGCCATCCTGGGCGATCAGTGCAACTTTATGATTGGCCACTTCTTTGGCCGCAAGATCATCGCCTCGGGCAAGGTAAAGGCCATGACGCCCGAGCGCATCAAAAAGTCCGAGGATTTCCTGGATAAGTGGGGCCATCTGGCCATCTTCCTCGGCCGCTTCTTCCCGTTCATCCGCACCTTTGTGCCTTTTATCGCCGGCATGGGCGGCATGCACTGGCGCAACTTTGTCGTCTTTAACGTGTTGGGTGGCATTACCTGGTCGACGGTCTTTACGCTGCTGGGTTACTTCTTTGGTGGCATTCCGTTTGTGCAGGAGCACTTTGAGCTGCTGATCATCGGGATTGTCGCCGTGTCGATCATCCCGACCGTGGTCGGTCTGGTTAAGGCTAAGCTCGGTAAAAAGAACGCCTAGTCCGAGCTTGTTTTCGGACGTTAATTCCAAGGCCCGTCATCGGATTCGATGGCGGGCCTTTTGTGTTGAAGGCAAATGAAAATACTTTACTTAGTTAAAGAAAAACGTTTTATCCAAGGCGTGCGGGGAGTACAATCACCTGCATGCGAATCGACGCGCCATCGGCTTCGATGCCGCCCGCGTGTCCTGCCCGGCTCTACGCTTCCGGGTATGCGACGTTGCGATGCGGCCGGCTTCGGTCCTTGCGTGCGGGTTCGCGAGTATGCAACCGTGTATGTAAGGAGCGACATATGACTGTCGAGAAGAAGGATATCGATTGGGGTAGCCTCGGCTTTGGCTACATGAAGACCGATTACAGCTACGAGGCTCATTGGAAGGACGGCGAGTGGGACGAGGGTGGCCTGACCACCGACCACACCCTGCATGTCTCCGAGTGCGGCGGCATCTTCCACTACTGTCAGGAGGTCTTTGAGGGCCTGAAGGCCTACACCGCCGAGGACGGCAGCATCGTCTGCTTCCGTCCCGACATGAACGCCGAGCGTATGTATAACTCCGCGCAGCGCCTCGAGATGCCCCCGTTCCCCAAGGACAAGTTCGTTGAGGCCGTCAAGCAGGTCGTTTCTGCCAACGCTGCATGGGTTCCGCCCTTCGGCTCTGGCGCAACCCTGTATGTGCGTCCGTTTATGATCGGCTCCGGTGACGTAATCGGCGTGGCTCCCGCTCCTGAGTACACGTTCCGCATTCTCGTGACCCCGGTCGGTCCGTACTTTAAGGGTGGCCTCAAGCCCGTCAAGCTGCGCGTTTCCGAGTATGACCGTGCCGCACCGCACGGTACCGGCAACATCAAGGCCGGCCTGAACTACGCCATGTCCCTTAAGCCCACGATGGAGGCCCATCGCGAGGGCTATGCCGAGAACCTGTATCTCGACTCCGAGTCCCGCACCTATGTCGAGGAGACCGGTGGCGCCAACGTCCTGTTCGTGAAGGAGGACGGCACGCTTGTCGTCCCGCAGTCGCACACCGACTCCATCCTGCCCTCCATCACCCGCCGTTCGCTCGTTCAGGTTGCTCAGGACCTGGGCATGACCGTCGACCAGCGTCCCGTCGAGTGGGCCGAGGTTAAGGCCGGCACCTTTGTGGAGTGCGGCCTGTGCGGCACCGCTGCCGTCATCTCCCCGGTCGGCGAGATCGACAACAAGGTCTACGGTGCCGACGAGACTGTGACCTTCCCGGCTGGCTACACCGAGATCGGTCCCGTGATGAAGAAGCTCCGCGAGACCCTGACGGGCATCCAGTCCGGTGCTGTCGAGGACAAGCACAACTGGGTTTACACCGTCGCGTAAGCTGTCTTAGCTGTCCGGCCCGAGGGCGACCTTCCTTTCCGGCGCGTCCTCGGACATGAAAGAACCTCCGCTGCGCACTACGTGCGGCGGGGGTTCTTTCGTCCTGCGGAGTGCGCCGGAAAGGAAGGTCGCGCTTTTGTTTTGGTTCGCGCCATGTGGGGGTGGTGGCGACGTGCATTTTTGCGAGTATTCTGCAATCGAAGGCCCCTGCATACCGACCTCGGGCAAAAAATCGGGAGTTCTCGATGTTTTCTACGGATGATGGGCGGGGTTATGGGCTGGCAGCGTTTGATTTGCAGGGATATTCGCGGTCTTTGGCACTTATCGTGGCGCCCGAAGCTCTTGGTTATGTTGAATACTCCTAAAAATGCACGGCGCTTAGAGGGGGACCTTCGCGAAAAAGGAAACCGCCCCGTCGAAGTATGCATTCGACGGGGCGGTTTATGCATTTGGCCGATTAAGGATGCGCTGCCAAACTACTAGAACTTGACGGTCGGTGCCTGGCGGGCTGCTTCGGCGGCCTCGAAGCCCTGGCGCTCCTTAAACTGGAAGATGCCGGCAAAGATGACAGCCGGGAACGTCTGAATGGCGTTGTTGTAGCTGAGCACGCAATCGTTGTAGCTCTGGCGTGCATAGCTAATCTTGTTCTCGGTATCCTCGAGCGATGCCTGGAGCTGCGTAAAGTTGGTGTTTGCCTTAAGATCGGGATAGGCCTCGGCCACAGCGAAGAGCTGGCGCAGTGCGCCGGTCAGCACGTTGTCGGCTTCCATCTTGGCCTCGGGCGTGGTGGCCTTGACGGCGGTGTTACGCGCGCTGATCACGGCGGAGAGCGTCTCCTGCTCGTGCTTGGCGTAGCCCTTGACGGTCTCGACCAGGTTGGGGATCAGGTCGTTACGGCGCTGCAGCTGCGTATCGATGTTCTGCCAGGCGTTATCGATGCGGTTACGCTTGGTGACCATGTTGTTGTAGATGCCGGCGATGGCGCAGACAATCACAATGACAACAACGATGCCGATGATGACGGTAATCATGATGTCTCCGTTTCGAATGGCCGCGGCGGCATGCGCCAGCTGCCGTTGGTATAACGCTACTAGTATACCCGCAACGTTTTACCGTGCCGAACTTTCCGGTAAGCGTTGTGTTTTCGGCGGGGTTGGCACCGGGGCAAAGCGCGCGAGGTACAGGTGTAAGATATGCGACAGATTGACGAGTGTTGTCTTTGCCCTGAGGATGGCGATACCAGTGGACCTTCGCATCAAGAAAACCTACCGCGCCCTGTTCGATGCCTTTACCGAGCTTCTCGAGGAGCATCGTTTTGAGGATTTGACGGTTGCTATGCTTTGCGACCGGGCCATGATTCGCCGCACGACGTTCTATAAGCACTTTCGCGATAAAAACGATTACTTCGCCTTTTATATCGATGAGCTCATGTCGGGCTTGCCGCAAAAACAGCCCGATGAGGCCGGCGTGGTATCTGCCGAGGACGTGCGCGCGCTTCGGCACGCGATTTTGGACGATGCCATGGATTTGATTCTGGCGCACGAGCGGCTCATGGATAACATTTTGGCAAGCAGCATGTCGGGCATGTTGACCAACGTTATTTGCGACCGCATTGCCCGCTCCATCCGCGAGCGTGTGATGAACGTGCTTGCCGAGGATGCCCTGGCCCCCGTGTCACTTGAGACGACGTCTGAGTTTGTCGCCGGCGGTATTATTCGACTTTTCACGATATGGTGGGAATCGGGCCACGATCTTGAGCGTCGACCCGAGATAGCCGACGTGGTCGATGCACTGTTTGAGCGGACCATGACACCGGTGAATCACTAAAGTGGCGGAGAGAGGGGGATTCGAACCCCCGGAACGCTCTCGCGCTCAACGGTTTTCAAGACCGCCGCATTCAACCGCTCTGCCATCTCTCCGTGAATCGTAATGATAGCATCGTTTTGAATTTGCAACAGGGAAGGCGAACGATGACGATCACCGAAATCGACGAGAAGTTCATGCGCGAGGCGCTGGCGGAGGCGCGAGTCGCCGCGGCGGTGGGCGAGGTGCCCATCGGAGCCGTAGTGGTGCGCGACGGTGAGGTCGTCGCGAGGGCGCACAATCGGCGCGAACTCGACCAGGACCCTTCGGCGCATGCCGAGTTCGCGGCCCTGTGCGCTGCCGCTCGGTCGCTCGGTCGCTGGCGCCTTTCCGATTGCACGGTCTACGTGACGCTCGAACCCTGCTGCATGTGCGCGGGTCTTATGGTTAACGCGCGCGTGGGGCGCTGCGTGTATGGCGCGAGCGACGCCAAGGCGGGCGCGTTGGGATCCCTATACGATTTGAATGCCGATTCGCGCCTGAATCATCGGTTTAACGTGACGGCTGGGGTCCTGGCGGATGAATGCCGCGAGCTGCTGAGTAGCTATTTTGGCGGTCTGCGCGGAGCGGGTGGCAGCGGCTGTGGCTGCGGTCCGAACCTTGAGGCGCATGCCGCCCACGCCGCGGCGCTTGCAGGTGCCGGTGAGGATGCTGGCATGGCGGTTGACTTTGGCCCTGCGTGCCGCCGGCCCCGCCGTGTGCTGCTGGCGATCGACTCCTTTAAGGGCAGCGTGTCGAGTGCACGGGCGGAGGCGGCGGTTGCCGAGGGCATGCGCCGTGTGTGGCCCGATGCCGAGGTGCGCGCGTTGCCGCTGGCGGATGGCGGCGAGGGAACGCTCGATACCGTTGCCGCCTGCGGTGGCGAGCTTGTGGCCTGCGAGGTTGCAGGCCCCTTTGGCGAGCGTGTGCCTGCCCGGATGTTAGTGGACGGCGAGCACGAGTCGGTTGTTATTGAGATGGCCGAAGCAGCAGGCATCGGGTACTCACCTTGCACGGAATCGGCGGCGCTGGCTGCTACAACCTATGGCGTGGGCGAGCTGATGCTCCGTGCAGCTCGTGTCGGGGTAAAGACTATCTATATTGGCTTGGGCGGCAGTGCCACCAACGACGGTGGCGCCGGCATGCTGCAGGCGCTGGGCGCGCGTGTGGTCGATGATCAGGGCTGCGATGTCGCCCCCGGTCTTGCGGGCCTTGAACACGTGGCGAGCGTTGATTTGGAGCCGGCGCTGCAGGCTTTGGATGGCGCTCGCATCGTTGTGCTTTCCGATGTCGAGAATCCGCTCGTGGGGCGTCGAGGCGCACTGGCGGTGTTTGGCGGGCAGAAGGGCCTGCCGGCGGATGATGTCGAGGCGCTGCGCAGATACGACGGCTGGATGGTCGGCTACGGTCGCCTGCTCGATGCGGCAATTTTCGAGGCGCGAGCCCAGGGGTTGTTGCGCACACCCGAGGGCGCACGGACATTTGGCTCGGTGCTCGGCGTGCCCGGCGCGGGCGCTGCCGGTGGCTTGGGCGCCGCGTTGCTGGCGCTCGGTGCGGAGCTGCGCTCGCGTGTAGAGACGGTGCTCGATCTCGTGGGGTTTGACGAGCGCGTGCGCGATGTCGACCTGGTCATAACAGGCGAGGGCAATATGGACGAGCAGTCCGCCGCCGGTAAGGCGCCGGTGGGTGTGGCTCGCCGCGCCAGGCGATATGGCAAGCCGGTGGTCGCCGTCGTGGGCGGTCGCGCCGTCAACCTGGACGCGGTATATGGGCAGGGTATTGACTTGGTTTTGCCGATCTGCCGCAAGCCCATGCCCCTCGACCAGGCGCTCAATCCTCAGGAAGCCACAACCAACCTCATCTTCGCCGGTGAATCAGCCGCCCAAGCCTACGACCTCGCTCGCCTCTAAAACCCATCCCCTCGATAAGTTGCGGTGAAATACGGAGTGTTTTTGCCTTTAAGGTGCCAATTCAGTCCGTATTCCACCGCAACTTCGAGAATGTCCATTCGAGGTTGGCTGCCTTGTGCCTTGGGTCGGACCGCCTGCCACGAAACGTGGCCATCTACTACGTTAAACCGGCCACTCTCGACCATCCCGGAATTTACAAAAACAAAACCGCAGGTAGAAAGCTTGCCGATTTTCGAAAAAGTCGGCTATGGTCGACCCCTGTGGCCTAAACGTAGTAGATGGGCCCTTTCTGCGGTGCGGCACCAAGCCGGTCATTTTGGGATGGGACTATTTTGACTACTCATTGGCTGCTCTGGCAATCGGGCTGCAAAAGTAGTCAAAAAAGCTCCGTCCCAAATTAGCTACCTTGCTCTGGCGGGCGGGAGCAGGTAAGATATACCGAGCGCCTAGCGCGTTCGATGGGTTCGGATGACGACATGTTCCGAATCTGGTCAGGTCCGGAAGGAAGCAGCCATAAGGAGCCTCTGTCGGGCATCCGAATCCATCGAGCGCACGGGCGCTATTTTGGTGCCGCGACATGGCCCGGCCGGCGGCGAGGTGTTTGGTGTCTCGCTGGTCCTCGGCTTCGCCTGCGGGATCGCTCGACTACCAAACACCTCGCCGCCGGCCGGGCCCCGTCGTCCAAAAATCACCCGTAAAGGCGCGTTTATCTAATTTAATCTATCCCTTAAGGAATGCTGCTCGTTGGCGTTGTCTGGGCATTGATGGCTACGTGGTTCAAGAGGCGGCGGTGCTGTTGCTTGAATTTTTGCAGTTAAAGAGGCTCGTTTCCCTAGGTTGGGGAAACGGGCCTCTTTTTGTCTCTGGGCTTGTGGATTGGTGAAGGCAGAATGCTCTGTCGGCTATTTTGAGTTCTTGATGCGGCGTGTGGCTGTGGCGGTTATTCCGAGTCCCATGGCGGCGATTCCTGCGAGTGCTATTGCGCTCGGCGCTGCATCGCCCGTGTTCGCGAGCTTGCCGGCGGTCGTATCTGCTTGCTTGCCGCTGCTCGAGTTCGCTTGCTTGGTGGAGCTTGGCGAGGTGTCTTTACCGGTCGCGGACGAGCCGGCGGGCGGTGTCGTCTCGGCGGGTTGCACTGAGCCGGAGGGAGGCACTGTCTCGGTCGGTTTTGCTATCTCGGGCGAGGCGGCCTTGTCTGCCGCGGCCTTTGCCTCTTCGTATGCCTTGCAGGCGTCGTCATAGGCCGCTTGCGCCTTTTCCAAATCGCCGAGGAGCGCATCTCGCTTGGCTGTCTCTTCGTCGATATCGGTTTGACATTTTTCCGCATTGGCTTCGAACTTCGCGACGACACTTTCCTGGCTTTCGAGCCGGCGTTGGCAGTGGTGAAGATCATCTTCACAAGATTTTTCTCGCCTTTCTGCCGACATGATCTCACTTCGCAACTGCTTAATAGTTTCGTTAGAAGCTCCGTCGTCGATTGCCTTATTTAATTCTGCCTGAAGGCCGCTTGTCCGGTTGTGGGCCTCATCGTATTTGGCTTGGGCTGCATCGACGTTCGCTTGTAGGTAAAGAAGAGGTCCCCTTGAGTCGTCGGCTTCCTTCAGCATCCTGTCGCGGAGCGATTGCAAATCGGTAATCACATGCTCGATAGTCTCTAATATCTCAGGACCTGCGGCGTCTTTTGCGGCCTCGAGGTTTTTGAGCGCTTCCTGCATGGCTGCATACGCTTTTTCTTTTGCGGCGGCCGCGTCTTCCGTCTGCAAGGCAACTGCACCGGTGGGGGAACTGGTTTCTGCCGCGATCGCCGTTACGGGGGCGATTCCCGCGACAAGTGCCGCGGAAAGGGCGATGCCCACGGTTGCTCGTCTTGCTCTTCTTGCGAGAATGTCGTTCATCTCGGCGCCTCATTTCAAGGGTCGGCGACTAACTTGGTAGCACTAATGTAAGTATATCAGGCGGTCGACCCGACACTGGCTGGGTGTGCGCGTGCCTTTCCGCTTCTTTGGAAACCGAATCCCATTAGAAATGACGAGTTGTTTACGCTTCTTTTGGGCTCACCGTACTATCATGATTCGAATTGAATGCGGATGATGATAGGGAGCGCCTTTTTATGATTGAGCTGCTTAGGCGTTTTGGTGGTAAGTTTCGCCGGTATATGGTGATCGGCCCTGCGTGTAAGCTGATCGAAGTGATCTTTGACCTGCTGACGCCGCTGGTGATTGCCCAGATGATCGACAAGGGCATTGGCTCGCACGATGTCAACGCCGTCGTCCACTACGGTATGCTGCTTGGCGCCATGGCCGTGATCGGCATCTCGTTTACGCTCGTCTGCCAAAAGATGGCGGCGCTCACCTCGCAGGGCATGGGCACCGATATCCGCGGCGCGCTCTACGAGCACATCAACAAACTGAGCTATGCCGAACTCGACCGCTTTGGCACGCCGTCGCTTATCACCCGCATCACCAACGACGTCAACCAGGTGCAGCTCGCTGTGGCGCTGGGCGTACGCATGCTCATCCGCTGGCCCTTCTTGGCGGTGGGCTCTATGTGCGCGGCCCTTGCCATCGACCTTAAGCTCGGCATGATCTTTTTGATTTGCACGCCCGCCATTGGCCTGGTGTTTTGGTTTGTCATGGCGCGCTGCATTCCGTACTACAAGCAGCTGCAGGCAAAGCTCGACCGCATCGCGCTCATTTGCCGCGAGGGGCTTTCGGGCGCCCGCGTGGTTCGCGCCTTTGTACGCGAAGATCACGAGCGCGAGCGCTTTGCCCAAGCCGCCGATGACCAGGCCAATACCGCCATCGCGGTGGGCAAGCTCTCGTCAATCCTTAATCCCGTCACGTTTTTGGTGATGAACCTGGGCGTGTGCGCCATCCTGTGGGTGGGCGGCATCCAGGTCAACGTGGGCGAGCTTACGCAGGGCCAGGTCATGGCGTTTGTGAACTACATGACGCAGACCCTGACCTCCATCGTGTACGTCGCCAACCTGGTCGTGGTCTTTACCAAGGCGAGCGCGAGTGCTTCGCGTATCAACGAGGTGCTCAACTGCGAGCCGAGCATCACCGACGAGGGCAATCAGTCGGTCGCGCTGCCCAAGCCGGGCAATGTCGCTCCCGTTCCTGCGCTGGGCTTGAGCCATGCGAGCTTCTCGTTTGGCGCCGGCGCTGCCAACGCCGTCAACGATGTGACCCTGGAGCTGCCGCTGGGCAAGACGCTCGGCATTATCGGCGGCACGGGCAGCGGTAAGTCGACGCTCGTCTCGCTCATCCCGCGCCTGTACGATGCGAGTACCGGCAGCGTGAGCGTGATGGGCGCCGACGTGCGCACCTGGCCGCTCGACCAGCTGCGCCGTGTGGTCGCGACCGTTCCACAGCGCGCGTCGCTGGTGAGCGGCACCATCCGCAGCAACCTGACCTGGCGCGACGAGGCTGCGACCGACGAGGAGCTCTGGGTGGCGCTCGACATGGCGCAGGCGAGCGAGTTCGTGCGCAACAAGCCGCAGGGGCTCGATGCCCCGGTCGAGGCGGGCGGTAATAACTTCAGCGGTGGCCAACGCCAGCGCCTGACCATCGCGCGCGCCCTGGTGGGGTCGCCTCAGATATTGATCGTGGACGATTCTGCCTCGGCGCTCGACTTTAAGACCGACGCGGCGCTTCGCCATGCCATCCGCGAGCGCAGTGTGCGCGGTGCCGCCGAGGGCGGGCTGCCGCTGACTACGGTGATCGTAAGCCAGCGCGTTTCGACCGTGCGCGACGCCGATATGATCTGCGTACTCGACCACGGCTCGGTCGCGGGCCTGGGCGCGCACGATGAGCTCTACACGACCTGCCAGCTCTACCGCGAGATTTGCCAGTCGCAGCTTCGCCGCGAGGAGCTCGAGGGTCAGCAGGGGAGTACGGCGCCCGCGCCCGCCCCAGGCGCCCCGACCGTCCCCACATCCGTCTGCGCAAAGGAGGGCTGCTAAATGAATCCGTACACTTCCTCCGGTTCGGTCGCCACGATGACGGCCAACGTGTCCGGCAACGATAGCCTCAACGACCTGGGAGACGGTCCGCGCCAGCCCAGCGATCCCGAGCGCTATCCCGTGGGTGCGGTGACCCGCCGCCTGCTGGGCTATGTCCGTCCGCACCGCGTCTCGTTTGCGGCATCGTTTTTGAGTGCCGCCGTCTCGGTGATTCTGCAGCTCTACACGCCCATTCTCATTGGCGAGGGCATCGACCTTATCGTCGCCGCCGGGCAGGTGGACTTCGATGCGCTGCTGCCGCTCGTTACCAAGCTCGCGATTGTCGTCGTAGGTGCTGCGGCCTTCCAGTGGCTGCAGGGCTATTGCGTCAACCGCCTGTCCTACGAAACGGTGCGCGACATGCGCGTGGAGGCGAGCGATAAGCTCAGCCGCATGCCGCTCAGCTTTATCGACAGCCATGCCCACGGCGACCTTATGAGCCGCGTGGTCAACGACGTCGACCAGGTGGGCGACGGTCTGCTGCAGGGCTTCACGCAGCTCTTCACCGGTGTTATTACCATCGTTGGCACGCTCGCGTTTATGCTTTCCATCAACCTGACCATGACGCTTGTGGTGGTGCTCGTCACGCCGCTCTCCATCTTTGCGGCCAGCGCCATCGCCAAACTCTCCAACAAGAGCTTTACGGCGCAGCAGCGTATTCAGGGTCAGCTTGGCGGCCATATCGAGGAGTACGTGGGCGAGCAGAAGCTTGTCGACGCCTTTGCCTATGGCTCGAACGCTCAGCAACGCTTCGATGCCCTCAATGCCGAGCTCTACACCGCGGGCGAGCGCGCGCAGTTTATGGGTTCGCTCTCCAACCCCGGCACGCGCTTTATCAATAACATCATCTATGCCGTGGTCGCTGTGATCGGCTGCGTGGGCGTGATCACGGGCGTGCCCGCGGCGCTTACGGTGGGCGGTGTGCAGATTTTCCTGTCCTATGCCAACCAGTACACCAAGCCGTTCAACGAGGTCACCAACGTCATTACGCAGATCCAGACGGCGTATGCCTCGGCGCGCCGTATGTTTGCGCTGCTCGATGCGCGCGAGCAGGAGCCCGATGCGCCAGATGCCGTGGAGCTTGCCGCACCGCAGGGCGAGGTCGCCCTTGAGCATGTGGACTTTAGCTACGTGCCCGACCGCAGGCTGCTGCAGGACATCTGCATCGAGGCTAAGCCCGGCATGCGCTTTGCCCTGGTCGGTCCTACGGGCTGTGGCAAGACGACGCTCATCAATTTGCTACTGCGTTTTTACGATATCGATGCCGGTCGCATTGCGGTCGATGGCCGTTCCTCGCGTGACTACACGCGCGCAAGCCTGCGCCGCGCCTTTGGCATGGTGCTGCAGGACACCTGGCTGTTCGAGGGCACGGTGGCGGAAAACATCGCCTACGGCTGTCCCGACGCCACGCGCGAGCAGGTTATCGAGGCTGCCAAGCGCGCGCATGCGCACAAGTTTATCGTGCAGCTGCCAGGCGGCTACGATACGGTCATCGGCGAGGACGGCGGCACGTTTAGCCAGGGTCAAAAACAGCTGCTGTGCATCGCGCGCGTCATGCTCACCGACCCGGCGATTTTGCTGCTGGACGAGGCGACCTCGAGCATCGATACCCGCACAGAGCTGCAGGTGCAGGCGGCATTCGACGAGCTCATGGCCGGCCGTATGAGCTTTGTGGTGGCACACCGCCTGTCGACGATCCGCAACGCCGACTGCATTCTGGTCATGCGCGACGGCCAGATTATCGAGCGCGGCACGCACGACGAGCTGCTGCCGGCAGGCGGCTTCTACGCCGAACTCTACCGCAGCCAATTCGCCCAGTGAGGAAGCCCGTGGGGCAAATTAATCAATCGACAGACGGTGGTTTACATCTGTCACGTTAGTACTAAGATATTCATCTAATAAATTGCATTAGTGGCTTTAGTTTTGGGGGAAACGAGGCAACGTGACTATGACGTGCTCTTTGGTGGTTAACAGCAAGAGCGGTAATACCAGGATGGTTTCGGGCGCGATCAAGCGTGCCCTGCAGGCTGCAGGCGTCGAGTTTATTCACGCTGCCGCGCTGAGCGACGATGCGGATGCAGATCAGGTTGCGCTCGAGGCGCAGGGTGCCTGCGCTGCCGATACGGTGCTCGTTGGCTTTTGGTGCGACAAGGGCGCATGCACGCCTTCGGTCGAGGCGTTGCTCTCCGCCTTGCACGGCAAGCGCGTCTTTCTGTTTGGTACCTGCGGTTTTGGTGCCGATCAGAGCTATTACCAGCAGATTATCGACCGCGTAACTTCCAATTTGGCTGGGGATGCCGAGCTTGCGGGCTGGGCAATGTGCCAGGGCAAGATGGGTCCCGCGGTCAAACAGCGCTACGAGGCCATGCTCGAGCAAGATCCCGACAATGTCCGCTTTAAGATGTTGCTCGACAACTGGGTTGCCGCAAAGGATCACCCCACCAAGGAAGATCTGGACAACATGGCTGCAGCCGCCAAAAAGGCCGTGCTGGGGGAGTAGCTCCCATCGCTGACGGCGGTCGGTCCATCTTTCTAAATGAAACGTCCTCCCGGGCGTCGGGGCACGAAGTTCCCTGCTCTACAGTCCTGCGCAAGACGAAGGCCACATTAAGTGGCCTTCTTTGCGTGCGGAACTCGCGATGAACTTCGTGCCCCGCCGTCCGGGAGGATGCCTCTTTATTGATGGGAGGCCTGATAGGTCGATGGTTCCGTGCCCGGATGCGTCCAAAGTGGGACGGGCTTTCCGGATGGGCAGGCTTTCGAAAAATGCGTTCCGGAATTTGCCTTTGGAATGGGACGTAGTTTCCCGTTGAGGTGCTTTGCGGAAAGTGCATCCCACTCTGGGCGGTCGAAGTAGGACACACTTTCCCAAAGGCGCTCCAACGGGAAATTGCGTCCCATTATTCGGTCAAGAAACGGGATGCATTTTCCCAATGAGAGCAAAACCGGAAAATGCATCCCACAATCAGCCCTCAAAGTGGGACGCCGTTTCCCAATGAGGCTCAAGCGGAAAATGCATCCCGGAATTTGCACTCAAAGTGGGATGCGGTTTCCGGTTGAGGGTCTAAGGGGAAAATGCGTCCCAGAATCGACGCTTGAAATGGGATGCAGTTTCCCGATGAGGCACTCGACGGAAAATACATCCCAGAAATGGCCTTTGAGCTGGGATAAGATTTCCGCGGCATCTCGGATTCTCAAAAATGAGACACGCCGTTGGCGAAAATGAGACACGTGATATCGGGCATCGGATGTATCATTTGCAAAAATGAGTCCACTCCACTCGAATAAAGCGAGGTCCCTCATGTACGTTCCACACCCCCGTATCCGTAGGCTGTCGAAAATCCCGCTTGTTGGGACGGCGGCGCTTGCTGCGTTGATCGCCACGAGCGTCGCCTGCTTCACGGCCACGCCCCAGGTTGCCCAGGCGGCAGACGCGCCCGCAATCACCGATATGACCGAGCAGGATTATCAAGCCCTGGGTCTGGGCACGAGCGAGGACATTCCGGCCGATACCGTTGGCCCCTATTCCACTGATACCCCCACGACGTTTGCCACGCGCAGCGAGGTCTATATGGCAGCTAACGGTAGCCATGGCAATCGCTACACTCTGCGCGACAAGCTCGAGAACGTCGAGCGCGGTGACATTGGCGGCAGCAGCAAACTCACCGATGGCTATGGAAGTGTGTGGGGCGCCGCAAAGTTCTGGCAAAACGTCAACAACTTCGATACGAACAGCGATCTCTACAAGCATAGCGACTACGGTGGCGGCACCTGGTCGTACCTAAGCAACAATGAGTCCTCAACAGTACTCGCCAACGACAACAACGGTTTCTCGGGCATTCACGCCACGAGTGTTGAGTTCTGCAGCGACGCCAGCACGGGCAAAAAGAGCCGCGTTGCCGAGCTCCGTGCCTACGGCGACAGTTCCTCCACGACGATTGACGGCAAGTCATACGCCGGAAAGGTTGAGCTGGTCCTCTACTCGTTTAGCAACGGGCGTACGCGCACTCTCGACACACACCTGCCGGTGACGGTCAACACTAATATGATGTACGAAGGCCGTTTTAAGTACCTGGATGCCGGTTACCTGCAAGAGCACGACGCCGTCTTTGATGTCGAGGCGGGCGATGTCGATGGCGACGGCGTCGACGAGCTTTTTGTCTACGCGGGCTGCTATGTCGACGAGAACGGCGTGCGCAAGGCTGTAGTCGACATGTATGACTTGGAGGGCGGCAACTGGAAGCAAAGCGTCGTCAAGATCGATGCCGGTAACGCCGCGGACTACACCACGCACAACAAGGGCGGGAACGACTCCTGGACGCAGCTTCAGTCAGCTCCTGTCGTTTCGCTAGCGGCCGGCGACCTCGATCGCGATTTTTGCGATGACCTCGCCATCGTGGTCTCGGCACCCTACGGCAAGAAGAATATTGATAAGTCGACGCATTGCGAGCTGTTTTCGTGGGATGCATCCAAGGGTGCGCTCGTCCATGTCGATGCTCTGGGCGACGCGGGCGCAATCTCCCTCTCCGCGAACGGCAAGACCATGGTCGCTGCGAATGCGACGTTCGGCACGTTTGCCGCCTACGATGAAGAAGGAAAGAAGACGGGTGAAACCGTCACGGGCCTTATTCTTGCGGGCTATGACTGGCAACGCAGCGCTTTTGATTACGGCGCTTCTGACGGCAGCAAGGGGCTGTACGGCGCGCTGTACCGCTACGCGTATTTTGACTCGGAGTCTGGCGAGTTCAAGCTTTCCGATTGTAAGGAATACAGAGACGGGCTCCTCGCCTCCTATGGGCTGATGCATGTGCCCAACAGCGCATGGAAGGATAGCGCTCAGGATAAGCGCTATCCGTGCACCTTGGCGCCTATTGCCCTTGCCACTGCCAACCTTGACGGCCTGTCCGAGCAGCTGGCGGTTGACGAGGTGCTCGTGGGCGGCGATGTGTTCCGCGACTTTGCCTGCAACACGGCACAGAGCGGGGCTCAGGGCTTGGGGTCCATGGTCGGAACCATGAGCATGAGCGGTCAGCAATACAACAGCAGCAACAAGCATGACCACAAGGGTATAGAGCAGGTGTGGATCAGCGACGTCAAGGCGGGCAGCGTCTCGGGTTCGGACCGCTATAACGAGAGCTTTATCGCCGTGGTGGGCAAGCACCGCGACGAGGACCTGCGCAAGAACGATGACTACTATTGGATGACCGCCTCGCATTTTTCGCTCGACGAGAACGGAAAGGTGCGCCGCGGCGAGGAGCAGGTGATTAGCGAGAGCAACCGTCGCGGCACTACCTACGGCACATTTATCTCGCTCGCGCTGCCCGATGTCGACAACGACAGCGTCAAGATCACGTACAAGGACCGCTACAAGGTCTATACCAACCCGCGCGTGCTTGCCGTGCTGCAGGATGCGCCCTATGTTGAGGATCTGGAGCAGGCATACGGCTATCTGGTGTTGGGCGGCACGTCATACGGAGAGGAAAAGGGCACGGGGACATCCCAGGGCTATACCATTGGCGCCGAGTTGGGCGTTGCCGTCGAGGTGCAGACCGGTCCGCCCCTGGTCGCGATGAATGCTTCAGTCGATTTTGCCGCCGAGGGATGCTATGACTACCGGAGCGAGCGCACGGTCAGCGCAAGCGTAAGCTATGAGTCGCATGCCGGCGAGGGTGACAAGGCCGTGCTCTACACGATTCCGATGGTCTATTACGAGTATGAGATCGAAA
This sequence comes from uncultured Collinsella sp., assembly GCA_902472315.1. Taxonomy (GTDB): domain Bacteria; phylum Actinomycetota; class Coriobacteriia; order Coriobacteriales; family Coriobacteriaceae; genus Collinsella. Next base: position 50,262 of record CABRNM010000003.1, read on the forward strand.
ATGAGGAAACTGGTGGCAAGGGCGTGATGGCGGCGCCCGTGTCGCTCGGCGCGCAGACCTCGGTCGTTAATGTCGAGGCCTATGACCGCATTGCCAAACAGCACAATATGACGCCGCTCAGCTACTTTTTGACCAACCGGTCGGGAGAACCCGGAACCTATCAAACGACGCTCAACGGCGAGACTCCCGTTGGGGATTCCTTTGGCCTGGGCAAGCCTGGCGTAACGCGCGCCTACACGCACGATGGGTTTAACGGCGCCGCCGCGCAGTCGGGGGCGAGCATTGAGCAGACCATCGAAGTCGAGGAGGGCAAGGAGCAGGAGCTCGAGCTCGGCTTGACGCTGAACGGCAGCGTTGTCATGGGCGCGAAGCTCGCAAAGCACGAGTTGTTTGGCGGCCTGTGCTTTGGTGCCAACGCCGGCTTTACTACGGGTAACTCCTCGAGTGAATCGACCGAATACGGCGGCACCGTCGACAACCTGCCCGAGGCCGCGCAGGGCAAGTACGGTTTTGTGTGGCGTCTGGGCGTCAACGCGGTGGATGTCGACAAGTTCGAGGCAGACTCGGGCGACAAGCTCGGCACCAAGGACACCGACCAGTTCTGGATCGTGGGCTATGACGTTAAGGACGTCGAGATGCCCGACGCGCCGGCCGTGACGGGCTTTACGGCAAACGCCGTCGATTCGACCAGCGTTACGTTTAGCTGGGACGATGTGCTCGCAAACAAGAGTGGCTTTAGCTACGGCGTGGGCATGCTGCAGAGCAATGCGGCGGATGCGGTCGTCAATAGCTGGAAGATTGCCGACAACACGCAGACCTCGCTCAAGTGGGATGGGCTGCAGCCCAATACGGAGTATCGATTCGCCATCGCCGCCGCTAAGAATGGATCCACGACCGAAACAGGTATTCGCTCGGCAATCATCACGGTCAAGACCATGCCCGATGGCATGACGATGACCGTGAGCGGACCTGCAGCGGATGCTGCGGAGGGGTCGGATCTTGGATACGACTCTTCGGTTGAGCGCACGGCGGGAAGCCACCTGACGCTCTCGGCGATTGGCCATGTGAAGCAACTCGGTGCCGACGATAGCGAAACAGGGCTGGCACCGACCTATATGTGGTACCGCAAGGGCCGCGGCGAGACAGAGTTTAAGCTCGTGGGTGCCGATGGCAACCTCGCGGCTGGAACGGCCTCAAAGCTCGAGATTGACCTGACCGCAGACGATGACGGTGCGCAGTATTACTGCCACGTGGGATACAACGACGTGGGCCTCGACACCGGCACGACGCTCGTGAATATCGAGGCCGAGGAGACGGCGCTCACAACGGTGAACGCCACCCCGATCCGCACGCGCCGCCTGTTCTCACAGGCAAGTGCGGGCGCCAAGAAGTTCCTGGACCATACGCTGGTAAACACCGCCGGCCCAACCGATTCCGAAGGCTCAAAGGACCCCGAGGCTCCTGAGACCCCGACGAACCCGGACAAGCCCAAGTCCGACAACGGAGCTAAGACCGACACCAAGGTCAAGACTACGACCACAGCGAAGAACCTCGCAAACACCGGCGACCAAACATTCGCCCTAGTCGCCACCGCAGCAGCAGCGGGAGCAACGCTCGTAGTGATAGCCCTCATCATGCTGATCAAGCGCCGCAAGACCCACTAGTAGCCAGTCGAACATATCGACAACCCAAAAACCCGGGTAGCCAAAAAACAGGCCACCCGGGTTTTCTGTTGAGTGGAGACTCCGCAAGCGGAAACTGCATCCCACAATTAGCGCCCGGAACGGGACACATTTTCCGTCAAGCCCTCATCCGGAAAATCCATCCCAGTTTGAGCGCCCAGACCGGGACGCACTTTCCCAAAGGGTCCTCAACGGGAAACTGCGTCCCATAATTAGGCCGAGAAATGGGATGAACTTTCCCAATGAGAGCCAACCGGAAACCACGTCCCAGAATCAGCCCCCAAAGTGGGACGCATTTTCCCAACGAGCCTCAACCGGAAAATACATCCCGGAATCCAGCTGAATAGTGGGACACACTTTCCCAATCGGGTCCCAAGCGGAAACTGCATCCCATTCCAGACAAGAATTCCGGGACACACTTTCCGCAAACAAAGAAGGCCACATAACGTGGCCTTCGTCTTGCGCAGGACTGTCCGAGCAGGGAACCTTATATGCCTCCGCCTGGACAGACGTTTCAGTTGTGGCTCAGCAGCTAGCAGCTACTTAATCTTGGTCGTACCCGGCGCCAGGTTGGGGTCGGTCTCGTTGGCCTCGGTCTGGAAGTGCTCGGTGTACACATTCTTGCCGTCACGGAACATCTCGTAGTACTGCATCTTGGCGTAATCCTCGCGCGCCTTGGTTGCGGCTGCGGCATCGGCGTCGTCACCGGTGACGTTGGAGGAAAGCGCCCAGCGCAGGCTGGCGTCCTCGTAGCCCACCGAGTTGATGGCGGGCAGCGACTCGCGCAGCGTCATGTGCGCCTTCTGATAGTCGGTCAGCGGTGCGCCGATCAGCTGCATCAGCTGGGTGGACAGATAGTTGGTGGACAGGTCGTCGACCTCGCTCGTCTGGTCGCAGCCGGCAACGTCGTAGTTGGCCCAGATGATGTAGTCGGTCTGCCACAGACGCTCCTGATGCGTAGCATCGTCCTCGTCGGTAAACCACTTGTCGTTGAACTTGGATGGGAAGAACGGCTGGTGATCGCCCCAGAACACCACGACTACCTTGCGGTCGAGCTTGCTCAAGGCGTTGAGGAAGTAGCGCAGCGCCTGGTCGGACTGCTCGATGCACGAGACGTACTCGTCGACATCGGAGAGCGTACCGTCCTCGACGGTCTTGGCGTCCAGGTCGGTCGTGTCGATGTTCAGGTGCATCTGCTTGTCGACCGGCAGCAGACCCGTATCGTAGCCCGAGTGGTTCTGCATGGTCACGTCGAAGATAAACTGCGGATCGGCGTTCTGATCGAGCAGCTCAAGAATCTTGTCATAGGTAGCCTGGTCGGTCACCATGCCGCGCAGGGTATCGGCACCCTGGAAATCGTTGATGGACAGGAACCGGTCAAAGCCAAAATCCTTGTAGACGTTCTCGCGGTTCCAGTTGGTGGCGTGGTTGGGGTGCATGGCCGTGGTGGAATAGCCGAGCGACTTGAACTGCTCTGCCAGATTTCCGGTCGTTTCCATGTTGTAGATGGTGTAGGGGTACACGCCCGAGCCAAGGTTGGCCATGGAGTTGCCGGTCATAAACTCAAACTCGGTATTGGCGGTGCCGCCGCCGTAGGCGCTCACGTAGAGCTTGCCGCGGCTGAGGCAGTTGGACAGGTTTTTAAAGTACTGCGGACCCTCGTAGCCGGCGCGCATGTTCTGGTAGATCGACAGATCCGAGAAGGTCTCGTTCATGATGGCGATGACCGTGGGCTTCTCGCTATCGAACTGCTCCTTTGCGGCGGTGCGCTCGTCACTCTTGGCAGCGTCGGATTTGTCGTAGGCTTTGGCGTACTTTTTGAGCGTGGCCTTGGCATCGTCGACGGAGTAGTCGGCGGGTTTGGGCGGCTTGATGGACTGCGCTGCGCTAATGAAAGCGGGCAGGTAGCCCTCGCGCCAGTAGCTCTCGAGCGGGCGCCAGGTGTAGACGGTGATGCCGAGGGTGTTGTAGTAGTCGATGAGCGTGACGTGTGCGGTCACACCGCCCAGGCACAGCACGGCGACGAGCAGGTTGGTGAGCAGCATGCGCTTGGCGTTGGCGGCGCCCTTCTGACGGTGCGGTGCCACCAGGCCGGCATACTCGCATAGCAGCATGGCGATGGCGGTAAAGCCCATGGACAGCACGCAGAACAGTGAGATCGAGAAGGTGTAGCCGGTGCCGGCGACCGCGGCGGCGGTGGAGATGGCCGAAAGGTCGCCCGGCTGGATGGGCATGGATTTAAACGTGATGACGAAGAACTCGGCAATGCCCAGGACAAAGAGGGCAAAGGCCAGGACCGCGGGAGCTGCGCCGTGGCGCTGGAACAGGAAGAACAGGCCGACCATGAGCGTGGTGATGATGGCCCACTCGAGCAGGATGCACAGGGGGTAGACCCAGGTAAAGTCGTGGTTGGACGAGACCTCCATGCCCAGCAGCGCAAAGACGCCGGCGAGCAGCAGGCACAGGACGGCGGCGACGAGCGGTTTACCCACAAAGGCTCCGCGCAGGCGGGCGAGCTTGCCGGTGGGGGCGGGGGCGTCGGGCCCGGCGAACGCAAAGACGCGCGGGGCGATACGGTCGCGTGCGATGCTGGCCCAAGCGCAGCCGGTGAGGATGGCGTTGGTCAGGATGAGCATCACAAAGGCGAGCGGCTCGTTTTGAGCGACGAGGCCCACGGCGCCCCAAATAGTCAAAAAGACCTGGAACAGGCCGAAGGCGACGCTCCACCCAAGAGCGCTTTTGGCAACGGTGCCCGACTGAGCGCGAATGGCCTTGGCCTCGCGCAAGACAAGGTAGACGGTCGCCGCAAGACCGACGAGCGAGATGGCGGCAGCGAACATGCTGAGACTCCTCACAAACTAAAACGTACGAAAGCGGGGGTTTACCCGATTGTTACCAAGATATGCGCTGCAATTGGTGTCTGCGCACAACAACCAGCCATATTAACGCGCACGTGTGGCGGTGTGGCGCAATGTAGTGGCGACCTGCGCGATAATGGACGGGAATTACACGGAAACGTAAAGGCTTCTTAAAGAAATGGCGAGGGCAGGGCGATGAACGAGCAGGTTTGCAAGGCGGACATGGGCGGCGGCGGAGCTGCGGGCGTGGATACGTGCGGCTATCCGGTCGAGACTACGGGCAACACGGTGCTGGACATCTTGGAGCGCCGTTCGTCCACGCGCGCTTTTGCGCGCGATGACAATGACCGTCCCGTGGCGGTGACCGACGAGCAGCGGACGGCGATTCTGCATGCGGCGAGTCGTGCGCCGTCGGCGGGCGCCATGATGATGTATTCCATCGTGAGCATCCGCGAGCAGGCAACGCTCGACCGCCTGGCCGACCTGTGCGACCACCAGCCTATGATCGCCAAGGCGCCCTGGGCACTTATATTTGTGGTCGATTATGCCAAGTGGATCGATTTGTTTGAGCACGTGGGCTGCTTTGAGCCCGAGTTTGTAGAGCGCACGGGCAAGTCGCCCCGTCGTGCACCGGGTCTGGGCGACTTTGCCATTGCGGCGCAGGATGCCGTGATCGCCGCCCAAAACGCCGTGGTTGCCGCCGAGGCCCTGGGGCTGGGGAGCTGCTATATCGGCGATGTCGTCGAGAATGCCGAGGAAGTGGCCGAGCTGCTGGATCTGCCTCCGTATACCATGCCGCTGTCGATGCTCATCATCGGCACGCCCCGCAAGGAGCGTCCGGCGATTGCGCATCCCGTGGTGAACCTGGTGCACGAGGAGCGCTACCGCCGTGCGGACGACGCGACCATGGATGCGCAGGTGGCCGAGATGGATGCGATGTTTCGCCCGCACGCCCGCGAGGCGGGGGAGCGCGTCGTGGATATCTACACCCGCAAGCACACGAGCCCCTTTATGGCCGAGATGAGCCGCTCCATGGAGTGGTGGTTCAAAAACTGGCTCGGAAAATGACGAATGTGACAAAGTGGCAGTCCCTTTGTCACATTTCATATCGCCGCGGTGGCCTAAAGGCCGTATAAATGTTTATTTAGCTGGGAAAACAGTGCCATTCAAACATGGGCCGATTACCTATAATTCCTTCGAACATTAAAGTTGGGAGGAAACCGGCTTATGGAACAAAAGGCCAAGGAGGCAGCCTCGCACGCTGCGATTCCTGTGAGCATCTCGGCGATGCTCGTCACGCTGGGCGTGGTGTACGGCGATATCGGCACCAGCCCTATGTATGTAACCAAGGCGCTCGTTGCCGGCAACGGCGGCATCGGAAGCGTGACGGAGGAGTTCGTGCTTGGCGCGCTCTCCCTTGTCGTGTGGACGGTCACGCTGCTGACGACCGTCAAGTACGTGCTGATCTCGCTGCGCGCCGATAACCATGGTGAGGGCGGCATCTTTGCCCTGTACAGCCTGGTCAAGCGCTGCGGCAAGTGGCTTATCATCCCCGCCATGCTGGGCGGCGCCGCGCTGCTCGCCGACGGCATCCTGACGCCGGCCGTTACCGTTACCACGGCCATCGAGGGCCTGCGCACCATCCCGGCGGTCCATGCCGTGCTGGGCGATGACCAGGGCCGCGTCGTCGCCATTACGCTCGCCATCATCATCGTGCTCTTCTTGGTACAGCGCATCGGTACGGCCAAGATCGGTCACGCCTTTGGCCCTATCATGACGCTGTGGTTCCTGTTCCTGGGCGGCACGGGTCTATTCTTTGTCTTCCAGCACCCCGCCGTGCTGCTGTGCCTCAACCCGGTGCGTGGCATCGCCTTTTTGCTGAGCCCCAACAACCACGCGGGCATCATGATTCTGGGCAGCTGCTTCCTTGCCACCACCGGTGCCGAGGCGCTCTACTCCGACATGGGCCACGTCGGCCGCGGCAACATCTACGCCACCTGGCCGTTCGTTAAGTGCTGCCTGCTGCTTTCCTATATGGGCCAGGGCGCTTGGCTTATGAACAACGCTGCCAACCCCGAGCTCATGGGCATTGCCGACCTCAACCCGTTCTACCAGATGCTCACTCCGGGCCTGCGCCCCTTTGCCGTCGGCCTTTCCACCGTCGCGGCCATCATTGCCTCGCAGGCGCTCATCACCGGCGCGTTTTCGCTGGTGTCCGAGGCCAGCCGCCTGGACCTCATGCCACACATGCAGGTCTTCTATCCTGCCGAGACCAAAGGCCAGCTCTACATCCCCATGGTCAACAACGTCATGCTTGTCGGCTGCGTCATCGTGGTGCTGCTGTTCCAGAACTCGGCGCATATGGAAGCCGCCTACGGCCTTGCCATTACGCTGACTATGATGTGCACCACGCTGCTGCTCTTCTTCTACCTGCACGAGGAGCGCAAGCTCAAGGTTGCTCCGTGGATCTTCGCGGCCTTCTTCCTTTTGCTCGAGGGCTTTTTCTTCGTGAGCTCGCTCACCAAGTTCTTCCACGGCGGCTACTTCACCATCCTTATGGCTGCACTCATCATGGGCATTATGGTGTGCTGGTACAACGGCACGGCGGTCGAGCAGCGCCAGTTTACGCTGCTGCCGCTGCGCAGCTACCTGCCGCAGCTCAAGCGCCTGCGTGACGACGACCGTTACGAGCGCATGAGCGACAACGTCGTGTACCTGACCAAGGACACCCATACCGACTACATCGACCGCGATATCGTCTACTCGATCTTGGACAAGCATCCCAAGCGCGCCCGCGCCTGGTGGTTTGTGAATGTCGAGACTATGGACGAACCGCACACCTTTGCCTATTCGGTCGAGACGTTCGGCACCGACTACGTGTTCCGCGTGCATCTTTACCTGGGCTACAAGATCAACCAGCGCGTCAATGCCTACCTGCGTCAGGTTGTTCAGGACCTGGCTGCCACCGGCGAGCTGCCGCCGCAGACGCATGACTACTCGGTCTACAAGGATCCGGGTAACATCGGCACGTTCAAGTTCGTCCTGATCCGTAAGCTTCTGGCGCCCGAAAGCGATGTGGAGCCCAGCGAGCGTACGGCCATCACGCTCAAGTACATCATCCGCCGCGCCGCCGGCACGCCCGCGCGTTGGTACGGCCTGGAGAACTCCAACGTGAGCTTTGAGTACGTGCCGCTGTTCACCAAGTTCAAGGCCGTGAACAAGATGCAGCGCCTGGCTCCCAACGAGCGGCCGTAGTCGACGCTCGAGGTTTGTCTGCGAACGGGCGGGTTTGTATTGACGGGGATTGAGTCCTGGGAGGAAACCATGGATGCAAAGGTGCTTGACGGTTGCGATCTTGCTGCCGAGCTGGTGCGTGAGGCGCGCGTCGACGCCGCCGAAGATCGGTTCTTTACGAATCGGGCCAACATGGACATGGCCGATCGCGTGATCTCGATTGTGGTGACGCTGCTTGTCGCGGCGTGCGTGTGCGCACTGCTCGCGCACGTGCTGTTTGTCTAACGATCGCAGGCTGCAAAGGCTTTACACTTGGAACCACCACAAGGGGAAACCACCACAAAGGTGCCTGTCCCCTTTGTGGTGGTTTTTGTTTTTGAGAGAGGGGCGGGACGCTGATGGACGTCCGTACGGACGGCGATATTGCCGATAGCTTTTGGTGGCGGCGCACAACGCTGACGCGCCGCACTCCTCTGTATGACGCCTGCGTATCGGTGGGGCTGCTGGTCGCGGCGACGATTGTGGGCGCGCTGCTCGACCATCCGGGTCTCGCGCCGAGCATCATGATCGTCTATGTGTTCGCCGTTCAGCTGTGCGCATTCTTTACCTGGAGTCGCCTGTATTGCTTGCTGAGCTCGGCTGCCGCCGTGGCGCTCTACAACTTTTTGTTTGTCGACCCGCGCTACTCGCTGTCGCTTATCGACCGCGGCTATCCCGGCATGTTCTTCATCATGTTCGTGGTTTCGCTTGTGTCGAGCTCGATTGCGTTGGCCCTGCGCCGCGCCTTGGCACAGGCTGCCGCCAGCGACCGCCGCACGCATATGGTGCTCGAGACCAACCGCATGCTGCAGCGGTGCGCCGATCAGCATCAGATCGTTCACGCCATGGCCACGCAGCTGGCGCGTCTTTCGGGCTGTCCGGTTGTGTGGTACAGCGCCGACGCCGAGGGCGATGACCTGCTGCCGCGTGCGACGTACACGGCCGTGGGCGATGCCGCCCCGGTGCACGAGCTGGCGCCGCAGATGCCGCCGCGGCTCTCGGCGTCCGCCTATGTGGGAACGCCGCTTGACGCCACGTTTGGCGGATCGGCGTTCTATGGCATCTACCTGACGGTTCGCACGGGCGACGGCTTCGTGCGCTCGGGCGACCCCGCCTCGGTGGTGGGCGTGCTGGCTATCGTTGCCGAGCCCGATGTGCTAACACACGAGGAACGGACACTTGCCGATGCCATCGTGAGCGAAGGCGAGCTGGCACTCGATCGCGCCCGCGCCATGGAGGCCCGCGAGGAGGCGGCGGTGCTCGCCAAAAACGAGCAGCTGCGCGCCAACCTGCTGCGCTCCATCTCGCACGATTTGCGCACGCCGCTCACCAGTATTTCGGGCAATGCCGACGTGCTGCTCGACCAGGGCTCGACCGGCACCGCGGTGCTCGATGCCCAGACGCGCCGCGGCCTGCTTCTATCCATTCGCTCGGATGCGCTGTGGCTCAACGCCACTGTCGAGAACCTGCTCGCCATCACCAAGCTCGAGGGCGGCGGCATGCATCTGTCGACCACGCTCGAGCTCATGGACGATATCGTCGAGGAGGCGCTGCGCCACGTAAGTCCGGCCGTGCGCGAGCACGACCTTAAGGTGGTGCCGTGCGACGAGCCGGCGCTCGTTAACGTCGATGCGCGCCTGATGGTGCAGCTGGTGGTCAATCTGGTGAACAATGCCATCACCTATACGCCCGCAGGCTCGCATATCGTGATTTCGATTGGCGTCGACGATGGACGCGTGGCGTGCTCGGTGGCCGATGACGGCCCGGGCATCGCACCCGAGGACCGCGAGCGGATCTTTGAGTCGTTCTACACCGCCAACCACGGTTTGGCCGACAGCCACCGTAGCGTGGGCCTGGGACTTTCGCTCTGCCGCTCCATTGCGTTGGCGCATGGCGGTAGCATAGAGGTTGCCGCGGCGGACCCGCACGGCTCGGTCTTTACGATTGAGCTTCCCGTCGCCGACGTTTCGTTTGATAAGGAGTAACGCTGTGCCGAACTCTGCCGTAAAACCGCTCATCTTGGTCGTTGAGGACGACCCCGCCGTTCGCAATCTTATCGTTGCCGCGCTCGAGGCGCACGGCTTGCGCCATATGGCCGTGGAGACCGCCCATGCCGCTATTGCCGCTGCCTCGTCGCAGGCGCCGAGCATTGTGCTGCTCGATCTGGGCCTGCCCGATATGGACGGCGTCAAGGTGGTGGAGTCGGTGCGCGCATGGTCGGGCATGCCGATCATCGTGGTTTCGGCGCGCAGCGAGGACGCGGACAAGATCCGCGCGCTCGATGCCGGAGCCGACGACTACCTGACCAAGCCGTTTTCGGTCGAAGAGCTGCTCGCGCGCATCCGTACGACACTCAGGCGCCTTTCGTATGCGCAAACGGGCGGCGTTGCCTCCGAGGGCTCGTTCGATACCGGTGAGCTGCATATCGATTTTGATGCCGGCATCGCCACGATGGATGGCGAGGAGCTGCATCTGACGCCGATCGAGTACAAACTGCTATGCCTGCTGGCGCATAACGCCGACAAGGTGCTGACGCACCAGTCTATCCTGCACGAGATTTGGGGCACGGCAACTAAGAGTGACCTGGCGAGCCTGCGCGTCTTTATGGGCACGCTGCGCAAGAAGATCGAATCCGACCCCGCGCATCCGCGCTATATCCAAACGCACGTGGGTATCGGCTACCGATTGGTCACCCAAGGCTAGATCGCCAACCACCATCCCAATATGAGTTGCGGTGAAATAGTTCCTGTTTGGGCCTTTACCAGGCATTTTTAGGAACTATTCCACCGCAACTTTGTTATTTGCCCTTGGGCTTGCTGGCGTAGAACTTCTTCTTTTTGGGCTTGCCGGCGGGGGAGGGTTTGCCGTCGCCGCGCGGCCCTCGGTTGCCGGCCTGCGTGTGCGCGGGTGCTGCCGCGCGAGGCTTTCGGGCCTCGGGGTTGCGCAGTTCCTCGACGCGCTCGGCAATTTCCTCGGCGCTAAAGCCGACCTCGGCCATGGCGTCCTCGATGGGCAGGCGACGCACGATATAGCAATGGTGCACCTTCTGGTTGCGCGCGAAATCCTCGGGGATGGTCTGTGCCGTAATGTCCTCCAGCACCACGCCCGCACGCGCGAGCTTGCGCGTCTCGGGACGGAAGCCGCGCAGGTTGCAGCTAAAGATGGCATGTCCGCCCTGTGCGAGCAGGCGCGATACGCCGGCCAAAAGCTCAACATGGTCGCGCTGAACATCCCAGGTGCGACGGCCCATCTTGGACGAGTTCGAGAACGTGGGCGGGTCGACAAAGATCAGGTCCCAGCGGTTGCGCGTCTGGCGCTGGTCACGAATCCAGGCGAGCACGTCATCGCGCACAAAATGATGCTGCGGCCCCACAAAGCCGTTCTGACGCATATTGCGCTCGGCCCAGTCCAGGTAGGTATTGGAAAGGTCGACCGTCACGGTCTCCTCGACGCCGCCGTCTGCCGCGTAGCAGGTGGCAGTGCCGGTATAGGCAAACAGATTGAGGAAGCGGCGCGCCTGCTTGGCGTGCTCGCGCACCAGGTTGCGGGTGACGCGGTGATCCAGGAAGATACCCACATCCAGATAATCGTCAAAGTTGACGGCAAAGGTGAGTCCACCCTCTTCGATGAGCGGCAGGCGGCGGCGAGCGATGTTGGCGCGCTCGCCTGATGCGCCCTTACCGGCGCCCTGCTTGCCGTACTGCGAGCCGCCGCGCGAACGCATGCGGGCCTTGGCGTGCACATGCTCGGCCGGAACATCTAGGATGCGTGGTGCGATGGCCAAGATGTCGAGCATGCGGGCCTGGGCCAGTGCGGGGTCGATGGTCTTGGGCGCGGCGTATTCGGCGATGACGAGCCAGCGGCCCGGCGTCTGCGGGCAGCCCTCGTACAGGTCGATGGCGGCGGAGTAATCGGGCAGGTCGGCATCGTAGACGCGGTAGCAGGTAACGCCCTCGCGCTTGGCCCACTTGCGACGCAGGCGGGCATTCTTGCGCAGGCGGTTGGCGAACTGCTCGGACTCCGGGATGAGCACGGGCAGCGGCTTGCCGTCGCCCAGGTCGAGCGTGGCGGCGGGCTCGGGCATGGGAGTGTCGGCGGCTTCGTCTTGAGCGTCTGCGGTCTGCTGTTCGGCATCTGCGCTGGTCGCAGCTTCGAATGCCGCGGCGGCGTGGTCGAGCGAGGGCCAGACCTCAATAGCCGCCTCCTCGTTATTGGGCATGACGGCGATGGAGCGCGCAGGCTCGGCATGGAGCGCGCGGGCCATAAGGCCATCGCGGGCGAGCGTGGCGACCGGTGCCGAAGCGAGTTCGGGCGCGCGGCGCAGCTCGCCGACCAGCGTCATGGCGTCGTGCATGAGCGAAAGCGGGGTCTCGGTGGTGTCTGCGACTACGGCGGCGCCGGCGACAGCGCCTGCATGGTCCAGCACGGTGGCTGGTTTGGCAGCGCAGAAGTCGACGAAACGCTTGTAGCCGGCGCACTTGATCATACGCTCGGCAGTCTTGCGGGCGGCGGGGTCGATGTCTACGGCCACGATGCGCGCCTGGCGCTCGCGCGCCGTCGCCTCGCGCTCGCGCGCCTCGGCAAGCAGTTGTTCCCATAGGTCGGCATCATGCAGCTGCCAGCCCTCAAAACCCCAGTGCTTGCGCGCGGCACCCGGGGCGCGGTCGGTCAGGATATTCACGGCCTCCAGCAGCAGACCGCCGCCGGCGCACGAGGCATCGATCAGCGTGGGCAGGGCTTCATTCTCGTAATCATCGGCCGTCAGCTCGCGCTCGCACAGTGCGGTCCAGCCGACCTGCGCCAGCACCAGAGCGGCGTAGTCGGGGCGCAGCACGTGCGCGCCCTCGCCGGCACAGGTCGCCGCGGGCGGCAGGCGCTTGAACAGCGGGTCGCCCGAAAGGTCTAGGCTTATGCTCGCGCGGCGCTGGCGCAACGAAAGCAGTAGGTGAACATCGGGGTCGGCGGCATCGACGTCGGCGCGACGGCCCGTGGTCTCGGCCAGGCGGTCGCACAATGCGTCCTTGGCGCGCAGGGCCGAGAAGCGCGTGTTGCGCAGCTGCTCGGTCACGCCGCGGGCGGTAATGGCGATGGTGGCGCCGGGGCGGACGATGCTCTCCCAGGCGATGTCGTAAACGCTATCGTACAGTTCATCGGCATCCTGCGCCTCAAAGCGCCCGAGTACCACGAACACGCGGCTCGCCAGGCGCGACCACAGACAGGCGCGGTAGCCTTCTTCGAGCTCGCCCTCAAACGTGGCGCGGCCCTTCAGCCGGCGAACATGCGAAAGCCCGAGGCGTTTAAGCTCATCGGCGAGTGCGGACTCAAAGCCCTCGGGGCAGCTTGCGTAAAATTCCATGGGTGACCTCTCTGGTTGCGTCGCTCCATTATATGATGGATGCTTCGTTTGCCCTTATCCTCGAAAGGAACCCATATGATTGATGCGTGTCCCGAACCCGCTGTGCTCTTTTTTGACGTGGACGGCACGCTGACGTCGTTCGATCCCGACGATATGACCGATAAGGACTTTTCGGCGGTTCGCCCCTCGCAGACGGTGGTTGAGGCGTTTCATGCACTGCGTGATGCGGGGCACAAGGCATTTATCTGCACGGGCCGCCCCCTGTGGCTTATCGCCGATAGCCTGCGTGCGCTTGACCCCGCGGGCATCGTTGCCATGGCGGGTGCCACGCTCGAGGTCGAGGGCCGTGTGGTACACGAGGACTGCTTTGACGAAGACGTTATCGCGGAGCTCGCGCGTCGCGTTGTGGATGCCGGCATCGAGGTTTTTTTCGAGTCCAATGCTGCGACCTTTGCGCTGGAGCCTGTGGGCGTTGAGCAGTCGTCTCTGATCGGCACTTCTGTGGTGCACAGCGCCGAGGAGATGCGCGTCGACGGCAGTCTGCGCGTGGGCAAGGTATGCCTCAGTGTGCCCAGTTTGGCTCGCGTAGCCGGCGATGACGGCTTTATCGATCGCGAGTTTGAGCTGTGCAACACCGGTGGTCAAAATCGCGAGCTGAGCCCCAAGGGCATTGACAAGGGCGTGGGCGTGGCGCGAGCACTGGCGTATCTGGGCCGCGAGGGAAATGCGCGCACCTTTGGCTTTGGCGATTCGGGTAACGACCTGGGCATGCTCGCTGCGGTCGAGACGGCCGTGGCCATGGGCAACGCCATGCCCGAGGTCAAGGCACTCGCCGACTACGTGACCGACGATGTCGCACACGACGGTACCGTCACAGCGATGCGTCACTTTGGGTTGATCTAGCGGGAACCGCCAATTACCGTTCACCCGCGGCGGGCGGTTCAAATCGGCCCGCCCTGCAAAATCGTTTTGCCGCTGGAGGGTGTGCTCAAAAACGCTAAAGCGTTTATACCGTTCGCCGAGAAGATAAAAACCCGCAGCTCACGCCTTGATAAACATAGGTAAAGTGTTTAGCAGTTCAACGCCCGCGTGCAAACGAAAGGAATCAGGCAGATGGCAATCAAGGTGTTCGCTGACGGTGCAAACCTCGAGGGCATGCTCGACATGTACGAGAACGGCAACGTTCAGGGTTTCACGACCAACCCGTCCCTTATGAAGAAGGGCGGCGTGACGGATTACCGCGCGTTTGCCAAGGAGGTCCTGGCCCACATCACCGATGTGTCTGTGTCGTTTGAGGTCTTTGCCGACGACGTCGAGACCATGGAGGTCGAGGCTCGCGAGATCGCCACCTGGGCCGAGAACGTCTACGTCAAGATTCCGTGCGTGACCACCAAGGGCGAGTCCACCGCCGAGCTGGTCCGCAAGCTTTCGGCCGACGGCATCAAGGTTAACGTCACCACCATCTTTACGCCCGAGCAGGTCGACGAGATGGTCGAGGCCGTTGACGCCGAGACGCCGTCCATCATCTCGCTCTTTGCCGGCCGTATCGCCGATACCGGCGTCGACCCCATTCCGTTTATGACGGAGTCGGTCAAGAAGGCCGCCGCCAAGCCCAACTGCGAGGTCCTGTGGGCGTCCACGCGTGAGCTCATCAACATCTACCAGGCCGAAGCCTGCGGTTGCCAGATCATCACGGTGCCCAACAGCATCCTGGCCAAGCGCAAGAACATCGGCCGTGATCCGTACGAGGTCTCGCTCGACACCGTGCGCGGCTTTGCCAAGGATATCGCCTCGCTCGGTTTCCATATCCTGCCGTAACGCGAACACTGGCTGCGCCGCGGGTTGTTCGCCCCGGCCTTTCCTTTCCCTATCGCTCACGCGCTTCGCGAGGGTCGCGCTAGGCAAAGGAAAGGCCGGGGCTGCCGACACGAGCTTACAAGTAGGTTGGTGATTGGCTTCCATATCCTGCCGTGGACAAAGGTACCCCCGCCTGCGCCGTGCAAAATTGAGAATATTCAGCAAGGTAAAGGTTTTTACCAACTGGTTGAAGCACGGAACAGCCCCCGTTTTGGCTCTGATGATGCTAAAACGGGGGCTGTTTTTGACTATATTGCCTCTGAGGGGCGTTCGGAGCGGCAGAAATTGCAGAATACTCGCGATTTTGCACGCCGCTGTAGGGGGTACCCTTGCTTTAGGTGGTCTACTTCCCCTGCACCATGGTGAGCGAGATCTTCTTGCGGTCGCGATCGACCTTTTCCACCCACACCTTTACCGTGTCGCCGACGCGCACCACGTCGCTCGGGTGCTTGACGAAGCGGTTGGCCAGCTTGGAGATGTGCACGAGGCCGTCCTGGTGCACGCCCACGTCGACGAAGGCGCCAAAGTCCACAACGTTGCGCACCGTGCCCTTGAGCTCCATGCCGGGCTCTAGGTCGTCGATGGAAAGTGCCGAGCGGCTAAAGACCACCTCGGGCGCGTCGTCGCGCGGGTCGCGACCGGGCTTCTTGAGCTCGTTGACAATGTCGATGAGCGTGAGGGTGCCGCAGTCCAGGTCGCTTGCCAGCGCCGAGATGCTGCCCAGGCGGCGCTCGATGTCGGGCACGCCGCCGCGGCTGAGCTCGCTTGCTTTAACGCCGGCGCGTTCCAAGACGGACGTGGCCACCTCGTAGCTTTCGGGGTGGACGCTCGTTGCGTCGAGCGGGTTCTTACCGCCGCTAATTCGCAAAAAGCCTGCAGCGTTGAGATATGCCTTGCGTCCCAGCTTGGGGACCTTCTTGAGCTGGCGGCGATCGGTGAAGGCACCGTTTTCCTCGCGGTAGGCCACGATGTTCTTGGCCACGCTCGGCGTGATGCCCGATACGTATCCCAGCAGGCTCGCACTCGCAGTGTTGACGTCGACACCCACGCGGTTGACGACGTCCTCCACCACGTGGCCCAGGGTGCGCGAGAGCTCAGCCTGGTCAAGGTCGTGCTGGTACTGGCCCACGCCGATGGACTGGGGCGGAATCTTGACGAGCTCTGCCAACGGGTCCTGCAGGCGGCGGCCCAGGCTCATGGCGCCGCGCACGGTGACGTCCAGGTCGGGATATTCCTGGCTGGCGAGCTCGGAGGCGGAGTACACCGACGCGCCGGCCTCGTTGACGATGGTGTATCGCAGTCCGGGTGCCTGCTCGGCAATGAACTCCGAGACGACTTCCTCGGTCTCGCGGCTGGCGGTGCCGTTGCCGATGACGATGGTGTTGACGCCGTCCTTCTTGACGAGGCGGGCGAGCTCGCGCTTGGTGCCGGCGACGTCGTGGCGCGGCTTGGTGGGGTAGACCACGCCGTGGTCGAGCAGCTTGCCGGTCTCGTCCATGACGGCGACCTTGCAGCCCGTGCGGTAGCCCGGGTCGAGCGCGAGCACGCGGGCGCCGCGCACGGGGCGTGCCGAGAGCAAGCCTTCGAGATTCTTGGCAAAGACGTTGATGGCCTCGGTCTGGGCGCGAACGGTGAGTTTGGCGCGGGCCTCGCGCTCCAGCGAGGGGGCCATGAGGCGCTTGTAGCCGTCGGCGATAGCGGCGTCAAAGACAGGAGCGAAGACGCCCTGGCGTCGGGGCCAACGGCTGCCGAGGCGCGCCGTGGCGGCGGCGCCGTCGACGTTCACGTGCACGCGGAGTTTGCCCTCGCGCTCACCGCGGTCGATAGCCAGCACGCGGTGGTTGGGTATACGGCGCAGCGGCTCGTCAAAGTTGTAGTAGGGCTCGTAGGGGGTCTTCTCGGCGGGGTCGGTGGCCTCGACGACGATGTCGGCGGTGTTTTGCGTAAAGGCACGCAGGTCGGCGACGTTCTCAGGGTCTTCGGCCACCGTCTCGGCCACGATGTCGGCGGCGCCGGCGAGCGCCTTCTCGGGCGTGTCGAAGCCGGCCTCCTCGTTGACGTATGCCGCGGCGGCGTCGAGTGCGCTGCCCTTGGCCGAGGCCTGCATGATGATCATGTTGGCGAGCGGCTCCAGGCCGGCCTCGCGGGCCTTTTGCGCGCGGGTCATGCGCTTTTTGCGGTAGGGCTTGTAGAGGTCCTCGACACGCTGGAGCTGCGTGGCCTCGCGAATTTGCTGTTCGAGTTCGGGCGTGAGCTTGCCCTGGGCGTCGATGAGCAGAATGACGTCCTCTTTGCGCTGCTCAAGATTGCGCAGGTAGGACAGGCGCTCGTCGAGGGCGCGCAGGGCGACGTCGTCCATGCCGCCCGTGGCTTCCTTGCGGTAGCGCGAGATAAAGGGGATGGTGTTGCCCTCGTCGATGAGCTTGACGGCTGCCTCGATGTTGTCAGCCTTAAGGTTGAGCTCGCGGGCGAGCTGGGCGATAAGATCCATGGGACTCCTTGCGTTTGAGGTGCGTTTGCAGCACAGGGCTACCAAGGATACCACCCGTCCCAAAAGACTGTTTTGGGGCTGCGCCATGAAAACGGCCCATCTACTACGTTTGAACCGTATAGGTCGACCATGCCTGGGTTTTCCGAAAATCGGCAAGCCGTCTACCTGCAGTTTTTATTTCGCGAAATTTGGCATGGTTGAGGGCGATCGGTTAAACGTAGTAGATAGGTGCGTTTCGTGGCGAACGAATCAAGCCGAGGTGCAAAATAGCCCCCGTCTCAGAAAAATCGTCAGCGAAGTAGCAAAAAGCCCCGCGGGCATGAGGCTGCTCGCGGGGCAAAGAAGAGGGGCTTATTGGTGGCGGACCGAGGGGCTCGGCATGGGGCTTCTGCCGCGGCCGCTCTTAAGGCATTACAGCTCGACGAGCTGGCCGGTCTCGGCGGCCTCCTTGATGGCGTTAAGCAGCGTGAGCGTCTTAACGTTGTCGGCGGGGGTCACGACGGGCTCGACCTCGCGGCGGACGACCTTCACAAAGTGCCTGAGCTGCATCTTGTGCGGCAGCGCCGGGTCCACAGCCGGGATCTCCATCTGCAGCGGCTTGTGCCAGTTGGAGGCACCGTCGTAGGAGAACTGGTGCAGGCGGGGCAGCGAAAGGGCGCCCTTGGTGCCACCGATAAAATAGGCGTCGGCGTCGAAGGGGCGGTACTGCGGATCCTCGCGAGCGGTGGCCTCCCAGTTCCAGGGGCTGGCGGTGGCGTCAGAGATGGTCATGCTTGCGAGCGCGCCATCGGCAAAACGGACGTTGACCACGGCGGAGTCCTCGGTCTCAAAACCGCGGGCGGCGCTGGACTGCATGCCCTGGACGGCAACGGGCTCGCCCAGCAGGTAGCGGAGCAGGTCGACGTCGTGCACCAGGTTGACCAGGATCGGGCCGGCACCCTTCTTGCGGCGCCACTCGACATCGAAGTACTCGTCATTCTTATAGATCATGTAGTGGAAGCTCGACACGGTGAGCTTGCCCAGCTCGCCGGACTCGATGATCTCCTTGGCCTTGTTGACGAAGGGATTGTGGCGACGGTGCTGACCCACGAGTACGGGCACGCCGGCGGTCTCGGCCTCGGCGGCAAAGGCCTGGGCATCCTCGAGGTCGTTGGAGATCGGCTTTTCGACCAGCGGCACGATGTTGCGCTTCACGGCCTCGCGGGCAACGCCCAGGTGCAGGTCGTTGGGGGTGGCGATGATGACGGCCTCGGGCTTGACCTCGTCCATCATCTGGGCGGGATCGGTAAAGAACGGCACGCCGGCGGCCTCGGCCGTGGCGCGGGCGCCCTCAAAGGCGTCGGCGATGGCGACGAGCTCGGCCTCGGGCTCCTCGGTGACAAAGCGGATGTGGTTGCGGCCCATGGCGCCGGCGCCGATAACGGCAATGCGGACGGGGTTGAGCTCAGACATTTCGACTCCTTAATACTGGTGACCGGTGGAATGCGACAGAGGGGCTGTCCCTTTGTCGCATCGGTAAAACTAAGCGGACTTCTTCTTGCTGTCGGAGACCATCATGTAGACGGTGAGCACGACGGCGATGGCGGCGATCACAATGGCGCCGTAGAAAGACTGCTGGTAGGCGGCGCTGCCGGCCTCGGCGTGATACAGCACGGCGGTGATGGGCTGGCTGATCCAGGTGGAAGCGGCATAGCCCAGGAACATGATGCCGTAGTTGACGCCGATGTTGCTGGTGCCAAAGGCGCCACCGGTGAGCGGCGGGTAGATGACGAGCAGGGCGCCAAAGCTAAAGCCGAGCAGGGCGAGTGCCACAAAGAACATGCTCTGCGTAAAGCTCATCGACATGATGACGAGCGCGACGATGGTGACGACAAGGCTGATGAGCAGCGACTTATAGGCGCCGAGCTTGTCGATGATCTGGCCAAAGGACAGGCGGCCGACCAGGTTGGCGCAGGTGTTGACGGAGACCACCACACCGCCGAGGGCGACGGCCGCGGCGCTCGTGGGGTCGGCGAAGAGCTGGACGGCGGCGATGGAGGCAACCTTGCCCACGAGCAGGGTACCCGCGGTGGCGGCGAAGGCGAAGGTGATGATGAGGACCCAGAAGCGCGGGGTCTTGACCATCTCGCCCGGGGTGAGGTCACCGAAGGTGCCGGCATGTGCGCCACCCTTGGGGGCCTCGAAGCACTCGGGCAGCCAACCGGCCTCGGGGGCCTTCAGGAACAGGGCGGAGGCGGCGATCGTCACAAAGAAGATGACGCCGAGTGCCTTGAGGGCGCCAAAGATGCCCAGGCTCGGGATGAGCAGCGAGGCGAGCACCGGGGACAGCACGGCGGGGCCGGCGGTCGAAGCGGCCAGGGTGATGCCGGAGGCAAGGCCCTTCTTGTCGATGAACCACTTTTGGCCGGTGGTGAGCGCCGGGTTGTAGCCCAGGCCGTTGCCGATGGCGGCGACGAGCGAGAACCACAGGTAGAACTGCCACGGCTCGGTGACGGTGCCGGACATGAACCAGCCCACGCCGTAGCACGCGGCGGCGGCGATCACGACGTTGCGCGGGCCGATCTTATCGGAGATGCGGCCGGCGAAGATGCCCGTCACGGCCATGATGGTCTGAAAGACCGGGAACGCCCAGGTAAGGGCGCTCGACCACTCGGGGTAGACGGCGAGCAGGTTCTTGCTCACGACGGAATACAGCGCGATGGAGCTGATGAAGAACATGGTGACGCACGCGGCGGAAAGCACGACGGCGCGACCCTTGTTGGAGTTGGTGGAAGCCATTGGACTCTTTCTAATCGATACGGGGGAGGAGCGGGCGTGTCCGCGGGACCTCCCTGTCAGGTTGGTTTACTGGTCAGTCGGCTTGGCGACGCCGGACTCATCGGACCAGAGCTCGACACCCTTGTTCTTAAGGTAGTTGTCGGCATAGGCGCGACGGCCGCCGGGCTTGGCGGTGAGGTCGCCCATCATGTTGGAGAAGCCGCCGTCGACCTTGATGGCGTCGCCGGTGGTAAAGTCCGAGCGCTTGGACGCCAGGAACATGACGGCGTTGGCGATATCGCTGACCTCGCCGATGCGGCGCGTGGCGATCAGACGGCTGCGGCTCTTTTCGACCTCGGGGTCGGCGTAGAAGTTGGCCGACATCGGGGTCTTAACGAAGCAGGGTTCGACGCAGTTGGAGCGGACGCCGTAGGGGCCCCACTCGGCGGCGAGCATCTTGGACATCATGTTGACGCCGGCCTTGGTGGAGCTGTACACGCCCGAGAACGTCTCGGGGGAGTGGCTGGCGACGGTCGAGATGTGCACCAGGCGACCCTGGCCGGCCTTGATCATCTCGCGACCAAAGCGCTGCGAGGTGATGAAGTAACCGGTGAGGTTGACGTTGAGCACCTGCTCCCAGTCGCTCAGCGGCAGGTCCTCCATGGCGGCGAAGCGCAGGATACCGGCGGTGTTGACGAGGACGTCGACGCGGCCGAAGTTGGCGATGGTTGCGTCGACGGCAGCCTGAACCTCGGCCTCGTCGGTGGCGTTCATCTTGTAGCCCTCGGCGTGGATGCCAAATTCGGCAGCGAGGTCGGCGGCAGCGGCCTTGACCTTCTCCTCGTCCAGGTCGAGCATGACGACGTTGGCGCCATTGCGGGCGAACTCGCGGCAGATCTCGGCGCCCATACCGCCGAGCGCGCCAGTCACGGCGCAGACATCGCCCTCGAGCTTAAGCCAATTGCTCATAGGAACTTCCCTTCTTGTGCCTCCCGGTGGGCCGCTCCCATTAATCGACCCACGTGGTTTTCGCTGGTTATCGTATGCTTTGCATTTGCGCAGGTGAATTGCATATTTGTTAGAATTGCGTTAACCGTAGGTTTACACTGTGCGATGCAGTTTATTCTCAATTGAGCGCGTGACCTGCGAAAACAACCCCCTGTGGCACCATGCGGTCACAGGCGCGAAAACGGGAGATTGACGTGTACGATCGACGACTCGAGGCCATATCGGCTGCCGCGGAGCTGGGAAGCTTCTCGCGTGCGGCGGCAAAATTGCGTGTGTCGACTCCGGCGCTCGTCAAGCAGGTGTCGGGCTTCGAGGCCGAGTTCGGCATCACGCTGTTCGAACGCTCGCACTCAGGCGTTAAGGTGACGCCGGCCGGCGCACTACTGGTGGACGACGCGCGCTCGATCATGCGGCAGTCCGAGGACGCACTGCGCCGTGCCCGACGTGCGGCGGGCGACGGCGGTGCCGTGCGCCTGGGCGTGTCGATGATGTGTCCGGGGCGCCAAACGCTTTCGATGTGGACGGGCATCCACGATCTGGAGCCGTCGCTGCGATTTGAGATTGTGCCGGTAAGCGACCTCTACGACGAGCGCGAATCCGTCATGCGCAGCCTTGGTCGCGAGGTGGATGTAGTGCAGTCGAGTTTTTCGACGCCGCGCTGGGGTGATGCCTGCCAAAAGCTCCGCATCGTCAACGTGCCGTTTTATATCGACGTGCCGCGCACGAGCCCGCTGGCGCGCAAGACACGCATTACGGTCGCCGACTTGGAGGGCATGCGCCTGCGCGTGCTCCGCCACGGCAACGACGCCATGGACAGCCTGCGCATCGACCTGTTGGCCGACGGCGGCGTGGACGTGATTGACGTGGATAGCTTCGACTTTGCGCTCTTTAACGAGGCGGAGGAAAAGGGCGACGCGGTGCTCACCTGCGGCGCATGGTCGGGCGTGCACCCGGCCTTTGTGGGCGTGCCGTTCCTGTGCGGTCGCGAGGTACCGGTCTTTCTGCACTACCCGCTCGAGCCCACCCTCCAAGTCCAAAAATTCGTCAACGCCATGGCCCAACTCCTTAACTAGCTAATTTAGGACGGGGCTTTTTAGCTACTTTCGCCGCACTACCAGCACAATGCGAAAAATGATGCGAAAAATGACTGCAAATCGGTCACGCATGATTTTGCTTTTGCCCTGGGCTGGTTGTAGAATCAAAAAGCTTAAACGAACTACTTGTGCAGCTTGCGCGAAAGCTCGGGCTGCGGCTGGGGGGGGATGCGCCCGTGCAGGGTCCTTTCGGTCATATTGCGTCGATGCGCCGCACCTTTATGATGTTGGCAGCGGCCTTATGCGTGTTCGTTATGGCCGGGGGGGGGTTGCCCTCGCGCGCGTACGGTGACGATGGCAACCTTATAACAAACCCAAACTTTCTTAACCAAGCTACTGGCTGGTCGACGACCTCTCCGAATGAGAGAATCGGCGAGACGATGAAGCTCGAGCTTTCCACGCAGCTCCTCAAGCCCCAAACGAACACCAAACAAGCTAACGGCAATCACTTTGCGCTTGCGTGGAATTTTAGGCCACAGGGCACCAATCTTTATTTTGAACCTGGATCAACCTACACCACCTTTTCCACCCAGAGCGGCGCCACGTACGAGTGGGGCCTAAACCATCGCGCCGCAACCGACCACGACGTGCTGATGCTCACGATGGGTCCTCAACAGGAGAATCTGTCGATTAACAGCGCAGGCCAAGACCAGCTTATGCAGCTGCGGGCTTGGCTTAAGGCGCAGGTCAAGATGCCCCAGGGAAATACCGTTGAGCAGTACACCGTTTACAGCGATCCCTTTGCTGCAAACGGCGGATTTGCTGGTAACAGTGCTGATGGATCCCACTTTTCGTTTGAACAGAGCGACGGTCGCATCGCGCTTTCTGTGTGGCTCGTAAGCTCTAACGGACAGGGTTGGTTCTCCTTTGGCACCAACAGCACGCATTATTATCGAGATCTTCCCGAGGAAGACGATGAGTTTGCCTATCAGGCTGACTATACCGCAGCGTCCGACAAAACGATGCTTGCGCTGACTTGCTACGATTCAAATCTTACGGGGGAGAACGAACAATACCGGGAGTGGTTTGGTAATCTGGTCAACGACGTTCACGTGGAAAAGCAGGGCACACGCGACATCTATAGCGACTTTGCCAAGGTGTATTGGGAAAATTCGTCCGAGACCATGACAACGCTCACAAACTATGCGTTCTCGACCTCGAATCTTAAGAACGAGAATACGAACATTGCTAACGGCAGCTTTGAAGAGGATATACATCTAGGGAACCAGAGGCCCAGCAAGTTTACGTTGTGCTCGCCCCATTGGCGTACGACCGAGACGGACCATCGTATCGAGATCGTTGCCAAGAACGACTACTATATCGACCCAGTTGGGCATTCTGTTACGTTTACGCCCTCCGATGGTGACTATGCAGCCGAGCTCAACGCACACGAGGCGAGTTCGCTCTACCAATATGTGACGACCGAGCCGGGAAAACAGTACGAGTGGGGGCTCGACCACCGCGGCCGCTCGGGTCGAGACGCCATGGCCCTTATCATCGGTCCGCGACAAGAAAACGAGCCGTACAAGGACAATCAAAAGGCACTCGATCAGTACCAGCAAATTGTTCAATGGATTCAAATGAGCGTCGACAACTATGTCGGCTTGGATGTGGTCAATTTTTCCCAATCGGGCTGCAGCAAAAAGATCATCCTGTATTCAACCAAGTTTGACAAAGTGGGCGGATTTGCCAATGCGTCCAGCGGAAGCGCGTTCTCATGGACGGCCGATGCGGAGCATACCGAAAAATGGTGCGTATGGATCATGGCGTCCGAAAACGACGCGTGGGCTTCCTACGGTTCCAACGCGCTCGAGCAGAGCAAAAAGGTTGACTACGACTATACCTACACCATTCCGGATGGCCAAAACCAGAGCGTCTTTGCTTTTGTGGCCTACAACACGGCCAACGGGAGCAATTCGACCGGCAACTTCCTCGACAATATCTCGTTTAGGGAGTTCTATCGCATCGAGACATACACGACGCCCAACGGAAGCGGAACGTATTTTTATAACGCCAATACCAAGACGGCGGACTTTACCTATGCCAAAAACTACGTAGGTAAACAGGAGAAGAACTCCTACTTTATGGTCGATGCCAAACGCGATGACGGGGCAGTCTTTATCGGTGCTTTTGTCAACGGCGAGTTCTATTCCGCAGACGACGACGCACATTGGACCAGATTGGAAGATGGTACCTATCGCTTTGAGGTCGACAAGGTCACAAAGCACTACAAAGTGCACCTCGTGTTTTCCAAGGCAGGCGTTCAATACGATGTGAACGGCGGCAAAGCGTATCACTACGATCCGTACAATGAGTCCACGGGCGATTTCGTACAGCTTTCTGGCGCTGGAGCGAGCTATACCTCCCATGCTGCCGTTGGACAAAACGACGACTGGAAGTTTATGGGCTGGGAGTACGCGGGCTCGGGAAAAGCCGTTCGCTTCGATGCCAAACACACGGTGACCCATACAGCTCCCGAGGGCACCACGGATTCCGGCACTCTTACCATTAAGGGCAAGAAGGTCAATCCGGATACCGGTGCTGTGGGCGATGCGGTAACCGTCGAAAACATTCCCGAGAGCCAGGGCGCGACGTTCGTGGCGCAATGGAAGTATCGTCAGGCCTTTGTTGCCCAGCTTAAAAATGCCGATGGCACGTGGAGCAACGTAACGACGGGCGGCACGGTCAGCTCCAAGCTTAAGGGGGCAAAGGGCTCCATCGATGCCGGGGATGGCTCGGGCAAGGACGAGGACGCGTACAAAAAATCGGGCGTTGCCTACTTTGTGGATGACGGCACGTTTGTGGAGGCGGTGGCCGCTCCCAAGGAGGGCTATCACTTTGAGGGTTGGTACGACCTATCGAATCCGGACGCCCCGGAGCTGCTGTCGTCTTCACCCACCTATACGTACAACGTAAAAGATCGCCATACGGGATGCGTATACGCACGATTCACCCCGCGCACCTACACACTCAAGGTTTCCAAGAGCGTTACGGGCAATATGGGCGACAAGCGTGCCTACTTTAAGATGACGGCGACCTTTACGGGCCTCAAGGCTGGTCAGACCTACGCCATCGAGTATTCGGATGCGTCTGCCCAAGGCAGCCATGCGCTCGTGGCGCGACCGAATGATCGGGCCGAGACCGTGGAAAACAAGACGGCCTTTACGGCCGATGGCCAGGGCAAGGCGACCGTGCCGTTTGCCGTTAAGGACGGCCTGACCGTTTCGATTAAGGCGCTGGATTACAACGCGGTCTATACCGTGAGCGAAGACGATTATTCGTCGTTGGGGTACCACGCCGAGCTTACGGGTGCGAGCGGCACGCTCAACGGTCCGCGTGTGACCGTTGCCGTTGAAGCTAAGGCCACCAATTCCCGACAGGTCGCGGTGCCTACGGGTATTACGCGCAACCCCATCTATGCCCTGGCGATTTTGGCCGCCGGCGTGCTGTTGGCTACGGGCATGGTTGCGCTGCGTTTACGCCGCGGCTCCAAGAGGGGCGGGCGCCTATGAGAAGACATGGCGCCAGCAATGCTGGTGATGGGCCAGCCGCACGAGCGGCCCCGCAGGGAAGACCCCGGGGCTCGCGGTATTCGGCCGCGTCGAACGTGAGGTTGGGCGCCCATGCGGCGCCAGATCTGGGAGAAGCGGACGACCGGCGCGATATCGTGGGTTTTCTGGCGCGCTTGGCATTTTTTGTCGTGACGCTCTGGCTGCTCTTTGGCGTGGTCTTGGGCGTGGGTGCAGTCACGACTGGCGAGATGGCCCCGCGTATCTGTTCGGGTGACGTCATGCTCTACTGGAGGTTCAGCCAGAGCTTCAACGAGGGTGACGTGGTGGTATACACCGCGGATGGCGCAGAGCGCCTAGGCCGCGTGGTTGCCCGTCCCGGTGATGAGGTCACGATTACCGAGGAAGGCGAGCTCATGGTTAACGGGGCTGTTGTTGTGGAAAGCGACATCACCACGCCGACGCCGCGCTATGAGTCTGCTGTGGACTATCCCGTGCGCCTGGGAACGGATGAGTTCTTTGTACTGGCAGATTTGCGTGAGGGCGGCCACGACAGCCGCCTGTACGGGCCGATTGCCCGCTCGCAGATCAAGGGCAACGTGATCAGCGTGCTGCGCAGGTCGAACCTGTAGGCACGGAGATTGGTTTTATTAAGGGCATATGCCCGAGAGGAAGGATACAACATGAAAACTGGAAAGAGACGACTGACAGCATTTGCAGTTGTGGCTGCCACGATGCTGCTGGCTTTGGTGGGAGTTGTCGCGCCCGCGTGGGCGGAGGACAGTGCCGCTCAACCGCATCTGCCGGTAAAAGACAACAAGGTTACGATCACCTCGACGCTTACCATGAATGAGAATGCCGTGGTGCCTAATGCGACGTTTAACTATTCGATTGCGCCGGCGGATGAGGAGAGTGAGCTTGCGAGCACGAGCGGTATGCCCGTTTATGCTGGAGTGACAGACGCCGTCACGCTTTCGCCGACTTCCGTTAATTTTTCCAACAAAGGCCTTACAAGCACAGAGAATACCGGTGAGAAAACTAAGACAATAACCGCCAAACTGAGTGCCGAAATTAAAACCTCTCTGTTCAAGGCTCCGGGTATCTATCGATATAAAATTACGCAGACGCCGTCAGGGCTGGACGGTCTCAACGTTACATACAAGGAGCTCTTCCTGGATGTTTACGTAGAAAACGAAGAGAATGGCGGTTCGGGCTATGTTGTTAAGGGCTGTATTCTTAGAACAGAAGCAGGCTCGGGCGAGAAGACCGCAGGTTTTTTGAACAAATATGTCACCCATAAGCTGACTATCACAAAGGTCGTCAAGGGCAACCAAGGTGACAAGAATAAGGACTTTAATTTTACCTTCACGATTAAAGGCGCTGACGGGGAGAGCTATGAGTACGCCACTGTGAAAAACGGTGCCACCACCATGAGCCAAACTCCAGCTACGTCGGGAACTGCGGTTACCGTAAGCCTTAAGCATGGGGAATCCGTCATCGTTTACGGTCTCTCATCGGAGGATAAATTCGCCGTAACTGAGGCGGATTATCATGGCGACGGTTATAAGACGTCGTACAAGATTGGTGATGGCACCAATTCGACAGAAGGTAGCTCTATTGTCGAGGAAGCTATCG
This sequence comes from uncultured Collinsella sp., assembly GCA_902472315.1. Classification (GTDB taxonomy): domain Bacteria; phylum Actinomycetota; class Coriobacteriia; order Coriobacteriales; family Coriobacteriaceae; genus Collinsella. Next base: position 77,782 of record CABRNM010000003.1, read on the forward strand.
GTGCTTACGACACCACGGTGATCTTTACCAACACCAAGGATGTTACCGTTCCGACCGATGTTATTCGGACGGTCGTTCCCTATGCGGCAATCGTCGCGTTTGCTGCCGTGATGGGCGTGGTCTTCTTCCGTCCTCGTCGTAATCGTCGTTAAAACAGCGAGGATTACAGCCGATGGAGCTTAAACGCATAGCTCGGCTGGCGAGAGCCGGCGACCGCGTGCTTACGTGGTTTGCCGGCTTTCTCGTGCTGCTCATGCTGCTGTACGGGGGCTATTCGCTGTGGGATACAAACAACGTTATGAACGGCGGGTTCATCAGCGATGAGCTGCTGCACTACAAACCCACCGGGACCAACGATTGCGCACGCCTGCAGGATCTGATGGCCAAAAATCCCGACGTTGTCGGATGGGTCACCATCGATGGCACCAACATCGATTATCCCTTCGTTCAGGGAAAAGATAACCAGGAATACCTCAACAAAAACGTGTTGGGGGAGTCCGCGGTTTCGGGAGCGGTGTTTTTGGATACGCGCAACAGCCGCGCGATGACCGATCCCTACAATCTGCTCTATGCGCACCACATGGATAACGGTGCGATGTTTGGCGATGTCGATCGGTTTCTAGACAGGGGCTTCTTTGACCTGCACCGCACGGGCACGCTCTACACAAAGGATGGGGCGTTCCGGCTGCGCATCGTTGCCGTGTGTTCGTTTGCTGCGAGTGATGACATTATCTTTGGGCCGGGAAACCTGGACCAGGCCTCGATGCAGACGCTGCTCACGCATATCTCGCAGACGGCGGTGCATGCGGACATGGATGACGTTGGCCCTGATTCGCGCATCATCGCTCTTTCTACCTGCAGTGATAAAACAAACGGGCGCCGAGCACTTATAGCAGAGGTCTTGTAGCTCATTGAATATTCCGATTAAGCTGCGCCCCATAGGCTGCATCAAGTTTGAGGCTCTCGGTCCATCATGGTAGAGTTGTCCGCGCGTGAATTTCGGCACACTGCGCGCTATCTGAGCTTTTACCGTTTGGAGGAGTGAGCTTGTGAATGCTTCTGTCGCCAAGAAGGCCAGCCAGGCGGTGCGCCTTCTGATGATGGTGCTCACGGCAGTTCTCATCTTCTTCTTCATCAATGTCATGCTGCTCGTCTCCGATATCCAGGGCACGGCGCGCGTGGTCAACTACGCCGGTCTGGTGCGCGGTACCACGCAGCGAATCGTTAAGCTCGAGGATGCGGGCCAGCCTCAAGATGACCTGCTCAAAGCCGTGGATTCATACATCAACGGTTTGCGTTACGGAAGTGACGACCTCAACCTCGTCCGTCTCGACGACGATGAGTATCAGGCAAAGATGACCGAGCTTGCAAACTATTTTGATGAGCTTTGCGCCGAGATCGTCCGCGTGCGCGAAGTCGGCTACGAGAACACTGACATTATCGCCATGAGCGAGGAGTTCTTTGGCATTTGCGACGATGCTACGCGACTCGCAGAGGACTACTCTCAGGAGAAGGCGTCGGCGCTCAACTATCTCGAGGGCCTGGTGATCATCGACATCATGGGCTTGGTGACGACCTTTGCGGTCGAGCTTGTTCGCGCGATGCGAACTGCCGCGCTCAATCGCGAACTGCAGAGCAAAGTCTATCTCGACGAAGCCACGGGACTGCCCAACAAGAACAAGTGCGAGGAGATCTTGGGGCAGGAGCAGCCCGTTTCCGCTGAAGCGCCCGTTGCGCTGTGCGTCTTCGATCTTAACAATCTGCATACGGTCAATAACACCTTTGGCCACGAGAAGGGTGACGAATACATCCGTTCTTTTGCCCGGCAGCTGGGGCGCGTGGCGTCCGAGACTTGCTTTGTGGGCCGCGACGGCGGCGATGAGTTTATCGCGGTGCTGTGGGATGCCGATCGGGCTGCCGTGGAGTCCTGTCTCGCTCAGGTTCGTGCGAACGTGAACGAGTATTCCGGGGCCCACCCCGACATGCCTATCAGCTATGCGGTGGGCTACGCGCTTTCCAGTGATTTTGACGAGCCGCCTACCATGCGTGAACTCTTTTCCCAGGCCGACAAAAACATGTACATCGACAAGAACCGCGTAAAGACAGCCGAGGCAGCCGGGCCGCAACGCGAGGAACGGTAAGCCCGTAATAGAAGGTATAGAAAAGCCTCCGCGGCTCGTGTGGCTGCGGAGGCTTTATTCGTTGCGGCGCATCGTGTTTGGGTCGTTGAGATGAGTCGATTTACCGCGAAAGAGGAGGGCATTGATTAGGGTCGTGCCCGACGAATGAGCGGCAAATCGGCCATCTCGGCGAGCCGAACTACTCCAGCTCAAACGCTCCGGTATAGAGCTGATAGTAGTATCCGCGCTTGGCGATCAGCTCGTCGTGGTTACCGCGCTCGATAATGCGGCCGTGGTCCAGACAGATGATCGCGTCGGAGTTGCGCACGGTGGACAGGCGGTGTGCGATGACAAACGTCGTGCGGCCCTCCATGAGCTTGTCCATACCCGCTTGCACGATAGCCTCGGTGCGGGTGTCGATGCTCGATGTGGCCTCGTCCAGAATCATTGCCGGCGGATCGGCGACGGCGGCGCGTGCGATCGAAATCAGCTGGCGCTGGCCCTGCGACAGCTGCGCGCCGTTGCCGGTGAGCATCGTGTCGTAGCCGTCGGGCAGGCGGGTGATAAAGTCGTCCGCGCCCGCGAGCTTTGCCGCCGCGATGCACTCCTCGTCGGTCGCATCCAGGTTGCCGTAGCGGATGTTATCCATCACGGTGCCGGTGAACAGGTTCACGTCCTGCAGCACGACGCCCAGCGAGCGGCGCAGATCGGCCTTGCGGATCTTGTTGACGTTGATGCCGTCGTAGCGAATCTTGCCGTCGGCGATGTCATAGAAGCGGTTGATGAGGTTGGTGATGGTCGTCTTACCGGCACCGGTGGCGCCGACAAACGCGACCTTCTGGCCCGGCTTGGCAAACACGGACACGCCGTGCAGCACCTCGTGGTCGGGCGTGTAGCCAAAGTCGACGTTGTCCATGACCAGGTCGCCGCGCAGCGGCACGTACTCAATCTCGCCGGTTGCGCGGTGCGGATGTTTCCACGCCCACATGCCGGTGTGGTGGTCGGCCTCCTCGAGCTGCCAGGTATCGGGGTTCACCTGAGCGTTGACGAGCGTCACATAGCCTTCGTCGGCTTCGGGCTCCTCGTCGATGAGCTCAAAGATACGGTCGGCGCCGGCGAGGCCCATGACCACGGCGTTGATCTGCTGCGAGATCTGGCCGATCTGTCCGCAGAACTGCTTGGTCATGTTGAGGAACGGCACCACGACGGCGATGGACAACGCCATGCCCGAGATGCTCAGGTTAGGCACGCCCAGCGCCAGGAAAATGCCGCCGGCCAGTGCGACCAGCACATAGAGCAGGTTGCCCAGGTTCATAAGGATGGGCATGAGGATGTTGGCGTACATGTTGGCCTTCTGGGAAACCTCGAAGAGCTTTTCGTTGCGCTCGTCAAAATCGGCCTCGGCGGCAGACTCGTGGCAGAATGCCTTGACGACCTTCTGGCCGTTCATGACTTCCTCGATATGGCCCTCGACCACGCCGAGCTCGGTCTGCTGCGCAATAAAGAAACGCGCGGAGTTGGAGCCGAGCAGCTTGGTCATAAAGGTCATAAAGGCGACGCCGGCCACAATGACCAGGCACATCCACACGCTGTAGTACAGCATGATAAAGAACACCGTGACGATGACGATGGTCGTCATGAGCAGGTTGGGCAGCGACTGACTGATCATCTGGCGCAGCGTGTCGATGTCGTTGGTGTAGTGGCTCATGATGTCGCCGCGCTGATGCGTGTCGAAGTAGCGGATCGGCAGGTCCTGCATGCGGTTGAACATCTTCTCGCGCAGCTTCTCGAGCGAGCCCTGCGTGACAATGGCCATGGCGCGGTTCCAGAAGAGCGAGGACAGGATGCCGACGCCGTAGATGCAGGCGAGGGTGGTCACGAGCTGTGCGATCTTGGGCTGTGCGGCTTCCCAATCGCCCGACTGCCACGATTCGCTAATAATCTGCAGAGCGCTCTGAAGGAAGGTCGCGCCGATGGAGTTGATGATGGCGCAGAGTACCACGCCGACGACGACGAGGGGCAAAAGCACGGGGTAGAAGCCAAAGAGCGTCTTGATGAGGCGCGACATGGTGCCACCCTTGCGGTTGAGCGCGCGCTCAGCGGTCGTTGCCTTACTCATGTGCCTCGCCTCCTTCCTGGGTCTGAGCTTGCGTTACGGATGCCTCGGTGTCGGCCTCGACGGCCCCTTCGCCCTCGGCAGACATCTTGTTTTGCGAGGTAAAAGTCTCGCGGTAGATCTCGCTCGTCTTAAGCAGCTCGTCGTGGTTACCGATCTGCGCGATGCGGCCGCCCTCCATGACGATGATGCGGTCTGCGTCCTGCACGGAGCTGATGCGCTGGGCGATGATGAGCTTGGTCGTGTTGGGCAGATAGCTTGCCAGCCCTGCGCGGATCTTGGCGTCGGTCTTGGTGTCGACGGCGCTGGTGGAGTCGTCCAGGATCAAGATCTTGGGGCGACGCAGCAGGGCACGCGCAATGCACAGGCGCTGCTTCTGACCGCCCGAGACATTGGAGCCGCCCTGCTCGATCCAGGTGTCATAGCCCTTGGGGAAGCCATCGACAAACTCGTCGGCGCAGGCCAGATGTGCCGCCTCGCGGACCTCTTCGTCGGTGGCGTTCGGGTCGCCCCAACGCAGGTTCTCGGCAATCGTGCCGCTAAACAGCACGTTTTTCTGCAGCACCATGGCCACTTGGTGGCGCAGGGCGTCCAAGTCGTAGTCGCGCACATCCACGCCGCCCACGCGCACGGTGCCTTCGGTGGCGTCGTACAGGCGGGCGATGAGGTTTACAAGCGTGGACTTGGCCGAGCCGGTGCCGCCGATGATGCCGATGGTCTCACCGCTCTTAATGTGCAGGTCGATATCGTCGAGCGCCTGGCGCTTCGCATGCGCGGAATACTTAAAGCTCACGTGGTCAAAGTCGATGGAACCGTCGGCAACCTCGAGCACAGGCTCGGCGGGATCGGCGATCGTGGGCTCGGCGGCCAGCACCTCGGTAATGCGGTGTGCCGATTCGTCGGCCATGGTCACCATGACAAAGATCATCGACAGCTGCATCAGACTCATCAGAATCTGGAAGCCATAGGTAAAGATGGAGGAGAGCTGGCCCACGTCGAACAAGGTGCCCTGGCTCGTGATGATGAGCTCGGAGCCCAGGTAGATGATGACGACGAACGCGCCGTTGACGCAGATGTTCATCATGGGGTTATTGAAGGCGAGCAGCTTTTCGGCGCGGGTGAAGTCCATCTGGACGTCGCGCGCGGCGGTGGCGAACTTCTCTTTCTCGTAGTCCTGGCGCACGTAACTCTTGACCACGCGCATGCCGGTGACGTTTTCCTCGACGGACTCGTTGAGCGCGTCGTACTTGCGGAACACGCGGGCAAAGATCGGGCGCACCTTATAGATGATAAAGAACAGGCCAAAGCCCAGCAGCGGAATGATGACCAGGTAGACCATGGCGACGCTGCCGCCCATGGCGTAGGCCATGGCAAAGGCAAAGACCAACACCAGCGGCGCGCGCACGGCGATGCGGATGAGCATCATAAAGGCCTGCTGCACGTTGTTGATGTCGGTGGTGAGGCGGGTGACGAGCGAGGAGCTCGAGAACTCATCGATGTTGGCAAAGCTGAACGTCTGGATCTTGTAGAACAGGTCGTGACGCAGGTTCTTAGCGAAGCCGCAACTCGCATGGCTGCAGGCGACGCCGGCAGCGGCGCCAAAAGCAAGCGACGTCAGCGCGATGAGCACCAAAAAGCCCGCGGTGGGAAGCATCTCGGCTACGGTGGCGCCATCTTTGATGGCGTCGATCAGGTTGGCGGTGATAAATGGAATTAGCATCTCGCAGAGTACCTCGCCAAGCACGAGCAATGGCGTTGCAACGGTGACTTTCATATAGTCGCGGATGCTGCCCATGAGGGTTTTAATCATCCAGTTCCTCCCAGGTTACACGGATTTTCTCGAGCATTTCGGCGAGCTGCTCGCGCTCGTCGTGGGTGAGGGCACCAAAGGCCTGCTCTCTAAAGCGAATGCGGGCTGCCTGGTCGATGCGGGCGTTTTCCCGGCCGGTTTCGGTCAGGCGAATGGTGAGCTGCCGTCGATCCTTGGGGTTACGGCTGCGCTCGATGAGGCCGTTGAGCTCGAGCTTGGACAGGATCTCGGAAAGCGACCCCGGCTTGAGGTCAAAGTGCATGCCGAGTTCCTGCTGCGACATCTCGCCGCCGGGTTGCTTGGCCAGCAGGCAGATGATGGGCGCCTTGCCGGACACGCCTCCGCCATGAAAATGCATGTAATGGCCGCAAAAGCCCAGGCCATTGAGGATGCGCTTGGCAAGCTTGTCTTCTGAGCTAACCGCTTCGGGTGCATCCGCCGGCTGTGACGGGTCGCCGCCGGGCTCGTGCGAACAAAGGTTAAGAGGTTCATCGCACATGAATTAGTGTTGCTCCTTTCTTTAGTTAGGTAGTGGAATTGTTTTGTGCCTAACCAATCTAGGAGCATGAGAAACCAATGTCAAGGTACCAAACTTATTAAGTTACGGCGCTTTACCAAACGCCGTAACCGCTCGACGCTGCAAGCGTTCCTAAGCGGCAATCTGACGTTCAATCGTCGGGCATGGCCACAAGGCCTATGCCCCCCATTTCCGAAACCTTTCCGCAACAATGCGCTCTTCGCGACCCTGGCGACCGCCCACAACGCCTCCTGCGCTACACTTAGTCGCACGGTGGCGCTGCCGCGCCGTGCCCGAACCAAGGGAGACCCTCATGAAGAATACTCAGCTGCTGCTGATCAACGATATGTGCGGCTACGGCAAGGTCGCGCTCTCCGCCATGCTGCCGGTGCTGTCGCACATGGGCTACCGCATCCATAACCTGCCGACGGCGCTGGTGTCCGATACGCTCAACTATCCCAAGTTCTACATCCATGACACCACCGAGTACGTGCGCCAGAGCCTCGCCATTTGGGAGGAGCTCGGCTTTGAGTTCGACGCCATCTCCACCGGCTTTATCGTGACCGAGGAAGAGACGCGCATCATTTCGGATTTCTGCCACCGTCGCGCGCAAAAGGGCACCAAGGTGTTCGTCGACCCCATCATGGGCGACAACGGCAAGCTCTACGCCGGCGTGCCCGAGTCCACGATCGGTCTCATGCGCAGCCTGCTCGAGTGCGCCGACTATGCGGTGCCAAACTACACCGAGGCGTGCCTGCTTACCGATGCGCCCATTGCCGAGCAAATCACGCCCGATGAGGGCCGCGCTCTTGTGGATGCCGTGCGTGCCCTGGGCGCCAAGTCGGTGGTCATTACGAGCGCTGTGGTCGACGGTGCGAATGTCGTCATCGGTTACGACCATGTGGCGGGGGAGTACTTCACGATTCCCTTCGACCTGATCCCGGTTTACTTCCCGGGCACGGGCGACACGTTCTCGGCGGTGCTTGTCGGCCGCGTTATGGCTGGTTGGAGCCTGCAGCGCGCGACGAGCGATGCCATGCGCGTGGTAGCCGAGCTTATCGAGCGCAATGCCGACCAGGAAGACAAGTCCGCCGGCCTTCCCATCGAGGCCTGCCTGGATGTGATCGACCATGAGTAACGCCGGCGAGGGCGGCATCAGGCCTGCGGGCGAGAGCAAGCCGCTCGGCGCGTCGCGTGGCAAGCGTCCGCGTATCCGCGTGAGCTGCGTGGACCAGCTGGGTGCGTGCTGCTGCCACCATGGTCACAAGCCGGGCGACGTCTTTGACTTCGATCGAGACCGTGGCAAGATGTGCGCCATGGCCTGCCATGTGGGCTTTCCCTATATCGATATCCTGCGCTACGGCGGAACCGTGCCTGGCAACGAGCCCGGTACGGCAAAGTTCTGCTGCCCCGAGGTCGATACGTTGAACGTCTGGCTTGCCGAGATCGTCGACGAGTAACCGAGCGTGGATAATCTTCCACCGAGATAATGAGCGTGGATTTTCTCCCGTTTAGGGCGCCCTTGAACGCTCAAAGTGGGAGATTATCCACGCTCAATTTGTATGCGGGAGAAAATCCACGCTCGTTTTATACCGATGGCGTGGCCCGTATATCCGCGCCGCCCGAGCGCCTACAGCTGCTCGAGCATAGCGGTGCAACCGGCGAGCACATCGCGGTAGGTGGCATCGAAATTGCCGGTGTACCAGGGGTCGGCCACGTTGCCGGGGCGATCGGTCCAATCGAGCAGGCGCGAGATCTTGCCATCGGGGTCCTTGCCAAAGATACGGTGCAGACCGCGGGCGTTCTCGTCGTCCATATAGACAATGTGATCCCAGTTGCCATACTCTGCACGGCGCACCTGACGCGCGCGATGTGCGACGACGGGAATCCCGACCTCGCGCAGCTTGGCAACGGTACCGTGGTGTGGCGGGTTGCCGATCTCCTCGGTCGAGGTCGCAGCGGAATCAATGACAAACTCGCCCGCGCGTCCGGCGCGCCGCACCAGTTCGGTAAACACCGACTCAGCCATCGTCGAGCGACAGATGTTGCCATGGCAGATAAACAGTATGCGTTGCATGAGCGGTTTCCTTTCTAGGCGGTCGTGCAGGGCTTACAGACTGCTCTTGAGGCAGTTTGCTCCAATAAAGCCCGCTGCGTACAAGGGGAGGTGGCGTAGCTCGCGCCCGTCATCGGTTTCGCTGCGGAAAAAATTGTTCTCGGACAAAATGTAGGCATATGGCGATCGGGCTTTGTCCATGAACGACCCGAGGGTTCTCGCGCGCACGTTGCGTGCGGACTTTACCTCGACGGGCACGATTTCCATACGGTCGGTCTGAAGTAGAAAATCGAGCTCGCCGGTCGTCTTCCAAGACGACGGCGGCACCCAGTAATACGTCTGCAAGCTGTTACCCGAAAATGCTTGCATGACCGAGTTTTCCGCCAGGGCGCCTCGGAAGTCGGAAGATAGCGCTATGGCGGAATCTTCTTTGAGGTCGAGCCAGAGCCTCGGGTTGATGCCGAGTTTGTAGAACATGAGGCCGGTATCGAGAAGATAGACCTTAAAGAAACTTCCATCTTCGTCGTCGAAGGGAACGAGGGGAGGCTCGATGCCTTCGGTCAGGTTGTTGACCGATATGATACCGGCGCCTTCGAGCCAGTCGAGCGGCTCGATAAGCTTGGCGCGACGGCCTCCGCGTTCGACCTCGGAGTACTTGAATTTTTTTGTGGACGATCTCAGCAGCTGGGACGGAATGGAGCGCCAGACCTTGCGTGCCGCCACGCCGCTGATCCCGTTTTCGGGGTCGGTCATATCGGCGGTATAGGTCTCGTTGATTTCGCGCTGCTCGACGCGCGCATCCTCGATGGATAACGTCTTGCGATATGCGTTGACGGCGGCGGGCATGCCGCCCACGATCTGGTATCGATGAAACAGGCTGAGCGCGGCTTGGTGCGCGGCGTAGGTCTCGAGCGTGCCGGCGTGGGTACGAATGGCATCGGCCATCTGCTCCTCATCGAGCGCCCAGAGAAACTCCTCGAACGACATAGGATGCATGGTCTCTTGACGAACGCCGCTGGGAAAAGGCAGCTTACGTTTGCGCGTGGCGACGCCGAGCTGACTGCCGGTCGCGCATATGCGCCAGCCCGAACCCGAAAAAAAGCGAAGCGAGTTGAGCGCCCGTTCGCAGAGCTGCACCTCGTCAAACAGGATGAAGGTGGTTTCTTTGCGAATGGGGGCGCGTTTATAGTCTGAAATCCGCGCCACGATGGTGTCAACGTCGTCGGTGGGACAATCGAACAGCGGAGCGATCAGCTCAAGATCGGTCTGAAAGTCGAGTTTGACAAACGCATCGCCGGCGATTCGCCTGCCGATTTCCTCGGCAGCGTACGTTTTGCCTACGCGTCGCGCACCACGGATGAGGAGGGGGCGTGAGGCGTCCTTTGTCGCCCATGATTCGATAACGGACTCGATTGATCTGCGCATGGGGCCGCCTTTCTGATTTCGTGTACTTCAGATATATAGTTTAGTGCTATTTCGTGTACTTGAAATACACGAAATTGTAGAAAAGAGTGTATCTGAAGTACATGAAATAGCACTGCTGGAGCTTGCAGGCAGATAAACACTACCGTATGGGACGGTTTTCACCGGTTACTCGCCACCTTGGGCTATGTTTGCCCCTATGCCCGTATTGAGGGCCGTGCTGATTGACGACGGCGCTCCCAGCGAGCCAGCTTAATCGTCACCAGCGTGAGGGCCCAGGCCACAAGCGAGAACGCGGCACCCACTGCGCCCACGTACGCAATGCCAACGCCGCTTACCACGGCACCGCCCACTGCGGTGCCAAACGAGATGCCGACGTTAAACGCCATGGGCTCAACCGAACTTGCGAGCACCATCGATTTGGGATGGCGGCTGCGAGCCACGTCCATAAAGTGCGTGATGCACGATACCGAGAACAGGTACATGAGCATCGCCAGGCTAAAGACAAAGACCAGCGCGAGCGGCATGGTGCCGCCCACAGCAAACAGCCCGAGCAACGCCGCAGCCTGCAGCACAAACGTCACGAGTAGCGCCTTCATGCCAAAGCGCGCATCGATCCATCCGCCCAAGATGTTCGAGATCAGGCAGAACACGCCGTAGGCCATGAGCGTGGTGCTGGCTTCGACCGTGCCCATGCCCAGCACCTGCTCAAGATAAGGCGTCACGTAGCCGTAGAAAACGTAGACCGACCCCACGCCAAACAAAAAGATGAGCATGCCGGTGATGATGCTCGGCTCGCGCAGCAGACCCGCCTGCTCGCGAAAGGTGGCGGGCTCGTCGGTCTGTCCGGCGCGCGGCATAAACATCACGAGCGCTCCGCAGATCAGAACAGCAAAGGCCAGCGTGCCGTACATGGCCACGTGCCAATCGAGCGTGTCGGCCACAAATTTGCCAATCGAGGTCACAAAGACCATTGCCACGGAAAACGCACCATATACCACCGAGATGGCAAGCGAGGTTTGCTGCGGGGATAGCAGCTCAGGGATGTACGTCACGCCCACGGCGAGCAGCGCACCCGAGACAGAGCCCAGGACAATGCGTGAGATAAACAGCACCTGGAAGTTGGGGGCCAACGCCATGACCAGGTTGCCGAGCACAAAGACGACGCTATAGCACACGAGCAGCTGGTAGCGGCGGAATCGCCCCGTGCTGAGCGCGAGCACCGGCGTCGCGATAGCGTAGATGAGCGCAAACACGCTGATGAGCTGGCCCGCAGTGGCAAGTGATATGCCGAGTTCCGTTGCCAAGTCGCTTTCGATACCGATGAACACGAACTCGGAGCAGCCGAGCGAGAATCCCAACAGCACGAGCAGCGCCAGGCAGAGCTTGGTGCGTGCGGGGGAGAGCGCGGCGGCGGTTGGCTTACTTTTAGGCGTGGTTGCGGCGGTCAAGGTTGTCACTCCAATGTCGCATGAATAAGCGGGATTCAATCCCTGCAACTCTAACAGAATGTGACAAAGGGGCAGTCCCTTTGTCACATGGAGGGCTTGCCTGTATAGTCGCAATACAGGCGAAGATGGTCTCAGGTACATCGCGGGCGGCAGGAGATCCCATGGGTATGCACACGACAAAGGTTGCAGTGGGCGAGGGCAAGTTTGCGCTCGAGGCCCAGCTGACGGTGACGCCGCGAGGCATGGCGGTGTACGCCTGCTCGCCGGAGTTTGCGCACCTGGGCGCCACGGCGCAGGCCATTCCGCGCCCCGAGCCCGGCCGTACGGCGACGGTGAGCATCCTGGCCGTTCCGTGCCATCGAGACGAGATCCCGGCGCACGATATCGCGGCGGCGCTGGCCACGCGCTTTGGCGTGCCGGTAGTTGCAAGCACGGGTTTTCATGTTGAACAGGCGAGCGGGGACGACCTGCAGCGCGTGCTCGACACCACCAAGGAGCTCATCGCCGCGCTCGAGGAAGCCGCAGCCCGCATTCTGCGCGCCGGCTGGGATGAGGGCGGCGCGGGCGCCGAGGTCGTGGCGGTCGATGCTGCGACCGGCGAGGCGCTCGGCCCCGTCGACCGCATCGAGGCCCATACTGGTGAGGGCATCCTGCATCAGGCATTTCTGACGCTTTTGGTCGAGGGCCGGGGCGAAGACGCGCGCCTGCTGCTTTGTCGCCGTAGTCCGCTCAAACGCCTGTGGGGCGGGGTGCTGGCCGATAGCTGCGCCGGCCATCCGCTCCCCGGGGAAGACGTCGCGGCCGCCACGGCGCGTCGTATCAACGAAGAGCTCGGCATTACGCGTGAGCCCGATCAGCTCAAGCACCTCGGACACGTGGTGTACCGCGAGGACCACGGCGACGGCCGCTGCGAGTGCGAATGGTGCGAGGTCTACCTTGCCCATGTTGAGCCGGGCGAGCTGCATATCAACCAAGAGGAGATCTCGGAGGTGCGTCGCGTTGCTCCGTCCGAGCTCAAAGGCTACCTGCAGGGTCACCCCGAGCAGCTGGCCCCCTGGCTCCGTGAGGCCCTCGGCGACCCATTCATTCGCACGGTCCTCGCTATGTAAAAAAGACAGTCCCTTTGTCACATCCAAACCGTCACAACATTCGGCGAAAATCTCGAAAACGAGGAAAAGCGTCGAATGTTGTGACGGTTTTTGTCTAGGGAATCGCTTCTCATCCAAAAAATCCGCTTGACTGTATTGCCGCAACACAGCGCAACGTAAGGGGTGTCCGATAACGGGCGCCCCTTTTTAAGCGGCAACGTGGCTGCGAATCCGGAGCGCCCCCAACAAGAAAGGTGGGGAGATGGAAGCGGAAAAGAAGGCGTTTAAGATCACCAAGCGCGAAATTGGCTTTGTGCTGGGTATCGTTGTCTTTTTGCTGGTGAAGTTTCTTCCTTTGGCGGAGCTGAGCTCGACGGTCGAGCTCACGGTCGGCGGTCAGACCTGTCTGGCACTGACGCTCGCCACGGTGGTGTTCTGGGCATGCGGCGTGGCACAGCCGGGCTTTGTGGGCCTGCTCTACTGCGCACTGCTCGTCCTGTTCAAGGTGTGCGTGGACGACACGGGCGCCGCGAGCATCTCGGCGACGGTCGCCTCCACGTTTAGCTCGTGGACCAAGGCCACCATGTGGCTCGTCATCGGCGCCTACCTCATCGCCAGCGCGGTCAAGGAGTCGGGCCTGGGCGAGCGCATCGCCTACGCGTTCATGCTCAAGTTCGTGCGCGACGCCAAGTCGCTCATCATCTCGATCTTCGCGCTCACCTTTGTGCTGTCGCTGCTGATCCCGCATCCGTTCCCCCGCGCCTTCCTCATCCTCGCCGTCGTCTCGGTCATCGCCGAGTCCGCCGGCTACGGTGACGACGACAAGGGCAAGCTCGGCTTCCTCGTGTTTGCCGCTGCCGCCCCGGGTTCCATGTTCTTCCTGACGGGCGACTCCACGCTCAACCCGCTCGTTGCGCAGTACAGTGCCGAGGCCGGCGGCATGAGCCCGTCCTTCGTCGACTGGTTCCTGTACATGAGCGTGCCTATGCTGGTTGCGCTGCTGTGCGCCCTGTTCCTGGGCCTTTTCCTCTTTAAGCCCAGCAAGGAGCTCGTCTACGATCGCGAGCAGATCGTGGCCAAGCAGGCCGCGCTCGGCAAGCTCTCCGTCAAGGAGATCCGCACCATCGTGTGGCTTGTCATCGCCATCGCGCTGTGGCTCACCGTCTCGGGCGACTATATCGGCTGGGTCACCCTGGCCATTGGCGTTGCTCTCGCCATGCCCATCATCGGCGAAGTCCTCACTCCCGCCAGCTGGAACGCTGTCGACATCAAGTCCCTCATGTTCCTGACGGCCGCCATGGCCGTGGGCTCCGTGGGCGGTGCCACCGGCATGAACGCCTGGATCGCCGACGTCGTGCTCCCCAGCTCCGTGCCCGAGAACATCTTCCTGTTCGCCCTGCTCGTCGCCGCGCTTTCCATGATCATCCACATGTTCATGGGCTCGGTCATGGCCGTGCTCGGCGTGTGCGTGCCGGCGTTCATCAGCTTCGCGGCTGGCTCCAGCGTGAGCCCACTCGCCGTGGCGCTCATCGTCTTCACGTCCATCAACATCCACTACATCCTGCCGTTCCATAACCTGCCGATCCTTATCGGCGAAGGCAAGGACGCCGGCGGCTACACCTCCAAAGAGGCTATGCGCATGGGCATCCCCCTCACCGCGGTCGTCTTTGTCGTCGTGCTGGTCGAGGCCGCCTGGTTCCACCTCTTTGGCCTGATGTAAGCGGTCGAGCGCCTCGGCTGTAAGCAGCCAAGCGCTTGAACTTCGAGTGGTCGAGCGCTCCATTTGTGAGCGCCGCGGCCCCATTACGTTACCCCGTCCGGCGGCACCCCGTCGCCGGACACTCTCCCGAAAGGAGTACGCCATGTCCACTACCGATGCTTCCCAGATTCACGACCTGCGTTCCGCGCTCGACTTTTTGCGTGAGATGCCGGGCCAGCTGCTCGAGACCGACACCCAGGTCGATCCCGATGCCGAGGTCTCGGGCGTCTACCGTCACGTCGGTGCTGGCGGCACCGTCATGCGCCCGACCAAAGAGGGTCCGGCGATGGTCTTCAACAACGTCAAGGGCTTTGACGATGCCAAGGTTTGCATCGGTATGCTTGCCAGCCGCAAGCGCGTTGCCGCCCTGCTCGACCTGGACGAGGAGCACCTGGGTCTCGAGATCGGCAAGCGCTTCGAGAACCTGATCGCCCCTGAGCAGATCGCCGAGGGCAAGCACGTCGACTGCCAGGAGGTCGTGTACAAGGCGACCGACGAGGGCTTTGACCTGCGCAAGATCGTTCCCGCTCCCACCAACACGCCCGTTGACGGCGGCCCCTACATCACCATGGGCCTCGCCTATGGCACGAGCCCCGATGGCACCCAGTCCGACGTAACCATCCACCGCTTCTCCTGCGTCGACAAGGACAAGCTCGCCATGTGGATCACCCCGGGCAGCCGTCACCTGGGTGCGTTCTTTGACGAGTACTGCCAGCGCGGCGAGGATATGCCCATCTCCATCTCCATCGGCCTGGACCCCGCCGTGTACATGTGCTGCGGCTTCGAGGCTCCCACCACGCCGCTCGGCTTCAACGAGCTGCAGATCGCCGGCGCCCTGCGCGGCCGCGCCGTCGAGCTTGCCGACTGCGTCACCGTTCCGCAGAAGTGCATTGCCAATGCCGAGTACGTGCTCGAGGGCTACCTCATGCACGACGAGACCATCAACGAGGATGTCAACGGCCACGGCTACGCCATGCCCGAGTTCCCCGGCTACACCGGTGGCGCCAAGGTCTGCCCGGTGATCAAGATCACCGCCGTCACCACGCGCGTCAACCCCATTATGGAGAGCTGCATCGGCCCTTCGCACGAGCACGTGTCCATGGCCGGTATCCCCACCGAGGCCTCCATCTACAAGATGGTCGAGACCGCTATCCCGGGCCGCCTGTTCAACGTTCACGCCGCTCCCTGCGGTGGCGGCAAGTTCGTTGCCATCATGCAGTTCAAGAAGTCGAGCAAAAATGACGAGGGCCGTCAGCGCAACGCCGCCATGCTCGCCTTCTCGGCGTTCTCCGAGCTCAAGCACGTCATCCTTGTCGACGAGGATGTCGACATCTTCGATATGAGCGACGTGATGTGGGCCATGACCACGCGCTTCCAGGCCGACGTGGACCTCATCACCATCCCCGGTTGCCACTGCCACGTGCTCGATCCGTCCAACGACCCCGCGTTCGATCCTTCGATCCGCGAGCACGGTATCGCCTGCAAGGCCATCTTCGACTGCACGGTTCCGTTTAACCTCAAGAAGAACTTCATCCGCTCGCAGTTCATGGAGATCGATGAAGAGAAGTGGGCCGCCGAGCTCGCCTTCTAGTAAGTAGCCCTACCAAGTAGTTAAGGAGTTGTCATGCCTGAGTCTTCTGTTCGTCCCCGTCGCATTGTCGTTGGCGTGTCTGGCGCCAGCGGTGCGGCACTGGGCCTTGAATGCCTCAAATGCCTGCGCCAGGCCGGCGCTGAGTCGGCGCTTGTCGTCACGCGCGGGGGAGAGATCACCATCGAGCAGGAGCTCGGCATGACGCTCGACGAGTTTGCGTGCTATGCCGATGTGGTCTACGACAACAAGAACATTGGCGCTGCCATCGCAAGCGGCACCTATCCGGTCGACGGCATGATCGTGGCTCCCTGCTCCATGAAGACGCTCGCCGGCATCGCGAGCGGCTACAGCGAAAACCTGTTGCTGCGTGCGGCCGATGTGCAGATGAAAGAGCAGCGCCGCCTGGTGCTTATGGTGCGCGAGACGCCCTTCAGTGCGATTCATGTCGACAACATGGCACGCCTGGCGCGCGTGCCGGGCGTCATGCTCATGCCGCCCATGCTCACGTTTTACAACGGCCCCGTCACGCTCGATGAGGCGGTGCATCACATCGCCGCCAAGGCACTCGAGGCCGTCGGCGTGTCGTGCGCCAACTATAAGCGCTGGTCATAGGCATCTTTAGGGTAGGATACGAGTAGTGTTTGAGCCCGCTGCCCCTGTGGGCGGCGGGCTTTTCGTGTCAAAGGGTGTGTCGGGAGGACCTATGCAGACGGGTGTGTATGCGATTAGCGAGATGGCGAGCTTGTTTAATGTTTCGCGCCAAACGCTCATCTACTACGACAAGATCGGTCTGTTTAAACCCGCTGTGGTTAACGAAAAAGGCTACCGTTTCTATTCGCCCACGCAGATCCCGCTCATGCGTCTGATCTGCATGCTGCGCGACTTGGGACTGGAGCTCGACGAGATCGATCGCCTGACCTCGACGTTCGACATTGGAGAGATGACCGACCACCTGCGCTCGCGGGTGCAGGCGCTCGACGAGCAGATTGCCGGGCTCAAAGCCGAGCGTGCGAGCGTGCAGGAGCGGCTGAGTTTTTACGACGAGGCGGTCTATTGGCGCGAGCGCGAGGGCAAACCGGAGCTCAAGCAATTCGAGCGCCGCTACGTGGTCTTTGAGGAGTTCCCGGGCGATATCGAGCGTGGCCGCTCGATGCTGCACCCCACGCTCATGCGGGCGATTCTGCGCATGCGTGCGCTCACGGGCGCACGCCCCATGCGCGGTTGGGGCGCCATGCTGCGTCGTGAGGCGCTGCATTCCGGCGACCCCATCGCCGGTGCCGGTTCCTTTGCCGTGTTGCCGCGTGGTGCCGAGGAAATACTGCCGAGCGATCCTGCCGAGCTGGCGGAGATTGGCGTCGAGGTGCTGCCCGAGGGCACGTACCTGTGCATGAGTCGCTGGGGCATGCCGTACGAGCCCGAGGGTATCCGCGCCATCGTGGCCTGCATGGACAGGCACGCGCTCCAGCCCATCGGCAATGCTTTCGATTTTTGCTACCTGGACACCACGAGCTACGACGAGTCTCACCAAGAGGACTTCTGCTGTATCCAAATCCCCGTCGCCCTCAAATAACTTGCGGTGAAATAGTCCCTAAATAGCTCGAGTGGGCGTGCAAACAGGAACTATTCCACCGCAACTTCGATGCGACAAAGGAGCAGTCCCTTTATCGCATTCCGTGCGAGCTCCAGCGCCATCTGCGGGTATAAGGCTAACAAGTGTTTATTTGCGAGGCCTAAGGGGCGCCCCGTATGGATATCGATAACTTTGAATGGTGGTATAGCGAGGGCGAGGCTCCGGACGAGGAGTGGGACGAGCCCGCGCCGCGTGACGTGTCGAGCGACGAAGACGAGACCGGTAACGATGCCGTCGAGATGGACGCCGCCTCCGACCCCGTCGAGCCCCTGACCTTTGAACAGGCCTGGGCTCAGGCCGAGGCCGACGAGGCTAAGGCCGATGCCACGGCCACACTCGATGAGCCGGCGGACATGTCCATTTCGCCGGCAAAGACCCCGCAACCTCGCCACACCATCGACCCCGGCAGTACGGCATCTTTCAGCATTCTCGACGTGCCCGCGCAGGGTGCTCAGGCGCCTGCGCCAACGCATCGCCCCGACCTGGCTCATGAGGAAGACGCGGGACGCCGCTCTCCGCTCGGCCCCATCCTCATCGCCTTCATGGCCGGCGTTATCGCCTGCTCGGCAATCGGCAGCATCTGGGGCCATGTCGAGCAGCAGCGCCAAGACGCCGCCAAGGTCGAGATGTCCGTCGAGCAATCGCTCAGCCGCACGCGCTCGGTGCATGTGTCGGTCGAGGTTAAGGACGGCGCGACGTGGGATACCGCGCGCGGCGACAGCCAAATGCTCGTCCATATCGTGGGCCGCACGCTCAAGGGGCAAGCAATCGACGAGTACCAATACGTCAATTCCGAAGGTGACGGCATCGAGCTCAAGCCCGGCGACTACGAGCTCACGGTCGATGAGCCGCCCGTCGCCACCGACGGCACGCGTTACCGCGCCTCAAAGCGCATGGTTCCGGTGAGTTTTAATTCACAGGCTCCCGACACGGTCGATAGCACGCCGCAGGGCGGGTTTGACCTTTACGCTATTGCTCAATAACTGCGCCTGCCGCTCAACCCCGCCGCCAAGAGTGGGACAATAACCATCGACACCGTTGTTTACCATTGGAGGAAGTAGTATGTCCACCGTCACTACCATCAAGCGCGGCGGCCTCACCGCAGCCATCGATTCCATGGGCGCCCAGCTCACGAGCCTTGCCCTCAACGGCAACGAGTATCTGTGGCAGGGCGACCCGGCCTTTTGGGGCAAGCACGCGCCTATCCTGTTCCCCATCGTGGGATCGCTGCGCAACAACACGGCGACGTCTGCCGCCGGCACCTGCGAGATGGCGCGCCACGGCATCGCGCGCATTGTCGAGCACAAGATCGTCGGGGTGTCGGAGGATGGTTCGTCCGTTACCTACGAGCTCACCGACACGCCCGAGTCGCTCAAGGCGTTCCCGTTCCACTTTAAGCTCAACATGACCTATGCCCTGACCGGTGATGCCACGCTTACCCAGACCTTTGCCGTCACCAACACCGGCGACGTGGACCTGCCGTTCTCGGTGGGCGGCCACCCCGCATTCAACGTGCCCGCCCCCGGTGCCGAGGACGAGGCGTTCGAGGACTACGAGCTGGCGTTTACCGAGGCTTGGACTAACGAGGCCCCCGTCATCACGCCCGATGGCCTTATGACGTTCGAGGGTAGCTACAAGGCTCCCGACAACTCGGACGTGCTGCCCATCACGCACCGCAGCTTCGATAACGACGCCATCATGTTCACCGATACTCCGGGCTCCACGCTCACGCTGCGCGGCCGCAAGTCGGGCCACGGCGTCAAGATCGACTTTGAGGGCTTTAAGTACATCGGCGTGTGGTCTGCCGCCAACGACGCTCCGTTTGTGGCGCTCGAGCCTTGGACCGGTCACACCACCATGTCCACCGAGGACGACGTCTTTGAGCACAAGGTCAACACCATCACCTTGGCCCCCGGCGCTACCGATAAACGCAGCTTTAGCGTCACCTTGCTCTAGAGGTTCCGCCGCTCGGTCGATGCTGCGTGCCGTCCAGAGCGATAATTTGTCATTCAAAAGGCAAGGCATAGACCTTCTGGTCATGCCTTGTCTTTTTCATGCCACTTGTTCGCTCTGGACGTCGCTCGCCGGCATTGCCAAAACATCGACGTCCCCAATGACTACCATGTGTCTATTAATTTTTCGAGCTTGTGCTGCACTGCTGGTCGCTGGCGTATATCCTGTTAAGTCGTCAGCATACGATTCAACAGGGAAGGCAGATTATGCATTCTCCCCAACAGCGCGGCATGCAGGCCCAGCCGGTGTGCAGTCGTCGCATCTTTTTGGGTAGCGCTCTCGCTGCGAGCGCTTCCGTCGTCGCCGGCGCGCTCGCCGGCTGTCAGCGCCCGTCCACGCTCAAGGTGGTTCAGCCCACGACGGGCGGCGGTCGCGACGACCTGTCCGATTCCGTGATTGGCAAGGACAAGATCCGCATTGGTATGGAGGCGGCCTACGCCCCGTACAACTGGCAGGTTTCCGAGGCCAGCGAGTTCACCATCCCCATCGATAACGTGCAGGGCGCCTACGCCGATGGCTACGACGTGCAGATCGCCAAGATCGTCTGCAAGGCCCTCGGCGGCGAGCCCGTTGCCGTCAAACAGAGCTTCTCGGGTCTCATCGATTCGCTCAACAACGGCCAGATCGACCTCATCATCGCCGGTATGAGCGCCACGCCCGAGCGTGAGGAGTCGGTCGGCTTCTCCGATCCGTACTTTATCGGCTACTTTGGCCTGTTCGTAAAAGAGGGCTCGCCCTACCAAAACGCCACCAAGCTCAGCGACTTTAGCGGCGCCACGGTGCTCGGCCAAAAGGACACCATGCTCGATACCGTCATCGACGAGATCCCGGGCGTTGTGCACAAAAACCCGGTCGATTCGGTCCCCACGGTGTTCTCGAATCTGCTGCAGGGCACGTGCGACGCCGTGACCTACAACACCGAGAACGAGAAGGGCTATATGGCTCAAAACCCGGGCATCGTTCCCATTCATTTTGCCGAAGGCGAGGGCTTTAAGCAGGAAGTCGCGGCAAACGTCGGCTGCCGCAAGGGCTCGGACAAGCTCCTTAAGCTCATCGACAAGACACTCAAGGGCGTCAGCCAGGAGGAGCGCGACCAAATGTGGGACGCGTGCCTCGACCGTCAGCCGGCATAGGGAGGCAGCATGAAAACCATCAATCGTCTGGCCTCCTTTATCAAGGCCGACCACCGTTATGTATATCTGGGCACGAGCGTCATTGCGGCGCTCGGCCTGGCGTTTAGCCAGCGCAATCCCACACCGCTGAGCTTCTTAGCCCCCACCGGTATCTTCCAGGATTGCCTATGGGCGATTCTTTGGGCCTGGATTGTCGTGTCGGCGGCGGCGCTCGTCACCAAGCTTATGCACTGGAGCGACTATCGCGAAAAGTCGCCGTTCGCATCCGAGCGCTTCCGTCGTGGCGCACGCTTAGGCAGCTACGTCGTGGTCGCCATCGCGGCGATCTTCTTTATCGACCGCTGCGTCATGTCATTTATCGACCTGGTGCAGGTGAGCGTTGTCTCGGATTCCAACCCCAGCGACTTTTTGTCGAGCCTGGTCTACATGACCTACAAGAGCGGCGACTTCTTTATCCGCGGCATCGAGATCACCATCGCACTTGCGACCTTCGGTACCGTCATCGCCTTTTTCCTGGCGCTGCTCTTTGTGTTCCTGCGTATTCAGACGTTCGACCGCGTGGATAACGATCTGGTGCGCTTCTTTAAGAGCATCGGCCGCGGCTTTGCGACCGTCTACTCTACCATCGTGCGCGGCACGCCCATGATGGTCCAGGGCCTGCTCATCTATTACGCGGGCTTCACCGTTTTGCGCGGCATGGGCTTCGAGACCGCCCAGGCCAACCAGATTTGGAGTACCTTCACCGCCGGTCTCGTCACCATCTCGCTCAACTCCACCGCCTACATGATGGAGGTCCTGCGCGGCGGCATCGAGTCCATCGATCCCGGCCAGGCCGAGGCGGCGCGCTCGCTGGGTCTGTCGCAGTGGCAGGCCATGCGCAAGGTCGTGTTCCCCCAGGGTATTAAAAACGCGATCCCCGCACTCACCAACGAGCTCATCATCAACATCAAGGATTCGTCGGTGCTTTCGGTCATCGGCGTGTTCGACCTCATGTACGCCACCACCACCGTCGCCGGCGTGTACTACCGCCAGATGGAGGTCTACTGCGTGGCGCTCGTGGTCTACCTGATCCTGACGCTCGTGGCGAGCCGCCTGCTCGAGGCCTTTGGCAAAAAGCTCGGCGCCGAGGCCCCGGCAACGCTGCCCAGCTCCAACTAGGCTCAAGACGAGGAGAATCATCATGGCAGATACCGCCACTACCGGCACCGCGGCCGCCGCACAAACTAAAGAGCCGCTCATCCGCGTCGAGGGCCTGCGCAAGAGCTTCGGCTCGCTCGAGGTACTCAAGGGCATCGACCTGTCCGTCAATCCCGGCGAGGTCGTCACCATTATCGGCGCCTCGGGTTCGGGCAAGTCGACCTTCCTGCGCTGCCTCAACCTGCTCGAGACTCCGGACGCGGGCCATATCTGGTTTCACGGCCAGGACCTTACGGCCGAGCGCTGCAACATTAACAAGCTGCGTGAGGACATCGGCATGGTGTTCCAGGGCTTTAACCTGTTCAACAACATGGATGTGCTCGACAACTGCACGCTCGCGCCCGTCACGCTCAAAAAGATGAGCAAGGCCGAGGCCGAGAAGGTCGCGATGGAGCATCTGACGAGCGTGGGGCTCGAAAAGTTCGCGCACGCCGCCGTGGGCCGCCTATCCGGTGGCCAAAAGCAGCGCGTGGCCATCGCGCGCGCCCTGTGCATGAATCCGCAGATCATGCTGTTCGACGAGCCGACCTCCGCACTCGACCCCGAGATCGTGGGAGAGGTGCTCGAGGTCATGCGCAAGCTTGCGGCCGACGGCATGACCATGGTCGTCGTCACGCACGAGATGGCCTTTGCCCGAACCGTGTCCGACCGCGTGGTCTTTATGGACAAGGGCGTGGTGCTCGAGGACGCCGCGCCGGCCGAGCTCTTCGGCAACCCCAAGCACCAGCGCACCCGCGAGTTCCTCTCGCGTTATCTCGAGGACAAATAACCGACCGCAAACGCTTGCGTTGCAGGGCCGCTCCCGTGGGGCGGCCTTTGTCGTCACAATCGAAAGGATGTCATGGCCGAGGTTTGGCGCTTCTTTGCGCATGAGGACGATTTTGCCGATTTGGATGAAACTGGCGCGTGCGAGCGCCTGGGGCGCGTGCTGTCGTTTCCGACCATCTCGAGCATGGATGCCGAGGCGATGGACTGGCAGCCGTTCGACGACCTGCGCGCCTATATGCAGCAGGCCTGGCCGCACGTATTTGCGGCGGGCGAGGTCGAGCTTATCGACCATTCGCTATTGGTGACACTTAGCGGTTCCGACCCTGCCCTCAAGCCCGTTATGCTCATGGGCCACATGGACGTGGTCCCCGTGGTGCCGGGTACCGAGGCCGACTGGACGCACGCCCCCTTTAGCGGGCACGTGGACGACACCTACATCTGGGGTCGCGGTGCCATCGACATGAAAGACCAGGTCGCAGGCATTCTCGAGGCGGTTGAGTATGCGTTGGCGCACGGCTGGGAGCACAAGCGTTCCCTGCTGCTCGCTTTTGGCCAGGACGAGGAAACCACGCAGTACGGCGCGGGAGCAATCGGCCGCGTGCTCGAGGAACGCGGCGTTGAACTTGAATACCTGATCGACGAGGGCGACTACCGCATCGTTTCGGATGCCGAGTACAGCGCGGGCGAGGGTTGGCTCATGCACGCCGACCTCGCGGAGAAGGGCTATGCCGATATCGTGCTCAAGACGAAGAGTGAGGGTGGACATTCTTCTAACCCCTACGGCGGCACGTCGCTCGAGGTGCTCAGCCGTGCCATCACCGCAATCTGCGATATCGAGTGGCCGACGCGCGTGACCGACTTGCTTGCCGCCCAGCTCGTCGAGCTGGGGCTCTACACGGCCGATGAAATTGCCGCCAACGGGGGCGCCATTGTCCGCGATTGCCTTGCCAGCAAGAAGCTCTATCCGCTGGTGACGACCACCTGCGCGCCCACGCAGATCGAGGGCGGCAGCACCGGCGCCAACGTAATGCCGCAGGATATGTGGGCCAACATCAACTTCCGCATGCTCGGGGGCACAAGCGTGGCCGACGTTGTGGCGCGCTGCCGCGAAGCGGTTGCCGGGGCGGACCTTGCCGGTCGTGTCGAAGTGGAGCTGGGCCCCGGCAGCTCCGAGCCCTCGCCGTCCCCGCGCATTGGTGGTCCCGGCCTCGAGGCGGTTCGCTCCGTCGCCGCTCGCTATTTCCGTAATCCAAAGGGGACGGAGGAAAACGGATTATTCGAGCCGGTGGCAATTGTGCCCTCGACCGTGATCGGTGCGACCGACGCTGCCAACTACCAGCACATTTGCCCTGAGTGCATTCGCTTCTCGGCCTTTGTGGTTGATGACGACGAGTGTGATCGCGGCGTCCACGGCACCAATGAGCGCATCACCCGCCGCGCCTACCTCCAGGGCATCCGCTTCCTCGTCGCTCTACTCCAAACGCTCTAGCCAAAAAGCAAGCTCTTGGTGCAATGGGGTCAGGTTTGTTTGCACCAATCCGTGCGGGTTATATGCAGGTTTGCCTGCGCACGCTATCATGTATGGGTTAGACCGCAACTATGTACCCCATACGCGAAGGGATGCGCATGTATCTGAAGATCGACATGTTCTAGCCGGGCTTACCCCCGCAGTGGCGCCGCGCGCCCCATCAACTCTGCCGATTTTCACCTTCACGCATATAAAGGAGTCCCGCCATGCGCGACAAGCTCGAAAAGATCATCAAGGCCTACGAGGAGCTCGAGAAGAAGCTCTCCGACCCGGCCGTCGCCTCCGATATTAAGGAGTTCACGCGTCTCAACAAGGAGTACGCGCACCAGTCCGACCTCATCGCCGCCTCGCGCGAGTACATCGGCGCGCTCGATGACATCGAGGCCGCCAAGGAAATGCTCCACGATACCACCGATGCCGATGAGAAGGAGATGCTCCAGATGGACATCTCCGAAAACGAGGCCAAGCTCCCCCAGCTCGAGGAAGACATTAAGTACATGCTCATCCCGAGCGACCCCAACGACGACAAGAACACCATCGTCGAGATTCGCTCTGCCGCCGGTGGCGACGAGGCGGCCATCTTCGCCGGCGACCTGTACAAGATGTACCAGCGCTTCTGCGAGTCGCGCGGCTGGAAGACCACCGTGCTCGACTCCAGCCCCAGCGAGGCCGGCGGCTTTAAGTCCATCGAGTTCAAGGTCGAGGGCGACCGCGTCTACTCCGTCATGAAGTTCGAGTCCGGCGTGCATCGCGTCCAGCGCGTCCCCAAGACCGAGTCCCAGGGTCGCATCCAGACCTCCACGGCAACCGTCGCCGTGCTTCCCGAGGCCGAGGAGATCGACGTTCAGATCAACCAGTCCGACCTGCGCATCGATACCTACTGCGCCTCCGGCCCTGGCGGTCAGTGCGTTAACACCACCTATTCCGCCGTGCGCATCACCCACCTGCCCACCAACACCGTGGTGCAGTCGCAGGAGCAGCGTTCCCAGATCCAGAACCGCGAGGTCTGCATGCAGATGCTGCGTGCCCGTCTGTACGAGATGGAACTCGAGAAGCAGCAGGCCGAGCTCGGCGCCGAGCGCCAGAGCCAGATCGGCCACGGCAACCGTTCCGAGAAGATTCGTACTTACAACCAGCCCCAGGACCGCGTGACCGATCACCGTATCGGCTTCAACTCCACCTACAACGGCGTCCTTCTGGGCGATCAACTCGGCACCGTCATCGAGGCGCTTGCCGCTGCCGAGCGAGCCGAGAAGCTGGCGCAGGCTGTGTAGGTTCCGCCGTTCTACCGAACGGCGGACCAGCCGACGCTGCGCGCCGCCCAGGGCGACAATTTGTCATTCAAAAGGTAAGGCATGACCAGAAGGTCTATGCCTTGCCTTTTTCATGCCAACTTATTCGCCCTGGACGTCGCTCGCTCATATGACCCAATCCGCTGTCAAGAGCCACAATGGCCCCGCCGACCGCTTGCAATCGGTCGGCGGGGCCTGCCGTTGAACCCGTCCCGGTCCGCCCCCGGCATGTCGTCGACGCCTTCGGCTCAGTCTCATATCCGCGGATACCGCTCCGACGGCCCGCAATCCTCTCCTTCGGCGGGGTTCCCCAAGTCTGTCGACGCGGATGCGGCGGCCGCCGCGCGCACAGCGAGAACGGGGGTGTCCCCGAAGGCTGCCCGGCTCGCCGGGACGGGGGCTATGTCTATTCGCCGGCCTCCCGGCACATCGCGCCGAGTGCCCACAGCCACCTCACGAGCTCGGCGGCGGTGGCGGCGTTCGCCTTCGCCTGGGGCATGCCCCTCTCGAGCATCTCCTCGCGTCGCCGGAGCAGGCGCTCGGACCCCTTCCTCCCGTGCATCCTTATCTCGAGCGGGACGCCGCTGCCCTTGGGCATCAGCTTCGGCTGGTGGCTCGCCTGGACGTAGCTCCAGGACCCCTCGACAGCCAACCTCCTGACGAGGGCGTTGCCGGCCCCGCTGATCCCGCCGAGGCGCACGGAGTCCGCGCTCGACCTCTGCTTCGGGGCGAGGCCGAAGTAGGACGTCACCTGCCTGCCGGAGCGGAACCTCGAGAAGTCGCCGACCTCGGACGCGAAGGCGGCGGCGAGCGCGAAGCCGCACCCCTTGATCGACTGGAGCGCCTCGACCTCGGCCGAGAGGGGGCCCGCCGCGACGGCGGCCCTGTACTCGGCGAGGAGGTCGTCGCGCGTCTCGGCGGCCGCCTCGACCTCGTTCCTCAGCGCCGCAAGCGCCCGGATGCCGCCGTCGTCGGCGGGCCGGACCTTGTCGAGCCACCTGAGGAAGCCGTACGTCCAGTACCTCCGGGGGTTTCCGGCCGGCGTCGTGCCGCCGTAGGCGTAGCCCCGGCGGGCGAGGAACGCCAGGAGCCGCTGCTTCGCCGCCGCGAGCCTCGCGGTCGCCGCGTCGTGGGCGGCGGCGAGGTCCCTGAGCCCCTCGATCTCGGGGGACGGCACCCATACCGGGGTGACGTCGTGCGACAGTATCGCCTTGGCCATCCTGGCCGCGTCGTTGCGGTCGTTCTTGGACGAGAGGTCGGCCGCCGACCTCGGGACCTTGGAGACGGCCGCGACGACGCAGTCGACGCCGAGCCCGGAGAGCTCCCTCTGCGGGGCGAAGCCGAGGTAGCCGCTCTCGTAGGCGGCAAGCGACGGGCCGGGGAAGCCCGACATCCACTCCGCGACCTCGCCCCAGGGGTTGCCGCGGAACCTCCTCGTCACGGCCTCGCCCGTCTCCGCGTCGAGCGCGCAGACGGTGGTGGACCTGAGGTGTACGTCCATTCCGAAGGCGGTAGAATATCTAGGCACGGGAGCCTCCCAACCTCGTTGCGGCGCGGCTGCGCCTCTGGCACTTCAACAACATTGTCGCAGCCCCGACCCGCGGTCACGAGCGGGGGCTCCTGTCGTTTCCGTGCCCTTGGATTGGGTCATAGTGTCTGTCCGCTCTCTACCTGCGGCGTTCTCTTGGGTAGTCATTGGGGACGTTCTTAAATGACTAGTCAAAAGGGACACTCTTGCGGCACTTGGCAGTTGGGGACGCTCCTTTTGTGCCGGCAGTTGGGGACTGTCCCTAAAGGCCGGCAGATGGGGACGGTCCTTTGTGGCTGGCTGTGAAGGCTGTCCCTGACAGCTAGTCGTTTAAGAACGTCCCCAATGACTAGGTCGGGCACATTGCTTTGTGAGTTTATTCAATCTTCTTTAATAGCAATTAAGTTGTTTATCTGCTTAAATTTACTTATCATTTTTAAAAATAATGCTCGAAAAATCGTCCAAGAAGTCGCGGGGTGATTTTTGACGCGTCGCGCGTCAAGCGATGTGGCAAGCGTTTGGTTAGATATTGGTCAGTTTTGGGGCAACCTTGCCAAAAGCTTGACGAATGCAAATCTAGACGTCGGCGAATGAACACTTTGAGCGAGCCCGGTGCAAAATTCTGGGCTGATTCTCGATAATCGCCTCCAATCGTCCCTTGCCAAGCGCTGGCCTCGCGTACAATCTGCTCCGACATTCGCGCGCCGCCCGGCGCTTAAGAGGGGAGGACCCCATGGCAAACGAGATCTGGACCATCAAGCGTTGTCTCGAGTGGACCAAGGAGTACCTGGCCGAGCGCGGCGAGGAACACCCCCGTCTTTCTGCCGAATGGCTGCTGTGCGCAGCCACGGGTCTGGCACGCATCGACTTATATATGCGCATGGACGAGACGCTCGATGCGGCGCAGCTCGAGACCATGCATGCGGCGGTCGTCCGCCGCGCCAAGGGCGAGCCGCTGCAGTACATCACCGGCAGCACGCAGTTCCGCATGATCGACGTCGCATGCGCCCCCGGTGTGCTCATTCCGCGTCCCGAGACCGAGATGCTCGTCGAGGAAGTCCTCAATTATCTGGATGCCGAGGTGCTGAGCCCCGAGGCTGCTGCCCGTCAGCGCGTTGAGCTGCCCTGGAACGATGAAGTCGAGCAAGCGCGCAAGGCCGAAGTCGCATTGGCCGACGAGCGAGCGACGGCCGAGCGCCGTGCCGCCAACCTCACGGCTGCCGACGAGGCGGCGTTGGGTAGCGATGTGTTGGGCAGTCGTGCCTATGCCGAAGAACTGGCCGACCGCGAGGCCGAGGAAGCCGCCACGCAGACAGCAGAAGCCGAAGCCGCGGAAGCCGCCGAACCCGAGCTCGACGAATACGGCATCGCCATCGAGGGCGCCGACCAGGAGATGGCTTCAGCTCAGGATGCCGCCTCGCCCGCGCCGGTCGAGCCCCGTATCGCCCGCGTTCTCGAGGTCGGTTGCGGCACAGGCTGCATCTCGCTCTCCCTTGCCTGGGAGCGCCGCGGCCACGTCACCTGCACCGCCACCGATATCGAGCCGCGCGCCATCGATCTGGCCACCAAAAACCGCGATGCCCTCGGCCTCACGGCAGATGAGGTTGCCTTTAGCCTCACCAACCTGGTGAGTTCCATTCCCCGCGAAGAGTGGGGCACCTTTGACGTGCTCGTTTCCAACCCGCCTTACATTCCGACCGACGTCATGCGCTCGCTGCCGCACGAGGTTAAGGACTTCGAGCCCGATTTGGCGCTCGAGGGCGGCGCCGACGGCCTCGATATCTTCCGCCGCCTGCTCAATGCGGCGCCCTATATGCTGCGCGCCGGCGGCCTGTTTGCCTGCGAGCTCTACGAGGGCGCCCTCGATGCCGCGGCCGAGCTCTGTCGCCAGGCGGGTCTCTCGGACGTGCGCATCGTCCGCGACCTCACCGATCGTCCCCGCATCGTCCGAGCCATCGTCACCGAGCCCAAACAGCGCCAGTAATATTTATTAACTGGTTAGCAAAAATTATAAATTAGTTTATAATTAGGACGGCTGAAAGAGGTCGGCCCATGCAACCTCCTACCTTTCGGGAAATCATTGCCCTACTCAAGCACGATGGATTCGTGGAGGTCGCGCAAGTCGGTAGTCATGCTAAGCATGTTTCTGGTGACCGTGTTGTCACCGCGAACGGCTCTGGTGGTGATCGACCAAAGAAGGGCACGTGGGCAAGTATTCGTCGCCAAGCTGGATGGTAGCTGGAGGCAAAATGAGGCAGCGATTTACCTATGACTGCGTTCTCATAAAAGAAGACGACGGTTACTGCGCTAGCTTCCCGCAGATTCCTGGCACCTTTGCCGATGGCGACACGCGCGAAGAAGCGATTGCCCATGCCACCGAGGCACTGATGGCGTTTTTGGCCGACGACCTCAACAACGGTTTGACTCCGGCAGGGTACGAACGCTCGGCCGAGGTCGTGGCCCTTTCAGTCGAAATCGACCACGATGACGCTCGGGAAGCGGCGTGCCGAACATTTAAAGACGCAGCGCTGGACCTCAAAGTCTCCGCTTCGCGGATTACCGCGCTGGTCAAAGCAGGAAAGCTCGATGTTGAACTCGTCGACGGCCGTCGGATGATAACGATAGACAGCATCGAGCGCTACGCCGCCCAAGAACGCCACGCCGGCAGGCCAAAGAAGTTCGTCGCAGTCCAATAACCCCCTCACTTTCACCGACTACTAGAGCCGCTCACCAAACCAACATGCGCTCTGGGCAAATAGGTTGAACGTTTCGTGCGAGAATGCCCCACAGTAAATAAACTTGCACCAGAGCGTAAGGGGCTGGCATACACATGCAGACGGTCTATCGGGTATTCGAGGGAACGCGTGAGCCGCATCGGCTCGCCGTCGAGCGTACGGCCGAGCTACTCGGTCGCGGTGGCCTGGCGCTTATTCCAACCGAGACGGTCTACGGTGTCGCCGTGGCAGTCAACGCCTTCTCGGATGCCGTTCCACAAGATACAAGTGAACCTCTGCCGTGGCCGCGCGATCCGCAGGCCACCGTCAACGGCGCCGCGGTCCCCGCACTCGGTACCGGCTATCGTCGTATCTTTACCCTCAAGCAGCGCGAGCTCACGCAAACGGTTGCCTGGCTGGTTGATGATGCCGAGGCACTCGATCGCTATGGCGTGGATATCCCTCATGAGGCCCGCGCGCTTGCCCAACGATGCTGGCCGGGCGCCCTGACTATCGTGGTCAAGGTAGCCCCCTGCGTGCCGACCTTTATGCGCGCTGCCGACGACACCGTGGCCCTGCGCGCTTCGGCCTCTCCTGTGGTGCAGGCGCTCATCCGCGCCTGCGGCAGTCCGCTTGCCTGCACCAGCGCCAATACGCACGGCGCGCCCGCGCCGGCAAGCTTTGCCGACGTTGAGGACCGCATTCTGGAGGGGGTCGATGTGGCCGTCGACGCGGGCGAGACCCCGTGCCGCGACGCTTCGACCAT
This sequence comes from uncultured Collinsella sp., assembly GCA_902472315.1. Lineage (GTDB taxonomy): Bacteria > Actinomycetota > Coriobacteriia > Coriobacteriales > Coriobacteriaceae > Collinsella. Next base: position 108,281 of record CABRNM010000003.1, read on the forward strand.
CGTGACGTTTAAGCATGGCGAGCTTCAGATCCTGCGCCAAGGCGCGCTTCCCGCATCAGAGATCGAGCGGGTTCTGTCCGACCCGATGCAATAGAAAGGTGTAAGCGATGTCGTTGAATCTGGGCAGCCTGGGCATGGAAGATGCCTCGTTTAGCTTTGGCGGTTCCTACATCATGGCGCTCGACTGCGGCACCACCTCGGTGCTCGCGACCATCGTCGACGAGTACGGCTGCATCGTCGCCCAGGCGCGTCGTAGCGTCAAAACCAGCTTCCCGTGCCCCGGCTGGGTGGAGCAGGATCCCACGGAGGTGCTTGCCAGCCAGATCGGCGTGATGATGGAGGTCCAGTTTAAGAGCGGCATCCATTCCGATCGCATCGCCGCCATCGGTATCTCCAACCAGCGCGAGACCACGGTGGTGTGGGACCGCATAAGCGGCCAACCCATCTATAACGCCATCGTGTGGCAATGCCGTCGCACCGCACCTCTGATCGACGAGCTGGTCGAGCAGGGCTGCGAGGAGCTGGTGCGTTCCCGTACCGGCCTTACGCTCGACCCGTATTTCTCGGCCTCCAAGGTGCAGTGGATTCTCGACAACGTTGACGGCGCACGCGAGAGCGCGGCGGCGGGCGACCTCATGTTTGGCACCATCGATACCTGGCTCATCTACAACCTCACCGGCGGCCAAACCTTTGCCACCGACTACACCAATGCCAGCCGCACAGCGCTCTTCAATATTCATACGCTGGACTGGGACGATGACCTGCTGGCGCTCTTCGACATCCCGCGTGCCATGATGCCCGAGGTCCGTTGGAGCGCCGGTGACTACGGCCGCGTCGCGAGCGACATCATGACCAACATGCCGCCCATCATGGGTGTGGCGGGCGACCAGCAGGCGTCGCTGTTCGGTCACTGCTGCTTCCATCCCGGCCAGACCAAAAACACCTATGGCACGGGCTGCTTTATGCTCATGAACACCGGCGACGAGATCGTCGAATCCAAGAATGGCCTGGTCTCCACCATCGGTATCGCTGCGAACGGCAAGGTCAGCTATGCGCTCGAGGGTTCTATTTTTGCCGCCGGCTCAACGATGAACTGGCTGCGCGACAACATGGGCGTTATCTCCAACGTATCCGAATCGGCACGGCTCGCCTCCTCGATCAGCGACAACGAGGGATGCTACTTTGTCCCCGCTTTTGCGGGCTTGGGTGCACCTTGGTGGGACGCGCACGCCCGCGGCATCGTATGCGGTCTGACCGGCGCCTCGAGTCGCGCGACCATCGTGCGTGCCGCTTGCGAGTCCATGGCCTATCAGAGCTATGACGTGCTGCGTGCCATGGAGCAGGACGTGGGTCTTTCGATCGAGCGCCTGTCCGTCGATGGCGGCGCCTCGCGCAACGAGTTCATCATGCAGTTCCAGGCAGACTTGCTGGATATCCCCGTACTGCAATGTGAGTCGGTGGAGACAACGGCGATCGGTGCCGCGTATCTGGCGGGTCTTGCGGTTGGGTATTGGGAGGATCTGGAGGAGCTGGAGCAAAACGCCCAGATCGTTAAGACGTTCCACCCCCATATGTCCGTTGAGCGTCGCGAGCACAACCTGGACGGTTGGCACGATGCGGTCAGGCGTTCGCTCAGCGCCGCTCAATAGGGCTGCGACGGGGCACTCGATACAACAAACCGCTAAACTTATGCATGGCGGGCGGCGGCAACATCGCTGTGCGTCATGTCAGCAAGGTCGTTTTGCGGCCGCAACGAAAGGGGCATCAACCCATGACCGTTACCTACGATGCGTCCCGCGTGACGCTTGTCGACCATCCGCTCGTCCAGCACAAGTTGTCGATCCTGCGCGATAAGTCGACCGGCACCAACCAGTTCCGCCAACTCGTACGCGAGCTCGCGCTTTTTGACGGCTACGAGGCCATGCGCGACCTGCCCATGGAGGATGTCGAAGTCGAGACTCCCATCACCACTGCCACGTTTAAGCAGCTTGCCGGCAAGAAGCTCGCCATCGTCCCCATTTTGCGCGCGGGCCTTGGAATGGTCGATGGCATCCTCGACCTGGTGCCCTCTGCCCGCGTGGGCCACATTGGCATGGAGCGCGACGAGGTCACCCACGAGCCGCATGAGTATTACTGCAAGATGCCCAAGGATATCGACCAGCGTATCTGCCTGGTCGTCGATCCCATGCTCGCCACGGGCGGTTCTGCCGAGATGGCTATCAGCTATCTGCGCGAGCGCGGTGTCAAGGACATCCGCATGCTGTGCATCGTCGCGGCCCCCGAGGGCCTCAAGTCGCTGACCGAGAAAGACCCCGACGTGCATATCTATACCTGCGCCATTGACGACCACCTCAACGAGGCCGCCTACATCGTCCCCGGCCTGGGCGATGCCGGCGACCGCATCTACGGCACGCTGTAGTCTCTGGGCCAAACCGGCTAACGTCGAAAATACGAAGAAACGGTGCGCGCGGACAAATAAAAGGCGACCGCGCGCACTCCTGTTAACGGACGTTTAGCCCAGAGGGGTTCGCGAAAAAACGTATTACCGTACCTGCGGCATAAAGAAGGTCTTAAGAAAACGAACAGGTGCGTATTAACCGATGCTTTTTCGGTTGTACTTTAGCGATTGGCTCGTACAATAGTCACCAATGTTTGGCGGGAACTGTTCTGGGAAGCGTTAAAAGAAGAAAGTGAGGACGCCAGTGTTTCAGATAGCCGATCTGCTCGCTATCGTTGCAGGCGCCATCGCGGGCGCAATTGCCTTCCTTCCCTTTGTTTTTACGCTCAAGCCGGTTCTTGACGATAAGCAGAATGCGGACATGCTCAAGGGCATGGTGAGTCTGGCGGTCTCGGCGGTCGCCCTGCTCGTCTTTACCTTGGTTGTGTTTGCGTTGTTCGGAGAGGCATTTCGCATGTTCCTCCTGGGCGAGGCGATCGGCTTCGTGGTCTTTATGGCCGCCTGCACGGTTCGCGTCGCCAAGGCGCTGCGAGATCCTCATGAGGTCGAAAGGTAAGTCGTGGAAATTTTTGAAAAGCTGCCTGATGAGATTAATCATCTGGTCAGCGAGTTCAGCTCCACCCCCGTCGTGGGCGATCTGGGCTGCGGCATCACGCAGTACTCGTTCTGGCTGATCGTCTCCACGATCGTGCTCCTGATCGTCCTGGCCGTGTTCAAGAAGAAGCAGACCCTGGTTCCCAAGGGCTTCTTCGTCAACGGTTTCGAGTACATCATCGAGTACGTCGAGAACGATATCGGCAAGGGCGTCGTGGGTGAGAACTGGAAGAAGCACTTCCCGTTCCTGTGCTCGCTTTTCCTGTTCATCCTGATCAATAACATGATCGGCCTGATCCCGGGAATGAAGCCCGGCACCGGCGCAATCGGCTCCACCGCCGCGCTCGCCATCTTCGCCTTCGTGTACTTCATCTACTACGGATGCAAGGCTCACGGCGTGATCGGCTACATCAAGAGCCTCGCCCCGCAGGGCGTGAGCTTCCCGATGAACGTGCTTGTGTGGGTCGTCGAGCTTTTCTCGACCTTCCTGCGCCTCATCACGCTCGCCGTCCGTCTGTTCTGCAACATGTTCGCAGGACACGTGGTCATGGGCTCGTTCGCCATCATGGCGAGCATGTTCATGCAGCCGCTGCTTCAGCAGGTTTCCGCGGCCCACGCCGTCGGTGCCCTGCCTTCGCTGGCCTGGCTTGCCATCCTCATCCTGATCTATGCGATCGAGCTTGTGGTCGGCGCCATCCAGGCTTACGTCTTCACGGTCCTTACCGCCGTGTACGTCTCCGAGGCAGAGGAGGTCGCGGAGGAGGAGTAGTCTTCCGTTCGCGCCTTAAAGGTAAGGCAATTCGTTAAACCGCCGGTGCCCGTCCCCATGGAGCCCGGCAGTTATAAAAAGGTTATCCTGCGTGAAATAAGACACGCACGACAAAGGAGGAATCGTGGGAGTTATCGGTTACGGTCTCGGTGTTATCGGCGCTGGTCTTGCTATCGGCCTGTCTGCTCTGGGTGCTACGGGTGCTATGGCCCGTCAGCCTGAGGTCCAGGGCCGCGTGTTCACCGTCTTCATCATGGGCTCCGCCTTCGGCGAGGCTCTGGCTCTGATCGGCTTCGTTGTCGCGCTGATCGTTAAATAGCACGGAGCGTCAAGTATGAATCTTTCATCCCAGAAGAGCGCGATCGCACTCTCCGCGTCCGCGGCCGCGCTGCTCATGCCGGTTTCCGCGTTCGCCGAGGACGGCGCCGCCGGTGCGGACATCCTCATCCCTAAGATGGCGGAGTTCATCCCGGCGCTTATCGCCTTCCTGATCATCTGGATCGTGCTGGCCAAGGTCGCCCTGCCGGGCATCATGAAAACCATGGAGGAGCGCGGCAAGAAGATCGAGGAGAGCCTCGACGAGGCCGAGAAGACCAAGCAGGAGGCTATCGCCAAGCGTGCTGAGTCCGACTCGATCGTCACCGACGCCCGTCGTCAGGCTGCCGACATCGTTCTCGAGGCCCGTAAGGACGCCGAGTCCGAGCGCGCCCGTATCATCGAGGCTGCTCACAAGGAGGCCGAGGAGATCATCGCCAAGGCCCATACGACCGTCGAGGACGAGCGCAAGTCCATCTACGCCGGTGCCGCGAGCTCCATCGCCGACCTGTCCGTTACCGTCGCCACCAAGATCGTGGGCGAGGCACTCGAGGACGAGACCGAGCAGAAGAAGCTCATCGAGCGCTACATCCAGGAAGCAGGTAGCCTGAATGCCGACTAGCCGCTATCAGGACAAGGTGCTCGAGACTTACGCGCGCTCCCTTCTGGAAGCCGCTAAGGCCGAGAACCATGTGTTCGAGGACCTCGAGATGATTGAGCGCCTGGCTTCCGCCAGCCCCGAGATCATCGCCGTGCTCGACACCATGTCCAAGCGCGACCAGCTCGACCTTCTTCCCAAGGTGGCAGCTGCCTTTAAGTATGTTGCCGAGGAAGACGAGGATGTAGTGGGCGTGACCGTCACCACGGCGATCCCGCTCGACGACGAGCTGCGTCAAACCATCACTAAGAAATGCGAGCAGGACTTCGGCCGCAAGGTATTCCTTATCGAGCAGGTCGACCCGTCTATCGTGGGCGGCCTGGTGCTCGAGGCCCGCGGCGAGCGTCGTGACATCTCCGTCAAGACGCAGCTGCGCATCGCACAGGAGACCCTCGCAAACTCTGCTAATTCGTACGGAGGTGAAGCCTAATGTCCGAAACCCTCAATGCCCAGGATATCGCCAAGAAACTGCAGGAGCAGCTCACGAGCCTCTCCGCGACGGTCGATACGCATGAGGTTTCAACGGTCGACGAGGTAGGCGACGGCATCGCGCGCGTCACTGGCCTCAAGAGCGCCATGGCAGGCGAGCTTCTGGAGTTCAAGAGCTCCGATACCGGTGAGACCGTCTTCGGCCTTGCCCAGAACCTTGACCGTGACGAGGTCGGCGCCGTTCTGTTTGGTGCCGTCGACTCCATCAAGGAAGGCGACGAGTGCCGCACCACTGGCCGCATTATGGATATCCCCGTGAGCCGTGCCATGCTCGGCCGCGTCGTCAATCCGCTCGGCCAGCCCATCGACGGTTTGGGTGACATTGTCGCCACGCACCGCCGCCCTATCGAGTTCAAGGCCCCCGGCGTCATCGACCGTACCCCGGTGTGCGAGCCGGTTCAGACCGGTCTGCTCGCCATCGACTCCATGGTGCCTATCGGCCGCGGCCAGCGCGAGCTTATCATCGGCGACCGTAAGACCGGTAAGACCGCCATTGCCATCGACGCTATCCTCAATCAGCGCGGCAAGGGCATGGTCTGCATCTATGTCGCCATCGGCCAGAAGGCTTCCACGGTTGCCAACATCCGCGAGACCCTCGCTCAGCACGGTGCGCTCGACTACACCATTATCGTTTCGGCCACCGCTGCCGATTCCGCCCCTATGCAGTACATCGCGCCTATGGCCGGTGCCGCTATCGGCGAGTTCTTCATGTACAACGGCGAGGACGGCAAGCCCGCCAGCGAGACCAACCCCGGCGGCCACGTGCTCGTCATCTACGACGACCTGTCCAAGCAGGCTGTGGCCTACCGTCAGATGTCGCTGACGCTGCATCGTCCGCCCGGACGCGAGGCCTATCCTGGCGACATCTTCTACCTGCACTCTCGTCTGCTCGAGCGTGCCGTCAAGATGTCCAAGAAGAACGGTTACGGCTCCATGACGGCTCTGCCGATCATCGAGACCCAGGACGGCGACGTCTCGGCCTACATTCCGACCAACGTCATTTCCATTACCGATGGTCAGATCTACCTGCAGTCCGAGCTCTTCTTCCAGGGTCAGCGCCCGGCAGTCGACGTGGGCATCTCCGTGTCCCGCGTCGGTGGCGACGCTCAGACCAAGGCCATGAAGCAGGTTGCCGGCAACCTTCGTCTGGACCTCGCTTCGTACCAGGAGCTCGCCGGCTTTACGCAGTTCGGCTCCGACCTCGACGAGGCCACGCAAAAGCAGCTTACCCACGGCGCTCGCATGACTGAGCTCCTTAAGCAGCCGCGCTACAAGCCGTTTGAGGTTGGCGAGCAGATTGCAGTTCTGTTTGCAGGCAACGAGGGCTTCCTGGACGACCTGGAGATCGCCGACGTGCTGCCTTTCCGCGCTGAGCTTATCGAGTACCTGGACAACGGCTTTGGCTCGCTGCTCGACAAGGTTCGCGCCAAGAAGATCGACGATGACACCAAGGCTGAGCTTCTGCGCGTTATCGGTGACTTCAAGCAGCAGTTCATGGCCAAGCACCATGCCGATACGACTGGATCAGAGGAGAACTAAGCCCTATGGCCAACCTTCGCGACATTAAGAAGCGAATCTCCTCGGTTACCACGACCAAGCAGATCACGCGCACGATGGAGATGGTCTCTACGGCCAAGATCCGTCGTGCCCTCGATCGCTCCAAGCAGGCCGAGCCTTATAAGGAGGCGCTGACCGACGTCATGTTGACGGTCGCCGGCGACGCCTCCTGCTCGGGCACCGATCCCATGCTGCAGAAGCATGAGAGCGTCAAGCATGGCCTGATTGTCGTTATTGCCTCGGACCGCGGCCTTGCCGGCGGTTTCAATACGACGGTGGAGCGCACGGCCGAAAAGCTCGCCGCTTCTTGGGCGAACGACGGCATCGAGTGCGAGATCATCGCGTGTGGGCGCAAGCCGGCCACGTATTTCCGCGACCGTGCAAACGTCGTCATGCACTTTGAGGGCAATTCCTCCGAGCCCGATTTCAATCAGGCCCGCATGATCTCCTCTCATATCTGCGATGCGTATCGTGTCGGTGAGCTTGACCGTGTCGAGCTTGTCTACCACCACGCTAAGAACCGCGTGGATCAGGAGCTTCGCGTCGAGCATTTGTTGCCGCTCGACCCCGAGATGATCGCTATGGCCCACGGTCCGCGTAAGAACGAGACCGACGCCCCTAAGCGCATCTCGTCGACGTTCGAGTTCGTGCCCTCTCCCGAGCATGTTCTCGGCAAGCTTGTACCGTCTTATATCCTGACGGTCATCTACCAGGCCCTGATCGATTCGGCGGCCGCCGAGCAGGGTGCGCGCCGCAAGGCCATGCACTCCGCGACGGAAAACGCCACCGCGATCATCTCGACCCTTACCCGCACGTATAGTCGCGTGCGCCAGGCTTCGATCACGACCGAGATTAACGAGATCGTCGGCGGAGCCTCAGCATTGGAGGAACAGTAATGGCTAATAACACCGTAAAGCTTGCGGTCGAGGAAGCCACCAAGAAGACGACTGCCGGTGATGGTCGCATCGTGCGTATCATCGGCCCTGTCGTCGACGTCAAGTTTGACGGTGCGGTGCCCCCGATCTACAACGCGCTCACGGTCGAGGCCGAGACCCCGATCGGTCACCTGAGCACGATTCTCGAGGTTGAGAGCCAGCTTCCGGGCGGCGTCGTCCGCACGGTCGCCATGTCCTCGACCGACGGCCTGCAGCGTGGTCTCACCGCCACCGATACCGGTGAGCCCATGAAGATGCCCGTTGGCCCCAAGACGCTCGGCCGCATTTGGAACGTCATGGGCAAGCCTGTCGACGGTAAGCCCATGCCCGAGGTGGAGGAGTTCTATCCCATCCACCACGCAGCGCCCCGCTTCGACGAGCTCACCACCAAGACCGAGATTTTCGAAACCGGCATCAAGGCCGTTGACCTGCTTGAGCCCTACATCCGTGGCGGCAAGACGGGTCTGTTCGGCGGCGCCGGCGTCGGCAAGACCGTTCTGATTCAGGAGCTCATCAACAACCTCGCCCAGGAGCACGGCGGCACCTCGGTGTTCACCGGTGTCGGCGAGCGTACTCGTGAGGGCACCGACCTGTTCCTCGAGATGAGCGAGTCTGGCGTTATCGACAAGACCTGCTTGGTCTATGGTCAGATGAACGAGCCGCCTGGAGCGCGTCTGCGCATCGGTCTGGCTGGCCTTACCACCGCTGAGTACTTCCGCGATCGCGGCCAGGACGTTCTGCTGTTCATCGACAACATCTTCCGCTTCTCCCAGGCCGGTTCCGAGGTTTCCGCACTGCTGGGTCGTATGCCGTCCGCCGTCGGTTACCAGCCTACGCTGGCTACCGAGATGGGCGACCTCCAGGAGCGCATTACCTCGACCAAGACGGGTTCCATTACCTCCGTCCAGGCTGTCTACGTCCCTGCAGACGACCTGACCGACCCGGCGCCTGCCACGACGTTTACGCACCTCGACGCCACCACGGTTCTTTCGCGTAGCATTTCGTCGCTCGGTCTGTTCCCGGCTATCGACCCGCTCGCGTCTTCCTCCGACGCTCTCGATCCCTCGATCGTCGGCGAGGAGCACTACCGTGTCGCCGTCAAGGTCCAGGAGCTCCTGCAGGAGTACTCCGACCTTCAGGACATCATCGCCATTCTGGGTATGGATGAGCTGTCCGAGGAGCAGCGCCTTACGGTCAACCGTGCCCGTAAGATTCAGCAGTTCCTCTCCCAGTCCTTCCACGTCGCCGAGAAGTTCACCGGCAACCCCGGTGTCTACGTCCGCGTCGAGGATACCGTTCGCTCCTTCGCCGAGATTGTCGACGGCAAGGCCGATGACCTGCCCGAGCAGGCATTCCGCTATGCTTCCACGATTGAGGACGTGCGCGAGCGCGCCCGCAAGATGGGGGAGAAGTAGGTTATGCGTATCCGCATCGTGTGCCCCGTGAGCTGCGCCTATGAGGGCGACGCTGCGTTCGTGTCGATTCCGTCCACGGATGGCGAGTTTGGCGTTCTGCCTGCTCACTCCAGCGAAATCTGCACGATCGACCGCGGTTACGTTCGCGTTTCCGATAAGGCCATGGGCTCTGTCGACCACACGTTTGCCGTGGCCGGCGGCTATGCCCAGGTTGCGGACGATGTCGTGACCGTTCTCGCCGAGCGCGCTTGCGATTTGGCGACCGTCGACGCCGACAAGGTTAAAGCTGATATTCAAGGTTTTGAAGAGAAGCTGGGTAATTTGTCGGAGGATGATGCACGCCGCGCCTACCTCTATAATGAAATCGCATGGTGTAAGCTCAAGCTTGCCCAATAGTCAGACGTTTTAACGTTCGACCGTTTGCGAACACATCATGCCCGGGATGGCCCAGCCACCCCGGGCATGCTTTTTGAAAGGGTAGACCTTGGATATTATCCGCGTTGAGGGTGGCCACGCCATCGGAGGTTCCGTGCCTGTTTCGGGTGCCAAGAACTCCGCGCTCAAACTTATGGCGGCAACGCTTCTGGCGCCGGGCAAGACGACGCTGCAGAACGTGCCTGATATTTCCGATGTCCACGTGATGGGCAAGGTGCTCAAGGGCATGGGCGCCACGATCGATGTCCTCGACGAGCACACGCTCGAGATTGATACCTCTCAGGTCGATTCCTGGGAGGCTCCCTATGAGCTCGTTGCCAAGATGCGCGCTTCCACTGCTGTGATGGGACCCCTGCTGGGCCGTTTCCATCGCGCCAAGATCGCCATGCCCGGCGGCTGCAACCTGGGCGCTCGCAAGATCGACATGCATATCTTGGGTCTTGAGGCCTTGGGCGTTGAGTTCGATACCGCCCACGGCTATATCAACGCCAACGCGCCCCAGGGCCTGCACGGTACCACCGTCACGCTCGAGTTTGCCAGTGTCGGTGCGACCGAGAACCTCATCATGGCCTCCGTTCGCGCGCAGGGTACCACAGTTATCGATAATGCCGCCCGCGAGCCCGAGATCGTCGATCTCGCCAACATGCTCAACGAGATGGGTGCCAAGATTGTCGGTGCCGGTACGCCTGTCGTGACCATCGAGGGCGTAGAAGAGCTGCATCCTGTTACCCATCGCGTGGTGGGCGACCGTATCGAGGCCGGTACCTTTATCGTTGCCGGTGCGTTGATGGCCGACGATCGCGGTGTCGATGTCACGGGCTTTTGCCCCATTCATTTGGGCATGGTGCTCAAGAAGATGGAGCTCATGGGTATCGACTGCGAGCGCGTCGAGGATGGTGTCCATGTGAACCGTGCCGAGCGTATCAAGCCGGTCGACATCCAGACGCTCCCGTTCCCCGGGTTCCCCACGGACATGCAGGCGCAGATCATGGTGCTCTCCGCCCTGGCCGACGGCAGCTCCGTTATCACCGAGAATATCTTCGAGAATCGCTTTATGTTCGCATCCGAGCTGGTGCGAATGGGCGCCGATATTCGCATCGAGAGCCATCACGCTATGATTCACGGCGTCAAGGGCTTTTCCGGCGCTCAGGTAACCTCACCGGATCTTCGTGGTGGCGCGGCACTCGTCGTTGCCGGCCTAATTGCCGACGGCACGACCGAGGTCTCGGCCATTCATCACATTAAGCGCGGCTACGAGCAGTTTGTTGAAAAGCTGCAGGCGCTTGGCGCTCATGTCGAGCACGCCACCGTTCCCGATCCCGTCATCTACTAATGCAGGTTGCCTATGTTTAAGAAAAAGCCCATTACGGAATCTCGAAGACCTTCGACCGGCGCTCAGGCAAAAATCTATAGCCGCGATAACGTTGCCCGCTATTCCGAGCGCGCTCGTCAGCGCCGTCGCGGTCATACGGTTCGCCGCGTCGCGCTCATTGCTGTGCTCGGTGTGCTGTTGAGCGCTACGACTGCCGCCGGCCTGTGGTTTGCCACCATTATGGGCAAGCTCGGCGATTCCAACGTCATTACCGACAACCTGCGCCAGATCCTGGTTGATACCGACGAGGCAAAGGACCCGTTCTATGTGCTACTCCTTGGCACTGATGGTCGCCCGGGCGAGGATACATACCGCGCCGACTCGATTATCCTGGCGCGTATCGATCCCACGCAAAAGCAGGCGACGCTCATCTCCATTCCGCGTGATACCAAGGTCGTCTACAACGGTTCGACCATGAAAATCAACGCCTGCCACACCTACGGCGGCGCCGAGGCCATGGTCCAGGCGGTCAACGAACTGTGCGGCGTGCAGATTTCGCACTATGCCGAGGTCAGCTTCGATGGCATGCAGTCGCTCATCGACTCGGTCGGCGGCATCGACATCAACGCGACCGACGATGTCGACGACCCCGAGCATCTCGACATTAAGATCACCGCCGGTCAGCAGCACATGGATGGCGCAACCGCCCTTACCTATGCCCGCTGCCGCTACATCTATGCCGATGGCGACTACACGCGTATGCGCCACCAGCGTCAGGTACTTGGCGCCCTTGCCAACCAGATCCTCAACAACTTCGATGCCACCAAGGTCTTCGACCTCGTCAATTCGCTGTCCGACATGCTCGTGACCGATATGAGCGTTCAGGACATCGTCTCTACGGTCAATGCCATGCGCGGCATGGATGTTGACGGCATCTATTCGGCCAACTTGCCTTCGTATGCCGATGCCAGCACCATGATTGATGGCGTGAGCTACGTCTTTGTCTACGAGGACGAGCTTAAGGAAATGATGGAGCGCGTCGACGCTGGTAAGGATCCCAAGGGCCCCAATACCATGGGCCAGTCCGATGGCTCCAGCTCTACGATCGGCGACCTGAACAACAACACGTCCGATGATTACGCCAACGGCACCGCAACCTCATCGGTCAGTTCTGACGATTCGGACGATTCGACTGATTCGAGCGATTCGGACTACTACGAAGAGCCCACCGGCGACGGCAACGGCTACTCCTACTAGTTCCGCCGTTCTACCGAACGGCGGACCGGCCGACGCTCGCTGACGTTGGCTCAACCTGCGATGCTGTGTAGTGGTAGTCGTTGGGGACGTTCTTAAACGACTAGTCAAAGGGGACACTCTTGCGGCATTTGGCACTTGGGGACGTTCCTTATGTGCCGGCAGTTTGGGACACTTCTTGCGCCAAGAGGCTGGCGCGCGTCAACCTGTCCTCATTGCAGCAAAAAATCGCCCCGTTCTCTGGTGAGGACGGGGCGATTCGTCTTTTGGGATTGTGCGGCCAGACCTATGCGAAGCGGGCGACGAGTTCCTGGAGAACGTCAGTCATCTTGACGAGCGAGCTGACCGGGACAAACTCGTTAACGCCGTGGTAGCAGTAGCCGCCTGTGGAAAGGTTGGGGCAGGGCAGGCCGCGGAACGAAAGCTGCGCACCGTCGGTACCACCGCGAATCGGCAACACCTGGGGCTCAATGTCGCAGGCAAGGTAGGCTTCCTTGGCGACATCGATAAGCTCGGGGTAGTCACGCACGATCTCGGCCATGTTGCGGTACTGCTGCTTGATCACGACCGTCACGCGTTCATCGCCCAGGCGCTGGTTGAGCAGGGCTGCGGCGGAATCAATCAGCGCGAGCTTCTGCTGGAACTTTGCCGCGTCGTGGTCGCGAACGATATAGCGCGCCGTAGCGTGGTCGACGGTTGCAGACACGCCCTCAAGATGATAGAAGCCCTCGTAGCCCTCGGTGTATTCCGGGCGCTGCGCATAAGGGAGCAGCGCGTTAAAGTCGCAGAACAGATTGCCCGCGTTGATCATGCGGCCCTTGGCGTCACCGGGATGGATGGACTGGCCCTCAAAGCGAACGGTTGCCTCGGCGGCGTTAAAGCACTCCCACTCCAGCTCGCCAACGGGACCGCCGTCGACCGTGTAGGCGTACTTGCAGCCAAAGGCCTCGATGTCCAACAGCTCGGCGCCGTGACCGATCTCCTCGTCCGGGCAAAAACAAATGCCGAGCGCGGGGTGGGGCAGCGAGGGGTCCTGAGCAATACGCGCGACAAGCGCCATGATCTCGGCGACACCGGCCTTGTCGTCGGCGCCCAGCAGCGTGGTGCCGTCACTGCAGACCAAGTCCTCACCCACAAGGTCGTTCAGGGCGGGAAGCTTGGCGGTGCTCATGGCCACGGGCTTGCCGTCAACGGTACCGCAGACCAGATTGCCGCCTTCGTAGTGCACAATGTGCGGCTTCACACCGGCGCCCGGCGCAACCTCGGTGGTGTCGAGGTGTGCGATCAGACCCAGGGCGGGCTTGTCCTCCGCACCCGCGCTCGCAGGAATATGCGCGCAGACGTAGGCATGCTCGGTCACATGGGCATCGGCCGCGCCGAGCTCGCGCAGCTCCTCGGCCAGTACGTTGGCAAGGTCAAACTGAACGGTGCTCGAAGGCACCTGGTCGCAGTTTGCATCCTCGGATTGCGTATTGATTTGGACGTAGCGCAAAAAGCGCTCAAGGACGTCGGGGTTCGTGGTGTTGTTTTCCATAAAGACCGCTCCAATCTTGGTCGTCGTGTGCAACAAGAACTCTAGCACGGTATGCCACAGCATACCGCGACGGGCGGATGGGGTAGAATCAGCCTTTGAAAGCAGAAGGGACGGAAGGTCATGGATACGACAAATAGCTCGCGCGAGCTGCACCTAACGGTGGCGAACGAAGACTACTTGGAGTGCATGGTTCGCATCGAAAACGAAGAAGGGGAGACCAATGGCGTGCGATCGGTCGACATCGCGCAGCGTCTTGGTGTCTCCAAGGCATCGGTCAATAAGGCGGTTTCGGCGCTTAAGGCGTCCGAGCTTGTCGAGCAATCGCATTACGGCAAGGTCATCCTGACCGACCGTGGTCGCGAGGTCGGCACGGCTATCTGGTACCGTCATCGCCTTATCCGCACGTTTTTGGTCCAGGAGCTCGGCGTCGATTTTGAGCGGGCCGATTCCGAGGCGTGCATGATGGAACATGCGCTTTCCGAGGACACGATGAGCCGCTGGCTCGCCTATCTCGAAAAACAGGGAATCAGCGTCGAGGAATAGCGAAACACATATATGGATACGAGTTATTACAACCGTCCCGGCGGCGAGGAACTTATGCGCCGCATGTCGAGCGAGACCCTGTTGACGCAGGGCCCCATGGGCAGCGTGCTGATGAGTGAATACGACGCTGCCGACATCCCACCGGCGTTTTGGAACCTTGCCGAGCCGCAGACTGTTTCTCGTATCCATCGTCTGTATGTCGCCGCCGGTGCGCAGGTGCTCATTACCAATACCTTTCAGGCATCAAGCTATGCCCTCAAGCAAGATCAGATTACGCCGTCCGTGGCTGAGGTCAATCGCGGTGCCGTTGACGATGCGCGCCAGGCGCACCCTCAGCTGCTGCTGGGCTCGATGGGCCCGATCGGCATTGAGTGGTTTGCCGAAGACTCTACCGAGTATCGAGAAATACGAGGCATTTCGCGAGAGCAGGCATACGCCCTGCTCAATGCTGGTGTTGACGGTCTGCTGATCGAGACGGTGACGTCTATCCGTAATCTGCAGCCCATGCTTGCCGGCGCTCAGGATGCCGCCGACGGCATGCCTGTTTTGGTGAGTTTTGTCGTTGACGATAAAGGCGACCTGCTAGGCGATGGCCTCAACATCGAGGCTGCCGTTTTGTACGCTGAAAAGCACGGTGCAAACTCGGTTGGCGTTAACTGCTGTTCACTTGCGGCCGCGAACGTGGCAGTGCCCAGGATGGTTGCATCGGCGACTACGCCCGTCACGGTACGCCCCAACGTGGGCGATCCGGTCCAAACTCAGGATGGCCCTGTGTGGCGCGAGAACCCCGAAGCCTTCGCGCGCGCTTGCATCGAATGGAGGCATGCCGGTGCCGCAATGGTGGGCAGTTGCTGTGGAACCACGGCGATCACCACGGCGGCGATGGCCGAGGCGCTCGATATATAAAGGTCGAAACCGCTCCATACGGGGCGGTTTTTTATTGCCTGCACATCGTCGGTAGCATTTGCCCAAATGGTGAATGCCGGTTTTGGTAGGTTGCCGGGCAAGCGTTGCGGGTATACCCAATGCGTACCATGATCCAAACACTGTGAGGTGTCTGCGCGTGTGCGCGATAATTCATTTTGGAACTGATGGTTGGCGCGCCCGCGTCGACGACGACTTTACCGCCGACAACGTTGCCCGCATTGCCGATGCCGTCGGCGAGTTGTGGCAAAAGATCAATCCCGGCAAAACAGTATATATAGGGTTCGACACCCGGCCGCAGGCGCGCGAGTTCGCTGAGCTTGCGGCAGGCGTGCTTGCCGCTCACGGATTGGACGCAGTGCTCGCATCTCGGCCCGTCCCAACCCCCGCCCTTACGTGGGCGGCGGCGTATGACGGCGAGGCCTGCGGTGCGCTCATGGTGACGGGGTCCCATCATCCTCAGGGGTATCTGTGCCTTAAACTACGCATGGGAGATGGCTCGACGGCTAATCAGGACGTCATCGAAGAGCTCGAAGAGAGCATGGCCCCCGAGCCGATGGGGATCGAGGAAAGCTATCGCACCGCGGATATTATTCCTGACTATATGCAGGCGGTGGCATCGTTTGTCGATGCCGAGGCCATTCGAGCCGCTCACCTGCGTGTGGTAGTTGACCCCATGGGCGGCGCGGCCCAGGGATATCTTGCCGACCTGCTGCGGGAGCTAGGCGTCGAGGTGCACGAGATTCATGCCGGAGAGTCGTCCGATCAAGAGGACATTTGCCCCGACCCTGTTGAGCCATGGGTGGACGCTTGCGAGCGTGCGGTTGTCGAGGACGGGGCGTGCGCGGGCCTGGTGACCGACGGCGATGCCGATCGTATCGGCGCGGTCGATGAACGCGGTAGATATATTCATCCGCATCAAATCATGGCGCTTGTTCTTGGCGACCTCGTTCAATTCCGCAATTTGGAGGGGCGTGTCGTCGTCAATCTCTCGTGCTCGACGCTCGTGCGCCGCATTGCCGAGGCGCTTGGCTGTCGCGTGACCGTTAAGCCGGTCGGTTTCAAATATATAGCTGCAGAGATGAAGAAGGGCGGCGTCCTCATGGGGGGCGAGGAGGCCGGCGGTATCGGCATCGCCGCGCATATGCCCGAGCGTGATGGAATCCTTGCTTGTCTGATTCTGTGTGAGCTTATGGCAAAGACGGGCGCACCCTTGGGCGTTTTGGTCGATCAGCTCGAGGCCAGTTTTGGTAAGACGAGCTATGGGCGTCGAGATTTGCGCCTTGAGGCCGAAGATGCCGAATCGCTGCGAACGCTGCTTCCTGGCATGAATCCCAAATCGATTTGCGGCAAGGCGCCGCAGACTGTAAGCCATATGGATGGTTTACGTTTGGCATTCGAGGATGACACCTGGCTGCTGATCCGCCCTAGCGGGACCGAACCGGTGGTTCGCGTATACGCCGAGGGGTTCTCGGTGGAGGAGCGCGATGAGTTACTCGATGCCGGCTGTGCCCTGGCTAAGGGAGCCTATCAGCTTTAGCCATATGACGCTTCACTATAAAGAGACCCTCGGTGAGCGGTAGAGAACGGCTAGCAAACGTAAGCTGGCTTTAAATATGTGTAGGAAATGTGTACGCCCAGATTCCCGCCCCCGGGACCCCTCCGGTCTGGCAATATATCTCCTTGCCGCGCGGCCCGGTCGAACCGGATCAGCCGCGGGGCGTGCACCTTGAGAACCGGATACTGCGAGGATGGACACATTCAGTGTCGCATCC
>CABRNM010000004.1 GCA_902472315.1 uncultured Collinsella sp.
TCGCACGGAGAGCACATTAAGTGCTCTCCGGCTCGTGCGGAACTCGCGATCGACCTTATATATTTGCCCTCCCCGGGGCTCCCGCACAACGGGACCTCGGTTGAGTTCTATCCCGGTTGCAGTCGCTTCGCTCCTGCACCACATGGTCGATACGGCGGTTTGGCGTTGGATCGGTTCTTTCTGACATATGCTGGTTGCGGCTCTTCTTTTGGGGGGGGAGTCGCTTTTTTGTTGCTAGGAGGTTGGCCCGTGGTTGATGGGGATGCTCGCTCTGAGCTTCTTTCTGCTGATTGGAATGGCGAATGGATGCGTCTGCAAGCTGATCGGCGACGGGCTGATGATCCTTTTGAGTGGGATAAGCGGGCTCGGCATTTTCGTCCGCTGGAGACTGCCCCTTATGCTCGGGATTTTATAAAACTGCTGGCGCTTGAGCCTGGTGAGTCGGTGCTCGATATGGGGTGTGGGGCTGGGTCGATTGCTATTCCGCTTGCTCAGGCTGGGCATCCTGTGATTGCTGCTGACTTTTCCCCTGCTATGTTGGGCACGCTTGATGCTGGCATTGAGTACTATGGGCTCGAGGATCGCATTACACCGCTTGAGCTTGCTTGGGATGATGATTGGGATTTGGTTGGACCGGTTGTGAAAGCGGTGGATGTTGCCTTTGCCAGTCGGTCGGTTACGACGACCAATCTAAAAGGTGCGCTTGCCAAGCTTGATCGAACGGCTCGTCGGCGTTGTGCTGTCACGATGGTCGCCAACTCCAGCCCGCGCTATGACCTGCACCTGATGAACGCCATCGGCGCCTCGGTTACCCGCAGCAACGGATTTGTATATGCCTTTAACATCCTTATTCAGATGGGTGCGTTGCCGCAGGTCACGTATTTTGAATCGCCCCGCCGCGACACCTTCGATAGTCTTGAGGCGGGCGTGGCGGACTTTTCTCGCATGCTCGAGCACGGCAACGAGGACAAGATCGACCGCCTGCGCAACTATATCGCCCACCACATGATCGAGAACCCGCATGCCGGTGAGCCGGGATCCAAGGGCGTACCGCAGGGACGCTACATGCTCGACCACATCCGCAAAGTCCGATGGGCGTTTATCGCCTGGGAGCCGGTCTCCGTACCCCGCCCGTAGCCCATCTAAAGCTTGCATCGTCCTCCCGCCCGGCATCCGCATTCTTTGCGAACTGGGCAAACGCGCTCCACACCACGCCGTTCCTGCGCTATCGTGGGACAGCTCACGTAGATTAAGGCCCCATTGCGGGGCGCCCCATACATAGAAAGCGAGAACCCATGGCACTGACAGGAGCCCAGGTCAAGCAGCTTCGCAGCATGGCCCATCACCTCAACCCCGCCATCATCATCGGTAAGTCCGATGTCAACGAGGGCACCGTCGAGCAGACGGTCGCCTACCTGGAGAAGCACGAGCTCGTTAAGTGCTCCGTGCTGGACGGCTCCAGCCTTTCTGCCCGCGAGGCCGCCGAGGAGCTCGCCGAGCGCTGCCACGCCGACGTCGTTCAGGTTATCGGCCGCAAGTTCTCGCTGTATCGCGAGTCCTCGCGCAAGGATATCGAGAAGATCAAGCTCGTCTAAAACCGACTGGCCATACCGAGTAGCCTGCGGGCGTCCGAGTGATTCGGGCGCCCGTTTTTTATCGCTCGACAAGCACGCGCTTGAGCCTGCCTTCGACCAGGCGCTCATACAGGCGCCTTGTCTCGGGCTCGGGCACGCCTTGAACCTGCTCTCGCAGGTGGTGCATGTGGCCGCTGTATAGCTCGACAACATCGCGGCGTCGTCCCGCCGCACCGTAAACGCGCATGGCACAGCGAACCATGTCCTCGCGCGCCGTCTCTTGGCGAAGCCCCGATTCAACGAGCCAAATTGCCGATTGCAGGTCATTTTCCTCGAGAGCGGCATTCGCTCCCCTAATCATGCAGTCGATGTACTTGGATTGCATAATGTGGCGCATGCGCGTAAAAAACGTGGGATTGCAACCGGTGGGAACATACAGCGGCCCCGCGTAGAGCTGCTCAACCTTAAGACAAAGCTCAACCAGGTGAGGGCCTCTCGCGCCCATACGGTTTCCCAGGATCTCGCGGCTCAGCTGGTCAAAGAGCCTTACATCGGTCTTAACGTAGTCGCCGTTGAGCCCTATGCACTCGTTTTGGATGAGCACGCACGACTTGCCATCCGGCGTTGGACCAAAAGCCGAGCGCAAGCGCGATACCGTCGAATACAGATTGTTGCGCGCGGCGCTAAACTCGGCATGGGGCCACAACTCCATGGCGATTGTCTCGCGGTCGACCATGGCATCCATGCCCAACGCGAGCCGCTCGGCAAGTGTTGCCGCCTTTTTGCGACGCCACATCTTATCCGTGATGGGAAAGCCGTCGCGCTCGGCGCGAAATGTGCCAAACATGCGCATCTCAATATGGCCGATCGTATCGACAGCCTCAACCTCGCCCGCCTGGAACAGATGCTCGCTTTCGCCCTCAAAATCATCGCGTAGTGAATACCGCGACAGTTCACGCACCGGAAGCTTCTTGCGAATCCTGACGGCAGGCTCGCCCAGACAATGCATCGCAAGACGTGCGAACAGCCGATACGATGGGTCTAAAATCCCCGAGCGATTCATAGACATCCAAGCGGCAAGATCGCTATCGCGGCCCGCAGCGGCCAAATGCAGTGCCACGATCCAGGCTTCTGAGCCGCCGACCTGTGTCTTGCTAATATCGAGCAGTTCTGCCTCTTCGCGAACCGATACCAGCGACGTATTGCGCAGGTACGCCACGCGCTCAAGCAGCAACGCGTTTTCGCGCATGTACGCAATCGATTCGTCGGCGAGCTTGAGCACCTGAACCGCACGGAACTTCGCGTTGACCGGCCGCCCCTCCGCCAGCGATTGCCAACCCTCCAGCAATAACCCAAACAGCTGAATTTGATTGTCACGAACACGCACCGCAAAGCGGTCGAGCTCGCCAAACGCCACATCGTCGGTCACGGGCAAGCCCGCGAGCAGGCGCCGCGCCGCGAGCACCATACGCAGCCAAATGGATGGTGCCTTAAGCCCGCGGATATCGAGCGCCTCGAGTATCTGCGCCATCTTGTCATCGCGCTCGTCGGGTTTAGCAAACGAGCCGTCGAACAGCTCCACCAGCATATGGTCGGCCTGTATGAGAATCCCCGCGATGTCGAGCTCGCAATCATAAGCTTTGCACGCCTTGAGCTTCGCGAGAACATTGCCGTCTTCCGCTCGCTCGGTTAGGTGGCGCTTGACCTCGATATGCGCGGACAGCATGTCGAGCACCTCGCAGGATGTCTGTTCTTGCACAACAGGGTTGGCGGGAAGCCCCAGGTCATTGTCGCCGTAAAAGGCGATAGTAAGCGCCTGGGCTATTTTCCAGGTAGCGGGGTCGACCTCGCGGGCCGCCTGGTCACCCGCACGTTCGATAACGGACGCCATATACCTTGCTAGCTTTGTATTGCACACGCTGACAGCCGCTAGATACACGCCGAGTGCCTCGGCGGCTGTCGGCTCCTGCTCCTGCCTTTCCGCATTGATCATCGCCGATGCTGCACGGCAAATATCCCCTCCATGCCCGGTCAGGGCAAGATCGGCCCCATACTGCCCGGCAAGCTCCAACACTACACGGCGGTCCAAGAACGCATCGGCCAGGTCCATGGCCAAATCGCATCGGCCTGCCTTAATCAAAATGCGAGCAGCCCGCGATACAAGTTCGGGACGGATCTCGGCAACAAGCTTTCGCAGCCTCAGGCGCGCGTTGTCCTTAGCGCCCAAACACCTAAAGGTGCGATCAGACGGATCCACGCCAAAAATCGGATAATCGCGCACAAAAATGGACTGGTCGACCATCGAAAGCCTCACACCGCACGCCTCTAGCTCCGCAATGCGGCCCTCGCCCATCAGTACCATCAAGCAGGCAACGCTAAACAACAGGTTGTTCTCGAGCGATGCGAGATCGGCCAGCGCCGCACCGTACACGTTGACGATTTCATTCTCGAGCGACCCGGCAACATCGCCCTGTCCATACATTCCCGTCTGCAAGGCAGATACCAGCTCTGGCACACCCTGCGTGAGCCGATAGAAATCGAGCGATGTGCTGATCGAGAACGCCGTGGCCCATGACGAATACTCATAGGCGTGCACCTTGAGCATCTGCGCATTGACTTTTACCGAATCGCCCAGCCCGTGGATAAGCAATCGGTTGGAGGGGCGGCAGGCAATAAAGACCCCCGTCCCCGTAGCACGTAAACTGCGGATTCGATCGATGAGGTCCTCGGTTTCGTGCTGCTCGAGATTGGGCACGTTGTCGATCGCAACGAGCGAATGGGGTTTGTCCTTAAGTTCATCAGCGACAACCTCGAGCTGCATAAAGAGCTCGCGTCCAATCGCGCGGTCGGCCTCGATAATCCGAACCGGCCCTCGCGTGGGGTCCGATTTAACTTCCTGCACGTATTGCAGCAATACCGACGTCTTACCAAACCCATCGGGCGCGTAAAGCAGAACGATTCCCGCCTTGCGCCCTTTAACGATGAGCTCGTTCATCAAGCGATCGCGCCGCACCATATAGCCGCCGCCCGTCGGCATCAACTCGAGGTCGTCCGTATTGCCCAGATCGTTTACCATGCTTGCTCCTCAACTCGACCATATGGACACCGTAGCTGCAGGACCATATGAGCCGCCCCGTGAATAGCGCGACTTAGAGTTTTTAATTGTCTGCCGGTACGTGTTTGGCAAGTTTTTGTACAGCGAGGCCCGATGGTAACTTATCCCCCGACCAATAGGTCTTTGCGCAGGTCAATGCGCTTGCCAGCATGTCCCATCCCATTTGCAGTGTAGCGCAGTCGGCTATTTTTATTTGAGTTGCGCAACTCGCCTACTCCTCGCTACCGCCTGCGACTCTATGGTGGCAAATGTGCATAGAATCTGCTATAGAATGAATCACAAAAATTTAAAACCCTCCAGTCAAGCACGCGGCAAGGTTTCCGTCATGTATACGCCACGGCGTATGTCCACTAAAAAGGCCCCCGCAAAGCGAGGGCCTTTTGAGAAACTATGTAAGATCGCTTGATCGCGTTACTCGCAGAGCGAAAGAGCGGCCTCGTCAGCAACGACAACGCAGTTGGTGTGCAGCTGCAGGATCGAAGCCGGGCATTTGGGCGTAACCGGACCATAGCACATATCGTGCACGGCCTGAGCCTTGGCCTCGCCGTTGGCGACAACCAGGATCATGCGGGCATACATGATGGTCTGGGTGCCCATGGTGTAAGCCTGACGGGGCACGTCATCGATGCTGTCGAACAGGCGGCTGTTGGCCTGAATGGTGCTCTCGGTGAGGTCGACGCAGTGCGTGCCCTTGGAGAAGTGGTCATCGGGCTCGTTAAAGCCGATGTGACCGTTGTTGCCAATGCCGAGCAGCTGCAGATCCGGGTAACCGGCGGCAGCGACGATCTTGTCGTACTCGGAGCAGGCAGCGGCGGCATCGGGGTTGGAGCCATCGGGCACGTGCGTGTTGTTCAGATCGATATTGATGTGATCGAAGAAGTTCTCGCGCATAAAGTAGTGATAGCTCTGGGGATCGTCGTGCGAAAGACCACGATACTCGTCCAGGTTATAGGTGCTGACCTCGGCAAAGTCAATGTCACCCTTCTCGTACCAAGCAGCGAGCTGTTTGTAAGCGCCAATCGGGGTGGAGCCGGTGGCAAGACCCAACACGCAATCGGGCTTGAGGATAACCTGAGCCGAGATGATATTAGCGGCCTTGCGGCTCATATCCTCGTAGTCTTTAGCTTTAATGATTTTCATTACGCGTCCTTTCTCGTACAAGAGAGGCAAGGCTCCCCTTACAAGCACTTGCCCGCGGCCCGCGTCGGCCGCAACCAACGTGTGCGGCCACCAGGGCGAGGTCGCGTAATATATGTGTCTCGTGTCTAACCGCGTCGAGGCCCCTGCCCGTCCACGGTGACCCAAAGCTGTTTAGCTTCGGACAATCCCCATCTTGCCACGGAGGGCGCCCTTTTTCAAGGGCGCCCTCCGTAAACGTGATTGAATTGTAGGCTAAAGGCCAAGCGGAGCGACTAGCGCTCGCGAGCAACGATGAGCTGGTCCATCTCCTCGACATGCTCGCCAACGGAGCCCTTGATGCTCGAGAACTCAACAG
This sequence comes from uncultured Collinsella sp., assembly GCA_902472315.1. GTDB lineage: Bacteria > Actinomycetota > Coriobacteriia > Coriobacteriales > Coriobacteriaceae > Collinsella. The sequence continues at coordinate 6,185 of CABRNM010000004.1, forward strand.
AGTTGCACACCAAGATGGGAACCGTCACATCGTAACCCTCGGCAGCAATTGCCTCGCGATCGAACTCGATGAGCACATCGCCCTTATGGACGACATCACCCACCTGTGCATGCACGCTAAAATGCTTGCCCTCAAGCTGGACAGTGTCCAAACCAACATGGATGAGCACGTCTAGACCATCGACCGTGTTGAGCGCAACGGCATGACCCGTGGGAAAAATCGCCTCGACCTTAGCGTCAGCCGGAGCAATCACACGTGTGCCCGTAGGCTGAATCGCCACGCCCTGACCCAAAAGGCCGGTAGCAAACGTCTGGTCTTTGACCTCGGATAACGGAATGACGTCGCCCGAGATGGGAGCATCCAGCGTAAGGACTCGACCACGCATACCAAAAGACCTCAGGACTTTAGTGAACATGCTCCCCCTCGGACATACCAATCAATCAAAATAACTTTAACAGTTTACCACTTGGCACCCGTTTTTGACCATTAGGGAAGTTCGCGCTTGACAACCTCGACGATGTCGTCAACCACACGCTGGGTCAGCTCGTGCGTCTCGGCCTCGGCCATCACGCGGACCAGCGGCTCGGTGCCACTCGGACGCACCAGAATGCGGCCGCGGCCGTTGAGCTCCTTCTCGGCGGCAGCGACGGCGTCCCAAATGGGCTGGCAATCGTCCAGGCCGGCCTTGTTGTCGGAATGCACGTTGACAAGCACCTGCGGGTACTTCTTCATGATGCCGGCAAGGTCGGTGAGGGTACGGCCGGTGCGCTTGAGCACGGCCAGAAGCTGCAGGGCCGTCACCAAGCCGTCACCGGTGGTGTTGTGCTCCAGGAAGATGATGTGGCCGGACTGCTCGCCGCCGATGACGGCACCGTCCTCGAGCATACGCTCGAGGACATAGCGGTCGCCCACTGCGGTCTGGACCATCTCGAAGCCCTGCTCCTTCATGGCGATGGAGAAGCCTAGGTTGCACATAACGGTCGAGACGATCTCGGAGTTGGCGAGCTTGCCGCGAGCGGCCAAGTCGGAGCCGCAGATGGCCAGGATGTAGTCGCCATCGATTTCGTTGCCCTCGCTGTCCACGAACAGTACGCGATCGGCGTCGCCATCGTGAGCCAGACCGATGTCGGCGTGGGTGCGCAGCACGAGCTCACGCAGGGGCTCAAGATGAGTGGAGCCGCACTCGACGTTAATGTCGGTGCCGCAGTAGTCGGTGTTGATGGCATGGACCGTGGCGCCCAGGCGCTGCAGTGCGGCGGGCGTGGTCTGGCAAGAAGCGCCGTGGCCGCAGTCGACGGCAACAACCAGGCCGTCGAGCCTCAGGCCATCAAGCGTATCGATGGCATGATCGACATATGCCTTGCGGGCGTCCTTCATCTTGATAATGTGGCCCACGCCGGCGCCGGTCGGCAGCGTGTCGGCAGCCATGGCTTCCTCGGACATGACCCAGGCGCTGATCTCTTCCTCGACAGCATCAGGAAGCTTCATGCCCTTGCGGCTAAAGAACTTGATGCCGTTGAACTCCGGCGGATTGTGCGAAGCAGAGATGACGATGCCGCCGTCGAGCTCGTTTTGGACGGTGAGCAACGCCACGGCCGGCGTAGGGATAACGCCGCAGCAGTGCGGTCGGCCGCCCTCGGCCATAATGCCGGCGGTCAGAGCACTCTCGAGCATGGTGCCCGAAAGACGCGTGTCACGGCCGATGCAAATGTCCGGACCAAGGAACTTGGTCGCCGCACGGCCAAGACGAAACGCGAGGTCGCACGAGAGGTCGGCGTTGGCGACGCCGCGGACGCCATCGGTACCGAAGATGTTCTGGGGCATAGGATCGCTCCTTCCCAAGTGGGCAAAACGCAGTCGCCCACCCTAGTCGAAAAAGAAAAGCGGGACCCGCCGAGCAATCGGCAGGCCCCGCTTGTACATTGTATCTCGTAAGGAGATAAAACCTTAGCGCTTGGAGAACTGGGGAGCGCGGCGGGCCTTCTTGAGGCCGTACTTCTTGCGCTCGACCACGCGAGCATCGCGCGTAAGGAAACCGGCCTTCTTGAGGTCAGCACGGTAGTCGCCAGCGTTCAGAAGAGCGCGAGCGATGCCCAGGCGCAGAGCGCCGGACTGACCGGAGATGCCGCCGCCATCGCACAGAGCGATAACGTCGAACTGACCGGCGGTGTCGGTCACCTTGAAGGGAGCAAGGGCGTTCTCAACGAGCTGATGACGGCCGAAATACTGCTCGGCGTCACGCTTGTTGATGGTCACCTTGCCGGTGCCGGGGACGAGACGGACGCGGGCGACGGCGTTCTTACGACGGCCGGTACCCTGGTAGACAACGGTGTTCTCAGCCATCTTTAAGCCTCCAGCTCAATCTTCGTGGGGTTCTGGGCAGCATGCGGATGCTCGGCACCAGCGTAGACCTTAAGCTTGGTCATCTGGGCACGGCCGAGGGTGGTCTTGGGCAGCATGCCGCGAACGGCGCGCTCGATGACCTTCTCCGGGTGCTTCTCCATAGCCTGGCGGAAGCTCTCAGCCTTGAGGCCGCCGTTGTAGCCGCTGTGGCGATAATAGGTCTTCGTGTCAGCCTTGTTACCGGTAAGCTGGACCTTATCGGCGTTGATGACGACAACGAAGTCGCCGCAGTCGCTGTTGGGCGTGAACTGGGGCTTGTTCTTACCGCGCAGGATCATTGCGATCTGGGTGGCAAGACGGCCCAGGACAGCACCATCGGCGTCGACGAGAACCCAGTTGCGCTGGACCTCGCCCTGCTTGGCGTAGTGAGTCGATTTCGAAATCACTTAGACTCCTCCATGTACAGTACGTGTTGTTACAGAGATTCACGGGGCTCTGCAAGTAACCCGTCCATATTACCCCGCTCGCCGTACGAGTCAACAGGTATTTTGGTTCTGACCAGACTTTCTGCACATGTCGTCCATGGGTCATGACGTCGCGACGCTAGCGCTCGACAAACGCCTCGATATCTCCCAGCAATCGCTTTGCCTCCTGGCGGCCCTGAATATACAGGTCGAGGAGCTTTGCCGAATCGTGCTCAACGTGGCCGACCTCGACCGGCTTTTGCGGAGCGACGACCAACGCACGGCCCTCGCGCTCATACTTCCACAGGTGCATGCGCTGGATGTTGTAACGGTCGTGGCGCGTCTCGATTCCCTCGAGCAGATAGGGGTAGTCGGCATAGCGGGCGCGCGCGGCAGGCATAAACTCGTAGGGCTTTTTCTCGTATGAGCGGTCCTGCGTGACAATGACAACCGCGCGGTCGAAGCCCGCCACCTCCAGCACGTGCTCGATGGGGATCGAATCGGCCACGCCACCGTCGACGTATTTGTGCCCGTCAATCTCGACCGGCGGCGTCACCAGCGGCAGCGACGTCGATGCGCGCACAGCGTCGAGGTCGAGCACGGCGCTTTTGACCGGAAGGTACGTGGCGGTTCCAAACAGCATGTCCGTCGCGACGGCATACATCTCGATGGGGCTCGCGTCGAACGTCTCGTTGTCAAAGGGATCCAGGCGGTCCTGGACATCGTTGAAGATAAAGTCGTAACCCACAATAGAGCCCGTGGACGCAAACGATGCGGCGCCCATAAAGCGGCTGTCGTTGCAGAAAGCCAGGTTGATGCGATTAGCACGGCCGATCTGGTGCGACTTATAGTTCACGCCGTTGAGGGCGCCGGCCGATACACCGTAGACAGCCGGAATCTCGACGCCGGCCTCCATGAGAACGTCGAGCACGCCCGCGGTAAACTGCCCGCGGAAGCTGCCGCCCTCCAGGACGAGCGCGACCTTGCCGGCGTTCTTTGCCTTATCTTCTGCAGTCATATTGACCTCCTGCGATTGCGTTTTGGCCTTCTTCTACCCAGTTTTGGGATGGCGACGCATGGGTTTTGGAGTTGAGGAGGGCGGGGCGGCCAGCGGGAAAGTGTGTCCCGTTCTCAGAGCAAATTCCGGGTCGTATTTTCCGCTGAGCCCGCCATCAGGAAAATGAATCCCATTCCGAGCTTAGATCCCGGGATGCGCTTTCCGCTTGATGTGTCATCCGGAAACTACGTCCCAGTCTGAGCGCGAATTCCGGGACGTGCTTTCCGCCTGGGCTGCCATCGGGAAAGCGTGTCCCGGTCTGCGTTGCCAAGGCGTTTTCTTTACGCCCGCGCCCTACGCAGAGTTCGATTCTCCGCGGATGAAGGGGGTCTGTCGGCGCGGGGCACAGCCAGCAGAAAAGCCCTCGACATCGCATCTGTTTTGGGTTGGGGCTTTGCGCGGAGAATCCGCGTATTTGCTTCGCAAATACGCACCGGCTTCGGCCGCCTGCCGGCGTCCTCGCCCGCGGGCTAAAAACGCTTACGCGTTTTCTTTACGCCCGCGCCCTGCATAGAGTTCGATTCTCCGCGGTACGGACTAGAAATAAAAAGGCAGGTAGATATAAATATCTACCTGCCTGTTACTTATGGTGGAGCCGAGGGGGAAGCAGTCGAACTCAACGCCTCCCCCTTTAACAAAAGGGGATTCGTCGGTCCAATACTCATCCAGCGAGAACCAGTCCCGCCACGTGATTTCCTGCTTGTCGTCCTCGGAGAACCACATGCTCACGACGAGCTTGTCGTCGTACAGATAGACCTTGTCCACGAAATACTCGAAGACCTGGTCTCGAATCTCCGGGTCGTTCACGTCGGCGTGCAGGAACTTGTCGAAGTACGCCTGGATGCTGTGCCTGTCCTCGCACAGCGACACGCGGACGTTTTCCGTCCCTATGGCATCGTTCAGGGCGCTCTTCTGCTCTTCGAGCTGCGTGAGACGTTCCATAACCGTATCGCTGACCACGCCCTTCTCGATGACCTTCACGAGGTTCGCAAGGCTTTTCTCCACTTCCCTGCGCTTCGCCTCCAGCGCCTCGAGATACGCGGTGTCGTCGTGGCTCTTCTCGTAATACTCCGCCGCATCCAGGGCGAGCGCCGTCACGTTCTCCTCGTCGTCGACGATGTTGTGCAGGGCGAACAGCACCATGTCCTCCAAGTCCCGCTTGCGGGCCTTGTGCAGATGGCACTCCTTCCTGCGCTGTGCGGAGCAATAGTAGTAGTAATACGTCCGCCCGGTCTTGCTCGTACCGGACACGCCCTGCATGGTGCTCCCGCACTCACCGCAATAGAGCTTGCCCGTGAGCCAATAGCGCGGAGCCTCGCTGCCGTCCATGCCGTGCGCCCGCTGGGAACCCTTGCGCTTGTTCTCGGCGAACCGCCTTTGCGCCCTATCGAAAGTCGCCTCGTCGACAAGGACGGGCATTCCGCCGGCGACCGTGATGTCGCCGTGGTGGTACTCGCCGATGTAGGCGCGGTTCTTGAGCATCTTGTTCAGCATGTTCACGCTGAACTTCGCGTTCCTCGGCGTGCGCAGGCCCTGCGCGTTCATCTCCTCGGCAATGGTCTTCAGCGGCTTGCCCGACGCGTATTCCGTAAACGCCCACTGCACGAACGGCGCCGTGTTCGGGTCCGGGATGTACTTCTTCGTGGACCTGTCCACGTCATAGCCGAACAGCTTGTGGCCGTTGTACAGGGCATGCTGCGCGTTGTAGTCCATGCCGCGCTGGATGTTCTGCGACAGCTGGCGGCTGTAATACTCCGCCATGGCCTCCATCAATCCCTCGATGAGGACGCCTTCGGGTCCCTCCGTCGGGATGTGCTCGGCCAACAGGTGAATCTCGCATCCCGCGTCGCGGATTTTCTTCTTCGCCATCGCCAGAACGTACTTGTCGCGTCCCAGGCGGTCGGTCTTCCACATGATGAGGGTATGGGGACGGATTTTTGCGACCTCCGACAGCATCTGCTGGAACCCCGGTCGTGCGTCCGTGGTGCCGGATATTGCCGCATCCTCATACTCCTGCACGATTTTGAAGCCGTGCGCGTCCGCCCATTCGTGGGCAAGCTCGCGCTGCTGGTCGATGCTCGCGTCGTTCTGCGAGTGGGACGAGAAGCGATAGTACGCTATCGCGAGGTTGTTGTCGTTCGGCGCGAATTTCTTCTTACGTGCCATAGGTTTACCACCCCCTGTCTTTTCTGCTTATAGGCTTTCACGTCTATTCCTCCTATATGATGAATTGCGTAAATACGCATTTAATTATAAAGCCCGCCGCCCAAAAGAGCGACGGGCTAATTAGCTGCTAATAACCGATAACTTCGGTCTCTACTGTCGAAATCACATCTGCGGAAATCTTGCTCACATCGAGTCGGTACCCCGCATTCATACGCGGATTGTACACACCAAGGTATTTCACGTGCTTGTATTCGGGATGAACAGAATGAAGCCCCATACGCCAATACATGAGCAACTGAAGGGTGTACTTGTTTTGAAGTTTCTGCTTTGACACCTTGAAATCCCAAAGCGTGTCATTCGTCAGAAAATCGCCGTCACCAGTAGCAACGTAGCCGGTGTATCCGCCTTCAAAAGTCAGACCGTCCAGCACTTTCGGACCGTACTGCTCGAAGAATCGCAACGAACGCTCGACCATTACGCGTATGTTCTCAATCGTGTCGCCATCAGGCTCAATGTCTTCCACAGGGCGGTATGCCATGACGCCAGCTCTGTATGCGGAATCGAATCCAGACAGCTTTACGGCGGCGACAATGGAATCGTCGTCCAATCCATTCACATTCGACAACAGCTGCTCAAACAATTTCAGCTGTCGAACGGCATGCGCGCCCAGTCCGGAAACCTTAAACGCCTCTTCGGCCGAAGTCCCGGACATGAATCGAGTGAGATAATCCACCGCAATGCCAACCAAGCCCGGAGATACGTTTTCCGCCGGGTGCAAATCGTCAATGCCGCCCCCGTCGAGCACCGTTTGCTCAAATTCCTTGGGCTTGATGTAGCCGCCTCTCGGCTGCTTTATCTTGCCGATACGCTGCGTCACAGAGCACATCCAGCCATTTGCGGCAATGTCCTGCGGCGTCAGTTCGCCATTCTTGAGCTTTTCCATTACGTCTTCTCTTGTCAACATAGTTCCTACTCCTCTCAAATCAATTTTCCAGATGCTCCTGCACCCACTCGTGGATGATTGCGGCAATCGTGGTCTCGCGCTCCGCGGCTATCATCTTGAGCGCCTTCTTATCGCTCACGGTGAGCGACAGCGAGAGCGTCGTGCGCTTCTCGTCCGCCGTCGTGTCGGCGACGACGGCCTTCTCTATCTTCTTCTGCTCAGCCTCGCGGTCGGCAGCGTATTTCTCGAACATGTTCGCCATGGCTCGACCTCCTTTAATTATTTACACATTTGTACAATTATACATCATCGAGACTCAGTTGTCCAGATGGACAACGCCTCTGACCTGCGGTTATTCCTTCGGGAACCCCGCAGCCTCGCGCACCGTGTCCACCAGCTCGCGCGTGGCTCTCGCCGCCTTGCCGCGTCGGTCGAACTCGACCACGGACTTGCCGGCGGCTCCCGCCTGAACGAACGCCTCGGACTGGGGCAGCGTGGCCACCGTCTGGTCGCCAGCCAGACCCCCGAACCACTCCATGAAGTCGCGGGACGCCTTGAAGCGGTTCCACCCGTTCATCACGTAGACAATCTTCGCGTGGCTGTTCTTGAACACCGCCTTGCGCATGCGCATCAGCGGCTCGATGTCCCTCGACGTGGTTCTGGTCGGGATGACCACCACGTCGGCCTCCTTCAGCCAGTCCGCCAGCCCCTCCTGCAAGGCCCCCGGCGTGTCCACCACGGCGACCTGTGCGGCGTCCGCCTCATGCGTCTCGTGCAACGTGCCGCCCTGCGTGTCCAAATCGTAGAAGCTCACGGGGATGCCGGAGCGCTCGAAGGAGAAGGCAATCTCGTCGGCGACCAGGGACTTGCCCACGCCGCCCTTCTGATTGCATACCAGAATCGTCTTCATTTCCTCACCTCGCTATGTATTTAATCAATTACGTATTTCCATATTTAATTATATGAGCCGACAAGTACATGTTCAACCGCCACTTTCTGGGCTTTATCGGGTCTTCATCTGGGCTTTTGCTGGTCTCCAAACGGGCTTCACGCCTTCGCTTCGCTCCGTCCGTTCCCCGCGTTTTCCAAATCCGGCTCATAAATGAGCGGACGGCGAAAACCCCGATTTTCCGCCCCTTGCGCGTATGTCCATCAACAGCCCTTCTGAAGGTCTCTTCGTAGCCCGCGAGCGGGAAGTTGAAAAGGGAGCAGCTTGACGCTGCTCCCTTATCTTCTCGGCTACTCGTCGAACTGCGTGTCCTTGTCCGCCGACCTCGGCGTCCTCACGGGCGCACGCTGCTCGGCCTCCTTGACACGGCGCTGCATGCGCTCGCTCTTCAGACGCTTCTCGCGCTCGTCCTCGTTGGACAGCGCCTTTTCCGCCGCCTTGAGGCGCTTCTCGGCATCCCACATGTCCTTGCGGGACTCGTACACGCGCTTCTCCGCCTCCTCGCGCTGCCTGCGGGCCTCCTCGTCAAGCGCCTCCTGAATCATCATGCGCAGCATCATGGCGGTCATGTCGGCCATCATGCGGGACACGGGGTCCTTGGCGTTGCACCCCGCCTTGGCGAACACGTGCATGCCGGCCAGAAGCCCCGGGCACGGGTGCTGCAGGGTGTCGCGCGCCTCCTTGGAGGCATAAAACTCGTGCCTTGCGGCGTCCACGTCCTCGCGCAGCTTCGCCAGCTGCTCGTCCGGGTGGTTGCGCGCCTCCACGAGCCTCTCGTAGCGCTCGTCCATGAAGGACTTGCCCTCCTCGCGTGAGCGGTGGATGTGCGCCTTCTGAAGGTCGGATGCCATCTCCGACACGTACGCCCGGTCGAGGTCGTACACGTCGAGAGCGGAATCCTTAGAGGGCTGTTCTGCCGGTTCGGCCGGCGCTACCGTCTCGGGCACGTCGGGAAGGACATCCGGTGCCGGGGCGTCCTGCTGCGGTACCTCAAGCTCGCGCTGCTTCGCCTCGAAGTACGCCTCGATGCCCTCGCGGGTCAGGTCATCGGCGAGGTTGGAGGCACGGCGCTTGCGGGTGCGGCGCTTCGGTCCCCACTCGTCCACAGCCTTGTAGGACCATCCCGTCGTGACCTCGCCGGTCTTCCTGTCGGTCTTCGTGGTCTCCTTCAGCGTCACGCCTCTCAGCCCAAGATTGCGCCTGAACTCGTCCAGCGTGCTGGAGCGGTCGCGGGCATCCGCCACCCTGTCGCCGAGACGCCGGTCGAAAGAACCGGGCTGGAACGTCTCGCGCTTCTGCTCCCAGAGGGACATCTCCTTGTCCGCCCCGAGCACCGAGAAACCATTCTCACGGCTCAGCTCATCATTGACCGCCTTCACACGCGGAGCGTAGAGGCTCGTGTCCCCCTTGTTGATGACCTGACCGGTACGGGCGTCGTGGTTCGCAATGGTCGCGTGCGCATGCACGCAGCCTCCCTCGCCGTCCACGTGCATGGTGACCCAGCACATGGAGTCGGGGGCAAGCTCGTGGCACAGCGTGTACGCGTACTCCATGCCACGCTGGATGTCGTCGGCCTTGCTTGGGTCAAGCTCGTCGGTCGCCCATGAGATGCGCAGCTCGTAGCCCTCGTTGACCGCGTTCGGGTGGCGATGCTTCTGCCCCTCGCAGTAGACAATGAAATCCCCTCTTGAGGCGGCGTCACCCATCTGCGCGGCGATGCGGTCCGTGCCGTTTTCCAGATGAGCGCGTCTGCGCTTTCCCTCGCCGAACTCGGTGTACGACATGCGCCCGCGCACGTTCGGAAGCGACTGCACATGCGTCGTTGACATCAGACATCACCTCCCGTCTCCACGTACGCCTGCAAATCCGCACGCAGTCCATCGACTTGCGCCCGGAGCTTGTCCACCGAATCGCGGAACTCGCGGAACGCTTCCGCCTCGTCCTTCGTCCTCATTTCCTCACGCACCGCGTCGAGCACTCCCATGCCGCTCAAGCGCCGGTTGCGCGCGCGGGCAATCTGATTCATGTTGACGCCGATGCGGTTCAGCTCGACACGGACACGGTCCAGGGCCGGGACGTCCAGAACCACCTCGCGGCTGGGCGGCGCGTACCGACTCGCGTACAGCTCACCGCGAAGAAAATTGGAACGCGAGCACGTCCCGCGCTGCTCGTCCAGCAGGGAAAGCTCCGCGTCGTTCATACGCACCTGAACCACCTTGTCACGGCGGTCTTTCACGTACTTCTGGCGCGTCGCCTTCCCGCTTCTTTTTTCATACGTTTCCGCCATGCGGAACACCTCCTTTGCTGCTATCCGAAACGCCCGCCTGCGGCGGACAATCCGAAATGCCGTTTTCGGCTAATCTCACAACGTCTCTGCGCAAAGGGGAAAAGAGCAAGCATTGACTCCGTACGTACAAATTGCGATTCTCGCAATTTGCCCTACTCCGTCAGCTTGCGAGGGGGCGGCTGCGCCGTCCCCTTCGAACCCCCGCCTTTTGTCCACCGAGCCTCGCCCGTCCATGTCGGACACGGGAACGACTTCCCCTGTCCGACATGGAACCCGAATCCCTCGGTGGAACCCGGCACGGCTACCCTTGGTAGGCCGCGCCGGAAAAACCGCCGTGCGCTTCCGACGACTCTCCAGCTTCTGCGGTCTGGGCATACGCGGAATCCGCAGCGCCAGCGGCGCGCGCATCCGGCGTTCCGTGTCCGGTGCCCGGCTTCAGTCCCTTGACGAAGTCAAGGACCTCTTCCGCCGAACCCATGTCCTTCACTTCAGGGAAAACCGTCACGAGCGCGTCGGCGTAAGCCTTCGTCCTCGCGGCCTGCGCCTCGCGACGCAGCTTCTTCGCCTGAGCCTCTAACGCACGTGCCTTCTCAGCCACGTCATCAAACCTCTTCGTTGCCATAATCTATTCCTCCTTGTTAATGAAATAGCTACTGCTCCACAGCCGAAGTCGGCTGTGCATCCGCGAACATTTGGGAACCATCAACAGAACCATCGAGAGTGAAATTGTCCGGGTAACTTATATGGATGACAGCATCAGAACCAGCAAACACAGCCCATTCACCCATATTCTCGTCGGATTGATAGGGATGGCCGTTTTGCGTATAGATGAAACAGGTATCCTCAGTAACCGGATAGCTTGCAATGTTTCCATACGTAATCACGGACGCGACCTGCGCAGTCAAATCGGCCAGTTCGCTCTCGCTCAGATTGAAAGTCGCTGCATTCGAACAGAACGTGTCGTAGCTGAGACCATGCGCCTCAAGAACAGTGCGAAGCTCGTTATCGCGAATAGTCCATTGACTGCTACCGTCATCAACAACAGCCATGCCGACACCGCCACGCACGTCAAAATAATCAGGTACGGTGTTGTACTTGTTCGTCTTATCGGGAGCGTTCGCATCGTACGCGCCGCAAGCGATGCTCAAAATTCCATAGTGTGCGTCCGACCTTATTGCGATGAAATACTCACCGCTGACAAACACGTCGGAACGCTTAAAGTCAATCGTGCCAGCCTCATGAGAGGTTGCCACATAATGCGCGTTCCCAGTGCGCTGCGCATCTGCCGCATCGTGCACCGCCGTGGTGAAGCTCATTGCATCACCAAACAAATCAGTGCCAAAACCGATAAGTTTCGGCCCAAGAAGCGCAAGCGCGACAACAATCACCGCCACACCGGCAATCTTGCGTGCAACGTCAATCGCATCAATGTTTCGCTTCGGCTTATCCTTCTTAGGCGGTACAGCACCCGATGGCGGCGACGGAACAGCGGAAAGCTGCTCCGTCACATAGTCGTCGTACGCCCGCTGCTCTTCGGGCGTGAGCGTCCCGTGCTTTGCCTTCAGTTGAAGTCGAGCCAGCTCATCAGGCGTCAAATTGCTCATGATTTACTCCTCCTTAATCGTTGTCTTCTGTATCTGTCGCAAGACCAAGCTGCTCCCTCACCGCCGCGTAATTGGCACCGAGGTCTGCGGGAGTCGTGCCGTGGGCGGTGCAGTAATCGAGGACGACCGTGCGGAAAATCCCGCGACGCCTGCCCAAGAAGGGGACCCATCCGCTCGCGCCGCCAAAACCGGCAGCTTGCTTGCAGTAGGCCCTCAAGCCGGGGCACCACTTCTCGCAGCTCGTCTTGAGGACGGACCCGCTCGCGTCCTTGCTCTGCGTCCATTCGCCGTCGGAGCACGCAAGCTCGACGATTCGGGCCGTGAACGCCTTGCGGCTCATCTGCATCCGCATACCCTTGTGCTCCGTGTCCAGCCATTCGTCGTAGCGCATGGACAGGTAATCATTCGGCACGAAGTCGGCCTGAATCGAATCCTTGACGTCCTCCCAGAACTCAGCCACCGTGTCATTGCCGAGAACCCACTCGCGCTTCAGCTGCGCGGCCTCCTCAGGCTCGGGCAGTTCGTAATACCGGTCCCACTTCACCAGAGCCTGATAGGCCAGGTATTCGCAGAACTCGGGGGACACGACCCACTCGGAACGGATGGTCTTGTCGTCGGCCTTGCCGACGAACTGCCCCGCGAACGGGACGTAGATGTTGCGGGCCAGCCAAGCGTCCCCCTTGTCGCGGGTCTTCGGGATGTCGTTGGCGGCGCAGACAATCAGCGCGTGGGGCGTGTAGTCGAACATGCCCTTGTTCTTGCGCTCCACGCCTATCGCGTCATGCGAGATGATTGACTTCAGGCGCGAGTTGTCCTTCAGGTACGCACCCGAATCGGAGTCCTCGCACGTGATGAGGGAGACCCCCACGATGTTCGACACGCCGAACCGCCCGCCATCCCCGCCGCCGGCAAGCAGCGCGAGGCTTGAGGTCATGCACCCGTCGTAGCCGACGAGCGACTTGAGGCAGTCGAGGAAGGTGCTCTTCCCGTTGTGACCCGTCTGGTTGTGGAAGGTCACCATGACGCGCCAGTTGTGGTAGCTGCGCAGGGACGCCCCCGCCACCTTGACGAGCAGGTCGCGCCCGCCGTCGTAGGGGACGTAGGAGTCCAGCAGCTGCCAGAAGTCAATCTTCGAGCCATCCGGCATCGTGTGCTCGGGGACGGGCGGCTCCTTGTCGGGGAGGCGCGTGGCGCTCTTCCTGAGCGCAACGACCTCGGGGGAGAACTCGCGCAGGACGCGCTCCTCGTAATCCCAGATTCCGTTGGCCATGAAGACCAGAGACGGGTTATCGCACTCGCACACGCGGTTCTCGCGACGCGACGCCATGTCGTGCAGCTTCTGGACGAAGTTCTTCTTCCAGTTGCCGTTCACGGCGCCCACGACCTCCTGGCACCACAGGTCAATCTGCCCGTCGCCAATCTCGCGGTAAATTCCCTCGTCGGGGGCGTACATGGCGAACACGCCCTCCGAGGTCGGCTTGTCCACGGTCTCCTTGACGCAGACCATGCGGATGACCTCCTGCGAGAACACCAGCTCGGCGGCCTGCACGGGGTCGATGCTCTTGAGCCTCGGCCAGCGAAAGCCCCTGCCGTAAATCTTGCCCGCCTCCGGATTAGATGGCGGCTCGGACAGGTTGACCCACGCCACAAGGGCGTTCGTCGCCTTGACCACGACGTCCGAGAGGGCGGACAGGCCATCGCCCGCGCAGTCGCGCAGCACATAGCTCACCACATCGCTGAGCGCCTTGTGATAGTTCTCCCCGCCGTACAGGTAGTCAGGGTTGTACGCCTCGCCCTGATTCCCCTCGTCGTACGCACGCCCCCTCTTCATCTCATCCTTTGTCTGCGGGTCGGATACTTGAAAAATGGGCGGTAATGAGCTATAATATTTGCAGTTAGACGGAGCGGTTCCCTTTGCTGTGGCGGCGGGGGAACTGCTCTTTTCTTTTGCCTCCATATTCCCACCTCCTTAATTCGTCAGCTCGACGCGCTTCACGTTCGCGTTCTTCCACGCCTCGACGTCGTCAATCTTGTAGCGAACCGCGTTTCCGACCTTGTAGTAGTTCGGACCCTTGCCCTGAGAGCGCCAGACACAGAGCGTCCCCGCGCTCAAACCGAGGAACGCCGCCACCTCGCGCGTCGTCATGTACAGGGGATTTACCTCTTTTACCTGCTTCTTTCCTTTAGCCATAACCAGCCACCTCCATGTTCAAAGTCCTTTTCACGAAACAAAAAAAGCTCCCGTGGAAACCAAAGAGGGACAGAGGCGCAAAGCCTTGTCTATCTCGGTTTCCACGGGAGCTTCGTGTTCGTTGTTTCGCCCGTGACGCACGGCCTATTCGACCGAGCGCTCGGCTCCTATTCCCGATAGCAACCCCGCATCAAGGACGGGACGGGTGCTGAGCCATTTATCTATATTAGTTTCATTATACGCCATTAAGGCAATTAAAGCAATATCAATTTTCCAGTAGCCGCAGTTCAGAGCCTATTTCCGCTCGTAAACGAACGGAAAGGCTCGAAAAAGCAACCCTCCGCACCGCCCGGAAAGCAGCGACTGCAACAAGAGGTACACGTGAGGGCTGACCACATGCTGACCACATCAAAATGGGCATCTGGTCAGCTCTTGAAATAAAATCCCCTCTTTTATCAATGGATTTTTTTCGTTCTGACCACATGACCAGATGACCAGATAAAATCCGACAAACTTTATTTATTTACGCGTATTACGTAGTCCTTTTCAATTTTTAAAAATAAGTCCTAAATTATGTGGTCATCTGGTCAGGAATTGCAAAAAGCCTGATGGCGCCTAGTGATTTGGCTGACCAGATGGTGACCACATCATTTTTTCTTCTGGTCATCTGGTCAGCATGTGGTCAGGCGAAACGCTCATAAACGAGGGAACGGGTGATTCTTCTGTCCTAAGCAGGTGCGCATTTCGGACGCTTCGCGTCCTCAATGCAGGCTAGTTACGCCTCGGGCTGCGCCCTCGGCTTGCCTCATCACATATTGGGTACGCAGAAAAGCATGGAAACCATCCAATACGGTTTCGCATGCCTCATGCGTACCTCTCGAAGGCAACGGAGGCGCGAAGCGCCGTAGTTGCCGGCCAGACGGAGGGGCGTATGACATCCCAAGCCCATGCCGCATCCCTTCTGTACGTCCACCCGCATCCGACCGCCGCCCGCAGGGCGGCCACCCTTGCATCGAGCGCATGCGAGATGCACACGGGCGCTCGAACGTCCTCAGACCGCTTCAGAGGCGTTTTAAGGCACGAAAAAAGCCCGAGGGGTACACGAGTACCCCAACGGGCTTAAAACGCCTTAAAACGCAAAATACGGCGTTTCACGGCAGCGAAAACGGAAAGGGGACGCCATCAGGCGTCCCCCAACCTATACACAAGCGCAAACTCGTTCTTGTAAAAGAAGAGTTCGACGCTTCCTCTTTTGGTGGAGGCGCGGAGAATCGAACTCCGGTCCACGAAAGCCCCCTGATTGGCATCTCCAAGCTCAGTCGCTGGTTTAGTCTCGGACGCTTTGCGCGCAGCGACACGCTCGCGGCGTCCTAACCGGTTCGGTCTTAGCCTGCGCCATACCGATTACGTGCGCAGGAGCATTCCCCTAAAATGACGTCGCGCCGGTGGCGGGGAAATCACCGGGTTGACGCGCCGCTAATAAACTAAGCAGCGAGAGCCATAGGCTCAAAAGAAGAGTTGTTGTCAATTCAATTTGACGGTACCCCTGTTTAACGAGGCGAGGAGACCTCGGCTTGCTTCCTCTCTCAGAGCTATCGTGTCGAAACCAGTCGCCCCCGAATGTCGGGAAAGTCTGGATGGCATTGGGCACGAGCGCCCAACACCCGTCGACTTTTCAAGGAACATGCAGGGCGAGCCCCACTTGTGGAGTGTTATCTTACCACGTTCTGAAAGCGGACAGCTGTTCTATGCACGAGCTGTGAAGACCCCAATGTGCGCCGCACTTCGCACTTTTGCTACCGATCGCGTCACGTATATTTTCGCCAAGCAAAATTGACCCGTCGAAAGGACCGTTATGGATACCAAGCAGCAACTCGTCAATGCCCTCGCAGGCCTGGGCTCAACCATTACCGAAGCTATGGATGTCATCGAAGGCTTTGTCCCCTGCGGACATCCCGCCCTCACGGTATCGAACGCACTCGTCGCGCTGGACGCCGACGATAATGTAGCTCTCGCTCAGCAGCTTGAGACCGTTGAGGGCTTTATCGACCACGTGAGCGAAAACCGCGGCGTGACCGCCTACCACGGCATCGAGGTCGAGCTCGCGGGTCCCAAAGCCGATCTGTTCGCAGCAATCCGCGAGGTAGGCGCCCTTATGCAGACCGCAGGCGTCAAGAACACCCAGGTCAACGAGTGGGTCTACCGCAGTCTGGCAGCACTCGACAGCTCCGACGAAAAGGCAGCCGAGCAGCTCGCAGAAAGCCCCGCCATCAAGGCCGAGCTTTTGTAAATAGCAGACGCGGGCCCCTTGGCGCATCGTCGTCCAAGAGGCCCGCAAACAGTTCGCGTCAACCGATAGCCGCGCCGCCGCATTCGGCCAAAGCAAGAATCGGCATCATTTGACGAGGTGTCTTTGCTGCAAGATCGGCATGTTCGAGCAGCTTGCGATCGTTAGTTACCAAGTAATCAACCTGGGCGCGTTTGCATGCGGCGAGCACCAAGTTGTCCTCGTAATCGCGATGGAGCGCTAAGTATTTGTCGGCCAGCCAAAGGTCCGACGCATCTGCACCCACGGCCGTGGCGTTTTCGGTCATGTTCCGAACAAACGCCAACGCCGCATCGCCAATTGCACGGGCAGACGCCTCGTCGAGTGCTCCCCCGCTGGCAAGAACGCTACGCTTCAGCTCGTGTTGGACAACGTACAGCACGTCCTTGGCAATATGTACCGGAAAGAACAGCAACGCCCCCGCCTCCGTCGCCTGCCCAATAAACGCACGCGCGGCAAGCGACTCGGCATGGTCGACGCAAAATGAATCAACCCATACGTTGGCATCCACCATTATTTTGAGGGGAGCCCCGCTCACAGGATCATCCCCTTTTGGCGATAGCGCTCGTCCATGGCTTCGGAATAGATTGTGTCCCAATCGCGATCGTCGGATACGGATGACGTAGCGATGCCCAGGTCCGCGTAAAGCTGATCCGCCGCCGCCCATGATGCGGCGAACGGAGTATCGTGCGCGACGGTCTGCTGCCGGCCATCAACGGCAAACAGTACTTCCTCACACTGCCCGCCACCCTGTGCGACCTTGGCCACGACCTTTTTGATAAGCTCGGGCAGTGATCTGCCCGAAAGCCGCAACGCTTCCTCCGCATGGTCCTTGACCTGACGATCAACGCGAACGTTCACCTGCGCCATGCCGCTAACAGCACCCACGTCGATCCCACTCCCTTCAATTGCTAGCCATGCTAGCACCACTATATAGAGAAGTTAGCAAATGTTCAAATGCAAAAGGCCTGCGTCCGGACGACACCGATGTCGTCCGGACGCAGGCCAGATAACGTGGGCGAACACGTCTGCTAGCGCAGGTACGCCTTTGCGTTGCTCAGGCTGTAGGCGATCGTTGAGCCGTTGTGCAGCAGTGACGACGTCTGCGGAGTGATCATGCCGGTAATACCCAATGCCAACAGCGCCGAGTTGGTGAGCATCACCTTGGAATACGAACTCGTCAGACGGTCGATAAGCCCCTGACTCATGCGGCGCAGGCGCACGATTGCAGCCAGATCCGTATCGGTCAGGATGATATCGGCGACCTCCTTGGCGATGTCGCTTCCGCCGCCCATGGCCAGCCCCACGTCGGCCAAACCGAGCGCCGGCGAATCGTTGACGCCGTCGCCCACCATGGCAACGTGGCGCCCCTCGCCCTTAATGCGCTCAACATACGCGTACTTGTCCTCGGGCAGCAGCTCGGCCTTAAACTCGTCGACACCTGCTTCGCGAGCAATGCGCTCGGCCGTGCGCTCCGAGTCGCCCGTGAGCATGACCACGTGCTTAACGCCCAACGCGTGCAGGTCGGCGATGGCCTCGCGGACCCCGGGCTTAAGCGGGTCCTCGATACCGAGCACGCCCACAACGGTGCCGTCGACCGCCAGATACAGCGGCGACAACCCCTGCATCTGGGACTCAATGCGCTCCTTGATGTCGGACTCGAGCTGCGCGCCCTCGTCCTCAAATACAAAGTGCGCGGAACCGATGATGGCGCGACGCCCTTCAATGGACGAAGCGATGCCATGCGCCACGATGTACTCGACGGCGGCATGGCGCTCGCGGTGCTCGAGCCCACGCTCGCGAGCAGCGTTGACGACGGCGCGTGCCACCGGATGCGGGAAATGCTCCTCTAGGCAGGCAGAAAGGCGCAGGACCTCGTCCTCGCTCCAACCGTCGGTCGTGAGCACGCAAGCTAGGCGCGGCTGGGCCTCGGTCAGCGTACCGGTCTTATCAAAAACGATGGTATCGGCCTTGGCAAACGACTCAAAGTACTTCGCACCCTTGACCATGACGCCCATCTTGGCAGCATCGCTCATAGCGGTCATGACGGCGACGGAGCCCGTGAGCTTGAGTGCGCACGAGTAGTCGACCATCAGCGCCGCCGAGGTCTTAATGAGGCTACGCGTGGTGAGCGCAACCAAACCCGCAAGCAGAAAGTTCCACGGGACGATCCTGTTGGCAAGGTCCTCCATATGCGACTGGCCCTCGGACTTGAGCGAGTCGGCCGTCTGCACGAGCGAGACGATTGAGCGCAGTTTGGTTTGCGCCGTATTGGCGCGCACGCGCACCAAGATGCTGCCGTCTTCCACGACGGTGCCGGCGAACACGTCGTCGCCTGCGCTGCGCTCAACGGCAAGCGGCTCGCCGGTCAGGGTCGCCTGGTTGACCATAGCGCTCCCCTGCTCGACCACGCCGTCAATGCAAATGGACATGCCAGTGCGCACGGCGACCAGATCGCCGGGCTCAAGCTCGGTCGCGGCAACGCTTACCTCGGTGTCGCCGACGACCTTTTGCGCCTTATCGGGCACGTCGAGCAGCGAGTTGATGAGCTCGTTTTCGCTCATGGCGCGGGTGTAGTCCTCGAGCAGCTCGCCCACGTTGAGCAGGAACATCGTCTGGCCCGCGGTGTCGACATCACGCTTGACGAACGAAATGCCGATGGCCGAAGCGTCGAGCACAGGAACGGTCAGGCGCGGCTGCGCCAGCTCATGAAGGGCAGCGCGCAAAAATGCCATGTAACCGGCCACGACAAACACCGCACGCAGCGGCGTCGGCAAGAGCCAGCGACGTGCGTAATGGGCACCGACGAGTGTCGCCAGGTCCATAACGAGTTTGTGCTTGCGCGGCTCGAGTTGCATCACGTAGCCCGACTTGGCATCGGCGATAGCTTGAGCATCGAGTGCGCCCAAGGCGTCGAGCACGCTCGCGCGGCGTGGCTCGTCGTACTCCAGCGCCATCTGGCCAATGCGGCCATACACGCGCACCTTGTGCACGCCGTCGATGTCGCCACCAAGCTTAAGAAGTGCATCGAGATCGCTCTCTGGCACAGGACCCGCCAATTGAAGACGGGTCCTGCCGGGGATCTCGCTAATAATCGAGAATCTCATAGTTTGTGCCTGGGAGCGTTACTCGGCCGCCTCGTCAGCAGCGGCCTCGCTCTGGGTGATGTAGGCAGCCTCGGCAACCATGTCATCGACATTGGCCTTGGCCTGCTCGACCATGTCCTGGTAGCCGTTCTTGATGCGCATGCCGCACGCGATGCCCTGCACGCAGGCATTCTTGACCGGAGCGCTGGTAAGCAGCTTGATACCGGCCGTGCCAAGCAGAAAACCGCCACCGACAAGCAGGGTATTGAACGTCGACTTCTTCATGTTGCTTCTCCCTTTTGCCGCATTTGACGCGGCACGGTGCCTCAGCACCCGAGTAAACAAGTTTGCTCGAGCACACTTTTAGAAAATAGTTTAGTTTATCTAACTATTAAGTTCAACAATGGTTAACTTTTTGGAAACTATGGCGATGAACTCAATATGACAAAGGGACCGTCCCTTGTCACATTATGGGACAGTCCCTTTGCCACAATCCTACAGCTGCCAGTCCGCCGCCTCCTTTTGCAGCGCAACCATGCGGGCGAATTCTCCACCTGCCGCCTTGAGCTGCGCCGGAGTGCCCTGCTCGGCAACCACACCATCCTTGAGCACAACGATTTTGTCGGCATTTTCCACCGTACGCATACGGTGGGCAATAACGATAACCGTTTTACCTGCAAGCAGACGGGAGAGTGCCTGCTGTACCACGGTCTCGTTCTCTACATCCAAGCTTGCCGTCGCCTCGTCCAACAGCACGATGGGCGCGTCTTTGAGCAGCGCGCGGGCGATAGAGATGCGCTGGCGCTCGCCGCCGGACAGCTTGGAGCCGTTCTCGCCGATCATGGTGTCGTAGCCCTGCGGCATGCGGTTCACGAACTCATCGCAGTTGGCGGCACGCGCGGCCGCAAGCACTTCCCCATCGGTGGCATCGCGGCGGCCAAGGCGGATGTTTCCCATCACCGTGTCGTCAAAGAGCAGCACGTCTTGGAACACAATGGCGTAGTCGCGCAGGAGCACCTCGGGATCGACGCTCGCAACATCCACACCGCCCACAGCAACCTTGCCCGCAGTGGCATCCCAAAAGCGCGCGGCCAGGCGGCTCACCGTGGACTTACCGGAACCCGAAGGACCGACCAGCGCCGTGACCTCGCCTTCCTTGGCGGTAAAGCTCACATCGGTAAGAACTTTCTCGCCGGCGCGGCCGTCCTCGCCCGCACCATAGCCAAATGCCACGTGATCGAATACCACATCGTGGCCCGCAGGCTCAAATTTCTCGCTGCCCCGCGCCACAGGCTCTTCCATGATGGAACGCATGCGCTTGGCAGACGCCTCGGCGGCAAACAGCTCGGACATTAACATTAACGCCTGGTCAAAGGGCGCATAGATACGGCTCACCATAAGCAGGAAGGCAAACATCACCAAGAAGTCGACCTGCCCGGAGGCGACCACCGCGGCGCCCGTAACCAGCGTGGTGGCAATGCCCAGACGCAAGATGACAAAGGCGGAGTTGACCAAAAGCCCGTTAGCGAGCTCGCCCTTGGTGGTCTCGCGCTCCTCGGCATCGATCACGGCGTTGAGCCCCTCAAGATAATGGGCCTCCTGGTTGGTGGCGCGGATCTCGCGAACGCAGTCGAGCGTCTCTTGAATAGCCTCGGTAACCTTGACCTTCTCGGCACGCACGCGATCGAACACCGGGGTCATGGGACCGCGTGTTAGATACAGCACGGCAAAGGCCACGGGAACGCTCCAAAACGCCGCGATCGCCAGCTGCCAGCAAAAGAACAGCGACGCCACGAACACAATGGCGCTTGCGATGATGGCACCCCAAAGCTCTCCCAGCACGTGGCTGTAGGCGTGCTCCATGGCCTGGACGTCACCCATGATGGTCTCGGTTAAATCGGCCAGATCACGACGACCAAAAAACGACAGCGGCAGTTTGCGCAAGCGCTCGGCGATCTCCATGCGCTGCTTGCCGCACTCCTCGTAAAAGATGCAGTAGGTGTAGTAATACTGCTGCCAGTTAGAGGCAAAGAGCAACACGAAAAAGACCAGGAGGCCGCCCACGATCGGCAGGGCATCCGGCAGGTCAGCCCCGCTGACGAGATGCTCGACAAAGCCGGCCATGACCAGGAATAAAAAGCCCATGCCGGCCATGGTAATGAGATTGGTGAGCGTGGTCCAGAAAATGCCGCGTTTTACGCCGGCGACGCCTTTATCGGATAGGAAATACTTCTTTTGGAATGAGGCGAACATTTAGGCCTCGCCTCCCTTCGTGACGGCGGCATCCGCGGTCGCTGCAGTGATTTTCCAGCTCGCGGCCTGTTCGTACTCGGCCCACATCTTGGCATACAGGCCATTTTGGGACAGCAACTCGGCATGGGTACCCGACTCCTGCACGCTGCCCTGGTTGAGCACCACGATTTGGTCTGCGCCCACTACAGTCGAGAGTCGGTGCGCGATCATAATGACCGTGCGACCCGCCGCCAGCTTGCTAAAGGCGCGCTGGATGAGCGCCTCGTTCTCGGGATCGGCAAACGCCGTGGCCTCGTCGAGCACCACGATAGGCGCGTCTTTAAGGATCGCGCGGGCGAGCGCCACGCGCTGGACCTCGCCGCCCGAAAGATATGCTCCGCCGGCACCGAGCATGGTATTGATGCCCTGTGGGAGCTTGGCCACAATGTCGTCGCACTGAGCTGCGGAGAGGGCCGCACGCACTTCGTCGTCAGTGGCCGTAGGCTTGGAGGCGCGCACGTTATCAGCAAGTGTTTGCCGGAACAGCTGGTTGGTCTGGAACACGAAGGCGACCTGGTCCATAAGCTCGTGCGGATCCATATCGCGAACGTCCACACCGCCTACGAGCACTCGACCCGAGGAAACATCCCAAAAACGCGGGATCAGGCTTGCGCAGGTTGACTTACCGCCACCCGAGGGGCCCACCAGGGCGAGGGTGCTACCCGCGGAAACGCTAAAACTCACATGGCTAACGGCAGGTGCTTCGGCGCCCTCGTAGGTAAAGCTCACATCCTCAAATCGCACGTCGCTGCCGGCAGGGTGCTTGGGTTGGGCGGGCACGGAGAGCTGCTTGGAATCCATGACGCTTCGGATGCGAGCCAGCGAATCGGCACTCATCTGAGAGGCCTCGCCCACAAACATGAGCTTGGTCATGGCCGTCGGTACCACAGCCGAAAATATCGCGTAAAACGTGAAGTTGGTCATAAAATGCGCGAAGTCCGTCTCGCCTGGCGCCAACAGCAACGCCACGGGCAACAGGAATACCACAAGACCATTGAGCGCGGTAAGGTTGAGTACCTGCGGACCTCGGCAGAACGTGCCCGCATAGTTTTGTGCCATGTCGGCGTATTCGGCGATCGCATCGTGGAAGGCCTTAAAGGAGTAGACCGTCTGCTGAAACACCTTGACCACGGGGATGCCGCGTACGTATTCGGTGCCGGTCTTGTTCATCTTGACCAGCGCTCCCATGTAGGCCTTCATAAACTCGGCGCCTTCGCCGCTCATCATGGTGGCCATGGCGCCAAACGAAACGACGACCGAGATAAGGCATGCCGCGCCCAAGCGCCAATCGAGGGCGAAAAGCAACACGAGCAGGCCTGCGACCATGGCGGTGGCGCCGGCGATATCGGGCAGCATGTGCGCGAGCAGGGTCTCGGTGGAGGCGGCACATCCGTCTACAATACGGCGCAGCTCACCGGTGGCATGCGTGTCAAAGTAGCCGAGCGGCAGCTTAAGCAGGTGCTCGCTCGTAGTCTTGCGGATATTGGACGCGCAGCGAAACGCAGACAGGTGCGTGCACATGAGCCCCACGAAATAAGCTACGATGCTTGCCAGGGCAAAACCCACGGCCCACCAGCCATACATCGCGATGTCGCAGGCTTCGCTCCAGTTAGGTGCCACGGCGATCAGGTCGCGAGCGACAAGCCAAATGCACACGTACGGGCCAAAGCTCAGCAGCTGCGAGAGCGCCGAGAGCGCCATGCCCAGATACGTTAGGAATTTACGGTCACCGGCATACGCGAGCAACTCGCCGATGCCTCCACCTTCCCTTTTTGATCCCTTTGCCATGAGATTCCTTTCTAACGGCTTGAGAGTTAACCGTAATGAACTTATCATTGATGTGTTAGCCATGGCTCACAATCAAGCCAGGCGTGGACGTTTCTGCAAAGGAAAGGGACGCTTTTGCAAATACGGCGGGCAGCGACCGACATAACCGAGCTCTACGCACCGCAATTTGAGCAGTTTGGCCTGGAGCTTACCGGCAAGGGCGCCGTCTTTACCGGCGAGGTGGCAAACGACCGGGCGCACGGCCGCGCATGGATCATGCCCCTCTCCCCCGCCTGCATCGTCATGGAGCATTTCATCACCCCGACGCACGATATGTACCTGGCCGAATACACGCCCGAGCCATACGCCTGCGTGAGCGAGGTCAGCGCGCCCACACTTACATGCATGCCCGAGGCTGGCATAACGCCCGCGAACCTCAAACCATTGCATGGACCGTGGCCAAACAATGCCGTTTGCAGCTTTATCCAAGATAGCTGTGGCGAGGAATTAAGCCCGCTGTTTGCGGGGGAGCTTTATCACTCGCGCTCGGTGCTCTTTTTGCCTGGATATTTTGACGAACTGGAGCACCGCTATCCCACCGAGTTCGTGGGAATCTTTGAGGCGTTTGCCGAGCCATGGCACGAGGAAGCGACGTCTGCCATCTGCCACACGCTGCGCCGGATTAACGAGGACCGCGCCCGAACCGTAGGCGGACACGTCTATATGCAGGGCATCGTGGAGACCATGGTCGCGGAGCTCGCCTGTTCGCGCGCGGCCCACAAGCAGGCGCGGCAGGCGGCAGACACACGCGTCAGCATAACCATTGCCGAAGAAGCAACGGCAATGATTGAGCGCACGCTCGACAAAGGCAGACGTGTGGGTATCAACGAGGTGGCCGAGAGGCTCTACACAAGCCGCTCCAAACTATGCGCCACCTTTAAGGCCCAAACTGGCGAATCCCTGGGCGCCTACATTCGCAGACGCCGTATGGAGCGAGCACAGGACCTTTTGGCCGATAGCGCGCTCACGATAGCGCAGGTGGCAGAGCGTCTAGGCTACCCTCAGCAGGCCGCCTTCGCCCAAGCCTTCAAGCAATACACCGGCACCACCCCCACGGCTTGGCGAAGCAAGCATCGCTAAGGCCCAAGCTCCCTGGCCGTAACGGAGCGATTAATTAGCCGCCGCCCGTCAGCTCACCCAGGATCTAAACGTCAAGATGCGCACAATCAAGCGCCTTTTTGATAAGAGGGACAGATCGATCAGCCAAATACAACGGAATGTTGAGCACCCCGTCGTCGAGCTTTAGGTTCTTAAGTGAGTAGCGGACCCTCAATGGAGTCGTCTCCGCATGCTTGTCGGCATAGTACTTAAGGCTCTTGGAATGAACGACCTCTCCCGATTTGACCTCGACGGGAACGATTTCGTTTCCGACTTGAATCAAAAAATCGACTTCGTGCTTCGGCTTCTCGTTTGTCCAATAACGCGGAGCAGCATCTAACTGTGAAAGTAATGCCTGAAGCACATAGTTCTCGGCGAACGAACCTTTGAACTCCGAAAATAGCGCATCCGAGATGGCAAAAGCGGACGCATCCAGCCTTGCCATGCGGCGCAGCAAGCCGACATCAAGACAGTAGACTTTAAATGCCTTGAGGTCATCGTACGCAGAGAGCGGCACACCACCGGCAGCATTAAGGCGAACCGCCGTGATGAGCCCAGCATCGGCAAGCCATTCCAGAGCATCCTCGTATTCTCGAGCACGAGCCCCCTCGCGCACCGCACCCCAAACGAACTTTTTGTTCTCGCGCGCCAACTGAGCTGGAATCGAGTTCCATATTTGCGAAAGCTTGGCGAACTGCGCACGGCCACCATGCTTGGCAAAATCGCGCTCGTAGGAATCCAAGAGATCAGACAACACCTTATCGACCTGAACGATATCGCCCGTCTCCGCCCACCGGCCAAGAGCCTCTGGCATGCCGCCGCATGCAAAATAACGACGAAGATGCTCGACGAGACGGACATGGAAGAAATCGGGCACTGTCTCGATCTGATCCAGGCCGCCAAGGTATTCGTCGTAGTTTGCAGCGCCCTCGGCTTTCAGAAACTCGGAAAAGCTCATGGGGCGCATCTCCATGAACTCGACCTTTCCCACCGGAAAAGCGCTGGTCTCACGGGACAAGCGAACGCCCAACAAAGACCCTGCGCATGCGACGTGATACTCGGGGGCCTCGTCACAGAAGTATTTAAGGGCGCCGACTGCAGAAGGACAATCCTGGATCTCATCAATAATAAGCAGCGTTTTGCCGGGATCGATAGGCTGTCCAAGTGCCAGGGAAAGATTTGAGATGATCCGTCGAGGATCGCGCGTACCTTCGAAAAACTGAGCGTACTCGCTCTGTACCCCAGGTGACGGCTCCTCGAGCGTCAGATACACATAATTGAGGTACGAGGTTCGGCCGAACTCCTTAAGCGCCCACGTCTTTCCAACCTGGCGCGCCCCCTTAAGGATAAGCGGCTTACGATATTCTGACGCTTTCCAAGCGTTAAGCTTGGCAATGATATCTCGCTGCATGGCCGAACCTCCCGCAAAGAAACTTCCGTAAACGTGATATTTCCCACATTTTACCCTAGGTAAAATGTGACATTTATCACATTTACGGAAGTTTTAAGCTCATTTCGCCACACTTTCATCACATTTATTGCAATGTGACAAAGGGACAGTCCCTTTGTCACCCGCACAAAAATGGACGCGCCAACGGCGCGCCCATTCACTCTATTTATATCAGCCCACCTGACCCGAACGGCCGAGTCGTCACAGAACCCGGGAGTCCCGGCAGGGCGGGTGCTTGCTCAAAATGAGTTCCGCGCGCAAAGAAGGCCACTTAATGTGGCCTTCGTCTTGCGCAGGACTGTTCGAAATTTTGAGGAAGCACCCGCCCTGCCGGGGCTCCCGGGTTCCCGCTTACGAGAGCGACGTTCTCAGCAACTCGTTGAAGAGCTTCGGGTTGCCCTTGCCGCGGCTCGCCTTCATGCACTGACCCACCAAAAAGCCGATGACCTTCTGGTTGCCGTCACGATACTGCTGCGCCTGATCGGCACAGTTAGCCAGTACCTCGTCCACGATCGGCTGCAACGCGCCGGCGTCGCTCACCTGACGCATACCGCGCTCGTCGACGATCTTGTTGGGGTCGTCGCCGGTCTGGGCCATGGCCTCAAAGACCTCGTGCGCCTGGTTGGAGCTGATGGCATCGGTCGCCAGCAGCTTGGCAAGGGCTGCCACCTGAGCCGGCGCGATGCCGGACTCGGCCAGCGAGACGCCCGCGCCCTTAAGGTAGGCGATCATCTCGTTCACCAGCAAGTTTGCAACCGTCTGGGCCTCCTTGCCAGCCATACCGGCAGCGGCGGCCTCAAAGAACTCGGCAAACTCGGGGTCGCCGGCAATCTGCTCGGCATCGGCCGCCTTAATGCCAAAGTCGGCCTCAAAACGGACGCGCTTGGCATCGGGCAGCTCGGGAATCTCGCCACGGCAACGGTCGATGAACTCATCGTCCAGATCGAACGGCGCCAGATCGGGATCGGGGAACAGACGATAGTCGTCGGCCGTCTCCTTGACGCGCATGACCACGGTGCGCTTGCGGCTGGGCTCCCAGTGGCGGGTCTCCTGATAGATGATGCCGCCCTCCTCGAGCACCTCGGCCTGGCGGCAAATCTCGTAGGCAAGGCCGTCATGCAGGCTCTTAAACGAGTTGAGGTTCTTGAGCTCGGTCTTGGTGCCCAGCTTGGTCTCGCCGCGGCGGCGCAGCGACACGTTGCCGTCGCAGCGCATGGAACCCTTCTCCATGGAGCAGTCCGAAATGCCCAGCGTCACAAAGATGCGACGGAGTTTCTCCATAAACAGGCGAGCCTCCTCGGGCGTACGCAAGTCGGGCTCGGTGACGAGCTCAATCAAAGGCGTGCCGCAGCGGTTGTAGTCGACGAGCGACTCGGCCGCGGCGGTAATGCGGCCCTCGGCACCGCCCACGTGCACCATCTTGGCGGCGTCCTCCTCCATGTGGATGCGCAGAATGCGAATGGGCACCGTATAGGAACCGTCCTCGCGACGCTCGGGCATCTGCAGGTTGGACGCATCGTAGCTGGCCAGGTGACCGGCGCGCTGGTTACCCTCGCGCATGGTCGACGTCATAGACGTGGACAGGCCCTCGGCGTTGGCCGAGGCGCTCGCCAGGCTCTGGGCCTCTGCCTCGCCAAACGCGCAGTCGGGGCGCTCGGCGGCACCGCGACCGGTCACGTCCAGGTCCAGATGACCGTACATGGCAAAGGCGACCGGACCCTCCGTGGTCTGGAAGTTCTTGGCCATATCGGGATAGAAGTAGTGCTTGCGGTAGAACATCGAGTGTCGCTGGATCTCGCAGTTGGTGGCGAGACCGGCCTTGACGATGCTCTCGATGGCGCGCCTGTTGGGCACCGGCAGGGCGCCGGGCAGGCCCAGGCACACCGGGCACACATTGGCGTTGGGCTCGTCATCGTGGCTGAGCTTGCAGTTGCAGAACATCTTGGTATCGAGTGCGGTGAGCTCGGTATGGATCTCCAGGCCGATCACGGCCTCCCAATCCTGCAGGACCTCGGAAAGCTCCTTCATTACAGCTCGCCTCCCTTCCCGGCAAAATCGGGCGCGACGGAAAGCGCGGGCGCACCTGTGGCGGCATCGGCAAAGCCGCGCTCCAGGGCGCGGGCAAACGTGAGCAGCTGACGGTCCTTAAAGGCCGGACCCACCAGCTGGGCAGAAACGGGCAGCTGAGTATCCTCGCCCAGGCCCAGCGGCACCGAGATACCGCCGTTGCCGCAAATGTTGAGCGAGATGGTGTACAGGTCGGAGAGGTACATCTGCGTGGGGTCGCTGATCTCGCCAAACTTAAAGGCCGTGCGCGGCGAGGCGGGCATGAGGATGGTGTCCACCTTGGCATACGCGGCGTCGTAGTCCTGCGTGATGAGCGTGCGGGCTTTTTGCGCAGCGTAATAGTACTTGTCGTACACGCCCGAGCTCAGCAGGTAGGCGCCGAGCATCTGACGGCGCTTGGCCTCGGCGCCAAAGCCGCGGGCGCGCGAGAGCGAGCTCTGGTCGGACAGGTTGGCGCAGCCCTCCTCCTGATAGCCGTAGCGAATGCCGTCAAAACGGGCCAGGTTGGAGAACGCCTCGGCAGGGCCGATGACGTAGTAGGCGGCGATGGCGGCGTCCAGGTGCGGCAGGTCGACCTCGACCAGCTCGGCACCCTGGTTCTGCAGCTCCTGGGCGGCGCGCTGAACAGCGGCCTTGACCTCGGGCGTCAGGCCCTCGGCCTCCATAAACGCAGGGATAATGCCCACGCGCTTGCCCTCGATGCTGTCGTTGAGGTGCTCGGTAAAGTCGACGGCGCAATCCTGGCTGGTGCAGTCGTACGGATCGTGGCCCGCGCCGGTAAGCGCGTTCATGGCCAGCGCGACATCCTCGACCGTGCGGCCGAAGGGTCCCACCTGGTCGAGCGACGAGCCAAAGGCAACCACACCGTAACGGCTCACGGCGCCATACGTGGGCTTAAAGCCCACCACGCCGCACAGCGACGCCGGCTGGCGGATGGAGCCGCCGGTGTCCGAGCCCAGCGAGAGCGCGACCTCGCCCGCGGCGACGGCGGCAGCGGAGCCGCCCGAGGAGCCGCCGGGCACGCGCTCGGTATCCCAGGGGTTATTGGTGCGGTGGAACGCCGAGCTCTCGGTAGAGCTACCAAAGGCAAACTCGTCCATGTTGACCTTGCCCATGGGCAGGCAGCCGGCATCGAGCATGCGCTGGACGCAGGTGGCGGTGTAGACGCTCTGGTAGTTCTCGAGCATGCGGGAAGCACAGGTGGTGCGCGTGCCCACGAGGTTCATGTTGTCCTTGATGGCCAGCGGCACGCCCGCGAGCGGGGGCAGCGGCTTGCCTGCGGCACGGTCGGCATCCACGCGCGCAGCGGCCTCGAGCGCGAGCTCGGGCGCCACCTGCAGGAATGCCTGGACCCCGCCCTCGCGCGCCTCGATGGCGGCAAGGGAGGCCTTGGCCACCTCGGTAGCGGTAAAGTCGCCGGCAGCAACGCCCGCGGCGATCTGGGCGGCGGTAAGGGAATCGAAGCTTAGCGCCATTACTCGCTCTCCCCCTCTCCCAAAATGGACGGCACGCGGAAGTAGCGGTCGCGCGCGCTGCCGGCGTTTTCGAGCGCAACGTCGAGCGGCAGGTCGCGCTCGGGCTCGCGCAGGTCGTCGCCCATCACGTTGGACAGGCTTCCGATGGGATGGAACGTGGGTTCCACGTCGGGCAAGTCATATTGCAAGACGGGCTCGAGCATCTGGACGGCGTCGTTCAGGTAGGACGTCATCTGGGTGAGCTCGTCATCGGTCAGTGCGATCTTTGCGTACTCGGCGATGCCGCGCACGTCTTTCTCGCTGAGTGCCATAGGCGCTCCCTTCCGCATAACAGATAAACCGCTCTAGTATACAAGGCAATGCCGCTTGGAGCAGGCGCTTTACCCAAATGCAGCGAAAACGTAACGAGGGCGGCGGTTTACAGGCGGCGGGCCGGCGGTTCTGCAGCGAAACCGTCCCGCCCACAGCGAAAACCGCGCCGCCCACAACGAAGACCGTCCCGACCGCAACGAAGACCATCACAACATTCGACGCTTATCGTCAAAATCGCGATTTTCATCGAATGTTGTGATGGTTTAGAAGCCCCGACCACCACAAAGGTGCCTGTCCCCATTGTGGTGGTTCTGGAGAATGTCTTATGCCGAGGCCTTGGCCTTGCGGCGCTTGCGGACCGCGTGGATCACGATGTCCAGCAGCAACAGCACAATGGCTACGACCACGATGAGCACGGCAAACTCGCGCTTGCCCCAGTGGCGGCCGGCCAGCGACTTTTGCGTGTCGACGTCCTTCTTGCTGTACTTGGTGCGCACGCAATGCACCAGCAGGCGATGGTCGTTCACGCCGTAGGGCGTGCAGGTGACGAGCGTCAGCTTGTCGGCGCCGGGCTCAATGGTCAGCGACTCCATCTCCTCGGGCAGCACCACCTCGGAGTCCACCATCTTATAGGCGAGCGTCTTGTTCATGGTGTGCAGCAGCACCAGGTCGCCGGGCTCCAGCGAGTGAATGTCGTCGAACATGCTCAGGTTGCGCATGCCCGAGTGCGCGGTGAGCACGCAATGCGTCGAGGTGCCGCCCACCGGCAGGCTCGTGCCCTCCAGGTGGCCGACGCCCGCCATAAGGACTTCCTCGCTCGTGCCGTGATAGATTGGCATGCTCACGTCGATGGAGGGGATCTCGACCCAGCTCATCATGGGGTCGCGGTCAAAGATAAGTTGCTGAGCGTAGGGCTCGATCTGGTCGGTCGGAAGCTCGGTGGCCTCGCCCGCCAGCTGCTCGTTAAAGGATCGAGCCTGGAGCAGGATGCGCTCGCGCTCCTCGGCAGACAGCGCGTCCACGGTGCTGGACACCGTGCTGATCTGGTTGAACACGCCCGAGGCCTCGAGCCGGTCCAAGATCCACGGCCAGGTCATAAGGCCCACGCCAATAAGGATGATAACGATGGTGATGAGCCGGTCGGCCCAGCGCGGCAGTCGCTTGCGGCGGCGCTTGCCGCCCGCGGGCTTAGAGTGTTTGTTTGCACGTGACATCGGCCACACCACTTTCGTCAGGTTGCGCTAGAGAGCTGCACCAAGCAGGATAGCGCAGCGCGGGCTCGCAGATACAAAACGGGGCAAACTCCAGTGCGGAGTCTGCCCCGAAAAGAGAATGGCAAAGCAAGAACGTCGATGGACGAGAAAAGTGTCCGCAAGTCTCATGGCCATCACATCCCACCTGCCAAAGGGATGGGTGAGCGAGCGTTACTCCTGCTCGGACTCCTCAGCCTGCTTACGGCTGCGGATGAGGTGCGCCACGCCGATGCACAGCACCGCGCCACCAGCGATCCAAGTGAAGGTCACGCCGTTAAGACCGGTCAGCGGGAGGCCGGAACCCTTCTTGTTCCTGATGGTGACGGGAATCTTGGTCGTGGTCGTGCCATCTTCAATCTTGGCAGTGACCATATCGGAACCAGGACCAGGAGTCACGCTGAGCTTTTTAAGCGTGCCGTCTTTATTGAATTCAGGCGTCACCGTGATTTCGAAGTCGGCGATGGTGTTGTAGCCCGCAGGCGTCTTGCTCTCGGAAATCAGGTATGTGCCCGCAACAAGCCCAGGAATAGAGACCGTGTTGTGCTCCCCCGTGGTTTCAAACGTATAGGCGTCGTTTGCGTTGTTGCTAAAGCTGCCATCTCGCTTCAACCATTTTTCAACGTCTTTATTAGGCCCTTCCTTGATCATTTTGACCGTAAAGCCAGCAACGAGTTTGGCGTTAGGGTTGTTCGGGTCAGCGTCAGTCTTAGTGACATCGAGACCAAAGACGTAGTCAGTGACCTTGTCCGACTCAGAAGTGCCCCTATCATTAGTCATGGGATTGTTGGAATAGACAAGCTTGACCTCATTGGTGTTGCCGGTGGTCGTGTATTCGGCATCACTGGTGAGCTGGGCTTTGTAGGTCACGACCACTTTGGAAGCGGCGCCAACTTCAATCGGCTCTCCCTTAGCAGTCTGAACCGTCTTAAGATTTTTAAAAGAAACATTAAGGAGCTCAGTCTCACCGGGGGTCACAGTCGCCGTGTAGCCCTTGTCAGCGTCTGGTGCAACCTCTTTCTTGCTGCCGTTATCAACGATATAGACATGCAAACCGTTCGGCAAGCCATCGGAGTTCTTTACAACCTTAAGACCCTTACTCAGCGTATCTTGGAATTCATAGTAATAGGTATCGTACGAGGCAATATTGTCCGCAACGTGACCGGTCAGCCTGTAGTCGATATCCTGTCCGATCCAAGCATCACCGCTATTCTTCCAGTTGCTCTCTTCGGCATTGGCAGCATCCGTACCAGCAGTGTCATCGAGAATCTGCTTGTCGACCGTGGGGATGCTGGTCTTCTCGGTGACCGTCACGGGGTTACCACCCACGATAGTGAAAATCGGGGAGGTGCCAGTGTTCGGCTTGGTCGTATCCGTAAGACCGTCAGATACGAAGAGGTAGTAGCCATCGTTCGAACACGTCCACGAATTGCCTGCCTTGATAGAATTGCCGACAGCGGTCTCGTTATTAATCACAGCTTTAGCAATCGAGTACAGTACGTCGCCAGGAGCGACTCGCGTCCCCTTGGCACCATTCGCGCTGGCAGTAGTAGTCGTAACATTTGCGGAAAGCCAATCTGCCACATCTTGGGCAGTTATGGGATCCTCTGTTGGCAACTGGCTTTTAGAATCCGAATAGTCTTTGCTACCCCTAATAGCCGTAATAATGTCCTTTTGGGCCTGATCGCCCACTGCCCACTTAACGTCAGAAGCAATCTTGCCGCTGCCGTCCTGGGCGTCAATAACCTTGGCCGTGAAGATCTGATAAGCCTTGAACGTATTGTCCTTCTTGGCGTCGTCGACCTTATTGATCGTGATCCTGCCCGTCGTACCATCAGCAAACGCCATCGTGACCGGGGCCATGACGCCACCGAAGCTCAGCGCTGCTGTGAGGCCGGCGGTTACTGCCAGGCGTGCGATGTTCTTGCTCATGCTCATCTTCTTTTCCTCTGCTTTCTGCTCGAATTCCATTTGATCTAAATCTGTCTGTCTGTGTCTTAGCATCTGCTTCGCTACGTCTCGCCCCGCTCTCTGTGGGGCTGCCAGCTACTCTTTATGGCTGCCACCTCCCCGCTTGACCAGGAGCGCGACCACGATGAGCGCGGCTCCGACGACCGCAACGGCGGCCGCGGTGAACATTGCCATATCGCCAGTCGAGGGCATAAAGCCTCCGGTGAAGATGCTAGGGGGCGTGCCGGCGGGCGTGTTGATGAGCGATGCCTCCAGGCTGCCCGTCGACCCGTCCGCGCTGTCGGCGCGCAGGGGCGACTCGGCTGTGACGGTGAGCTTGGGCTTGGCGGCAGCCACCTGGTCGACGTCCAGGCCCTCGGCCTTGACCGTCACGGAGCGCGTGCCCTCAAAGGCGGTGTAGCCCTTGGGCGCCTTGGGCTCGCGGACCTCCAGCTTGCCCGAGTCCACGCCCGAGACGGTCACGCGGCCGTCCTCGCCCGTGGTGACGGTGGCCTTGCCCTCCGCGTCCCACGTGCCATCGGCCGCCAGTGTGCGACCGCGGTCGTCGGCGATGCTCAGGACCGCCCCAGCAAGCGGCTTGTCGCCGTCGCTGCCGCGCTTGGTGAGCGCGAGATCCCAGGTGTAGGCGCACGCGTCGTCGCTCGGCGTGCGGGTGAAGCCGGCGTCGCCGGACTGGTCGGCAAAGGGAGAGCGCGGGTAGCGCAGGTAGACTTCGTTGGGGTTGCCCTTCGCGATGCCGTGATTGCATGCGCTGTTGAGCGGCGCATTGTACACGGCGACCACGCGGGCGCCCGCGGTGAAGGCGTCGGCCCCGCCGAGCGCGGCGATGAGGTCGCCGGTGCACACGGTGAAGGTCTTACCGTCGACCGAGACCCTGCAGTGAGCCGTGATATCGGTCCAGCCCTTCGCGGGGTCGGTGCCGGCGCGACCGTCCTTGCCGGCCGAGACGGCGTCAAAGCCGCCGTCCGCGCCCGCCGACACGTACACGCGCATGCTCGCGGCGACCTTGGAGGGGTCGAGCCCCGCGCCCATGGTGTCGACGAACCACACCGTATAGGTGTCGTAGGCCGTGAGGCCCGCCGGGACCGTGGCCGAGAGGCGCCAGTACAGGTCGTCGGCGACCGTGGCGTCGGCGGCCTTCTGCCATGCGGCGGTGCTGTCCTCCAGCACGTGCTTGGACACCTTGGGGGTCGCGGCCTTGGGCTTGACGGTGACGGCGCTGCCGCCGACCAGGGCCATAATCGGCGCGGTGCCGACCTCGCCCTGGGCGATGGCGTCGTCCTTAGCGACGATGAGCCAGTAGCCGCAGGGCAGCTCGGCCGCCGTGCCCGCGTTAAGGGCCACAGACTTGGCGCCAGAGCTCTGGAGGGAACGAGCGAGCTGTGCGCTCAGCGCGCTCGTAAGGTGGGAATCGGTGTTGAGCCACTCGGCAGCTTCCTGCGCGGTGGTCTGGGAATTGGGCATGCCGGCGCTGTGCAGCACAGGCAGCGCGGCGTCGCTTGCCCAGGCGAGGTCGGTGGCGATCTTGGCGTCGCCGCTGTCGTCGATAACGTTGGCGCTAAAGATCTGGTAGGCGTCGTAGCTGCTCGCCACGGTGCCGCTCACCGTGATGGAACCGGTCGAGGTCGGCGCGGCCTGCGCGGATGCGGGGAACACAACCGCGCAGGCACCGATCAGGAGGGCAAGCAGCGCAAACAAGATTGGGAAGGAGCAAACTTTCTTATTCACGACGCTCGCCTCCCTTCGCATTCGCCTTGCGACGAATGTGTATCCAGGCCGCAGCAGCGCAAAGCACCGCCGCGCCGGCAAGGTACGTCAGAGTGACGCCCGACATACCAGAAAGGGGCAAAGAAGTGGAGTAGGTATTGGTGAAGGTGGGGATGGAGGTGTCGGTGGATTTGGGGGCGGAGGTGTCAATGAACGTCCGTTCTTTGGCATTGGGGTCTGCTGTCCAATCGCCCTTGGAGTCAACGGATCCCTTCATGTAGGTCACCCTACAGTTGATCTCTCCTTTTTCGGTGTCATACGTTGGCACAACCGTGAACTTATAGACCGACTGGTCGTACGTGTAGTGCGAGAACTGCGAACCGTTGGTTTTCTCGCGCACATAGTACGTAAAGGTCTTGAAAGAGCCACCCGTGGAGCCGCCCGGGTCGTCGGAATTATTCCTGATATCAGAGAGCGAGTACTTGAACTCAATCGTTTTATCTTTATCAGTGGCGTCCTTGAACGAAAGCGTCTGCTTCGTATCTTTACCAGAGGTGGTCTCGGCAGTACCGATGATGCCTGTGTCTCTAAAGCGGCTGTCTGTCGCGAGCTGAAGTGTAAACTTCTTCATCTCGCCACCCTTAACGACCTTAGTCGCCTTAGGAGTCCAGGAAACCTCAGGGTCGTACGTGTTGGTGAAGGTCTTTTCCCCGTCGGGGCCGCCAATCGAATAATAGCCCCCAATAGCATCTAGTTGCACATCAGCGTTCCGGTGGTCAGTTTTGCCCTCGGAATGCTCGACCGCGCTCACATTTTTGATCTCGTAGTTATGGATTTTGATCTCTATGGTCTTGTTCGGATCGTTCCGAGTCGGAACAGTCATGAGCACAGTCGAGTGGTCTTCGACTGTCACCTTAATCTCGTACACGGCGGGGTCGTATGTGATGCCGGAAACCTTTCCGGCATTTTCGACTAGGTAGTATGTAATCGTGCCAGCCGTACCGTTCGCTGCAGACTGCTCACCCAGGTTAAACGTGATGTTGCCTCCATCAACATTACTTGCAGTTCCAACCGGGGTGCAAACGTCATGATTGAATACCCCGCTAGCGAAAGGATCAACCGAATCCTTGCGGTAGACCGTAAAGGAGAACTCCCCCTTATTGATCTTGCGGCCGGACAGCGCCTTGGTCGCCTTCAGCTTAAGGCTCGGATAGACATACGTGTCTGCTGGCTGACCCAAGTACAGGTCGCCATTCGACATGATGCCGCCACCATGGTTCCAGGAATAGTTGTCCGTGATGAAAGTTGTCGCTTCATTCCGTACTGCATCAATCGTCGTTTTATCCGTGGTATCAACACCCGAAGTCAGACCGATGCTATTTTTTACCTGAGCAACACCGTTGGCGGGGATGGTAATGGGACCCTTTAGCTCAATGCTTCCCGAATACTTGGCGTCT
This sequence comes from uncultured Collinsella sp., assembly GCA_902472315.1. Lineage (GTDB taxonomy): Bacteria > Actinomycetota > Coriobacteriia > Coriobacteriales > Coriobacteriaceae > Collinsella. The sequence continues at coordinate 42,507 of CABRNM010000004.1, forward strand.
ATATCGCCAAGCATCTTGCCGCTTACCACTGCGACCGGCGTTGTGTGTTCCCGCGCTGCGAGGAAGAAATCGGCATGACCGTACTTGCGGAAATCGGGTGAGTTGTATGCCTCTCTATCTTCAGTCTTATTAGTATCAGCAATACCACCACCTGAAAGATGGGGCGTACCATTATTACCACTGCCATCTTCCCGATTGTATTTTATGAAATTTTGCTGATCGCCAGCAGACGAATTACCAAAGATTGCCGTGCCCTTAGTGTTCGTTACCAACGTCTTGCCCGTCGGGCAGACTGCAACGCCACCGCCATAGCCGCCAGCGGTATTGCTGCTTATATACGAGTTGTATACAAACAGCCTGCCTGCGTTATCCGCGTTTTTCGAATCACCCTGAACAAAGATGCCGCCGCCGCCCCAGTCAAAGCGAGACATGCAGCAGTTGTTAGTGATGTAAACTTTGCTGCCTGGAGTGCCGTTGTTGTCTGGAGTGTCGCCAATCATCGCGTCAACCTTCTGGCCCACTCGAATGCCAGCACCCTCAGATCGGAAGCTCACGTTAGAGGCAATATATCCTCCCGTAATGTCGAGCCATGCCATATCTCCTCGATTAAAATTGGTAACGTAAACGCCGCCGCCAGCTTCCTCGGAATAGTTGCCAGTAATCTGGCCACCGGAAATGGTGACATGGGCGCCGTTATTGGCAGCAAGCCCAGCTCCACCGTGGCAACCCGAACCCTCTGTATTGCAGAATTTAGCCATTCTATTATTCGTGATATAGCCACCAGAAACGGTCACGATGCCGCCCTCGGCCATAATGCCGCCACCGAGTCCCGCGCTGAGTGTGCTATTACCGGAGATTACGCCATTAGTTATGGTGACCTCGGAATAACGGGCATACACACCACCGCCACTATAAGCGCTGTTGCCGGCAATGACGCCGCCAGTCAGATCAAGGGTCGAGGCGCCGCCATTATTGTTGGATACCATAATGCCCGCGCTGGCACCCGAGCCGGAAGCGCCGCAAACGTATCCGCCGCTCATGTTGACGGTAGAGCCGCCCTCGGCATAGACCAAGCTGCTAACGCTGCCGCCTTGTTTTTGCGTAATCACGCCGCTCACAAGGTTAAACGTGCCGCCCTTGCCGTTTTTGTTATACAGATTGATGAGCCTTAGATTTGCGTTGCCGCCGCATGCCACGATGGCACCTTTAATATCGACGCTATGTTTGTAAAGCGTCTCGGTTGTCTTGGTTGTGTCTGTTTTACTCGGGGACGATTGGGTCACGTAGTAGATAAGGTTAGACGGAATGCCATTGTCGTAAGCATTGTCGTAAGACAACTTTGCATCTTTACCATAATTGCCGCGATTTAAATTGCGATTTAAATTCTGACCAGGATCATCTAGCTGCTTGACGCTGATGACCTCGTCTTTCGGTTTCTCAGGATCAGTATCCTTAATTGTAAGTGTCGCGCCACCGATGATATTGAACAAAGGCTGATCTGGACTCGTATACTTAATCTTATGGCCGTTTAGATCCAGCGTGATATTGCTGTCTTTTTGCTCGAGCTGAATTGTCGTGCTGGTATCAATATCTTTCGTAAGCTGAAAGTTGGCAGTGCCTTTCGCATTCTCCAGCTTTTCTTTCAGCTTACTCGCGCTATCTATCATCTCATCGGATGCCGTTTTAGCCTGCTCGTTTTCCGCAGCCGTAACAACGGTTTCACCATCCGAAGTCGTTGTACCCTCGTTCTGCTGCTCTTCCTCGGGCTGCTCCTCAGGCTGGCTATCGTCGCCAGCTTCGCCGCCCTCAGTCTCGTCACTATTCTGGTTTTCGGTATCCCCATTGTTGGTGTTTTCTACATCAGTAGACTCACTTGAGGAACCCCCCATCACAGTTTTCTCGGTAGAAACCATCTGATCATCGTTGGCAATGGCCTGCGAGATTGGAGGCATGACGAGCGACAGTACCAGGCTCAAAACGGAGGCTCCGCACAAAACGCCTGCCAGTACACGGCGCGTCGCTTTATTACTCTGTTTAGTTTTTTCTGAATTCGCTTTCATCGATGTCTCCTCCCCAAGAGACCGCGATCTTGCTCTTTCACCATCAAACGTATCTGCGCAATCTGTAATTGCGCTCATTTAGTAATGCTATTATAACGACTGTTTAAACATCTAAGCAACAAAACCGACATTTTTGTAGCAAGTTCTCAATTCTCTTGACATTTGCTCAGATTTACCTTCGTTTATTCGCTATCTCTTTTTTGTTTCTGCTGGTAATTTAGTTGTCTATTATTTTTTAATGGCATTAGATTTATTTGCACAACATTTTGCGCAAGAGCAAGCATCCTGTGAACAGTCGAAAATCGACCGTGAGCGGTAGGTCATTAACCGGGAAGAATAAACTACCAAATTGATGGGAATATCTTTAACCCATCGGTGGTGAGAAGCATGATGTTCAGACAACAATATTTGAATTTTCGCGCAGATTTTAGGCATCAATTCGCCCAAATCGCCTGAAGTCACCGCAAAGGCGCCTGTCCCCTTTGCGGTGACTCTCCCCCGGCGCTACAGCAGATGTTCCTCGATAAAGATCGCGATGCCGTCTTTGTCGTTGCTCGCGGTTACAAAGTCGGCGGCGGCACGGGTGGCGTCGCTGCCGTTTGCCATGGCCACGCCCACGCCGGCGTCAGCCACCATGCAGGTGTCGTTATCGGCATCGCCAAACACGCAGATGTTCTGGAGCTCTATGTCGTTGAGCTCCGCCACGCGCACAAGGCCGCGCGTCTTGGACACGCGCGGATCCATGAACTCGTAGAGCCGCTGCGTGGTTTGCAGAGCCGCCGCCTTAACAGTGCCATCAGCAAACGTCGACGCCCGCTCAATCACCTGCGGCATCACCTCGGGCGCCATGGTAAACATCACCTTGGGCTGCGGCTCGCGCAAAAACTCGGCAAAATCGACCACCTGGTAGGGCACGCCGTCGACGCGCGACAGGTGCTCGACGCACGCGTTGCTCTCGGGCACATAGAGCACGCCGTCCCGAGGGCAAACGGGCGTTGCCGGCAGGTCTGCCATGTGCTTGCAGATGCGCGCGATGGTCTCGCCCGGCAGCGGAAAGCTCAGCTCGTTGATGTCGTGCGCGCGGTCGATGACCTCGGCGCCACCGCAGCCCAGGAGCACGTCCACCAGGCCTTCGATGCCCCAGAGCTCGTACATGGCCTCGGTCGCGTGGGCGTCGCGCCCGGTGCACAGTCCAAACAGCACGCCGCGCTCGCGCAGGGCGCGGATCGCCGCCACGGTGCGCGGGGACACCGTGTGCTGGCTCGTGAGCAGCGTGCCGTCGATATCACAGAACACGGCTTTGATGTGGCTGAAGGTGGTGTCCATGGGGGCCTTTCTGGGTTGTGCGGCGATGTGGGGTGCATTCGCAAACGGCGTACATGGTATACCAAGGCACAGGCGCGGCCCGTCAAAGCAAAAACCACCACAAAGGAGCCTGGCCCCTTTGTGGTGGCCTGACCCGCAGAGGGGCCGGACTCGCAGGATGGCCTAGTCCGGGGCGCAAACCATCACAACATTCGACGTTTTTCGGCAAAATCGCGATTTTCATCGAATGTTGTGATGGTTTTACTGCCTTGCGGCACGATCCAAATGCCGGCGTCCAAACAGCAGCAGCGCCGCGGGAACCGCCGTCACGACCATGCCCGCACCAACGAGCGTCTGCTGCACGCCAAACGTCGCTGCCAGCCAGGGAGCAATCGCCAGCGGGGCTACACCGGCGAACATGTTGCCAAAGCCCATGACCGAATTTACGCGACCAAGCTGCTCGAGCGGAGCCGTCGTTTGCACGATGGTGTTGTGGAGCGGGTTGACGACGCCCCAGGCTACGCCCAGGACAATCTGGCCGATAAGGGCCACGCCCACGTACGGTGTCCCCACATAAATCAGACTTCCCACACCCACGGACATGAGTGCCACGAGCAGCGTTTTAAGACTGACGAGACGCGGCGGCATGCGGAGCGCGACCACGGCGCCCAGCACCGCGCCCACACCGCTGGCCGACGAGAGCCAGCCCATCCATTCGACACCGACGTGCAGGACATCGCGGTAGAAGAACGACTCCAGTGGATCGAAGGCGCCGTAGCCAAAGTTCGAAAGGAAAATAATGCAGAACAGCAGGGCGAGGACGCTGTTGGTAAAGACTGTCTTGATGCTGGTCGCGAAGGTGACGCGGGTGGATTTACTGGAGTCGGAGCTTTGACTGGCGGTACTTGCCGTTGTGCTGCTATCCGCGGGAGTACTTTCGCGCGCGGCGACGCGACCTGCTTGCGGCCTAAAGCCCCAACCGGCAACGAGTGCCAGCACTGTAAAGAGCATCATGAGCACGAACACCGCGCGCGACGACGCAGCCGCCGCGACAAAGCCGCCCAGCGTGGGGCCAACGATGATACTCACGTTTGAAAACATGGCGATGGCGGAGTTGATGTCTTTGAGCTCGACAGAATCGTCGGTGAGGTAGGCCGGATAGGATGTGGCGATGGACTGGGCGAACCCCATCACAAAGCCCAGGAGCACCGCGCCGAGCAGGACGATGCCGGTCGCGCTGCCAAAGGCAATGATCGCCGCGCCGGTTGCCAGCGTGCCCACGATGCTCAGCAAGAAATGACGGCGCGGGCCCCAGGCGTCGAGCGCCGCGCCGCCCGCAAAGGATCCCAGGATCACGAAAACATTCATAAAAAGGACGGCCAGCGATGTCGCCACGACCGAGGCATCGTCTGCATAGGTGAGCGTTCCGATGACGCCGATAAAGTAGCTGGTCTGAAAGCCGGTGTAGATGAGAAAGCGCATCGCCACCAGGCGCTTGGCCTGCACGGACAGCGACGATTGAGGCTTTGAGAAAAGGGAGGCGAGCATGGAGACTCCTTGTTTCATACGAATGCGGACGGCGGGCATTCGCCACCGTCTGTCAAATCAATCCATCCGTATGAAACATTAAGGACGCATCAAGCCCCTTCTCTCCGTTTTTGCCAGCACGAACTACTTGGTAGATTGTAAGGCATGTCCCACACATCTACTAAAGCAAAATCCACCACAAAGGTGCTTGGCCCCTTTGTGGTGGAAATGACGTTTGCCCAGATAAAACCTGCCGAAATAAACCTGTCCCTTGTTGGCAGGTTTTAGGCCAGATGATCTTGGATGAGGTCGCAGATGGCTCGGGCGTCGTTGATGTTGATGGCTCGGGTCGCAAAGCCGGCATCGAATGCCTGGCGTGCCAGGGCTTCGTTGCAGGCAAGGGCCAGCGTGTGACCGTCGACCAGGTCGAGCGAGCTCTTGCCGCGCAGACGGTCGACACCCGATCGCGCGACCACGATGTTGTCGAAACCCTCGGTCTTGTAGCCCTCGATGATCACCACGTCGACATCGTTGTAGCGCGACAGCAGCTCGCGCGCGGGCATCTCGTCCTCCTCGCGCGTGTCGGCGTACTCCGCCCAGCGCGTGGCGCAGATGAGGCCCACGTGCTTGGATCCGGCCTGGTGATGGCGCCAGGTGTCCTTAGCGGGCACGTCGATATCAAAGCCGTGGTGCCCATGATGCTTGAGCGAACCCACGCGCAGGCCGCGGCGGGTGAGCTCGGCGATAACCTTCTCGACGAGCGTGGTCTTGCCCGAGTTTTGGTAGCCGATAAACGCGATTGCGGGGACGGCCGGAGTGGGAGCTGCGGGCGCGATGGCGGCAGGTGCGCTTGCGGGTGCGTCGCCCGCGGCCCCCACGGCCTCAACAGCAGCGGCCTGACGCTCGGCGCGATCCCATATGCCCGAGCGGCCGCCCTCCTTGTGCAGCAGGCGCACGTCGACAATCTCCATGCCGCGGTCGACGGCCTTGCACATGTCATAGATCGTTAAGCACGCGGCACTCGCGCCAGTCAGGGCCTCCATCTCGATACCCGTCTTGCCCGTCACGCCCGCCGTAACCAGCACGTGAAAACCAACCTGCCCGTCCGCGCGCGCCGGCGCCCAGCCCTCGGGCACGTCCTCGGCCGGCGTCCCCGCCGCAGCGATGGGCACAATGTCGCACTTGCTCTTGGTAATGAGCAGCGGATGGCACATGGGGATGATGTCGCTCGTGCGTTTGATGGCCATGATGCCCGCCACGCGCGCGCAGGCAAGCACGTCGCCCTTTTTGGCGCGGTCCTGCAGCACCATGGCTTGTGTCTCGGGGTGCATGAGGATGGTGCCCTCGGCGATGGCGATGCGATGGGTCTCGGCCTTGTCGGACACGTCGACCATGCGTACCTCGCCCTTGGCGTCCACATGCGTCAGCTCGTCGCGACGGGCGTCGCGGGCGGGCTCGGTGGCAACGCTGGCAGACGGCTGCGCGCCCGTGACGGCATCGCTGGCTGCAGCCGTGACTTTGTGGGCAGACATCGCGGCCCTGCGAGCGGCCTTGGTGGCATCGGCGTACCTGCTCTTGGCCATATGATCATCCTCCGATTTGGGACATAAATCGTTGCGTGCCCTCAATTATCGCGTGTTCCTGCGGTTTGTGGGCCACGGCATCGCGCCAAATCGAAAGTACCTGCATATCATCACCACGGCGCAGGGCGTCGCGCACCGAATACTCGGCATCGCTGAACAGGCACGGGCGCACGTTGCCATCGGCCGTCAGGCGCAGACGGTTGCAATTCGCACAAAAATGGTTGGACATGGCGCTAATAAAGCCAACCGTTCCCGCCGCACCTGGGAAGCGCCAGTAGCGCGCGGGGCCCGCGCCGGCAGGAGCGTCGTTGATGTCGAGCGGCTCGAGCTCGCCCAGTCCCGCCGCGGTGGCCCCGGCATTGATGCGCGCCCGCAGCTCGTCGCTCGGCACGGTGTCGCTCGCGTCCCACAGCTCGGGATTGAGTGTGGGCGCGTGAGGGTCTACGGCACAATGCGAGCTCGTGTGTTCGTCGCCGATGGGCATGTATTCGATAAAGCGCAGATGAATGGGGCGGTCGAGCGTGAGCCGCGCAAGGGCCGCCACATCCTGGTTGAGTCGGCGCACCACAACGCAGTTGACCTTAACGGGCTCAAAGCCCCAGGCCAGTGCCGCGTCGATGCCCGCCATGGTCTGCTCGAGCCGACCCAGGCGCGTGATCTTTCCAAATAGCGTAGGGTCGAGCGTGTCGAGCGAGATGTTGACGCGGTTAAGCCCGGCATCTTTGAGCTGCGGTGCCAGCTTGGGCAGCAGGACGCCGTTGGTGGTAAGCGAGATGTCCTCGATCTGCGGAATCGCGCGGATGTCGCGAATGAGCGGGATGATACGGCGGCTGACCAGTGGCTCGCCACCCGTCAAGCGCACGCGGCGAATGCCCTCCCCCGCCACCAGGCGCACAAAGCGGGCGATTTCCTCGGCGCTGAGCAGCTCGTCGTGTGCGCGGGGCGCCACGCCATCGACCGGCATGCAGTAAATGCAGCGGAAATTGCACTTGTCGGTAACGGCAATGCGCAGGTAGTTGATATCGCGGCCAAAACCGTCATGTTGCACGTGCCCGTCCACGCAACCCTCCCCTCACGCGGCGTTTTATTCTTCGGAAAACATAATACCCCACGAGAGAATCATGCCGACACCCGTACGACAGGACAGGTCGCTTCGAGCAAAACGGACTTCCCAAGCCCATCCTCAACACACAAACCATCACAACATTCGATGCTTTTCCCGATTTTGGCAAAAACGTCGAATGTTGTGATGGTTTGCCTGCCCACGGCACCCCGTAGAAGGACCAAAACGCCCCTAAAGGTTGCCGTCCCAGTGCCGAATCACGAACTCTCGCAGGTCGTTCTGACGTTTCTGGAATGTCTCGCTTCGGTCGCACTTAAGACCCATAGCGAGCGCGATGGCATTCATCGCCCGGTGCAATTGCAGCTGGTGGGCAAACTGAGTCCCGGTGAGGACGATCATCCTAAAGCCCAGCGCGCTCAGCACGGTCATACGCTCCGCGTCCGACGCGCTGCGCTGTTTATCAAGATGGTCCGAACCGTTGTATTCAATCCCCGTACCGCTCGCAGGCGCATATACGTCGATCTCGAAATACCCGGACTTAGCGAGATACTTGAACTCGTTGGGAACATCGACCCGATGGTTGAGCTCGATCTTGGCGTATCCCAGCCCTCCCTGGGAACGTTTTGCTACGACCATGATTGCGGTGGCCGTCTCCATGGGCGACCGCGCGCCATCGTGCACGCGCTTGAGCACGGTGGCCGCGCGTATAGCCCCCTGACGAGATCGGTTCTCATTGCAATAAGCAATCAAGTCGGCAACGGTATACCTCTGCCCCATCTCGATATAATCGCCTGTCGACAGATGATTCAAATGGTATCGGGCGCAGATTTCGTAGCCATATTCCAGCTGCTCGGGCTCGCTCATCCACGAACCCGCCTGGACAAAGCACATGGCCTCATCAACCACTAGAAGGCCCTCTGCCACCTCGATAAGATGGCCCGGAGGTACCGGCGACCCAAACACGTGGCACCTAAATCCAGCCGGCGTCGAGCGCTCAAAATCGAAGTTGACGAGCGTATCAATACGATCGAGCTCTTCTCGTGGAATACCGAGCGAAACCAGATAGTCGGTAACGATCCCAGCTGCCTTTGAAGCCCTCAGCCCCTTGGTATCCAGCCCCAATTTGGGCAGGCTCGCAGTCGGCTCCGCCTCGTTAGCAAGCGAGTCCTCATCGTATAGGCTGCTTGCTCTCGAGAGCGGCTCGGACGGACGTGCCACGTTGTGGTACAGCCAGGCAGTCTTATGGGACAGGACGATCGGCAGGTCCATAAGCCCTCCAATGGAGTCGGATAACCAACCTTATTCCCCTGCCCACTGATCCGCACACCTTCGTGCGAAAGAAAGCAATTCCACCCGTTCGAGTGGCAGAAAAACCATCACAACATTCGATGCTTTTCCCGATTTTGGCAAAAAACGTCGAATGTTGTGATGGTTTGAGGCGAGGGGCACGGAGGGATCAAAGCATCGTGCTCGAACGGGTTAATCCAGCTCTTTTAAGCCATGCGCCAGCTGCCAGTACTCGCCGTGCTGGGCGAGTAGCTCTTCGTGCGTGCCGCGCTCGATGATGCGGCCGTGTTCGAGGACCATGATGGCGTCGGCGTCGCGGACAGTGGACAGGCGGTGCGCGATCATAAACGTGGTGCGACCGCGCATGATGCGGTCCATACCGCGCTCGATGAGCTTTTCGGTACGCGTGTCAATGGAGCTCGTGGCCTCGTCCAGGATGAGCACCGGCGGATCGGCGACGGCCACGCGCGCGATGGCGAGCAGCTGACGCTGACCCTGCGACAGGTTGGCGCCGTCGGCCGTGACCGGTGTGTCGTAGCCCCGCGGCAGGCGGCGGATAAACGAGTCGGCGCAGGCGGCCTCGGCAGCGGCGCGCACCTCCTCGTCGGTCGCGTCGAGCTTGCCAAAGCGGATGTTCTGCGCAATGGTGCCGCTAAACAGGTGCGTGTCCTGCAGCACAATGCCGAGCGACCCGCGCAGGCTGGCCTTGGCAATGTGCTTGACGTCGATGCCGTCGTACGTGATCTCGCCGTCATCGACCTCGTAGAAGCGGTTGATGAGGTTGGTAATGGTCGTCTTGCCGGCGCCCGTGGAGCCCACAAACGCAATCTTTTGCCCCGGCTTGGCAAACAGGTTGAGGTCCGTGAGCACGCGGGCGCCCGGCACGTAGGAAAAGTCCACGGCATGGAAGCGCACGTCGCCGGCAAGCGGGACCAAGCCGCACGTGAGCTCGGTGCCGTCGGCAGCCACCGCGCAGCCCGACTCATCAACGGCTGCCACGTCATACAGGTGCCCGTAGACGCCCACGCCCTGGCCCTCGGGAATTTTCCACGCCCACGCGGCATCGCCCGTCTGCACCAGCTCCACGCAGCCCTCGTCCACCTCGGGCTCAAGGTCCATAGCCGCAAACAGGCGCTCGGCACCGGCCAACGCGTTGAGCAAGAAGTTGCCGAGCTGCGTAAACTGGTTGATGGGCATGGCGGCCTGGCGCACAAAGACCAGGTAGCTTGCAAGTGCGCCCACATCGGCGAGCCCCTTGATGCAGAGCATGCCGCCCGCCACGGCGACGATGGCATAGTTGACGTAGCCAATCACGACGGTCATGGGCACCATGGAGTTGGCATAGCTCACGGCGGCGGTACCGGTGCGGCGAAGCTCGTCGTTGCGGCAGGTGAAGCCGGCGACATTCGCCGTCTCACGGTTAAAGACCTTGATGACCTTTTGGCCCGAGACCATTTCTTCGATATATCCGTCCAGGTCGCCAAGCGATGCCTGCTGGGCAGCAAAGAAACGCTTAGAGCGCGCGCCCGAGTAGCGCGCATACAGCACAATGGCCGCATCGCACACGAGTGTGATAATCGTGAGCTGCCAGTTAAGGATGATGAGCATGGCCGTGGTGCCCACAACCTGAATGGCGGCCTGAATCACGTTGGCAAAGCTGTTGTTGAGCGCCTCGGAGACGGTGTCGACATCGTTGGTGAAAAAGCTCATGATGTCGCCCGAGCGCGTGCTGTCAAAATAACTGAGCGGCAGCGTCTGGATGTGCGCGAACAGATCGCGGCGAATATCGGACACCACGCGTTGGGCCGCGCGCACCATAATCTGCGAGTAGCCCAGGGCCGAGAGCACGCCCGCGGCGTAGATGACCGCCGTCAGGATGACCTGCTTGGTAAGCAGCTCCTCCCCACCCGCGGCCAGGCCGTTGACGATGGGGCGCACCATATAGGTGCCGGCAAGACTCGCGATGGCGGCGACAGAGGCCAGCACACCAACCGCCAGCAGCGAGAACTTGGCATGGCCCATGTATGAGAGCAAGCGGCGAAGCGTTCGGCGCAGATTGGCCGGACGTGCCTGAGCGGAAGTCTTAGGCATGGCGCTCATCTCCTTTCGCCGCCTGGAATGATCCGCCGGGGACAGAGGAAAACGGATCACCTTGAACGTCTTCACTGCCGCCGTCGCCCTCTGCATCGCTCGCATCACCCGCGAACTCCATCTGCGAGGCGTAAATCTCCTGGTAGATGTTGTCACCTGCCAGCAACTCCTCATGCGTGCCCACACCGTGGACACGGCCGTCATCCAGCACCACGATGCGGTCGGCATCCATCACGCTTGCGATACGCTGGGCGATGATGATCACCGTCGTGTCGGGAATCTGGACGATATGCTCGCGGATCTTGGCGTCGGTCGCCATATCGACCGCACTGGTCGAGTCATCAAAAATGAGCACGCGCGGATGCTTGAGCAGCGTACGCGCGATGCACAGTCGCTGCTTCTGGCCGCCCGAAACGCCGGCGCCACCCTGGCCCAACTCACCGTCGAGCCCGCCGATGCGGTCCAGGAACTCGTCCACGCACGCCGCACGGCAGGCACTCAGCAGCTCCTCGTCGGTGGCATCGGGCGCGCCCCACTGTAAGTTCTCGCGCACAGTACCCGTAAACAGCACATTCTTTTGCAGCACAATGCCCACGGCGTCACGCAGGGCGGCCAAGTCGTAGTCGTGCACGTCGCGGCCACCCACCAGCACGGCGCCCTCGGTGGAATCGTACAGGCGCGCGATCAGTTGTACGAGTGAGCTCTTGCCCGAGCCCGTGCCGCCGAGCACGCCCACCGTGGAGCCCGGCTCGATGCGAAGGTCGATATGCTCGAGCACGTCCTCGACAGCATCCGCGCGGTACTTAAACGACACATCGCGGAACTCGACACTTCCGTCGACAACTTCGCACACAGCCGCGTCTGCCGCGGGCGCCTCGGTAAGCGAGCGTTCATCGAGGACGTGCGAGATGCGCTCCACACTGGCGAGTGCGCGCGTAAGCAGCAAAAATACGTTGGAGATCATCATGAGCGAGTTCATAATCAGCAGGACGTAGCTCATAAAGCCCGTGAGTGAGCCCACACCCAGCTCGCCGGCGAGAATCATGCGTCCGCCGATCCACAGGATAGAAAGCGCGGCCACGTACATCGACAGCTGAAACACCGGCAGGTTGAGCACGGCATTGCCGAACGTCTTCGTCGCCGTATGCGCGAGCTCGGTATTGACGGTGTCGAACTTGGCCTCCTCGTGCTCGGCGCGCACATACGCCTTGACGGCGCGCACGGCAGTGAGGTCCTCCTGCACCACGCCGTTGAGGTGGTCCATCGAGGTCTGCAGCTGGCGGTAGAGTGGGCTCACTCGATAGGTGATAACGCCCAGCACGATCGCCAGCACGGGCAGAATGATCGCAAAGACTGTGGCAAGCGGGCGCGACAGCACCAGCGCGTAGATAAGGCCGACAACGAGCGTCACCGGGCCGCGCACCATGGGGCGAAAGCCATTACCGATGGCATTTTGGATGACGGTAATATCGGTGGTCATGCGGGTGACGAGCGAGCTGGCATCGTAGTTGTCCAGGTTGCCAAAAGCAAGCGTCTGGATCTTGCGATACTCTGCCTCGCGCAGGTTGGCGCCCAAGCCCGAGGCCACGCGAGCGGATGTGCGGGCATAGCCCAAGCCCAATATCAGCGAAAACGCCGCACATACCAACATGTACGCACCTTGCAGCAGCATGTAGTTGATGTCGCCCGCAGGCACGCCCACGTCGATGATGTTCGCCATGATAACCGGGATAAACAGCTCGAGCGCCGTCTCGGCCGTCACAAAGAGCACGCCGAACATGGCGTCGCGACGGCATTCCCCCAAGTAGGAAAACAGGATCTTGAGATTGCGCACGCAGGTTCATCCCCCATCAAACGTTGTTCGCAAACGCACGTATTATTGCGCGCCGGGCGGTAGTGTCAAGTGACGCGAAACCGATTTCTGCAAGGCTAACGAATGTGTCAAACAAGCATAGTGCGCATCTGTATTAAGTTGGAAATAATCGTGGGCCTCACTTTTTTTCGCCCTGTCCTCGACATAAACCTTGACTCTACTATCGTTATAGGGTTTTCACTACACTGGTAGCTAAACGAACCCAGCCAGAAAGTGCCCCGCCCATGGAACACGACCTCACACGCGGCAATGTCCTCAAGACCATCGCAGTCTTTGCCCTGCCCTATATGCTCTCGTACTTTTTGCAGATGCTCTATGGTATGGCCGACCTGTACATGATGGGGCAGTTTAGCGGCGCCGCCGGCATCACCGCCGTGGGCAATGGCGCGCAGACGCTCTATATCATTACCGTGACGCTCGTGGGTCTGGCCATGGGAACGACGGTCATCGTCGGCCACGCCGTGGGTTCGCGCCGGTTTGACCGCGCCGAGACCGCCATCGGCAACACCATTACGCTCTTTATGGGCGTCTCGGTGGTACTGGCCGTCATCTTGTTTGCACTATGCCCGCAAATCGTGGCGCTCATTGGTACGCCGCCCGAGGCGGTCGAAGGCACCGCCGCCTACCTGCGTATCTGCTTTGTCGGCATTCCCTTTATCGCCGCGTACAACATCCTCTCGGCCATCTTTCGCGGCCTGGGCGATTCGCGCTCGCCCATGTACGTGATCGGTGTGGCGTGCATCATCAACATCGCACTCGACTTTCTGTTTATCGGCCACATGGGGCTCGGCCCCGTGGGTGCGGCGCTCGGCACGGTAACCGCCCAGACGGCCAGCGTTGCCCTCGCGCTCGTGTGGCTCAAGAGCCGCCGCACGAACATCCACGTTAAGCGCAGCGACCTGCGCCCCCAGCCCGAGGTGCTCGGCAGCATCCTTAAGATCGGCGTACCTGTGGCCGTGCAGGACGGCTGCATCCAGGTGGCGTTTATGTTTATCACCGTCATCGCCAACCACCGAGGGCTCGTCGACGCCGCCGCCGTGGGCCTGGTCGAGAAGATGATCAGCTTTTTGTTCATTGTTCCGAGTTCCATGGGCGCCACCGTCAGCGCGCTCACGGCGCAAAACGCCGGTGCAGGAAAGGGCGGTCGTGCGCGTCAGGTACTCAAGGATGCCATGACGATCTCGGTGGTGTACGGCTGTCTGATCACGGTGCTGATGTGGCTGGTGGCGCCGGCGTTTATCGGCTTTTTTGCCAAGGACCCCGCGGTGGTCGCGGCCGGTACCGGCTATATGCACAGTTATATTTTCGACGCAATCTTTGCCGGCATCCACATTTGCTTTAGCGGCTTTTTCGCTGCATACGGCAAGAGCTACATCGGCTTTGCGCACAACGTGCTGGCCGTGGCGCTCATTCGCGTACCCGGCGCGTGGCTGCTGTCGAACGCCTATTCCGACACGCTGTTTCCCATGGGCATCGCTTCGCCGTGCGGATCAATTTTGTCGGCAGTCATCTGTGTTGTCGCGTTTACCGTGCTCAACCGGCGTGGGGCTTTTGACAAGTTGGTAGCGTAGCGGGGCAACGCAAGCCTGGCGCCCCTCCCCGACCCTATTGAAAGGAGCGGTCCTGTGATCGACATGCCAAGTGAACATACCGAGGGCCTGCTCCGCATTGGCGAGGTGGCGCGCCTGTTTAACCTGAGCGTGGGCACGTTGCGCCATTACGAGCAGATGGGCCTACTGGACCCGGCGCACATCGATCCGGCGAGCGGGTACCGCTACTACGGATCGCGGCAGCTCTCCACCCTCAATACCATCAGCCACCTGCGCGTTCTCGATTTGTCACTCGCGCAAATCCGTGATTTTGTGACCACGCGCGATGTGGACCTTATGCAGCGGCAGCTGGCTCAGCAGCAGGAGCTCATCGAGCGCAAGCGCCGCGAGCTCGAACGCGTGTCGCGCAAGATCGATAACCGGCTTGCGCTGCTTCACGATGCCCTGAACACCAAGCTCGACACCATTTGCACAATCGATGCGCCCGAACTTCGCTGCGCCGTGCTGCGCGAACGCGTCAATCCTACCGACGCCTATGCGCTGGAGTGGCAGATTCGTCAATTGCAGAAGGGGCAGCACGAGACCTTTGTCTTCTTGGGCAACTTGGGCGTTGGGATCAGCGCCGAGCGCCTCGCCGCCGGCGACTTTGACGGCTACGACGAGGTCTTTTTGCTGCTCGATAACACCGATGATTACGTGGGCGACGTCGAGACGCGGCCCGCCGCGCGATGCCTGACCATAAGCTTCCGCGGCACGCACGGGCAGGCAGGCACGCGCTATGAGCAGCTGCTCGGCTATATGCGCGAGCGCAACCTGACACCCGCCGGGCCCTCGCGCGAGATTGCCCTGATCGACGATATCATCAGCGACGACCCCACAACCTACGTGACACAGATCACGGTGCCGATTGCCCCAGCAAAGTAAGAACCGCCCGGAAGACATCGTGCTTCCGGGCGGTTCTTCAATTTGACTATTGATGCACTAAGCCTGGGGCACCTGACCAGTAGCCAAGATCTGCTCGAGTGCATCCTCGTCCAGCACGGGCACACCCAGCTGCTCGGCCTTGGTGAGCTTGGAGCCCGCTTTGGGGCCGGCGACCAGATAGCTCGTCTTCTTTGACACGCTGCCCGAAACCTTGGCACCGAGCACCTTGAGCGCCGCGCCCGCCTCGTCGCGCGTGCGATTGACAAGCGTGCCAGTAAGCACGAAAGTCAGACCCGCGAGCGGCTGTGCGTCGGCGAGCTCGCCCGTCACGCCAGCGTTGGCTGCGGCCTGCGCATGAGCGGCGCCCAGGTCAACCTCGAGCGGCAGGCCCGCCTGGCGCAGGCGCTCCAGCACGGCAAGGTTCTCGGGCACGGCCAGGAACTGCTTGACGCTCGCCGCAATCTTGGGACCGATGCCCTCGCACTCGGCAATATCCTCTTCGCTCGCCAAGATGAGCTTGTCAATCGACAGGAATCGCTCGGCGATGACCTCGCCCACGCTCTTGCCCACGTGGCGGATGCCCAGGGCAAACAGCACGCGACCGAGCGGCTGGCTCTTGGACTTGTTGAGCTCGGCGATGATTTTCTCGGCCGTCTTGAGGCCTACCGGGATGGGGTCGCCCTTCTTAACGCCCTTTTTGCTGTTGGAGCTGGCATAAGTGCGCCCCGTATCCAGGCCGGCGATGTCGTCCACCGTGAGCTGGTAGAAGTCCGCGACGTCGTGAATCAGCCCGGCGGCGATCATCTTGTCGACGATCTCGTCGCCTAGGCCGTCGACGTCCATGCAGCCGCGGCTCACCCAGTGGAGCAGGCGCTCCTTGAGCTGTGCGGGGCAATCGATGGAGACACAGCGGTAGGCAACCTCGCCATCCTCGTGGACCACGGGGCTACCGCACACGGGGCAGACCTCGGGCATGTGCCAGTCGACCGAATCGACCGGGCGCTTGTCGAGCACCGGGCCCACGACCTCGGGGATTACGTCGCCCGCCTTGTGCACGATGATGGTATCGCCCTCGCGCACGTTTTTGCGACGGATCTCGTCGATGTTGTGCAGCGTGGCGCGCGCGATGGTGGAGCCGGCGACCGTCACCGGGTCGAACTCGGCGACCGGCGTGAGCACACCGGTGCGGCCCACCTGGATGCGAATTTCGCGCAGGACGGTCTGCTTTTCCTCGGGCGGGAACTTAAAGGCAATGGCCCAGCGCGGCGCGCGGGCGGTGAAGCCCAGGTCGAGCTGCTGCTGAAAGCTGTCGACCTTTACGACCACGCCGTCGATGTCATAGTCCAAGTCACCGCGATGCTCGAGGGCCTGGGCGCAGAACTCGTGGACCTCGGCGGGCGTGGCGCAGCGTGCCACGTTGGGGTTGACGCTAAAGCCAGCGCTACGCAGCCAGTCGAGGAACTCGCGCTGGCTGTGGACGTGCAGCGGATCGGTATCGGCGATAGCATAGATGAAGGTAGCGAGATCGCGGCGCGCTGTGACCTTGGGGTCCTTTTGGCGCAGGCTGCCGGCGGCGGCGTTGCGCGGGTTGGCGAAGGGGTCGCGGCCCTCGGCATCGGCCTCTTCATTCAGGCGAACAAAGCTGCCCTTAGGCATGTAGACCTCACCGCGCACTTCGATGGTACGCTCGCGGTCGGCGCCCATGTGGGTGAGCGCTGCCTCGGACAGATGCATGGGCACATCCTTGATGGTGCGGACATTGAGCGACACATCCTCGCCCGTGGTGCCATCGCCACGTGTGGCTGCGCGTACGAAGGTGCCGTTTTGGTAGGTAAGGGCCACGCCCAGACCGTCGATCTTAAGCTCGCAGGTATAGGTGACGCTGCCGGCACCAAGCGCATCCTCGGTGCGCTGGAGCCATGCGTCGAGTTCGTCCAGATCCATGGCATCGTCCATGGAATACATGCGCGCCATATGCGTGACCGGCGTAAACTGCTCGCTCACGTACCCGCCCACGCGCTGAGTGTAGCTGTCGGGCGTTACCAAATCGGGGTAGGTCGCCTCGATTTCCTGCAGCTCAACGAGCATTTTGTCAAAGGCGGCGTCCGTGATCTCGGGCGCATCGAGCATGTAGTAGCGATAGGCGTGGTAATCGAGCTCGTGGCGCAGCTCGGCCGCACGCGCTGCCGCCTGGGCACGGGCATCGGCCGATGCAGCGGTATCCGTGCTCGTGGGCGTTTCGGTATCGATGTCCACGCCGTCACCAAACAGGCTCGATTGCTCCATAGCGGCACTCCTTCGCTCGATTTCAAACGGATACAAGAGTACCACCGGTCGCAACGGGGCCGAATAACGGTCTCAAACCGCACCGAATCGGCAGCCGCTAGACCGGGGTGGATCGCGCGATCCAACCATGCTCTTATCAACTCTAAATGATCCGTTTTCCTCCGTCCCCAACGGATCAATAAGAAAAGAGGAGCTGTCCCGCGTTGATGGGACAGCCCCTCTGGCTTCGATATGTGCAATACGGCTCGCTAGTAGCCCTGACCGTAGCCTTGACCCTGGCCCTGCTGGCCCAGCAGCTCCTCCAGATACTGGCGCAGCTGCTCGTCGGTAATACCGCCGTTGCCGGTGTCGGTCGCGCTGTCATCCTGCTGCTGGCTCTGCAGCTCCTCGTCAGAGCCCAACTCAACCGTGACCTTCTTCTCGTCCTTGCCGCGCATGAGCGTGATCTCGACCTTCTCGCCCACCTCGTGGCTGCGCAGCGCAATGATCAGGCCATCGGCACTCGTAATCTCGTCGTCGCCCAGCTTGGTAATGACATCGCCCTCCTGGATGCCGGCCTTGGCAGCAGGGCCATCCTCAACGACGCTCGCCACATACGCGCCGCTATCAGTGCTTAGCTTGTTGGTGCGGGCGTTGAGCGCGTTGACGCTCGAAAGCGTAGCGCCCAGGTACGGATGCACCGGCGTCTTGCCGTCGATGATCTGGTCGGCAATGTCCTTGGCGTAGTTAACCGGAATGGCAAAACCCACGCCCGAGCTGGAGCCCGAGTAGCTCTCGATGAGCGAGTTGATACCCACCAGCTCGCCATTGTCGTTGACGAGCGCGCCGCCGGAGTTGCCCGGGTTGATGGCGGCATCGGTCTGGATCATGTTGGCGTAGATAGTGTTACCGCTGGTAGAGCTCATGGCCGTGGAGCGATACAGCGCCGACACGATACCCGTGGAGACAGACTGCTCGTTGCCGAACGGCGAGCCGATCGCCATGACCCACTCGCCCACGTTGAGCTTGGAGGAATCGCCGATCTCGATCGGCGTAAGCTTGGAGGCGTCTGCATCCTTGAGCTTGATGACGGCCAGGTCGCTCGAGGCATCGTTGCCCACGAACTCGGCCTCGTAGGTGGTGCCGTCATCCATGGTCACCACGTACTGATCATAGCCATCAACCACGTGGTTGTTGGTGAGGATGTGGCCCTCGGTATCGAGCACAACGCCCGAACCGACGCTGCCCGAACCATCCGACTCGTCGGCAGACTGCGAAAGCGAGCCATTCTGGCTACCGCTCGAAGTAGCGGTGATGGAAACAACGGAGGGCAGGGCCTTGGCAGAGACGGCCTCGGCCAGCGTGGTGTCCTCGGAGTCGATGGTGATCTTTTGCGTCGATGAACCCGAAGCACCCGCCGTCACGGCGTTCCTGCCGCCGCCGATATCGAGCGTGCCACTCATAATGAGTGCGATGACCAACAGGGCGCCGCAGGCACAGCCGGCGAGTGCCGTAATAAAGATCGGCAGCTTTTTGGTCTTAGTCTTGACCACTGTGTGCTTGTTTACAACCTGCTGGCTGCCCAGCGGCTTGCCGGTCTGTGTATCGTAAGCCTGCACGTAGGGAATGTTACTGCCGGCAGGCGTCGACTCCACCTGCACACGCGGCTGCTGCTGGGTCTCGCCAGCGTTGCCCGCATCCTGAGGACGCTGGGAATCGTTCTCGCTCATGGCTGCGATCCTTTCGTCTAATAACCAAAGGCCCGCCAAACATGTGGCGGGCCATCATTGTTCACGTTGAGTTGTACCCCAATATGCGGGCATACGTGTATGAGAACGCAATCTTTTAGGAAGGCTTAAGTTCTGTTGCAGGCCCGAAAGGAACCCGCACCTGCGTCAATACCACCACAAAGGTGCCTGTCCCCTTTGTGGTGGAAATCTAGTCCTTAAACAGATAACCCACGCCGCGGACGGTGGTGATGTGTGCCGCGATCTGCGGGCCCACCTTGGAGCGGATGCGTCGGATGTGCACGTCGACGGTACGCGTACCGCCGCAGTACTCAAAGCCCCACACGCGGTGCAGCAGCACCTCGCGGCTGTAGGCACGGTTGGGGTGCGTCGCCAAAAAGCTCAGCAGCGAATACTCCATCAGCGTCAGGTCGATGGGCTCGTTATCGAGCGTCACCTGGTAGGTAGCCAGGTTAATCTCGAGGTTATCGATGTTGAGCACGTCGTCGGCGGTGACGGTCTCCTCCTCGCCCATCAGGCGCTGCGCGCGAGCCTTGAGCTCGTTGGGCGTCGCCGTGGGGCATACAAAGTCGGCATGCGCGTGATTCGGCAGGCGAAGGGTGCCAAGGGCCTCGTCGTCGACGATCACCAGCATGGGAACGCCACCGCGATCGTCAAGCCACTTGGCAATCTGATCGATGCGGTCGCTGCGGATGCCATCGGAATCGAGGATCAGCAGGTCAAAGTCGTGCGCCGCAGTCGGCGAATCGGGGGTGGCCAGGCTCACCTCGACACCCAAGGTGGTCGTCAAGCTGCGGGCAAACTCGTGGAAGCGCGTCGTGCGCGCCATGAACAGGGCACTCTTTTCGGACATATCGGCCTCCAAGGAAATGAGCTCAATCGTACTGGAACAAGCCAGCGCGATTAGGAGTTCGCCAGGTAGTGCTTGATCTCCCACTCGGTAATCGTGGACTCAAACTTATGCCACTCGTCGCGCTTCTTTTTAAGGAAGAAACTGTGGATGTGCTCGCCGAGGGCATCCTTCATAAACTGCGAGTCCTCAAACACGTCGAGCGCCTCTTTGAGCGAGCGCGGCAGCGGCGTGTAGCCGGTCTCGACCATCTGGCGGTCGGTGAGCTTGAGCGTCTCGGCCGTGGCCTCGGGCGGGAGCTCCAGCTTGCGCTCGATGCCGTCCAGGCCAGCCGCCAGCGTGACGGCGTTGACCAGGTACGGGTTGGCCATGGGGTCGGGGCTGCGAAGCTCGATGCGCGTGGACAGCTGCTTGCCGGGCTTGTAGACCGGGATGCGGACCATACTCGCGCGGTTGCGCAGGCCCCACGTGGCGTACTGCGGCACGGAGTCGCCGCCGGTAGTAATGCGCTTGTAGGAGTTGACCGTGGGGTTGGTGATGGCGCTGATCTCGCGCGCGTGCGCCAGGATGCCGGCCATGTAGTGCTTGGCGATATCGGAGAGGTGGTACTTCTCGTCGTCCTCGCCCCAAAAGACGTTGTTACCGTCGTGGTCGAACAGCGACTGATGCAAAAACATGGCGCTGCCGTCCTCGCCCGCCAACGGCTTGGGCATAAAGGAGGCGTGGCAACCGCTCTCGTAGGCTTGCTGCTTAATGATGAGCTTGGCCGTGGTGATGGCGTCGGACATGCTCAGGGCCTCGGCGTGGCGCAGGCTCATGCCGTGCTGCGAGCGGCCGGCGGCGTGGAAGGTGTACTCCACGGGCACGGACATCTTCTCGAGCGTGAGGACCGTGTTGCGGCGCAGGTCGCGAGCGGCATCGCTCACCGAAAGATCGAAGTAGCCCACGTTGTCGAGCGGCTCGGGGGTGTGCTCGTCGGGGAAGTAGTAATACTCCAGCTCGGCACCCACGTTGAGCAGATAACCAGCCTTCTCGGCCTTGCGGAACATGCGGCGCAGGGCATCGCGCGGGTCGCCGGCAAAGGGCTTGCAATCGGGAGTGCACACGTCGCAGAACACGCGGGCGACGCCGTTGTGGCTCGGGCGCCACGGCAAAATCTGGAAGGTCGAAGCATCGGGAAACGCCAGCATATCGGCTTCCTCGGGCGTGGCAAAGCCCTCGATGGCGGAGCCGTCAAAGCCAATACCCTCCTCAAAAGCGACCTCGAGGTCCTCGGGGCTAATGGCAAAGTTCTTGAGGCGGCCGAGAATGTCGACAAACCACAGACGCACAAAGCGGATGTCACGCTGCTCTACGGAGCGGAGTACGTAATCGATGTTCTGCTGGTTCATGTCGCTCCCCTTTCTTTCGGGCGGGTTTCGACTGGTCTATATCGCAGATACTATCGCAGAAAAATGTTTCCGCAGGGTTAAAGCGTATCAAGCGCTCAAAAAACGTGTGCGAACAGGCAGTTGCGAACGAATGGTTAGCGTGAGGTCGATGCGCGGTGTTCGATATGACCGGGAACCTCGATGCGTTTGGGGGCGAGCTTTGCGGCTTCGCCCACGGTGGTGGTAACAACGTCGATACGCTCGGACAGACGCTCGACTACGCGCTCGGCAATGGTGAGGGTGTCTTGCGCTGCTGTGGTCACACCGCCAAAGAGCACGTGGTTCCAGGGGTAGTCGTCAAACGTCGCGATTTTGAGCCCCGCCGGCAGCGAGGGACCAAGCTGCGCCAGCGCCTCGGTCAGACGCAGGAAGACCAGGCCGTTGACGGCAATGAGGCCGAGCTTTTTGCCTGCATAGCCGCGGATGGTCTCGTCCAAGCGGCCGACGCCCGAGGCGCCACCGTCGGCCAGAGTGACGACCTCGCCGGCCAGGCCGCGTCGCGACAGCTCGTCGGTAAAGGCCTCGGCGCGCTCTCGACGCACGGGGCTGTCGTCGCTTGCCTCGGTGAGCAGGCACAGGCGCTCGCTGCCAGCGGCGGCGAGCTCGTCTACCAAGCCAGCGACCAGCTCACGGTTGTTAGATGTCACCAGATCGACACCGCCGTCGGCAACGTCGCGGTCGAGCAGCACAACAGGCAGACGTCCCGCTGCCGCGGCGATCGCCTCGTCATTGCCTCCGCAGGTGTTGACGACCAGGCCGTCCACGCCGGCATCGATAAGCCTGGTAAGCGACTCCGCTTCCTTAGCGGGGTCGTTGCCGCTAATGGCCGTCATGAGCGAGCAGCCGCGCGCGGCGGCGCTGACGGAAAGCCCTTCGAGCATGGCGCTGGAGAACGGGTTGGCGATGTCGGCCAGGATCACGCCGATGAGGTTGGTGCGCGAGCTGCGTAGATTGCGCGCGGCGGCACGCGGGCGATAGCCGGTGCGCTCGATAACCGCCGCGATGCGAGCACGGGTTTCCTCGGTCATTTGCCCGGGGCGGTTGTTGAGATAGCGCGAGACCGTGGCCGGGCTCACGCCCGCCTCGGCGGCAATGTCCTTGATTCTCATCTGCGCCATAACGCACCCCGTTTCCCAATTGTCGGCGGTCTGAGCCATTTTAGGCATTTTTTTAAAAATCTCGGTTGCAAAACGCTGTAGGTGAGTATACTACAACTCGAAACGAAACCGATTTCGTAAACCGATTTCGGTGAGCGTTGGCACACAGGTGCAAAGACGCACCCTACCGTCTTGGCACCTGCGTGCCAACGCCATATCAAAGGTGTACGCACGAGCAAGAAGGAGCTACGCGACCATGGGTAAAACGGTTCTTACCTTCGGCGAGATCATGATGAGGCTCTCGCCCAAAGACCACCTGCGCATTGAGCAGGCGACCGAGTTTGATGTCCGCTACGGCGGCGCCGAGGCAAACACCGCGCTTTCCCTGGCCTACCAGGGCGACAAGGCCGCTTACGTCTCCGTTGTCCCGGCCAACCGTCTGGGCGAGTGCGCCCTGCGTTCGCTGAAGGCCTACGGCGTCGACACCACGCGCGTCGTGCGTCAGGGCGACCGCCTTGGCTCCTATGTGTTTGAGGTCGGTGCCTCGCAGCGCGGCAACGGCTGCGTCTACGACCGCAAGTTCTCTGCCATCAACATGGCCAAGCGCGATGTTTTTGACTGGGACGAGATCCTCAAGGGCATCGATGTCTTCTACTTCTCCGGCGTGACCCCCGCCGTCTCCGACGAGATGGCCGCCGCCTGCAAGGAGGCGCTCGCCGTCTGCCGCGCCAAGGGCATCACCACCGTGTGCGACGTGAACTATCGCGGCAAGATGTGGTCGCCCGAGAAGTCGCAGGCCACCATGAAGGAACTCCTGCCGCTCGTCGACATCTGCATCGCCAACGACGAGGATGCGCCTGCCGGCCTTGGCATGACCTGCGTCTCCGGCTCCCTTGCCCACGGCATCGAGGAGCGTGACACCTACGTCGAGATGGCCCGTCAGATCTGCGCCGAGTACGGTTGCAAGAAGGTCGCCTCGGTCGTCCGCAACATCTCCTGCGTCGAGCGCTCCATCTGGATGGGCATGCTCTTTGACGCCGAGAGCGGCGAGCACTGGTTCTCCCCTGCTCACGACGTGCACGTGCTCGAGGGCGTTGCCGCCGGCGACGCTTTCAACGCCGGCCTC
Source organism: uncultured Collinsella sp. (assembly GCA_902472315.1). GTDB lineage: Bacteria > Actinomycetota > Coriobacteriia > Coriobacteriales > Coriobacteriaceae > Collinsella. Next base: position 66,286 of record CABRNM010000004.1, read on the forward strand.
GTCCATGCCCTCATCAACGACTTTGACCCGCAGGATGCCGTCAACTACGCGATTGCGGCCTCGATCCTCAAGCTCACCATCAAGGGCGATTCCAACTTGGTGACCGCAGACGAGATCGCAGCCGTGGCATCCGCCGCCGACGGTGGCACCCGCGTCGCGCGCTAGTCCGTCTCCATTCCGCGGGCCGCGGCTTTCCAATCCCATACCTCTGCGGCCCGCTCCCCGATTCCTCCGGCCGGGCAAAACCACCAGTCCCATTCCGGTTTTGCCTGGCATTCCCTACATGACTGGTCGAGCAGCCGGTTTTGGAATTGCTTGAACCCCAAGCAGTGCCTCCGATAACCAATCCAAAATCGGCTCCTGACCAGCACATTTGGCAATCACGCGCCCATGCGCGCCACACATCGAAAGGAACATCATGTTCGATCAGTTCTACACCACGCTTGAGTCCCTGGGCATCGTGCCGGTCGTTGTGCTCGACAAGGTCGAGGACGCCGCTCCGCTCGCCCACGCCCTTATGGCAGCTGGCATGAAGTCCGCCGAGGTCACCTTCCGCACCGCCTGCGCCGCCGAGTGCATCGCCGCTATGGCCGAGGCCGAGCCCGAGATGTGTGTTGGCGCCGGCACTGTCCTGACCGTCGAGCAGGTTGAGCAGGCCCGCGCAGCCGGTGCCAAGTTCATCGTCTCCCCGGGTTACAACGAGGACGTCGTGAAGCACTGCATCGACATCGACCTGCCCGTCCTTCCCGGCACCGTGACCCCCTCCGAGGTCACCGCAGCCGAGAACCTGGGCCTCAAGGTCACCAAGTTCTTCCCCGCGTCCCAGTATGGCGGCCTGAACACCATCAAGGCCCTCGCCGCTCCGTTTGTCGGTCACCGCTTTATGCCTACCGGCGGCGTGAGCACCGCCAACGTCGAGGAGTACCTGAGCTCCTCTGCCATCATCGCCTGCGGTGGCACCTGGATGGTTAAGCCGGCCCTGTTTGCCGACGGCGACTTCTCCAAGGTCGAGCAGATTGCCCGCGAGGCCATGGACGTCGTCAAAAAGGTCCGCGGCTAGGTTTAGCTCTCTATCGTGAAAGGGGGCGTGCCCTAGACCTCGCCCCCTTTCTTTTAAAACGGCTCGGAAGCGCGCCGTTTCCGTCACGAGCAAGAACCAAAACCGTCTTGTATGCTGATAGAACGTGACGGAAGCGACACGCCCCCGAGCCGCTTTGCCTACTCGGCTGGCAGTCGCACTCAACTAAGACACTTCGACAAAAGCCGAACCATCAAAACAGCTGCGGCACCGTCTGGAGGAATGGACCCTTGCTTCCGGTCTTTTCCTCCAAGCGGCGCCGCAGCGTTTTCGTGCCCCGATGTGCCCCGGCACTTGCGGTGGAATACGGACTGCTTACACCATCAGAGCCGCAAAACAATCCCTATTTCACCGCAACTAATGAAGGGAACGAGTTAGATGGCCGAGTCTTTGGACAGCTCAAAATAGTCAGGATGTAAGGCGATAACCGGGCCCTGCTCCTCGGGCATCAGGTGCAGGTGTGTCTCTGCCAGATAGCTCGCCGTGTCGGTATCGCCCTTCTTAATGGCCTCGAGAATCCGGCGATGCTGCCCACGGATCGGCTCCCAGTCCAGATCCTGCGACACCATACGCAACCAGTTGTATCGCTCAAAGTGCGTATTGACGCTCTTCATCCAATCCCACAACATGTGACGGCCGGCAATCGCAAAACACGTCTCATGGAACAGGTTGTCCAGATCGAAAAAGCGACGCGTTTCGCTATGGTCGAGCGACTCGGACTCGGCAAGAATCTGCTCAAGCCGCTGCTTTTGCTCGGGCGTAGCAGCCGAACAACATTTAATGAGTACGCTTCTTTCGAGCTTTTCGCGCAAGAAACAGGCATTCTCGGCGTGTTCCATGCTGATCTTAGAAACGTAGGTGCCGCTTTTGGGACGTGTTTCGACCAGCTCCTGCTCGCGCAGGCGCACAAAGGATTCGCGAATGGGTGTACGCCCGATTCCTGTCTCTTTTTCCAGACCAATCGCCGAAAGGCGCGTGCCGGGCTTGAGCTCGGCATAGATGATCTTGGAGCGCAATGCGTTGTATGCCTGATCTTGCAGGCTCTGATAATGCTGGTGTTGTTCCATAAAGCCCTCGGATGAAGCCTCGGTTAATCGAATACCACCATGCAATACTATCGCATCCCCCGCCCCCTCATAAGTTGCGGTGGAATAGTTCCTGTTCAAGGCCTTCAGCAGCAAAAACAGGAACTATTCCACCGCAACTACAGCCAACGAGTTGTTGCGATTAGGTGAACGCTCACCTTTTTATTGTTTTTCTCTTCGCAAATAAAATCCCATGCGTATACTTAGGCTCAAACGAAACCGATTTCGTTGAGCGTGGGCGATAGGATGCTAAGACACACCCTACCATCTTGGCATCTTATCGCCCACGCAATGCCATTTGCTTTCTTCCCGTCTCGTTGGACCTTTAGTCCCATTCCGGCACAGCGAGACACTTCCTAGACGACTGACCGTGGGGCCGGCTTTTCTGCTTTTGCAGCAGTGCCTCCGATAACCCTCTTTTGCCGGCCCGGGTCAGCTTTTTCACACAACCGAAAGGACGGGTAGCAACATGCGACCGCTCATCATCATGCATGGCGAGAACATCGACTGGTGCCATACCGTCATCAGAATGCTGATGTATCTGGTGGGCGTTGCAGTACTGGCACTCGGTATGAGTCTCCAGACGGCATCCGGCCTGGGCGTCGCCGCGCTCACGTGCTTTGCCACAACCCTATCCATGCTCACTGGTAAGACGCTCGGCTTTTGGATCACCGCAACCTACGTCGCCTACATCGTGGCGCAATTAGCCATCTTGCGAAGCGAGTTCCAGCCGCGCATCCTGCTCGAGTTGTTCTTCTCAACGCTGATTGGCGGCTTGACCGACCTCTTCATGGCGGTCAACCCACTGCATCCCACGGCACTCCCCACACAGATTGCGACCATGCTGCTCTCCCTCGCTGTCACCGCATTTGGCGTAAGTCTCGTCGTCAACATGGGCGTTGTCCCCAACGCGCCCGACGGCTTGGTGCAAGTCATTGCCGAAAAGCTTAAACGCCGCTTTGGTGACGTAAAAGTCGTGTTTGACTGCTCACATGTCGCCGCCTCGCTCGCGTTGTCGCTGATCTTTATGTACAACCTGGGCGGCTTTGGCGTCACGACCGCCGTCTCGGCACTGTTCCTGGGCCATGTCATCAACGTCGCCAACAAGCTGTTCGCCCAGCGCTTTATCCGCGCGGCATTCGGAAAATAGCACCACCGTAAGAACCAGCGAACAGCGCTATACTTTGCTATATCTTGCTATACTTTGCTATATCTTGCTATATCTTGAGCAAAGGTGGCTCACATGCAAACAAACCCTTTTAAGCCCACAGCAGGTAAAACACCCCCCACGATTATCGGCCGCGAAGATGTGCTCGAAGAATTCAATGAGGGCCTCGTCAACGGGCCTGGTGCCCCTGGGCGCCTAATGCGCATAGCCGGCGTCCGTGGAACGGGCAAGACGGTCCTCCTTGACGAGTGCTCACGTTTGGCGCAAAGCCGTGGCTGGACGGTCATAAAAGAGGTCGCAACCGAGGGACTTTGCCAACGCATTCTCGAACAGCTGCAGCCCAAATTCCAGGCCAAACACGCCAGATTTGAGCCCACCGTAGCTGGCATATCCATCGGCAGCATAGACATTGAGCGAATCGGTCCATCGCTACGCGACGCCATGAGACAGACAATATCCAAGAATGAAAATGGCCTGCTCATCACTCTCGACGAGGTTCAAGACGCAGAGCTCGATGAGGTCCGAACGCTCTCCATTGCGATTCAGCAGGTTATCGGCGAAGACCTTGATATCGCCTTTGTTTTTGCGGGGCTGCCTTCGATGATTGAAAGCATCATCAACGGAAAGACACTTACGTTTTTGCGCCGTGCCCTCCCCTTTGACCTGAAGGCTGTGGCAGTAACCGAAGTGTCGTACTCCCTCGAGGAAACCATTGAAGCGTCTGGCATGGAGTTGCAGCCAGGTATTGCCGGCCAACTTGCCGAGGCAACGCAAGGTTATCCTTTCATGATCCAACTCGTTGGATACTACGCATGGCAGTTGGCAAGACGCGCACATACACCGATTATTGGAGAAGAAGAAGCCGAGCGCGGCATTGCAACGGCACGTGAACGCTTCTGTGCCATGGTGATTGAGCCCGCGCTACAGCGCATTCCGCCCACGTGCATCGCTTATCTGCTGAGCATGGCATCTTTGGGGCAGACGAGCTCGACCAGCATGGTTGCCGATGCCCTAAACAAAACGCCTCAACAGGTGAGTTCCGTCCGCAGCCGCCTGTTAAGAGAATCGATTATCGAGGCTCCCTCGTACGGCAAGGTCTCATTTGCCATCCCCTACATGCGCGACTACCTCTACGAGCACAAAGCCGAACTGGAAGTTGAACTGTAGAAACGGCAACTGCCCTGCAAGACGAAAACCGTTTTCGTACGGATTTAAAGCAGACGTAAACGGTTTTCGTCTTGATTTGCGTCCGGAATAAGGATGGAAATTGCGCTTTCGTACGTTTTTTCCCTAGACGCAACGTGCTTTCGTCCGACGATACGTCTGCAATCCAGACGAAAAGAACCCCGAGCTCGTATGAACTCGGGGCTCTTTGTGCCGCACATCTATGAGAGGAGAAATTCGATGCGTACGTGCGCTACTCCATGTAGCCACCCTGAATGGCGGAAACTGCATGCTCGGTAAAGAACTTGAGCGTGCCGGAGGTGTAACGATTAGCCTTGGGCTTCCAAGCGGCTCGGCGCTCGGCCAGGACGGCGTCGACCTCGGCCGGCTCCATCTCCTTGCCGGCGATGCCCACGATGGACAGCGAGCGCTCGGGGATGTTGATTCGGATAAGGTCGCCCTCCTCAATCAGGGCAATCGGGCCGCCCACGGCAGCCTCGGGCGAAACGTGTCCGATAGCCGGGCCCTTGGAGGCGCCGGAGAAGCGGCCATCGGTGATCAGGGCAATGCTCGCACCCAGCTCGGGATCGCTGGCGATAGCCTCAGTGGTGTAGAACATCTCGGGCATTCCGGAACCCTTGGGTCCCTCATAGCGAATGATGACAGCATCGCCGGGTTTGACCTCGTGCGTCAGGACGGCGCGGATGGCGTCCTCCTCGCAGTCGAACGGACGGGCCTTGAGCGTAGCCTGGAACATCTCACGCGGAACGACGGTGTGCTTGACGACGGCGCCCTCGGGGGCAAGGCTGCCGTGAAGGATGGCGATGGAGCCATCGGTGCCGAAAGCCTGGTCAAACGGGCGAATGATGTCCTCGCGCCTGAGGTTCCACTTCTCCAGGTAACGGCCGCACTTCTCGTAATAGCCGTTATTCTTGAGGTCCTCGAGGTTCTCGCCGAGAGTCTTGCCGGTGACAGTCATAACGTCGAGGTGGAGCATCGACTTGATCTCCTCCATGATGCGCGGCACACCGCCCGCATAATAGAAGAACTGCGCCGGCCACTCGCCTGCGGGACGAACGTTGAGCAGGTAGTGGGCGCCACGGTGCAGACGATCGAAGTCGTCGGCGGACATCTCGATGCCAAACTCACGGGCGATTGCGGGGATGTGCAGCAGGGAGTTGGTGGAACCAGAGATGGCGCCGTGGACCATGATGAGGTTCTCGAAGGATTCCTTGGTCACGATGTCACGCGGACACAGGTTGTGCTCGGAGAGCCACACGGACTGGCGGCCGGCCTCGCGCGCAAACTCACGCAGGTCGGAGCTGGTAGCGGGCAGCAGGGCCGTGCCGGGGAGCATAAGGCCCAGGGCCTCGGCGGTAACCTGCATGGTCGACGCGGTGCCCATAAACGAGCAGGCGCCGCAGCTGGGGCATGCGTTGTGCTTGGCAAACTCAAGCTCCTCGCGGGAGATCTCGCCGCGCTCGTAGCGGGCAGAAATCGCGCCGAGCTGCTCCAGGGTCAACAGATCGGGACCGGCATCCATGACACCGCCGGTAACGACGATGGAGGGGATGTTGATGCGGCCCATGGCCATAAGGTTCGCAGGCAGGCCCTTATCGCAGCTGGCAACAAAGACGCCGGCGTCGAACGGGGTGGCCTTGGCATGAATCTCGATCATGTTGGCGATCATGCCGCGACTGGGCAGCGAGTAGTTGATGCCGTCGTGGCCCTGGGCCTCGCCGTCGCAGATATCGGTGCAGAAGTAACGGGCACCATGACCGCCAGCCTCGGCAACGCCGGCACGGACCTCCTCGACCAACTCAAACAGGCCGGCAGAACCCGGATGCGAGTCGCCGAACGTCGACTCGATAATGACCTGCGGCTTGTCCAGATCCTCGATGGACCAGCCAGAGCCCAGACGCAGCGGGTCCATCTCGGGGCTGATGGTGCGGAACTTGCCGGAACGCGGCTGCAGCTTGGCAACCAGGTCGGCTGCCTCCTGCTGAATCTGTGCCTTGGTCTTCTCGTCCATGATGCTCTTCTCTTTTGATTTGAACGGTTGTACCAATCGTTGGTTAATGAATCAGGTGTAAATGGGTACCGAGCGATGCGCTCGGCGAAAGATGCTTAGCTACGCGAACTAGGCGAAGAACGAAATCACTAGGGCGCAGACAAGACCCGAAAGGCCGATGAGCGTCTCCATAACGGTCCAGGACTTGAGGGTGGTCTTCTCGTCAATCTCCAGGAACGAGGAGCACATCCAAAAACCGGCATCGTTGACGTGCGAGAGGGCCGTGGCACCGCCGCAGATAGCAAGACAGATAGCGGCACGCATGAGCACCGAAGCACCGGCAACCGCGGGCATGGCGGCCATAATGCCCGATGCCATAGTCATAGCGACGATGGAGCTGCCGACAGAGGCACGCACCATGACGGCAATCAAAAAGGCAACAACCACCAAAGGCAGCGGTGAAGCCTCGAGCATAGGGCCAATAACCTGGCCCAAGCCGCAGTCCTGCAGCATCCAGCGAATGACGCCGCCGCAAGCGATAACCAGCAAGATCATGCCGACGGGCTTAAGAGAGCGGTCGAGCAAGGCCTTGAGCTCGGCGCCGGAGTAGCCGCGGCGCGCGCCCAGCAGATACATCGCGACGAGCGTGGCGAGCGTCAAAGCGACGAACGGCTTGCCCAGGAAGGCGAGAATCGAGGCGAGCTCGGCGGGCATGGGGATATAAGAGGACAGCGTGCCCAGCAAAATCAAACAAAGCGGCGTGAGCACGATGGCAAGCACCATGCCAAAGGAGGGAAGCTCCTTTTCGTCGCTCGCGCCCTCGGCAGAGGTAAAGTGCTCCGGAACATCGGTAAAGATGCGACCGCCCACGTTGCGACCCCAGATGACGCCGGCGATCGCCATGGCGATGAAGGCGGTAGGGATACCGACGAGGATCATGGTGCCCAGGTCGACACCGAGCGTGCCGGCGACCAGAACCGACCCGGCCGATGGCGGCACAAACGCATAACCAGCGGCAAGTCCCGCGAGCAGCGCGATGCCGTAGTAGAGCGTCGACTTTTTGGTCTGCGATGCCACACTAAACGCAAGTGGGATCAAAACGACCACGCCGGCCTCAAAGAACACCGTAGTGCCGATAACCAGACCGGTAATGCCCAGCGCCCAGCTGGAATGACCCTGCCCAAAGGTATCGATGAAGGTCTGGGCGATCTTCTTGGCGCCGCCGCTCTCCTCAAGAATCTGGCCAAACATCGAGCCGAGGCCAATGAGCAGGGCGATGTTTTGCAGCGTGGTTCCCACGCCCTTGGTGACAGTGTCCGCCACCAGGTCGAGCGGCATACCGGCGCCGATGCCGATCGCGAGCGCCGAGACCATGAAAGCACAGGATGCAGCTTGAACTTAATGATGAGCGCAAGCAGCAGCGCGATGCCCACGATGGCGGCGATGACCAGCCTGGTGGGGTCGGCCATAAACGTTGGGTCTGACATCTTTCCTCCAATTCATCAGACCTTTTGAATTCGCCTTAGACTATAGCGTGTTTTCGATAGGTCTGATGTTTAAAAGGGAAACTTTTTTCAAAATACATCTGATGTATTTCCTGAACGATCTGTTTTTGACGGTAAACGGCTACTTACAGCTCTCCATTGTCGGAGCGAACCACCGCGGCTTCTGTAAATGAGCTAGAATAGCTCTGATGAATTCTTTTGATATGAGGTGAAGCGTGGCACGAGCCGATTCGGGACTCCCCGAGCAGATAGCAGATAAAATCATTCAATTGATTCTGGATGAACACCTTGAGCAAGGCGATCGCCTGCCCAAGGAAACCGTGCTGGTCGAGCGCTTGGGCGCCGGCAGGAGCACTGTGCGCGAGGCCATGAAGTTGCTGCAGTCGCGCAATATCGTGCGCATTAAGCAAGGTTCGGGCACCTATGTGGCGTCAAACCCCGGCGTTGCCGACGACCCGCTGGGCTTTACCTTTATCAACGACAAGCAGCGTCTGGCGCGCGACCTACTCGAGGTGCGCTTTATGATCGAGCCGCAGATGGCACGCATGGCGGCCGAGCACGCAACCAACGACCAGGTCGTCTGTATCAAAGATCTCTGCGACGAATCCGAGCGCCTGGCCGAGGCCGGTGAGGATTACTCCGCCGCCGACACCGCGTTCCACAATGCCATTGCCGAAAGCTCCGGAAACCTCGTCGTTCCCCGCCTGATGGGCGTGCTCAAGGCATCCGTCCCCCTCTTTATCGACGTGACCGGCAAAAAGCTGGTTGAGGAGACCATCCGCACCCACCGTGGCGTGGCCGACGCCATCGCCGCGCGCAATCCCACCGCAGCGCACGATGCGATGTATTTGCATCTGGTGTACAACCGCAACATGATCGCAGAGGGCACGCAGGAACAGGGCGAATAAACGTCCGTGCGGCAAGGACAAGACTGCCGTTCGCCTTTTAAAAGTGAACGTTCACCTGATTTTAGGAAATAAGGGGTGGCTATTACGCCGCTTCACCTATACTGACCTTGTATGAGAAGCATGACTTTTATAGATGAACGTTTCTTTTGAAAGGATCGCTATGTCTGATCTTATGGACAGCTTCCGCCTGGATGGCAAGGTCGCGCTCGTGACCGGCGCCACCTATGGCATCGGCATGGCCATTGCCGAGGCACTCGGCGAGGCCGGCGCCAAGGTTGCCTTTAACGCACGTCACGCCGACAAGGTCGCCGAGGCCGAGAAGCACTACCGCGAGCTGGGCTTTGAGGCTCATGGTTACGTGGCAGATGTCACCGACGAGGCCGTCGTCGCCGAGCTCATCGCCAAGATCGAGGCCGACTTTGGTACCACGCCCGACATCCTGGTCAACAACGCCGGCGTCATTCAGCGCACACCCATGCTCGACATGAGCGCCGAGGACTTCCGCCGCGTCGTCGATATCGACCTCAACGCACCGTTTATCGTCTCCAAGGCCTGTCTGCCCGGCATGATCGCCAAGGGCCACGGCAAGATCATCAACATTTGCTCGATGATGAGCGAGCTGGGCCGCGAGACCATCGCCGGCTATGCCGCCGCCAAGGGCGGCCTGAAGATGCTCACCAAGAACATCTGCTCCGAGTTTGGCGAGGCCAACATCCAGTGCAACGGCATTGGGCCAGGCTACATCGCCACGCCGCAGACCGCGCCGCTGCGCGAGACGCAGCCCGACGGCAGCCGTCACCCATTTGATCAGTTCATCATTGCCAAGACGCCGGCCGCCCGTTGGGGCACGCCCGAGGACCTGAAGGGCCCCGCCGTGTTCTTGGCTTCCGATGCATCGAACTTCGTCAACGGCCACATCCTCTACGTCGACGGCGGCATTCTGGCTTACATCGGCAAGCAACCTGCTTAGGCGCTGCGCGGGCTTGAGACGGGCATCTTGCCTTTCAATCGTCGGTCGCGTACCCAAGTACGCTTCCCTCCTCTTTCAAGGCAACCTGCTCCGCCTCAAGCCCGCTCGCTCACCGCACGTCCACATTAAGGCCAATGTAATAGTTGCGGTGAAATAGTTCCTGTATAGGCCATCTATCAGGATAAATAGGAACTATTCCACCGCAAGTTAGAAATAGGAAGGTAATTCGCAATGAAAATCGCTCTGATCAATGAGAACTCTCAGAACTCCAAGAACCCCATGATCGAGGCTGCCCTTAAGAAGGTTGTCGAGCCCATGGGCCACACTGTCTTTAACTATGGCATGTATGCCGACGCCGACTCCAAGCCCCTCACCTATGTGCAGAACGGCATCCTGGCCGCCGTGCTGCTCAACTCCGGCGCTGCCGACTACGTCGTGACCGGCTGTGGCACCGGCGAGGGCGCCATGCTCGCCTGCAACTCCTTCCCCGGCGTGCTGTGCGGCCATGTTGCCGACCCGCTCGATGCCTACACCTTTGCCCAGGTCAACGACGGTAACGCTGTCGCCATGCCCTTCGCCCTCAAGAACGGCTGGGGCCAGGAGCTCAACCTCGAGTACACCTTTGAGAAGCTCTTTGGCTTTGGTTCGGGCAACGGCTATCCTGCCGAGCGTGTTGAGCCCGAGCAGCGCAACAAGAAGATCCTCGACGGCGTCCGCGCTGTGACTATGCGTCCGCTCGTCGACGTTCTGGGCGAGATCGATCAGGACCTGGTGAAGGGCGCACTTGCCGGCGAACACTTCCAGGAGTACTTCTTTGCCAACGCAACCGACGAGGCCATCATCGCCAAGGTCAAGGAGATCCTGGGCCTCTAATCGCACGACTCATTGCAGCTAACGCAAGCGGCGGTCGTCCCATGTACGGGACGACCGCCGCTTTTTGCTATCTACCGACTGACGCCGCGGGGATAGGCCTCACATGCACCAAGGGGTTGACTAGAGCTCGCAAGCAACCTTGTAGCCGTCGCCGATGGCATCGCGGATGTTACCGCACTTGTTGGCATCGCCCAGCACGTGAGCGGCAACGCCAGCAGCGGCGAGGTCATCAGCCAGCTTGGTATTGGGACGATAGCCCATGGCAAGCACCAGCGTATCGGCACCGGTGATGGTGTGGACCTCGCCGTCCTTCTCGTAACTGATGGTGTCCTCGGTGATCTCGGTCACCTTGGCCTCGGTCAGCACGTGGACGCCCTTGGAGAGCATGCGCGTGATGAGCACCGCGCGACCGGCACCGCCCTCGTTGGCGGCGAGCGTCTTGGTCATCTCGATGACGGTGACATCGCGGTTGGCCGGCGACAGGTCGTTGACCAGCGGAGCCAGATAATCGGCCGTCTCGCAGCCAACGGTGCCGCCGCCCACGATGACGATCTTCTTACCCGGGAAAGCCTTGCCACCCAGCAGGTCGTCGGCCGTCATAACCTGCTTAAAGCCCTGCATGAAGGCCGGGGCGATGGGCTCGGCGCCATAAGCCAGGACGACCTCGTAGCCCGCGTAGTCACGCTGAATGTCCTCGGCCGAAAGCTCGGTACCAAAGATGCACTTCACGCCCGCCTCAGCAAGACGGCGATACTGGTACTTGATCACGCGGGTGAGTTCCTGCTTTGCCGGCGGAACAGCCGCGATGCGCATCTCGCCGCCCGGCTCGTCCTGCTTATCCACGAGCACCACGTTGTGGCCGCGCTTGGCGGCAATGTAGGCTGCCTCCATGCCCGCAGGACCGGCACCCACAACCAGCACGTTCTTAGCCTCGGCGGCAGGCTCGTAGCCAGCCTCGTCGCGCTCCACGTCCGGGTTGACAGTGCAGGAGATGCGCTTGCCAAACATAATGCCGTTCAGGCAGCGCAGGCAGCCAATGCAGGGGCGGATGTCGTCGGCGTTGCCGGCAGCGGCCTTGTTGCAGAACTCGGCATCGCACAGATTGGCGCGGCCCATCATGCAGATGTCGGCGGCGCCGTCCTCGATCAGCTCCTCGGCAATCCAGGCCTCGTTGATGCGACCGACCGTGGCGACAGGAATGTTGACGTGCTTCTTAATCTCGCGCGAGCAGGCGGCGTGCGAGGCCTGCTGCGTACCGGCGGCGGGAATCGCGGAGCCGCGCTTGATGGTGGTACCGCCCGACACGTGAATCATGTCGACGCCGGCCTTCTCCAGGCGACGTGAAACGTAGACCATGTCGTTGAGGGTCAGGCCGCCATCGGTGTACTCATCGCCCGAGATGCGGACGTCGATGATAAAGTCCTTGCCGCAGCGCTCGCGAATCTCGGCAATGACCTCGAGCAGGAAGCGCATGCGAGCGTCGAGCGAGCCGCCGTACTCATCGGTACGCTTGTTGTAGAGCGGGGTCAAAAAGCCGCCGAGCATGCCGTGGGCGTGCGCCGCATGGACCTCGACGCCATCGACGCCAGCCTTCTGCATACGCACGGCTGCGTCGCCAAACTGATGCGTGAGCTCGTGAATCTCATCGACCGTGATAGGACGCGGTGCCTCGCGGGCATAGGACGGTCCCACGAAGGACGGAGCGATCAGGCGCGGCGTGCCCGGAATGTTAAAGGCCATGTAGGCGGGGTGGAAGAGCTGCGGCATGATCTTGCAGCCGTACTCGTGGACGGCCGCGGCGAGCTTTTCCCAACCGGGGATAAACGTGTCGTCGTAGCAGCACATGTCACCCGGCAGATAGGTATAGGTGGGCTCGACCGTCACGACCTCGGTAATGATGAGGCCAACGCCGCCCTTGGCACGGGCACGATAATGATCGACCAAGTCGTCGGTCACATAGCCATGATCGGCCAGGTTCGTGGATACCGGCGGCATAAAGACGCGGTTCTTGACCTCGGTCGTACCGACCTTGATCGGGCTAAAGAGCATCGGGTAGGCGGATGACTCCATACAGGCTTCCTTTCGTTTGAGCCGCTCGGCGGCAGTTGCTAACGTACCTATCGTATCAGTATCCGCCGCATTCGTACTCGCTCGCACTCCCCACCTTCAATCCCGACCCTCATAAAAAAGTTGTGGTGGAATACGGAGTAGATAAGGCCTTTGACAGCCAAAACAGTCCGTATTCCACCGCAACTGATGGATGGGATGGGTTAGAGGCCCAGGTAGTTAATCATGCCTTCGACGGCAAGCTTGGCGCCGGCTACTGCATGGACCACAGTGAGCGGGCCGTTGACCACGTCGCCGGCGGCAAAGACGCCAGGCACGGTGGTCATGCCGTGCTCATCGACCGACAGCAGGCCGCGATGGTCAGTCTCCAGACCACCCGTCGTAAGCACAAGCTTGTCCTTGGGCACCTGTGAGGCCGCGATGACCACTGTGTCGGCGGACGCATGGTCGAGCTCTTCCTCGTAGCCCACCACGCTGTCGTCCTCATCGAAGATAGCCGTCTCAAAGACCGGACCGTTATCGTCGATGGCGCAGATCGCCTTGCCGCGCACGATTTCGGCGCCATCGAGCTCGGTCAGCTCGACCTCGTCGTCGATAGCCGAGATATGGCGCGAGCGGGCATACACGGTAACCTTGCGCGCGCCCGAGCGCAGCGCCGTGCGGGCTACATCCATGGCCACATTGCCGGCGCCGATAACCGCCACGTTCTGCCCGATCGCCACACTCGTGGGATCGACCAGGTAATCGATGCCAAAAAGCACGTTGCCACGCGACTCGCCGGGAATGCCCAGTTTGCGGGCACGCCAGGTACCGGTACCGACAAAGACCGCGTCGTAGCCGTCACGTAGCAGGTCATCGATGTGCAGTGCGCCGCCGATGGTGGTCGAGGGGCGCACGCGCACGCCAAGCGAGCACATCACGTGACGGTACTTTTGCACGAGCGCACGGGGCAGGCGGAACTCGGGGATACCGTATTCCAGCACCCCGCCGATCTCGGGGCGCTGTTCAAATACCGTGACGGCACAGCCCAGCTGGGCCATCTTAATGGCCACGGTAATGCCGGCGGGACCGGAACCGACCACAGCAACCTGTTTGCCACACGACGGCGCGGGCGTCCACTCCTTACGATCCAAATACGCTGTGGAGATGTAGTGCTCGATGCTCGAAAAATGCACGGGTGTGCCCTTACGGCCCTGAATGCAAGCGCCCTCGCACTGGCCCGAATGATTGCACACCATGGAGCAGACCGCGCTCATGGGATTGTTCTGGAACAGTAGCTCGCCCGCCTCTTCTAGACGACGCTGCTTGAACAGGTCGATGACCTGCGGAATAGGCGTCTGAACTGGACAGCCCTCAATCTGACAGAACGCCCTTTTACAACCCAGGCAACGATTCGCCTCTTCGACAATGTGGATAGCCACGCAACTCCCCTTTTTAATGCAATCCAATGGGGCGACGATAAAGACCCTTCACCGCCGCCCCCATACAGGTAATCTCAATCTGCCGACACGGCAAAAGCCAATGCTATAACTCGCGATGCGAAGCCCCGCAGCGACCGGACATGTGCTCGAGTGTCGCCAGGCAGTCAGCCGCCGTCGCCGGCACGCTGTTCTCGACCACGCAAGGAATCCCAGGGCAGGCGGCAGCCGCCCAGGCCACCACGGGCTCAAAGTCATATCGTCCCGTCTCGCCCACGCCATGACACACCAGACGTGAACCCGTACCGTCGCACCAACCGGCTTCGTCCTCGTTATCAACGACCTCAAAATCCTTGGCGTGCAGCGCGCGGATCTTGCTGCCGCATAAATAGAGCATGCGCGCGGTGATTTCCTGCGCTTCGTCAACGACGCTGGGGTGCAGCAGCGACACTGGGTCATAGATCACGCCGAGCGACGGACTCGAGACGCGCTCCAGCACCTCACGGCAGCGATCTGGCGTGTTGACCGTCTCGTTCCAACCGGGCTCAATTAGAACCTGACCGCCCACGGCCTCGGCCCGATCGCAGACATACGTAAGCCCGTCCATAAAAGCCTCGAGTGCCTCATCGGTCATACGGTCGTCAGCAACGCGGTTCCGCGCATTGGGGCGACCGGTCTCGGTGCCAACCGGGCATCCGCCGAGCATCTGGGCAAAAATCAAGCACGCCTCGTACTCGGCAATGTTATCCATGAGCTGTTGTCGATCGGGCGTCGCCAGATTCTTGTAGCAGCCGAGCACGGCAATCGAAATGCCCGCCTCGTCGAGCACCGCACGCAAATGGTTGGCAAGCTCGCTGGTCAGGCCGACTCGATCAATCCCCATCGATGCGTAGAGTACCTTGCTCGGCAGCTGAATGCACGAAAAGCCCAGCTCTCCCGTCATGCGAATGCGTTCCTCGACGGTCCCCTGCGGAAGGTCGTGCAAACGTACGCCCGGAGTAACAGCCCCCATGCTATTCACATCCCTTATGAGCGTTGATGCCCGGGGTGTATCCGCCAAACGGGTCCTCGATGGAGCACACGCCCGAGGGGGCGAGCGGATCGCGCTTACCGGCCAGCTTGTCGTGATGCATGGTCTCGATATAGGCAAGCACCAGCGGCGCCACACCCTTTGCATCATTTTTGACCACGGGCTCGCTCATGTAGTAATCAAACGTGCCCTCGCGGTGCGCGGTGTTTCCCAAGCCCGCAACCAGGCAGATGTTGTCGAGCGCCAGCTGCCCGTCATACTCGGACAGGCAGGTCTCGCAGATGCCGTCGAAGGCGCGACGGCCGTACTGGTAGTAACGCTCGCCCAGCACGCCCAGACGCACGCCCTTCATGATGGCGTTGGCAAAGATGGCGCTGCCCGACTCCTCCAGGTAGTTGGGGGCGATATTGGGCAGGTTGATGACCTGGTGCCACATGCCGGTCTTCTCGTCCTGATACGGCAGCATGGCGTCAATCAGATCGTGGAACATCTTGCGGATCTCGTCCTTCTCGGCCGACATCGAAGGCGGCATAAGCTCCCAGGTGTCGATGAGCGCCATGGCAAACCAGCCCTCGGCGCGCAGCCAGAAGTTAGCCGAAAGGCCGGTGACCGGGTCGCACCAGAACTGTTTGCGGCTCGCGTCGTAAGCGTGATAGTACAGACCGTTGAGGGGGTTGCGCATCAGGTCATGCACGACCTGGAACATATGGAAGCTGTCCGAGCAGGCACGACGGTTGTGGAAGCTCAGCTCGTACTGCATGTAGAACGGCTGTGCCATGTACATGCCATCGAGCCAGATCTGGTTGGGATAAACGGCCTTGTGCCAAAACACGCCCTCTTTGGTGCGCGGCTGGGTCTCGAGCTGGCGGTAGATGGTGTCCATGGCGGCACGGTACTTGGGCTTGCCCACCAGGTCATACAGCTTGTAGAGGGTCTTGCCCGCATTGACGTTATCGAGGTTGTACTCCTGCGGGTTGTAATGCTTGATGGTACCGTCGTCCTGGACAAAGAAATCGATGTAGTCATCGGCAAAGGTCAGGTAGCGCTGCTCGCCCGTAATCTCGTACAGCTCGATGAGCGCCTTGATCATGCAGCCGTCGATATAGTTCCAGGTGTTCTCCTTGCCGGCGCGAATCTTTTCGATATTCCAAGCCGGCGCCTGCGGCGTAGAGGTTTCGATCAACTGCTCGATATAACGGTCCAGGATTTGATTGCAACCCATTGCTGTCCCCTCTGACATAAACGATAGGTGAACGTTACCCCTAGTGTAACGCGAACGGGGAATATAGGGTGAACGTTAACCCTATATTCCCCGCAAACGGCAGACTTTTAGCGGCAAACGGCGGTGAGACCCGCGGCGATGCGATGCGCCAGGCGCTCATAGCCAGCCGGACTGTAGTGCAGACCGTCCGGCATATAGAGCTCGCGGTGCTCCGGCAAAAACGGGCTGATACCGCTTTGCGCATACAGGTCAATCACCGGCACGGAGTAGCAGTCACAGACCTCGAGCATCGCTCGCACGTAGGCGACCTGCGTCAGGCCCAGGTGGTTGAGCTCGTCGCTTGCCGGGATATCCTTCTCGTGCTTACCGCTCGTCTTGCACGGCGTCATAAACACGAGCTTTGCCTGAGGTGAGCGCGCCGTGATGGTGCGGATCAGGTAATCGAGTGCACCATAGAACTCGTGCACGTCCGTGCTGCCCAGCTCTCCAAGCGGCACGTTGCGGCTAAAGTCGTTGACGCCGCCAAAGACGATGTAGATATCGGCCGCATCGTCGATGCCGTCCAGGCGCTCGACAAACGAATCGCCGCGATCGGCCTTGACGGCGATACGCGAACCCTTGATGCCAAGGTTCTCGATAACCGCGCCTCCCAGCAACGCGCCCAAATGCGAGGTCCACGAGATGTCGTTGCCTCCCCCACCGCAGCCGTTGTCGCCCCAGGTCGTTGAGTCGCCAAAGCAGCAAATGGTCGATTCACTCAAGCTCTTCGTTTCCATAATCTTCTCCTCATCCGCCCATCGGCGGTCATACAGGAACGTACCGTTTATTCGCAGCATGCCGAGGGGCTATGCACGGGCGCATTCCGCAACGTGCGAATCGAGCCATTCGATATCCTCGGCAAGATGTGCCACGCCCAGATGGTGTTCACCCGGACACACCTCGTGCCGCAGGCCATCTCTGCGACCCAGCAACTTGTAGGCATCGCGCACGATCTTGAGCTGCTCGTCAACATTTTTCAGCCCGCGCGCACCGTTCAGATGATCCTCTTCGCAGCTCTGCACCAACAGCGGGCGCGGCGCGATGAGCGAGGCAATATCGCCCATGTCGAGTAAGCGCCAAAGTCCGGGTGTGTAGTTGCAGCTGCAATTGCCATTGAGGTGCAGCAGTGAATCACCGACACCGTACAGATAGCCCGAGACAAACGCCTTGCGCACACGCGGGTCGAGTGCGGCCAGGTACAACGTCATGTAGCCGCCACCCGAAAAACCAAAGCAACCCAGGTCATCCATGGCAATATCGCCGCGTGTCGCCAGGTAATCAATCAAGCGCATGTTGTCCCAGACGTTGAGGCCCGCGACCGTAAGACCCAGTGGCTCGGCCATACGTGCTTGGTTTAGGCACGTCCCTCGCAAGTAGCTGTTCTCGTCATCGCCCTGGCCCTTCCAGTCACGACGGTATCCCCAGCCGCGAGCGTCGGGACAGACGGCCACGTAGCCCATGCGCGCTAAACGCAGACCGTAGTCGTAATTGAACTTACGCACGGCATCATCGACCGCCGGCACGCCCGCAACGCCGGCTACGCTAGCAGCACCCGCTCCCTGATGGCCATGCGGGCAGATATAGCAGCACTTGCGGCCGTGCGCATCGAGCTTAGACGACTGCGGCTCGAGAAGGTAGAACGGCATCCAAACGTCGCGCTCCACCTGCAGCATCGCATGGGTGCGCACGATGCCGCCGGCAACCCGCACACGGCTGAGTTCACGAATCTCAATCGGGGCGCGGTCCATAAGCGAAAGGCCCAAAACATCGCACAGGCGAGTCCTGGTCGCAATCTTCCATGCCTCAAAATCTGCAGGAGTCTGGCCCGCAAATGCGGCAGAGCGCCCCTCGCGCTTCAGCCGGGCACGCAGCGCAGGCTCGTCTTCGCAGTACGTCGCGATGTGCACGGTGCGACCATTGGCAGATAGCCCAGCCGTCTCAACCGCATCACCGGTGCCTCCCTCGGGATCCCAGCCATCCGCACCGGCAAGCACCTGTTCGCGGGCGTACCCGGCAGCAGCCATCACATCGAGTTCATTCGCCCACGGCACCCAGCCGGTAGCATCACCCGCCGGCCCATGCAGGATCGCGCCAGCATACTGCACGCAGTTGTGCGCCGCCGGCTTATTCCAATCCCACCAGCCTTCGCGCTTGATATGTCGCCCCAGCCAGCAATCGATCAGCACAGTTTGCGCCCATTCGCGCCAAGGACGGCCCAGGAAGACCGAATCCGGCGCCACGCCATCCGAAGCTGTAAACGAACAGCCGTGAAACACAAATCCGTACGGCTCGCCTTTAGGCGTGGAGGCTGCCGTTACATACCCGTTGACATCCATATCGCGATTGAGCGAGCGAATCTCGCACCCCTCAAAGTAGGCACGCGCGCCGCCAAAGATAAAGTCGACATCGCCCTCGATCCGGCAACGTCGAAAATACTGGCGCCCCACCCGGCGCGGCGCATACTGTTTGGGTCCTATGAACCCGCCCGGTTTGGCCTCATGCGGCGGCAGCGGACCCAAAAACAGTGTGTCCTGGTGCCCCTTAATGCAGCAGGCATCGACAACCAGACGGTCGCCATCGGCATACAGGGCAATCGCCTGACCGACCTCGCGCCCATCGCCCGCATCGTTTTCGATCGTGAGGTTCTCGAGCCGTACGTCGTCGGCATCGACCAAAACGGTATAGGTCCTAAACGTGCCGAGCGTGCCGTCCACGCCCGAGCCGTCCTCCGAAGGCATCTTGGCACCCAGGCCGCCCATGATACGCACGCTATCGGCCGTCTCTCCCTCAATCGTCACATGCGGGCGACGAATCTCGACCCGCTCGCGGTACTCACCCGGCTCGACGCGAATCATCACCGGTTGCTCGGCATCCGGATAGAGCTGATCGGCTGCCGCCAAGGCATCGGAAATCGTTGGATACGCTCCTGCCGCAGCCCTCGAAACGCGCAGCGTATAGATACTTTCGCTCATCGTCCATCACGCTCCCATGCAACGAACTGTTCAGGCCAGCCCTGAACCTGTGGCTGAATATGCTCGGCGCAGCCCTTAAATGCCGTTTGGGCCGTGGCGAGCGATGCCCCATGCTTTCCATGCGGAAAGACATGTAGGCTAAAGCCAATCCCGTGGTCGGCAAGAGCCTGCGCAAGAAGGAGGCTATTTTGAACTGGTACCGATGCATCCTCGGCGGTATGCCACAAGAACGTACGGGGGAAGCCATCGCCCACCATATTCTCGATCGACAACTTTTGAGCTAAAGCGCCATCGGCACCCGTTAGGTGTTCAAACGAACCACGATGAGCATAGGCCCCCGAGCTTACGACCGGATAGCCCAAGCAAAGTGTGTCAGGCCGAATCGACTCAGGCGATGCCGAAATCGACTCTGCAAGCCAGGGTTGGTCCCAAAGCGCCCCGAGCAAGCCAACTAGATGCCCACCGGCCGAAAAACCCATGACCGTAATCCGATCAGGATCGACACAGTACTCTGCCGCATGGCTTCGGACGGTATCGACCGCCCGCGCGAGTTCTTGCAATGCCAGCGGATAGACAGCCGGAGCAACCGAATAGTTCAGTACAAACGCTTGGTAGCCCATCGCCAACAAACGGAGCGCTACCGGCTCGCCTTCGCGCGGCGAAACGTGATCGTAGCCGCCTCCTGGCACGACCACAACTGCAGGCAGCGGTTTTAAAGCATAAGCATCTTCGGTCGGGGCAAAAACATAAGACGTAATCGTGGCAGACGAGCCATCGACCCCGACAGGAATCGTTTTATTGAGCATGTATTCCCTTTCACCATGATGCGTAGCGCAGCGCACACGGCCGTATCGCACAAGGGCTGCATTGCCGATTTATCCGACAATGCAGCCCTGGTCATCAACCCGAGTTAGGAACGGACAACCTTGTCGACGTTCTGGAGCTGCAGTTCCTCGCCGTCCTGGCCCTCGATCACCACATTTTGCAGATCGAGTACCTTGACGTTTTGCGCGATGATGCCCTGGCGTACCATGGGTTCAACGCCGCAGGCCATGGCCGGGACAAAGGGCTCGGCATCGCCGGCAAAGGTAACGTGAACGTCTTGGAACGTCAGACGCGTCACCTTGCTCTCGGGCAGACCCGTGATATAGGCCGCGGCAGCATGGCAGTTGGTGGCCTCGATATCGCAAAACGTCGTGGCACCAAAGCCGGGCGTGCGGTCGTCGACAGGCAGCGCCTCGCGAGACTGCACGTAATCGGTCTTGCCGTCCTTGTCACAGAAGTAGAAGGAGTTGACCACGAAGGGCGTGAGTACCTCGTCCATGCGAATGTGCTCAAAGGTAATGCCCTCGTTGACGGCATCCTTGCCGCGCCCGCGGCGGGTCTTGACGCGCAGGCCGCGGTCGGTGCGCTCAAAGAGGCACTTGCTCACGGTAAGGTCCTTGATGCCGCCGGCAGCCTCTGAACCCAGGACCACGGCGCCGTGACCATCGTGCATGTAGCAGTGAGAGATCAGCACGTCGTGCGTGGCGGGACGAAGCTCGGGCTCAATGCCCAGCTTGCCGCTCTTGATGGCGATGCAGTCGTCGCCCACCGAGAACTGACAGCCAAGGATGCGGACAAAGCCGCAGCTCTCGGGATCGAAACCGTCGGTGTTGTGGGAGTTCTTGGGACCCTCGATCGACAGGCAAAGCGCGTCGACATGCTCGCACAGGACGGGATGGATATTCCACGCCGGGCTGTTGCGCACGGTAAAGCCGGCAAGGCTCACGTTTTGGCACTCGGACAGGAAGATCATGCGCGGACGGGCGACCTCGCGGCCCTCCTCGGGACGGAAGATGTTCTTAAAGTCCTTGTTCCACCAGTTGTCCTCGGCAAAATCGGTCTGACCGTCAATCGCGCCGCGACCATAGATGCACACGTCGTGCACGCCCAGACCCGTAAAGGTAGAACAGTAGGTCGAGAAACTCTCGCCCTCCCAGCGGCCCAGGGGCAGCATATCGGTGCCGGCATACCCGGCACCCTCGTTGCCCGTGACCGTTCCCGGAATGTAGGCAAGCGCGGCACGATCGTGGCGGGCCAGCAGCACCGCTCCCTCGGCGAGCTCGATGTTGATATTGCTCTTAAGGAAGAGGGACTTGATGCGATAACTACCGGCGGGGATCAGCACGCGGCCGCCCTTGGGGCAGGCCATGATGGCAGCCTGGATGTTGGTGGTGTCGTCGTGCTCGGCATCACCCTTGGCGCCACAGTCGCGAACGTTGATGGTAAAGGGCTCAGCCGGCGTGGTGACACCTACGCTCAGCTCACGCTCGCCACAAACAAAACGAACCAGGTTGCGCTTGCCGGGGATCAGGCCGTCGACATAGGTCTCGACCGTATTCGTGGTACCGGCGGGCTCGTCGTTGACAAAGATCTCCCACGTATCGGCGCAGGTAAAGTAACCGCCGTCGTCAAGCTCGATAACCGCCGCGCGCGCGTTGCGCCAGATAACGTTCGTCTCCATGGGTTTCTCCCTCAAAAAGATGCTCTAAAGGCAAATTGTACGCTGTTGAAAAAGGGCCGTGCCTGCCGGCGGAATTCCGGTGGCACGGCCCTGTGATTTGGACGATATGTCGGCCTTACTCGGCGGGGGTTACGCTACCGTCCTGGAAGCCAACGTTGTTGTGGGCAAAGCAGTCCTCGTACTTAAAGCCGGAGAGCTCCTCGCAAAGCGCCTTGACCTCGGGCTTGACGTCGGCCATCTTGCCGCCCTCCTTGACGCGGCGGATCTCGTCGCAAAGGACGTCGCACTGCTCCTTGTCAATCTTGATGCCGCGGGCAAGGACAGCCGCGAGCAGGAAGAAGCCGGCGCAGCCGATGAGCATGTAGCCGCAGATGTACAGAGGCACGGTGGCGGGCTGGGTCACGGCGTCGCTGTTGCCGGCGGTCTGAATGAAGCCGGAGGCAGCAAGGACGATGGCCCATGCGTTAACGGCGATAGCCTGGGCGATCTGCTGGCAGAGCTGCTGAGCGGAGCTGTAGATGCCCTCGCGACGACGCAGGGTGATGAGCTCATCGACATCGGGGATGTAGTTGAGCAGAACATCGGGCAGGTACTGGAAGCCGACGTAGAAGAACTTCCAGATGGCGAAGATGATGGGGTAGGCGATCATGGCGATGGCGACCGTGGAGGTGCCGTTGATCTGACCAAAGGCGAAGTAGTTGTAGGCGATGATGCACGCAGCGCAACCGACATTTGCGAGGTACCAAGACTTGTGGAAGCCCTTCTTGGCCATGAGGGCGACCCAGATGGCGGTGCAGACGATAGCGACGACCTTGCCAGGCATCTCCATCACGGACTCGTAGGACTTAGGAATCTGCAGGCAGTAGACGATGAAGAAGGACAGGCAGGCAGACCAGCAGGCAGCAGCGAGCTTCGTGGAGACCTGTGCGTACAGGACCTTGCGGAAGGACTTGCTGCGGAAGGTGGAGATTACGTCGATGAAGAACTTCTTGATACCCTCGCCGACGCTCTCGATCTTCTCCTGAGCGACCTCCTCGGGGGTGTGCTCCCACGTGGACAGGTACACACAAAGCAGCGAGATTGCCATGACCGAAGCGTTGATCGTAGCGATGATGAAGTAGCTGAACGGGTTGGTCTCGCCGAAGGTGCCAAAGCCGAAGCCCACAAGTGCAGCCATCAGGAAGCCGGCGGCGTTACCAAAGAGATGCTTGTAGCCGGTGAGGTACGTACGCTCCTTAAAGTCGTCGGTCATCTCGATGGTAAGCGGCGACAGGTTGGCGGTGCAGAACGTATACGCGACGTTGTAGATCAGGTACAGCACAAAGTAGTACGGGAAGCCAAACGGCGTAGCCACGAAGATGAGCGGCTCGGCGATCATCATCGGGATGGCCAGCAAGATCCAGAAACGACGACGACCAAAGATGCGGCCAATCTTGGTGGCATAGAAGTTATCGGCCACAAAGCCCATCAGCGGACAAAGAATGGCGTTGACATAGATGGCAAACGAGCTGATCAGTGCAGCCTCGCCTGCGGACAGGCCACACTCCGTGGACAGGAACAGCACCATGTAGCTGTGCGTAAAGGTCAGGGCACCGGAATTGAGCTACCGCCCATACCAAAGCCCAAGCGCGTCCAGAATGTGATCTTACGCTTTTTTCCGATCTTATTAGTCATCGAGCTCCCTCTCTTTTCTCGATTGTCTTGCAGCAAGACATTGGAGTCCACACTGACATCTGTCTGCCCAGCGTTCAGGGTGAACGTTTAGTTAGATTATGCGCGATTGCTTACGACAGGTGAACGTTCACTTGAATAATATCCTTGAACGGTCGATTTTTACCGCTGAACGGACACAATTGAGATCATCACACCTATTTTCTGCTGGTAAGGGTGCCATGCTGGACAGCCATGAGATAGGTGAACGTTTATCAGATTCTCCAACATATTCACTTAACCACAAAACGAAACCCCGCCGGGAACACTCCCGACGGGGCCGACGACATAGCGCTACGCTTGGGTGCATTTGCCACTACAGGCAGACGCCGTCCTTCCAGATGCTGATCTCGTGACAGCCACGGCGCTCGGCACTCGTGAGTTTACCGCTCGCCGTCTCCAGCACCAGCTGGTATAGATCGTGAGCAGCCTCGTCGAGCGTGCGCTCACCCGTGGCAATCACGCCGGCGTTAAAGTCCATCCAGTTGGCCTTGTGGTCGCACAGACGCTGATTGGTGAACACCTTGAGGGTAGGCGCCGGCGCGCCAAACGGTGTGCCGCGGCCGGTCGAGAACAGAATCACGTGGCAGCCGGCAGCCGTCAACGCCGTGGTGGATACCATGTCGTTGCCCGGACCGCACAGCATGTTCAGGCCGTGTTTAGTTGCCTGGCCGGCATACGGCAGCACGTCGACGATGGGGGCAGATCCGCCCTTTTGCACGCAGCCGCAGCTCTTGTCCTCGAGCGTGGTAATACCGCCGTCCTTGTTGCCGGGACTCGGGTTCTCATAAACGACCTCGCCGTGGCTAATAAAGTAGTCCTTAAATCCATTGAGCATGTCGGAGGCAGCGTTAAAGACCTGCTCGTTCTCGCAACGGTCGAGCAGGATACTCTCGGCGCCAAACATCTCGGGCACCTCGGTAAGCACCGACGTGCCGCCGCGGGCGACGACCATATCGCTCACGCGACCGATCGTGGGGTTGGCGGTAATGCCCGAAAGACCGTCGGAGCCGCCACACTTAAGACCAATAACCAGCTCGGAGGCCAAAATGGGCTCACGCTTGGCTTGCTTGGCCAGGTCAGCCAGCTCGGCCAGAATCTTGTGGCCCTCGATTTGCTCGTCGGCTACATCCTGGCAGGTGAGAAAGCGAACGCGCTCGTGATCGAAGTCACCGAGCTCGTCGAGCACCTGCTGGTGCGTGCAGTTCTCGCAACCGAGCGACAGGAATAGCACGCCGGCCGCATTAGGATGACGCGAGAGCGCCACCAGCAGACGACGCGTCTGGGCATGGTCGGCGCCGGTCTGCGAGCAGCCAAAGGGATGCGGGAAGTAGTAAACACCCTCCAGCGAGCCATCGACCAGATCCTGGGCCTGCTCACACATGGCACGGGCGACTTCGTTGACACAGCCGACCGTGGGGATGATCCACAGCTCATTACGCGTCGCGGCACGACCGTCGGCGCGGCGGAACCCCATAAAGGTCTCGGGCTCAACCGGCTCAACGACCGGATGTGTGGGGTTGTAGGTGTACTCGACCTCGCCCGAAAGGTTGGTCTTGACATTATGTGTATGAAGCCACTGACCGGGCTGGACATCGCCCGTCACATGGCCGATAGGAAGGCCGTACTTGATGACGTCCTCCCCCGCGGCAATCGAGCGCACGGCCATCTTATGACCCTGCGGAATATCCTCCGCGGCCACGACCTCGCCCACCCCGGGAACCGCGACGGCGGTGCCCTTGGCAAGCGGCGACAGCGCGACGATCACGTTGTCGGCCGGATTGATCTGGATAGTGTTCATTGCAAATGGTCCTAACCCTACAGGTTGAGCAGAAGTCGAGACGCGGGCACGCCGTCCCGCGCCCGCACCGGGAATTTACGCCTGAGCGTTGGCGAAGGCCTGCTTGGTGCCCTCGACGCGCACGACGGTGAGCGCGTTGACGACAAACTCCTCGAGACCGGCGATCTGCGTAAGGTCCTCGCCCCACATTTGCTCATTGGTGAGCACGTCGTGCACCAGCTCGGCATCGTCTGCACCGGCGTGGGCGGCGTAGAAATCGAGCACGAAGGCATCGTCCTGAGCGGTGTACTCGGTGCCGTCGGCGCGGCGCAGGTGCAGGCCATCGCCCTCGCGAGCAACGAGCTCCTGAGTATAGAAGGCAATGAGCGTAGCGAGGCTCGTCGCCAGGCACTTGGGCAGGTTGCCGGTCTCGGCAACGTAGTCCTTGAGCGTGGGCAGGTCGCGAGCGCGCCACTTAGCCGTGGAGTTGAGGCAGATGGAGAGCAGCGCATGATCAATAAACGGGTTGTCGAAGCGGTTTTCGACGGCGGCGGCAAAGGCCTTGCAGTCCTCGACATCCAAGTCGGCGGCAAGCGTCGGAATGACCTCGTCGTAGAGCATGGTGTTCATGAAGCCGCGAATGGTCTCATCATGCATGCAGTCGCGCACGATATCAAAGCCGGCAACCCAGGAACCCGGGACAAAGGCGGTATGGGCACCGTTGAGGATGCGGACCTTGCGCTTTTTGTACGGGGTGACGTCGGGAGTCACAAAGACACCCGGAAGACCAGCCTTCACAAAGGGAAGCTTCTCGGCAAGCGACTCGTCGCCCTGGATGCCCCACATCTGGAAGGGCTCGCGCACGGCCAGGAAGGGATCCTCGTAGCCCAGACGCTCGGCAACCGCCGCGGCCTCCTTAGGATCGCGGATGCGACCCGGAACGATGGTGTCGACAAGCGTGGTGCAGACGGTGCAGTCGTTAGCCATCCACTGCGCAAACTCGTCCTCCCAGCCCCAGTCGCTCACATACTGGTTCATGATGCGCAGCAACTCCTCGCCGTTGTGATCGATGAGCTCGCAGGCGAGGACGATGACGCCCGGCTTACCGGCAGCCCAGCGGGTGTGGAGCACCTGGGCAAGCTTGGCGGGGAAGCTCGCAGGTGGCATGTCGTCGGCCTTGCAGGACGGATCATAGGCGATACCGGCCTCGGTGGTGTTGGAGACGATGATCTCTAGGTCGTCGGAGACGGCGACCTCCATCATGGCGCGATAGTCGTCCTCACGATACGGGTTAAGGCAGCGGCTGCAGGCGCTGATCACGCGGGACTCGTCAACCGTGTTGCCGTTCTCCTTGCCGCGCACCAGCACGGTGTACAGGTCGTCCTGGGCATTGATACCGTCGGCAAAGCCAAAGGCACCGCTGATGGGCTGCACCATGACGACCTTGCCGTTCCAGCCGGTGGCCTCGTTGCCCATGTCAAAGAAGCGGTCGACGAAGGCGCGCAGGAAATTGCCCTCGCCAAACTGCAGAACCTT
The DNA here is from genome assembly GCA_902472315.1 of uncultured Collinsella sp. Taxonomy (GTDB): domain Bacteria; phylum Actinomycetota; class Coriobacteriia; order Coriobacteriales; family Coriobacteriaceae; genus Collinsella. Next base: position 93,328 of record CABRNM010000004.1, read on the forward strand.
CTCGGGAGCATCCTTGGGCAGCAAATAGCCCTTGTAGCCGATCTTCTCGAGCGCATCGTAGCTGATGTTCTCCATCTATGTGTCTCCTTAGATAGCCGTTAGCGTGCAAGCAAAACGGGGGCGCCGCGTGTGGCGACGGCGCTCCCGGAACCAGGTTTGGATTTAGGCCTCGACGGTGTCCAGGTCAAAGCCAAAGTAGCGAACGGAGTTGTTGTAGCTGATGTCGCGCACGATGGTGCCCAGCAGCTCCATGTCGGCCGGGTACTTGCCCTGCTCGACCCACTCGCCGATCACGCTGCACAGCACGCGACGGAAGTACTCGTGGCGCGGATAGGACAGGAAGGAGCGGGAATCGGTAAGCATGCCCACAAAGTTGCCCAACACGCCCTCGTTAGCCAGAGCCGTAAGCTGCTCGCGCATGCCGACCTCGTTGTCGTTGAACCACCAGGCGGAGCCGTTCTGGATCTTACCGGCAGTCGGAGCCTCCTGGAAGCAACCCATGACGGTATCGATCATGGTGTTATCGATGGGGTTCAGGCTGTACAGGATGGTCTTGGGCAGGCCGCAGGTCTCCTGGATGGAGTTGAGGAAATCGGCGAGCTGGTCGGACGGCGTGTAGTTGGAGATGCAGTCGTAGCCGGTGTCGGGACCGAGCTTGGCGAACATGGCGCGGTTGTTGTCGCGCTTGCAGCCAAAGTGCAGCTGCATGGCCCAGCCCAGACGGACATACTCGCCGGCAACGAACTGCATAAAGGCAGTCTTGTACTTGAGGACCTCTTCCTCGGTAAGCGGCTCGGCAGCCAGACCCTTGGCAAAGATAGCCTCGATCTCGTCGGCGGTAGCCGGGACGTACATAACGTAGTCGAGTGCGTGGTCGGAGGCGCGGCAGCCCAGCTCGTGAGCAACGTCGTAGCGATTGGAAATGGCAGCCTTCATGCCCTCAAAGTCGCTGACCTCAACGCCGGCAACCTCGGAAAGGTGCTTGCAGTAGTCGGCAAACTCCTGGCCGCGCTCGATGCGCAAAGCGGCATCGGGGCGCATGGCGGGAACGACCTGAACGTCAAAGCTGTCGTCGGCGGCAATCTTCTTGTGCCACTCAAAGCTGTCGGCGGGGTCGTCGGTAGTGCAGATCATGCGGACGTTGGACTGCTTGATCAGGTTGCGGCAGGTAAAGCTAGCCTCAGCGAGCTTGGCGTTGGCAAGGTCCCAGACCTCCTGGGCAGTCTTGCCGTTGAGGACGCCCTCGTAGCCAAAGTAGCGCTTAAGCTCCAGGTGGCTCCACTCAAAGACGGGGTTGCCAACGCAGCGACCCAGGGTCTCGGCCCACTTTTGGAACTTCTCGCGAGCAGGGGCGTCGCCAGTGATAAAACGCTCGTCGACGCCGTTGGCACGCATCAGGCGCCACTTGTAGTGGTCGCCGCCCAGCCAAACCTCGGTGATGTTCTCGAAACGCTTGTCCTCCCAAATCTCCTTAGGAGAAATGTGGCAGTGATAGTCGACGATGGGCATGCCCTCGGCAAAGTTGTGGAACAGCTCCTCGCCGGTCTTGGTGCTCAGCAGGAAATCCTGATCGTCCATAAAGTTTTTCATCAAACAGCCCCTTTGCTGGCAAGGCGGGCGCACGGCGCGCTCGTTATCCTTTAGGTGAACGTTCACTATACTAATCCATTGCACCTCAAAAGGTGAACGTTCACCTAACCACCACGGGGTGAACGGTAGATTTTGCCCGTTCAACGGTTGCTGGAGATGTGACTTGCATGTATTGCGGACTGTTTGGCGTCCCCGAACACCGAACTTGAGCGCTTTTGCTCAGGTGGGTCATGTCCCGACGTACATTTTTGGGAGTATTCAGCATTGGAGCGCGCCGTGCGCCATCCTCAGCGTCCTATTTGGAACGCAGATAGCGCCCGATCGGCATAAAAAGTGCCCCCGATGGCAAATTACGCCATCGGGGGCACTTAAAACAGTCGTTCTGCACCTCATTCAGGGCATGCCAATGCTGAATACTCCCAAAAATGCACGTCGCAAGAGGGGGTACCTGCTCAATCGGCTAAATACCCGCAAGTTCGCAGTAGCGGTCGACATTGCTGGCAAATACCATCTCGACGGCGCCCTTCTGGACGGGCTCCGTCGGGGTCCTTCCCCACAGCAAATAATCGCCCAGTGTCTTGGCGCCGCGATACGCCAGGCTCGTCGGGTCCTTATAGACAATATTGGTAAAGATACCGCGGCGCAAGGCCAGGGCGCTTTCGGGAAACAGGTCGTTGCCGATCACCATGACCCGACCGGCCTTGCCGGTCGAGACGAGCGCGTCGGCAACCACTTCGGAACCAACGGCAAAAACGCTACAAATGAGCTCAGGGGCGTCCGGCGCACTCAAGCGCTTTTCGAGCTCATGCTTGAGCTGTTTGACTTGCGCATGGGCACCGGCAAGGTCCTCGACCTGCCATGGAATATCTCGTTCGCGCAGATAATTGTGGAAGGCACGGGCGGTTAGATAGTGTGAATCGGTATATGGGTCGCCCGTCAAAAGGAGCACGCGGGCGTCGGCCCCAGAAGCATGGACCAGGTTTGCCGCCTGCTCGGCCATAAGGCTGCCTGCCGTCGAATAATCGGCCAAGCTCGCACCCAAACGATTCAAATGCGGACGGTCGCCGTCGACAAGCTCAATCGTCACGCCCGCCTCGGCGATCTGCCCCAAAAGCTCAGTCGCACGATCGTCGCCCGGCGCATAGGCGAGCAAGCCATCAATCTTCTCGCCCACCTGCAGACGCTCGTCGATTTGCTCGAGTGCATCAGCGTAGCCGCCCACGCCAAATTCAACGCGCTCAACCGTAATGCCCCGGTCGATGACCTCCTGTTCAAAGCGATTGCAGCCTTCCCACAGGTAACGGAAAAAGTACGCTCCCTCGCGCGATGCGCGGGGCAGGCAAAACACCAGATTGATATCCTTGCGGCGTAGGCTTGAGGCACTTGTGTTGCGGTGATAGCCCATGGCCTCGGCCTTAGCGTTCACCTTGGCGCGCACGGATTCGCTCACGCCGGCCTTTCCCGTCAGAGCCTTGTGCACGGTATTGATGGAAACGCCAAGCTCGGCGGCTATGTCCTTCATGGTTACGCGAGCGCTCATGCGGTTACTCCGTTATAGATAAGTTGCCAATTAATAGTCCAGTTAACGATACCCCAAAAATACTCTTCGACTCGCCGTGCTCTCCCTCAAATGCACAAAGCGCCCCGCGAACGGATGCCCGCGGAGCGCTTGGATGTCCGGACCTTATTTGATACCGCGACCCAAGTCTTCGGCGATTTTGTCTACGCCCTTAAGTGCAGCGCACGTCTTTTTGTTGGAGCAATGCCCCGTGCAAACGCCACCCTGAGCGCAGTCGGCGCAGGTGCCCTTGCGGTAGATGCGCACGCACACGGCAACAAACGCAATACCGATAACAGCCAGTACAACAATATCGATAGGTGCCATAGCAAGCCTCCTCTAGTTAACCACCACTTACTTTATCCTATTCTCCACCTACCAAAAAGGGACAGGTTTATTTTGGTCGGTTTTATCTGCGGAAACGCCACATCTTAACTTCTGGGACAAAGTAATCTGTCTCCCATGCACAAAAAGCCCGGGGTCGCTGGGACACCCGGGCTCGTGGAAAGGGGTTAATCCTTATTCGGACTTAAGCGGAAACTGCGGCGGAAGCGGTGTTGGTCTCGTCCTCGTCCGTCCAAGCAAACTTAGGCATGGGACGGAAAATCTGGAAGAGCATCGCAACGAGCAACACAATGGCCACAATCGTCCAGATACCAAACTGTCCGAGAACAAGCAGGTTGTAGAACTGGTTGATGAACAGGCCGATAACCCAAGCGAAGGCGCACTCGTAACCGATGGCAATCGCAGTCCATTTGCCCGAGTCCATCTGGTTGCGGATAGTGCCCATGGCGGCAAAGCACGGGGCGCACAGCAGGTTGAAGGCACCGAAGGCCACGCAAGCGCCCATGGTGGGGAACATGCCGGCAAACGCGGACCACAGGCTCGGGTCGGTCTCGGCGGCGTCGGCCACGGACAGCAGCGAACCGGCGGTGGCGACGACGTTCTCCTTGGCGACAAGGCCCGAGACGGTCAGTGCAGTAGCCTGCCAGGTGCTAAAGCCGAGCGGGGCGAAGATCCAAGCGACCAGGTTGCCGAGCATGGCAAGCACGGAGTAGTCCATAAACTCCTCGGGAATGCCGTCCATCGCAGGCAGGAAGCCAAAGGAACCGTTGTAGCTACCAAAGTTGGACAGGAACCAAACCACGACAGTGGACGCGAAGATGACCGTGCCGGCCTTCTTGATAAAGGCCCAGCAGCGCTCCCACACATGCAGCGCCCAGGAACGGATCGCCGGGAAGTGGTAGGCAGGAAGCTCCATAACAAACGGCGTCGGGCGACCGGCGAAGAGCTTGGTCTTCTTGAGCATGAGGCCCGAGGCGATGACGGCAAAGACGCCCAGGAAGTAGAAGAGCGGGCTGATCCACGCGGCGGTGGTGGAAGAATCGCCGATGATGGAACCCATGAGCAAGGCGATGATCGGCAGCTTGGCACCACAGGGAATAAACGTGGTGGTCATGACCGTCATGCGGCGGTCCTTCTCGTTCTCGATGGTCTTGGTGGCCATGACGCCGGGGACGCCGCAACCCGAGGACACGAGCATGGGGATAAAGGACTTACCGGATAGGCCAAAGCGGCGGAACACGCGGTCCATGATGAAGGCGACGCGGGCCATGTAGCCGCAATCCTCCAGGAAGGACAGCATCACAAAGAGCAGGAACATCTGGGGCACGAAGCCGAAGATGGCACCCAGGCCGCCGACGATGCCGTCGCAGACCAGCGAATCGACCAGGCCGCCGTCCTCGGTGCCACCCGCCACAAGGGCGTCGTGCACCACGGTGGTGATGCCGGGGACATAGGGGCCATACTGCGCCGGGTCAACCGAGTCGGCATCGTCGCCCGCAGCCTCGACGGCTGCATCGTAGGCGTCGCGACCCTGGCCGAGCACATACCAACCGTCGGTGCCAAAGAGCTGATCGTTGGTGAAGTCGGTCACCGTGCCGCCCAAGGTAGAAACGGCGATGTAGTACACGCAGAACATGATGACCACAAAGATCGGCAGGCCCAGGATACGGTTGGTAACCACGCGGTCGATCTTCTCGGAGGTGCTCATCTTGGCCGGGGCCTTGGTGAGGCACTCATCGATGATGTGCGCGATGACGCCATAGCGCTCACCGGTGATGATGGACTCGGCATCGTCGTCGCAGTCCTGCTCGCACCGGGCGACCAGCTCCTCCACGCGAGCAGCCTTCTCCTTGGTGAGGTTGATGAGCTTGCAGGCGTCTGCGTCACGCTCAAACAGCTTGACAGCGTAGTAGCGGCGTTTGTTGGCGGGAACGCTCGCAGGCAGATTGTTCTCGATGTGGTCCAGAACGTCCTCGATGGAGGAGTCGAACTTGTGCTCCGGCACCTGGCCCTTGGAAGCAGCGGACTTCTTGACCTGCTCGAACAGCTCCTTGATGCCCTTGTTCTTAAGGGCCGAGATCATCATGACCGGGCAGCCGAGCTTCTTGGAGAGCTTATCCGTGTCGATCTTGTCACCGTTCTTCTCGACCAAATCGGCCATGTTGAGGGCGACGACCACGGGCAGGCCGGTCTCGATAACCTGAAGCGCCAGGTACAGGTTGCGCTCCAGGTTGGTGGCATCAACCACCTGAACGACGACATCGGGCTCGCCGCTCATGAGGTAATCGCGCGAGCATTGCTCCTCGGGACTGTAGGGGGAAAGCGAGTAGATGCCGGGGAGGTCCGTAATGGTAACGTTCTTGTCGCTTAGGAGCTTGGCTTCCTTTTTCTCAACCGTGACGCCGGGCCAGTTGCCAACGTAGCCGTTGGCGCCGGTGATCAGGTTGAAAAGCGTGGTCTTGCCGCAGTTGGGGTTGCCCGCCAGCGCGACGTGGATCTGAGAATCCGCCATTCAATCCTTCTTCCTTGTGTGCCCGCGCTGCCTTCTCCACGCAGGCTGGATAATGTGCTTCAAAGTTGCAGCATTAAGTTAGAAATACCTAACTTTATCTGCAGAAATATACGTCGTGAGCCCTTACTGGACCTCGACGACGGCCGCCTCCTCCTTGCGGATGGAAAGCTCGTAGCCGCGCACGTTGATCTCGACCGGATCACCGAGCGGTGCAACCTTCACGACCTTGAACGAAGTGCCCTTGATGAGCCCCAGGTCCATAAGGTGGCGGCGAAGCGCACCCTCACCGTGAAGTTTGACGATGGTGGAGCTCTCGCCCACCTTAACGTCACCCAACGTCTTCATCCTCTTGTCCCCCTTTCGGTTTTTATGAAATGCTGCAGACTAACCGACGGTCATGATGTGCATGGCGACCTTGGAATCGATGCCAAAGCGTGCGCCCAGCACCGTGACGATGATATTGGCACCACTCGAGCTCACCACGTGGATTTCGTTGCCCTCGACAAAGCCGAGGTCCTTGAGGTGGTGCTTCATATCCTCATTGCCCTTTACACGAGACACGCGCACGGTTTCGCCCGCTTTTACCATCGAAAGCGGCATGGCCGGCATCTGCGGTCCGCAAGACATGAGTTGCTCCTAACGTCAGTTCGTCCTCAACATCGACGCGATAAAAGTTAACCACGTCTATGTTCGCTTTAGTAAACTAGCACGCGGTTAACTTTTTGGAAAGGGTCCCCATTCAGATTTCGAAAAAGTTTCCTATACGAAACAAAAAGGCGCGGCAAAGACTATCTCTTTGCTGCGCCTCTTGAAACCAATGAATGCGACAAAGGGACCGTCCCCTTACCATATTGTTGCGGTTAGAGCGAGAGGTTTCTGATCGACGTGACGCACGAGGCCTCGTCTACGCCCGAAACGCGGAACACGATATCCTCGCCGCACTCGCCGTAGAGAGCCATGAGGCCCATAACGTCGCGACCGTCGGTATGGCGGTCGCCGATGCTGACCGACACGTCGCTACGATGCTTGGCAATGATGTCATAGAGCAGCGCAACCGGGCGGGCATGCAGTCCCAACGGATCTTTAATCGTCTTTGTAAACTCGACCATGTCCCCTCCCACGACATCGCACATTCGGCCGGCAAAACCCAGCCACGTGGTAGTTATTGTACGTTACCGGCGCACCCCCGTCCCACAAAAAACGAGGGAAGGCACGCGTCCTTCCCTCGTTACGGGCAATATATAGCCGCTCGCCTACATCAGGCGCAGGCTGACGTCCTTGAGCTGGGCGCCGGAAACGGCACTCGGGGCACCCGACATGAGGTCGGAGCCGCTGGCCGTCTTGGGGAACGCCATGACGTCGCGGATGGAGTCGGAGCCGGTGAGCAGCATGCACACGCGGTCCAGGCCCAGAGCAAAACCGCCCATCGGGGGCGCACCAAACTTGAGAGCCTCCATGAGGAAGCCGAACTGCGACTCGGCGCGCTCCTCGGTAAAGCCCAGGAGCTTGAGCATAGACATCTGCATCTCGGCGTTGTGGATACGCATACCGCCGCCGCCGGCCTCAAAGCCGTCCATGACAAAGTCGTAGGTGCAGGAACCGGCTGCCAACGGGTCGGCCTCGATCTTGGCGATGTCGGTCTCGGTCGGCAGAGTGAACGGCTGGTGCTCGGCGGCATAGGCCTTGCGATCCTCGTCCCAATGGAACAGCGGGAAGTTGACGACCCACAGGAAGTCGTGACCCTCGCGCTTGATCTCGAGCGCATTGGCCATGTGGGAACGCATGCCGCCCAGGATCTCGTCGGAGAGCAGGCGCGGGCCGGCGGCGAACATCACAAGGTCGCCGGGCTCGACGTCCATGCGCTCGCGCAGAGCCGCCATCTCCTCGTCCGAGAAGAACTTGACGATGGGGCTGTTGATGGAGCCGTCCTCACGGAAGGCGATCCAGGCCAGGCCCTTGGCGCCAAACGTGGAAGCCACGCCGGCGAGCTTGTCGATCTTGGCACGTGCCCAGGCACCGGCGCCCTTGGCGTTAATGGCCTTGACGACAGAGCCCTCCTCGTTTGCGGCAGTCGCAAAGACCTTGAACTTGGAGTTGGCAAAGATGTCGGTCAGGTCGACCAGGTGCATGCCATAGCGGGTATCGGGCTTGTCGGAGCCATAGGTGTCCATGGCTTCCCAGTAGTTCATGCGACGCAGCGGCGTGGGCATCTCGACGCCCATGCGGCCGAAGGCATCGGCAAGAACCTCTTCGAGCGCGCTCATAACGTCGTTCTGGTCCACGAAGGACATCTCGATATCGACCTGGGTGAACTCGGGCTGACGGTCGGCACGCAAGTCCTCGTCGCGGAAGCACTTGGCAACCTGGTAGTAGCGCTCGACGCCACCGACCATGAGCAGCTGCTTCAGGAGCTGCGGGGACTGCGGCAGGGCGTAGAAGTTGCCCGGCTGAATACGGCTGGGAACGATGAAGTCGCGGGCGCCCTCGGGCGTGGACTTAAACAGGGAGGGCGTCTCGACCTCCATGAACTCACGGTTGTGCAGCGCCTCGCGAATGGCAAAGGTAAAGTCGGAGCGCAGCTTGAGGTTGGCCATCATCTCGGGACGACGGAGGTCCAGATAGCGATAGCGCAGGCGGGTATCCTCGCTGGTCTCGATGCCGTCCTCGATCTGGAACGGCGGGGTGACGGACGTGTTGAGCACCTCGGCATGGTCGGTCAAGACCTCAATCTCGCCGGTCGCGAGCTTGGCGTTGGTGGTCTCCTCGCCACGGGAGCGCACGACGCCGTGAATCTTGATGGGCCACTCGGGACGCATGGTCTCGGCGATCTTAAAGGCATCGCCATCGGAGTGCTCGGGGTCGAAGGTGAGCTGCGTGATGCCCTCGCGGTCGCGAAGGTCGCAGAAGATAAGGCCGCCGTGGTCGCGGCGACGGCTCACCCAACCGGTGAGGGTGACCTCTTCGCCCACGTTCTCGAAGCGAAGCTCGCCGCAGGTACGGGTGTGCATGGAATGCTCATCGATGGGACGGGTCTGGCTCATACCAGTGATCCTCCTTTATGGATCTGTGCCGCCCCGTGTCGTTCCGGGCGGCGTCGTACAGATTTGCCCAGCCTGCGTAAACCGCGCAGCCAGACATGGCGTTCTATCTTATCGCACCTGTGTCGATGTACCGCGAAAAAGTAGCTCCTGCCCAAAGACTTGACGGAGACGAAACAATTGACGCACCGCAGCCGTCGCCCAGGCGCACGGCGTGCGACAATGTGCCCCAATACAACTGCACTCGGAAAGGCCCGTCATGACCGCACGCCTCATCGTTATGGATATCGACTCCACGCTCATCAACCAAGAGGTCATCGACCTGTTGGGCGAAGAGGCCGGCGTGGGCGAGCAGGTGGCACAGATCACCGAGCGCGCCATGCGCGGCGAGCTAGACTTTAAGCAAGCACTCGAGGAACGCGTGGGGCTGCTCGCCGGCCTGGACGAGAGCGTATTCGAGCGCACCTTTGAGCGCGTGACATTTACCCCCGGCGCGCTAGAGCTTGTGCGCTCGGCACACAGCAAGGGCTGGAAGGTCGGCGTGGTAAGCGGCGGCTTTCACGAGGTCGCCGACAAGATCGTGGCCGCCGCGGGCATCGACTTTTGCCTCGCTAACCGCCTGGAGGTCGTGGACGGCAAGCTCACCGGCAAGCTGGCGACAGACATTGTGACCAAGGAATCCAAGCTCATCCAGCTGCTGGATTGGGCGGTTGAGTGCGGCGTCGATATGGCACACACCGTGGCAATCGGCGACGGCGCCAACGACATCCCCATGATTCAGGCCGCGGGCACGGGCATCGCGTTTTGCGCCAAGCCCAAGACGCGCGAAGCCGCCCCGTTTGCCATCGACGAGCGCAACCTGATGCTCGCCATGGACATCATCCTGCGCGACTAGCAAGTTCGCCCAACAATTGAATCAGTCTGTCCTATAGTTTCCGAACAATTTTGTCTTAGTGTTCGGAAAAATACCTTTTGAGTGCTAGACTTTGCGCCGTCGAAGGGAACATATATGGATAAGCGAGATCTTGAGCAGCTGCTGAGCGATGTTGCCGGCGGATCAGTCACCCCTGCCGATGCCCTCACGCGCATCCAGACGGCGCCGACCGCCGATCTGGGTTTTGCGCAGCTCGATCTTTCGCGCGGGGTGCGCCAGGGAGCCGGCGAGGTTGTCTACGGTGCCGGTAAAACCGCCGAGCAGATTGCCGCCATTATCGAAGCGCTGCGCGATGCCGGCCAGGAGCGCATCCTGGTCACGCGCCTGGATGCCGAAAAAGCCGCGCGCACCGCTGAGCTTCTCGGCAACGGCATTGACCTGGGATATGTCCCGGACGCCCAGCTCGCCCTCGTGGGCGGTAAGCCCTCCCCTACCGGCAACGGACGCATCGTCGTCGCCTGCGCCGGCACGAGCGACCTGCCCGTCGCACAGGAAGCCGCGTTGACGGCCGAGTTCTACGGCAACGAGGTCGACCGCCTCTACGACGTAGGTGTCGCCGGCCTGCACCGCCTGCTCGCGCACGCCGAGGAACTTGCCCAGGCGCAGGTGGTCATCGCCATCGCCGGCATGGAGGGCGCGCTGGCGAGCGTTATCGGCGGTCTGGTGAGCTGTCCGGTCATCGCCGTTCCCACCAGCGTGGGCTATGGCGCGAGTTTTGGTGGCGTAGCCGCGCTGCTCGCCATGCTCAACTCCTGCGCCAGCGGCGTTTCAGTCGTCAACATCGACAACGGCTTCGGCGCCGCCTACCAGGCAAGTCTTATCAATCATCTGAGCGCCGGCACATCCCGCGCCCGTTAAGGAGCATTCCATGTCCAACCATCAGCACACGCTTATCATCGACGGCACCTCGGGCATCAGCGGCGATATGACCGTCGCGGCCCTGCTCGACCTGGGCGCCAGCGAGGAGCACCTGCGCGAACAGCTCGCCACGCTGCCGGTCGACGGCTTTTCGATCGCCGTGACGCGAGTAAACAAGCATGGCATCGACGCCTGCGATTTCGACGTCCAGCTTGCAGAGGAGCTCGAGAACCACGATCACGATATGGCCTGGCTCTACGGCAACGAAGCAGCTGCCGAGCACACGCACGAGCATGAGCACCACCATCATGACCATGGCGAGCACGAACACTGCCATGAGCATGATCATGAGACCCACGGCCATGGCCACGAGGGCCATCATCACGCCCACCACCATCACCATCGTTCTTTGGCGGACGTCACCGCCATCATCGACGGCTCGCAGCTAAGCGATGGCGCTAAGCGTCGTGCGCTCGCCATCTTTACCGCACTCGCCGCCGCCGAGGCCAAGGCCCACGGCAAAACGCCCGAGACCGTCATGTTCCACGAGGTAGGCGCCGTCGATTCCATCGTCGACGTCTGCTCTGTCGCCATTTGCCTCGATGACCTGGGTATTGAGGACATCGTTGTCGAGTCGCTCTCCGAGGGCCACGGAACCATCCACTGTGCCCACGGCCTTATGCCCATTCCCGTCCCCGCTGTCGTCAACCTGTGCCAGGCGGGCAATATCGCCCTCATGCCTGCACCAGTCGCTGGCGAGCTCGTGACGCCCACGGGCGCCGCCATCGTCACCGCGCTGCGTACGTCCGACCAACTGCCGGCCCGCTATCGTATCGAAGCCGTCGGCTACGGCGCCGGTAAGCGCCCCTACGAGGGCTGCTCCGGCACGCTCCGTTGCCTGCTTGTTCACGTGGATGCATAGCCATGGATGCCCGCAAAACCAAAAGCCGCGCCGCTATTGTCACGGCGTTTTCCGAGCTCCTTCGCGAGGAGGACTACGGCAAGATTACCGTCGGCGACATCATCGCGCGCGCTCACGTAGGCCGTGCGACATTCTACGGTCTCTTTAAGAGCAAGGACGACCTACTGTCCGAGCTCGTGAGCGACATCTGCACCCACGCCCTCGACGACGATGGCACACCGCTCGACGACCCACTCGTGCAGGTCGAGCATATCCTCAACAACCTCTGGGAGCGCCGCCAGGGCGTTCGAGCCCTCGTAGCCGGCGCCGGCTCACGCGTCTTCGCCGACTGCTTACGCAAGACCATCATGTCACGAGCAGCCGAAACCGTCTCCGCCGACCCCGCAGGCCCCGCCGGCACCATGGACCGCAGCTTCTTACTACACCACATAGCCTCAAGCTTCGTAGGAATGGTTCAATGGTGGGCCTGGCACAACTTCCAAGCAGATAAGGCCGAAGTAGCCAAAGACTACCTATCAGCCATAAAACCCCTCTTCGGCTAGACAGAACCCTCATCCCAAAGCACTGCCCCACCCCAAGGCACCACGCATCCCAAAGTGTCACTCGCGCTTCACCGCCCCCAACAGCAACAAGCCCCTCCCATCCAAATCCAAATTCAGATTTATATGTTGGGCTGCTTGTTCCAACGCGGCCAAGATCCCGCAGCTGTCCGCATGGGGTAACTTCCCAGCGCATTCCGCAGGACGAAAGAACCCCCGCCGCACGAAGTGCGCAGCGGGGGTTCTTTCATGTCCGAGGACGCGCTGGGAAGTTACCCCATGCGGACGGCGGACAACTATGTAGCCTTGAACTAGAACATGCCCAAGAAACCATGCACAAACAGTGCAGCCAGAGCGGCACCGACAAACGGCGCGATACCAGGAACGAGCAGGCCATACTTCCAGTTGTTGTCAGCCTTGTTCTTGATCGGCAGCACCTGATAGGCCATGCGAGGACCAAGGTCACGAGCCTGGTTCATGGCGAAGCCGGTGATGCCGCCCATGCCCATGCCAACAGCCCAAACGATCAGACCGACGCAGATGGCGAGCATCAGGACGTTCTCGCCAGCACGGTTAGCAGCAGCAAGGATGGCGCTGATGAACACAAAAGTGCAGATAGCCTCGCAGAAGAAGTTGCGGGCATAGTTCGTACCCTCGGTGGTGGGGTTGGTCGAGAAGATATTGCGCTGGGCAATGGGATCGACGACACCATCGGAAGCCTTGAACTCATCGGCATACATAAGCCACGCGATCACGGCACCCGCAAAGCCACCGAGCATATCGGCAATCATGAAGGGGATGCAGCTGCTCCACGGCACCAGGCCGACGATGCACTGGGCAAGCACCATGGCGGGGTTCATGCACACGGCGCCGCCAAAGATAAACAGAGCAACCGAGATGCCAAAAGACCAGGTGGTGATGGCAAACATGTGGCCGGAGCCCTGATACTTGGTGCCCTTAAGCACGGTATCGCAGTGCACGCCCACGCCAAAGATGATCATGAGGGCCGTTGCGCCGAATTCGCAGAGGAGTTTGGTAAGCATAAAACCTTATCTTTCTTGTCGGTTATAAACGATTCGTTTAGGCCGCGTACTAGTGCTGAGCGACGACAACGCCCAGGCCATCAGGAATGACGGCCACCTTGGCATCGGCACCCTTCATCTCAAAGGCGAGCTTGAGCGCCTCCTCGATAGTGTTGACCGGCGTCATGTGCATATCCTTGAGCATCTGGTGATCACACAGGTCGGTGACCATAATCACAGGGTGATGCGCCAGGATGCGGGCGAAAATCTGGCTCGTCCACTGGTCGGGCAGGGTCTCGTCCTTAGGACGGTCGATGCAGGCGCGCTCAAACTCTGCCGGATCGTTGTCGGCGATGTTGTGATAGAAGCCCTCGCCGCCGTGACCGTCGGCGCAACCGGCGACGTCGATGATCACGCCGCCCTCGGGAAGCGTGGCCTCGGCAGCGCACATGCCCTTCACAGCCTGGTAGATGTTCTGGTCGAGCGGGTAGCCGCCGTTGGTGGTGATGGCAATCTCGCACTCGACGGGCTCAACGCCGGCAAGGCTCTTCACAAACTCGCAGCCAGCCTCGTGTGCCTTGTGGATGTCGCCGGCAAAGGAACCAATGACCTCATGCTTGCCGTTGAGCACCACGTTCAGCACAAAGGCAAGGTGAGCCATCTCGGCAGCGGCAAACATGTCCTCGCTCACGTGGTTATGGCACAGGTTGCCGGCACGCGAATGAGAATCGTTCACGAACTGGCCGTTGTGGTTGTACATGATGGTCTTGTAGCTGGCAATGCCAGGCAGGACGGACTTGCGGCTACCAGAGAAACCGGCAAAGAAGTGCGGCTCAATGAAGCCCTCGGCAAGCAGCAGATCGCAATCGGCAGCAATCTTATTGATGATGCACTCGCCGCCAGAAGGCAGGGTGCCGATCTTTTTCATCATGCTGTCGTCAGTCGCGACGTGCATAACGATTTCCTCGTTGGCAACGATCTCCTCGCCATACTTATTGACGAGCTCCTCGTGCGTCGACGGACGATGCATACCCGTAGCAACCAGAATACGCACGCGAGCCTCGGGCGCAGCAGAATGGATGTGATGCAGCAGAATAGGCATCGTCACTCGCGAGGGAACGGGACGCGTATGATCGGAGCTAATGATGACGATATCCTTCTTGCCAGCACAAAGCTCCTCGAGCGAAGGCGAGCCATAAGGGTTGGCAAGCGACTCCTCTACCAGCTCTTCCTGCGATTTCGTGGTCTTAAACTCGTTTTGATGACCTTCCATCACACCCGCGAAGTTCTTATCCTCGAGCTCCAGATGCAACGTCTTGTGGTCAAACGGCAGTTCACATTCAAACAATGACGAGCGCCCTCTTCCTTTCAACTGACACACTAGATAAACCGTTGGAAGGATACGCCGCTCACCGAAAAACACCACCGTCCACCGACTCATTAACACAACGTTCATATTTGACCCACAACAAAACGGCCGCAATCCCAAACGGAACCGCAGCCGCTACAGTCGTAAGGCGAGAAGCGCCAAATGCGCCACCGGGATAGACCCCATCCAAAACGCGCGAAGCGCGCCTTATTCCCTTCAGCTTTAATTCCTGAAGACCGAGGACAAAGGGACCCGATGGTTTTCCCTCTGAATGCACTCCGCAGCACGAAGCCCCCTTATCCGCAGCTCCGAAGGAGCAGGATAAGGGGGCTTCAAGTGCGAGGACGCATTCAGAGGGAAACCCATCGGGTCCCGGTGAGAGCCACAGGGCTATCGATTACCCCGTGTTCTGCAAACCTGCCGAGACGCCGGTCACAGTCGAAAGAATCAGGCTCATGTACTCGGCCTTCTTCTCCTCGGCCATCTCGTCCTGGTTCATACGCACCTCGCGAAGGGCGCGGACCTGGGCGATGGACAGGGCGTCAACGTAGGGGTTACGCACGCGGACGGCGCAACCGAGCACGCGACGACGCTGCAGCGGCCACTCGTCACCGACGATGGCAAGGACCCACTTACGCGTGAGCTGCATCTCGGTGAAGACCTTCTCGGACAAATCATCGCGGTCGCCCAGTTGCAGATACATCTTGGCGATGCGCTGATCGGTCTTAGCGATCGACATCTCGATGTTGTCGATGAACGTGCGGAAGAACGGCCACTCCTGGTAGGCAGCCTTGAGCTGGTCAAGATCGCCAAGCTGCTCGCAGGCGGTGCCCAGGCCGTACCAAGCGGCCAGGTTAATGCGCGCCTGGCTCCAGCTGAAGATCCACGGAATGGTACGCAGGTCGTCGAGCGACTTGGCACCCAAGCCGCGCTTGGCGGGACGCGAGCCGATCGGCAGCAGACCGACCTCGGTCAGCGGCGTCACGGTCGAGAACCACGGTGTAAAGTCCTCGGTGTTCAGCAGGTCCAGATAGCGCTCGTGGCTTGCGGTGTTGAGCTTCTCGGCCATACCCCAGAACTTCTGCGTGGTCTCGGTGTTGGTCTTCTCGACACTCGGGGCCGACTGCAAAAGCGTTGCGGCGGCAACGGACTCAACATGGCGCTGAGCCAGCGTGCGGTTGCCGTAACGGGCAAAGATGACCTCGCCCTGCTCGGTGAGCTTAAAGAAGCAGTTGACCGAACCCTTGGGCTGCGCCAGCACGGCCTTGTTGGCCGGGCCGCCGCCACGGCCCACGGCACCGCCGCGACCGTGCATGAGCACCAGGTCGATATTGTTCTTCTCGGCCCACTTGGCGATGCGCTCCTGCGCGGAGTGCAGCGCGAGCATGGCCGTGGTAGGACCGGCGTCCTTGGAGGAATCGGAGTAGCCCAGCATAACCTCCATGCGGCGGTTGGTCTGGGCAAGGCGCTTCTGCACCACGGGCAGCGTAAGCATCTGGTCGAGCACGTCAACGCAGCCCTCGAGGTCCTCGAGCTGCTCGAACAGCGGGATCACGTCGAGCTCGGGGACATCCTCCTCGTGCGCAAAGGACAGGTGGGCCAGCTCAAAGACGTCAGCCACATGCTGGGCGCTCTTGGTGAACGAGATGATGTAGCGGTGCGCCATCTTCTTGCCGTAGCGCTTTTGGATGGAACCGATAGCGCGGAAGGTATCGATGACCTCGCGCGTCATGGGCTGCAGGTCGCCATGGATACCGTTCTCGTGGATATCCTTGAGGGCGCGGGCGTGCACCACGGAGTGCTGACGGAACTCCATCTCGACCATATGGAAGCCGAAGGACTCGACCTGCCAGATGATGGTTTGGACCGGACCGTAGGCGGCACGGACGGCACCGCAGGCAGCAAGCGAACGCTGGACGACGCGCAGGTCATCCAGGAACTCGTCGGCGCTGTGGTACATGGTGTCGGTGATGCGGCGCACGGTGGCGTTCAGGCGGTCGGCCATGACGAGCATGACGGCGCGATGCGGCTCGTGCTCGGAGATCAGCTCGGCGCGGGCCGTGTAACGAGGGCTCATCTCGACCTGATGGTTCCACAGGTTAATGAGCTCGGCAGAAGGCTTGCTGTAGGTGGCCTCGAGCGTGAGGTTGCGGCCGATGCGGCGGCACTTGTCCTCGAGCTTGAGCACCATGTGCGTAAAGTACTTGGCGGCGACCTCACGGCTCACCTTGGCGGTGACGTTGGGGTTACCGTCGCGGTCGGAACCGATCCAACTGCCGGGATGGAAGAACGCCGGGCACAGCGGCGGCACAGTACCGGCCTTGTCGCCCAGCACCCAGTCGTCAAAGCGACGATAGATGACGGGGATGACGTCAAACAGCGTGTTATCGAAGATGTCGATGATGGTATCGGCTTCCTCGACCGGCGTGGGCTTCTTGAGCGCGATGGGGCTCGTACGCACCAGGGCGTCGATCTCCTGCAGCATATGGCGCTCGTTCTCCACCAGGTCGGAGCCGCCCAGACGCGGACGCTCCTCCAGCAGGTTGGAGATACGGCGAATCTTGCCCTCGACGGCCTTACGACGGGCCTCGGTGGGATGTGCGGTAAAGACAGGGTGGAACTCGAGCTTGCCGAGCAGCTCATTGGCACCCTCGACGCCCATCTCGTTTACCAACTGGTGATAGGCGACGGTGAGTTCGTTGGCGGGATCGACCTCGGTATCGGTCGACGCACCGGCCTCGCGCTCGCGCAGCTGCGCCACGCGGTAGTTCTCCTCCGACAGGTTTGCCAGGTGGAAGAAGCTCGTAAAGGCGCGAACGATGACCTGCTGCTTATCAAGCGGCAGGCTGTCAATCAAATCGACGACTTCGCGAAACGCCACGGCGGTGGGCTCGTCGGCAGTGGGCACGCCCTGTTCGTCAACGGACTCGTCGGCAGCGCGGCTACCGGGGTTGCCAGCATTGGCCACAATCTCGGCTGTCAAAATCTTGTCGAACAGGTCCGCGATCTCAGGATCATACTCGCTAAGCACACGACGCTCCAGGCGCAGGAACAACGCCAGATTGTCGCGCAGCTCCTCGGGGATCTCGATCTCGGCGAGACGCTCCCTGGACTCGGCATTCGAGCCGATTCGGTTAACGAGGCGGTTGACCACGGCAGCGACGCGCGCCGCGGCTTCGGGTACAGACTGGTTGCTTAGGTTCTCAGCCACGTTTCCTCCCATTCCTCCTTCTATGCACGTAACATGCGGTATTCATTATAGGCGCTTGAGAAATACTTTCGACACTGATTGCGCTTTACCACACAAAAGTATTTTCTGCATTGCAAGGGTTTTTGCTCTAAATGGTCGCATTTCTCGGTGGACGGCATACACAAACGGGGGCATTACGCATAAATGCGAAACACCCCCGTAACAATCGCTCGGCGCAAGCGGGACATGTTAGCGGGCCCGCAGCTCAAAAAGATGCACTACAGGCGCTCGCGAACCGCCTCGACGACGTTGGCCAGATCGGCAAGGACCTCTTCGTGGCTCTCCATGTCGCGCACCTTGACCTTGCCGGCGGCAAGTTCGTCGCCACCCAGGACCAAGATGAGCTTGGCGCCTACCTTATCGGCCTGCTTAAACTGAGCCTTGAGCGAACGGCCCTGATAGTCGGCCTCGGTCACGATGCCTGCGGCGCGAAGCTCCTGCGTGATGGCAAAGACGTTCTGGCGCAGCTCTTTGCCGGCGTTGGCGACATAGACGCACGGAGCCTCATCGGCACCCAAATCGCTGCCAAAGGCCTGCAGGGCCAGGAGGGCGCGCTCAAAACCGACGGCAAAGCCGACGCCCGCCGTGGGCTTGCCACCCTCGAGCTCGACCAGGCCGTCGTAGCGGCCGCCGCCACCGATGGAGCCGACACCGGCGCCGGGGGCCTCAACCTCAAAGACAGTACGGGTGTAGTAGTCCAGGCCACGCACCAAGGTGGGATCCTCGACATACTCGATACCCGCCGCATCCAAATAGCGCTTGACCTGCTCGTAGTGCTCACGGCACTCATCGCACAGGTTGTCGCCCATCAGCGGAGCGTCGGCCATGATCTCGCGGCAATGGTCGTTCTTGCAGTCGAAGGCGCGCAGTGGGTTAAGTTCGGCGCGCTCGCGGCACTCATCGCACATCTCGTCGGCGTGATCGAGGATAAACTGCTTGACCTGCTCGCGATAGGCCGGACGGCACTGTGCATCGCCCATCGAGTTAATAAGCAGGCGAAGCTTGGACAGATCGAAGCCCAGGCGCTTGTAGAACTCCATGAGCATGATGATGCACTCGGCGTCTGCCGCCGGATCGGGAGCGCCGAGCCACTCGATGCCCACCTGGTGGAACTGGCGCAGGCGACCCTTCTGGGGACGCTCGCCACGGAACATGGCCTCGGCGTAATAGGCCTTAAACGGCGTGGAGCCCTGGGGCACCAGGTTGTTCTCCACGACGGCGCGCACCACACCGGCCGTGCCCTCGGGGCGAAGCGCCAAGCGCTGCTTGGGCTTGAGCTTGGTATCGGTACCCTCGGTAAAGACGCGCTCCAGGTTGGCGCCGCTAAACACGCGGAACATTTCCTTGCGCACGACGTCGGTCGACTGGCCGATACCGTGGACAAACACGTCCACCTGCTCGATTGCGGGCGTCTCGATGGGCTTAAAACCAAACGGCTCGAACACGCCGGCCGCAATCTGCTGCATCTTTTGCCAGGCGCGCATCTCGGCGCCGATAAGGTCGCGGGTTCCCTCCGCCTTCTGTGCCTGCATGGGCAAACACCTTTCTTTTGTATCGCGTCATAGGTAGTGGACATTATACGGCACAAAAACAAAACGCGGCGGCGCGTCTGGCCGAACGAGGGTATGGGGACTCG